>JBOFJE010000001.1:0-172671 GCA_051650525.1 Mycoplasmoidaceae bacterium
CATTTATTGCTTTAGCAACTATTTCAGGACTATCATTTTTATCAAAAATTAAACCATTATAATTATTTATTACTAAGTTGGAAGCATTTGCAAAGGTATTTCTAATTACAATTGGAATTCCACATGACATTGCTTCAATAATACTATATGGACAGCCCCCTTCAACATCAGATGTCATAATAAAAATTGAAGAACTTGATAATATTTTTATTTTTTCTTGTTCATCAAAAATAGGATCATTTAATATAACATTTTGAAGTAAAAATTTATCGGGGCCACAACCATAAACATTAATAGGATTATCTAATTTCTTTGAAACTTGATCCATAAAAGATAAATTTTTAATAGAATTATAAAATCTTAAAATGGATATAATTTTACTATTAGAATTGTAATTAATTTTGGAATCTACATTTTCAACACCATTCAAACAATAAAATATCCTTTGGTTTTTTTGAAACTTAAAATATTTTTCAAAATCTTTTTTATTTTCTTCAGAGCACATAACAATATTTGAATAGAATTTTCTTGACATAAAAATTTTAAATACTTTTTTTAAAATTAATCAAAAGCAATTCATAAAAAATGCTGTTTTTGTTTTTGAATTACTAATTAGTACAAAGGGATTTATATGAGAAATAAAAATGACATTCTTTTTATGTCTCAAACACTTATAATTATTTTCTGTATTGTCAATTATTAAATCATAATAATTTCTTTTATAATATCTATTAAATATTAATCTTTCTTTTTTATAAACAAAAAATAGTAAGGGAATTTTTTTAATAAATTTAAAAATATTATATGGTTTAGTAATTATTGGTTCATTCAATAAATTAATATATTTTTTATTTTTTAAAAAATCTAAAGAATAATATATATTAATATCTTTATATTTACTAATTTGTTGTTCTTTGATTGTTGATAATTGATATTTTGAAATATAAATATCAATTACAAATTTTTCTGAAATCAATAAATCAATTAAATAATTTATGTACTTTTCAGCACCACCTATATTTGGAAATAAATTATCAGCAATAATTAATACTTTTTTCATAAATAAATTATATCTAAATAATTTAATAATATATATTTAAGCATCTATTAATTATTAGATAATCTTTAGTGCAAAAAATAACTGATTAAAATCACTCAATTTTTTACAATAATTAAATAAAAAATCCTGAAATTTTCTAAATTACTTCAACCATATTTTTTATAATATGATATATACATTAATTTTTTGATTCATCTTCTTTTCTAATTAAAATTAGATATCTGATTAACTGAATAATTATCTTAATATTTTATATTTTTATTTATAAAAATATTCCATCTGTATATATTGCACTAATAATTTTTATGAACCATTATTAGTATCTTTATTTCAATTGTTTAAAGTTTCATTTATTTCCATTTTTTTAACTATAATACTTAGTATTTTTACATAAAACATAAAATATTCAAAAATATACATGAAATATACAAAGCCTTCTTTTTGTTTGTCAAATTTTTTTTTATCTCTGTAATTTCCATGAACATAGTCATTAAAAATATAATTTATTTCATACAAAATAAAATTATAATCATTAAGGTAAGCATTTATAACTTCAATCATTCACTTTTCATTTAATAAAATTTTCTTAAATTTTTCTTTAAATTCTTTTGTCTCAAAAATAAATAAAAAACGACCAAGTGTTCTATAATCTAACATTTTTATTTTGAAGTTATTATTTGATTTTGTTTGTTTTTCTAAATAATCAAATAATGTATTTTCATCATTTTCTTGTTTTAGATTTTTTAATAATGAATTGTAGAATTCTAATTCTTTTTTTCGTATTTTTTTATCTTTTTTAGAACAATATTTTATTTTCCACTCTTTTTCTTTCTTAATACTATTAATTTTTTTCCCAATATCTTCTGATTTATAAAATTTTTTAAAAGGTATAATTCTTTTAAAAATTGTTTCAGATAGTAATCTTAATAACATGAATGAACCTCTTTTAGATATCATAGAAATATTAATTGCTTCTTTTAATATTTTCTTTTCATGATTATTTAATACTTCATTACAAAATAATGATTTAAAAACATAATCTTGTATATTTATCTTACTGTTTTTCTCAATTTTTTTCAAATTTTTATCTATTTCTTTCAATTTTTCTATATCATTCATAAATACTCTCTAATCTATTTTCATATTTTAATAATATATTATTTATTTAAAACCTTAATTATCTTATCCCAACTATCATAGAATTTATCAATAGTAAAATTTTCAAGATAAATCTTGTAAGAATTATTGTTCATTTCTTTAAGTAACTTTTTATTCTTTAATAATTTTGTAATTTTATTAGCTACTTCAATTGGGGTTGATTTATGATTAAAAATTAAACCATTATAATTTTCTTTTACAAGTAATTTAGCATTAGGAAATGTATCTCTGATCACAATAGGAAGCCCAATTGACAATGCTTCAATGATTGAAAATGGCAGTCCTTCATAATTTGATGTCATAATAAAAACTGCAGCATTAGTTAAAATTTTAATTTTTAATAATTCATCTTTGATAGCATCAAAAATGATTGTGTTTTTAAATAATTTTTTGTCAGGACCTTCGCCATATACAGAAATTGGACTGTTTAAATTTTGAGAAACTTGATCCATAAATTTTAAATTTTTTTGCTGATTTTCATACCTCAAAATAGATATAATATTTCCACTTGGATTATAATGACTATCAGTGTGATAATCCTTAATAGCACAAAGACAATAAAAAATCTTTTGCTTTTTGGCATTAAAATCCCAATGTTTCTTAAATATATCAGCATCATATGAAGAAAACATCACCAAGTTTTTATAATCTTTATAACTTCATAATACTCTAGTAAATTTGACAAAAATAATTTTTAATAATTTTAAAATGAAATCTTTTAAACCTTTAAAATTTAAATTCTTATTAACTATGAATGAATGTGGATCTGCATGCAAGACATTAATAGCTTTTTTTTGATTTCTCAAAATTTTATAGTTAGCAACACTATTGTCAATAATGATGGAATATTTACTGATATTAATCTTATTATCAAAATTTTTTCGATCAAATAATTGTTCAATTACAGACACAATTGGAGCATGAAATTTAAAAATTCCAACCATTTTTCGCTCAATTCAATTCCCATCTTGCTTATAAAAAAAACTAACATGAGGATAGCTTAATTGGTGTTGTTTTTTATTTTCTTCACTTTGATAACGGTTAATATAAAGATCAATTTGATAATTTTTACTGCTAAAATATTTAATTAAATTATCAACATATTTCTCAACACCACCAATATTTGGAAATAATGATGGAGTAATTATTAAGATATTTTTCATCTTTTGCTCCATAAAATAAAAAATAATTCAAAATATAATAAAGAATTACATAATGAATAATAAATATCTATTTATTGAAATTACGAGATTTTAAATTTTTAAATCGATTATTGAATAATTCTTTACTATCCATATACCCATTGTTATTGGAATGTAAATTATTTGAACTAAATTGGCTGTTTTTTAAAGTTTGTGATTCTCTAATATCAGGAATATTCTTAAATTCATGACCAGATTTTTTAAACAATAATTTCTTTTTTTCAGAAAGTTGTTTCTCTAAATCTTGGATATCATTTTTTAAAGATAATTCTCTTTCTTGTTCTTTTTTAATTCTAATAATATTGAAGTAATCATGACTTCAGTCATCAAATTCTTCTTTAGAAACTTCTTTTTCATTTATTTTATAAACTTCAAAAATATTTCCATTATCATTAATATAAGTTGCAGACATAGATTCATAATAACCTGATGCATTATTGTTACTATTTAAATCATTATCAAAACTATGAGCACCTTTTATTAAATCATTAATCTCAGCTAATTCATGAGATAAATAACTCATTTCTTGGGCAACATTTACATCAGTTAAATCTCTTGTTGTAGATATTTCCTTAATTTTCTTAATTATATTTTCTTTAGTAATGATTAAGTCTTTTTTATTTTCCATAAGATACCATATATCATCAGCTCTAATAATTAGAGAGATTTAATTCCTACAATATATTATAATATTAAATTAAAAATTTAATAAATAATATAATTTTTATTATTTATAAAATTATTACTACTTAAATTTGCAATTTTTTATTTCATCTAAATAAATCCAGATTATTAATCTAATCTATTATAATGATTAAAAATTATTTATTTTTATTTGCAAACATCTTTAAAAGGTAATTCAATTAAACTATTATTGCCTAAAATTTCCACTTCCAAAGTCACTATTTTAGAAAGATTATCAACTTTTTTAACAATCCCAGTTGAACCAATTAAAACACCATTAATTATTATTAATTCATTACCAACTTGATAATTTTCATCAACTACTTTTTCTTCTAAATCATCTTTTTCTTTTATAATTTCTTCATTCCCATTTAAACTAATTTGCTTTTTAACATTATTTATTTGACTCTGAGAAACAGATGCCTTTGAATTAAAATATTCCACATCTATAACTTCTTTTTGAAGATTAGAATCAGTATTAATAATATTTATTTCTTCTTCAATTACTTTATTTTTTGATACTCTAATAATTTTATCTTTAATATTATTTTCATTAAAAATATCAATTAATTCATCTTCTGAAATTGGAATTGGTCTTGCCCCTTTTCCAGAAGAGCCAACAAAACCTGTAATTCCTGCAGTATTACGAATCATATATCAAATTTCTTGAGTCATAATCATATTAATAAATAAATAACCTGGAAAACGATATACTTCTTTACTAATTATTTTATCATAACCATTTGGTGTTGTTTCTCACCTGATATTTTTTGAGTTTCTCATTGATTTTGGTGGGGGGTTAGAAGTATCATTATATTCTTCTATTCTAATTTCTCTATGTTTGATAATTTTCATCTCAACAACTTCTTTTTCAAACTTATAAGCTCTAATTTTTTCTTGAAGTGCTTCTTTAATTTTTTCTTCGCTTCCAATAATTGTTGTAGCTATATATCATCGTTCTTTTTTAATGTTTTCCATTAGTTTTCCCTTATTTAATTTTCTTTTTATTTTGTAATATTTACTTTATCAGTAATAATTCAAGCAATTCCTGTCATCATTGCAGCAAGAATTAAGGAGATAATAATAACAGTAATGAAATTATTGAACATTTCCTTTTTAGTTGGTCATGTAACTCTTCAAAATTCTTTTCCTACTCCATAAAATAATCTCTTTAATTTATTTTTATTTTCAGGATCCTTTTGCTTAATTTTTTTAAGTTTAGTTTCTTGAGCAACAAATTCAGCTTTTTCTTTTCTCTTTTTTGCTCTCTTATATTCTTTAAATTTTTTCTTCTTATCTTTTTCTGATTGAGTATATTTATCATATTCACTTTTAAAATTTTTAGAATCTAAGGAATTCTTCTTTTCTTTATTTAAAGTATTTTTGCTATCAAAAGTATTCATTGTTATCTACTTTCCTTATGAATTTTTTGAATTTTACATGTTGAACAATATTTATTTAATGAGAGTCTTTTATTACTATTTTCAGTTTTTGAGGTTTTATAGTTTCTTGAAAGACAGTCTTCACAAATTAAAGTAATTATTTTTGACATGAAAATTACTCCTAAATAATATAAAAAGATGTGATTAAGTCACATCTCTATATATTAAATATACCATAAAAAAGATAATTTAATTTTAATAAATTATTTAGATAAACATTTATTTATTTCAGCTAAGCTAATTTGTCCTTCTCTAATTATTTTTTTTTTATCTACATTATAAATTGTTGAAGGAAGACTATTATTATCACTTGAGCCTTTTACTACAATCAATCTTTTATATTTACTTAAAGATTGATAGGCATCTAATGTGCTTCGACAAGGTTCTTGTCCAGAAATATTAGCACTTGAACTATACAAGGGGCCAGTATGCTCTAATAAATCAAGTATAAAAGGATCATTTGGACATCGATAACCTTTTCCATTATAAATAAGTGTCAATTTTCCAGGTCAAAAGCACTTAGCTAATTTTATTAAATCTTTTGAAGGGTTTTTAATGAAAAAAACATTGCTAATAAACAAAATAATTTTTTTTGTTAGCCTTCTTTTTTTTACTTTATAGATATCTGATTTATGCATTGATAAAACACCATTTACAGTATCAGTTGGACAAATTAAAACTTTTCTATTTTTTAGTTCAAATGAAATAAATTTTGTATCATTATTATTATATAACACCATCACTATTCCTAATTTCTAAATACCTTCAAAGATTATTTTGATCTTTACCAAATTTAAAATTTTTAATTGATAGTTCTTTTAATATTTTTAGTAATTTTGTTCTTTGTTTAAAACCAATTTCTAAAATAATAATACCATTAACATTTAGAATATTATGAAGATTATTAAATAATAAATTGTAAAAATGATAACCATTTTCTGGGGCAAATAGGGATTCAAATGGATCATAATTTAATGAAGATGGATCAATATCTGAATCATTGATAGCAATATATGGTGGATTACAAGTAATTAAATCAAATTTAATTTTATTTTGTGAAATAAAATCAACTACAGATTTATTTTGGTAATCAATAATTAAATTGTTTATCTTTGCATTTTCATTAGACAAAGCAATAGCATCTGGATTAATATCAATTCCAATAGCATTATTAATTAGCAATCCTTTTTTAAATAAAATGCTAATAACTCCACTACCAGAGCATAGGTCTAAATAATTTTCAATAAAAAGATTTCCGTTATTTTTAATTCATTCTTGACACCAATAAATGGTTTCTTCTCGAGGGCAAAAAACCTTATTATTAATATGAATTTTTAAATTTAAAACATTTATAAACCCAATAATTCTTTCAATTGGCTTGTGATTTAAAATCAGTTGATTGACTAAATCTTCTAATTTATTATAATCAAAATCAATTTTTCTCATCAAATTAGAATTAAGATTATCGCTATTTTTAATTTTTTTAGAAAGAAAAAAAATCAATTGATATAAATCATAATTTACAATAGTTGGATACTTAATTTTAATATTGCAAATAAGTTTATTTATTGTCATCAATATTTAACTCAGCCATTTTTCTAGCTTGTTCATCTACAGTCAAAGCCTGAATAAAATCATCAAAATTGCCTTGCATTACCTGATCTAATTTATTAATTGATAAACCAACTCTATGATCTGTAACTCGGTTTTGGGGATAATTATATGTCCTAATTTTTTCAGATCTATCACCTCTACCAACTTGATTCTTTCTTTCTAATGAACTTGAATCCTGTTGTTTTTTAATATAATATTCATAAATTTTAGATTTCAGTAATCGCATTGCATTATCACGATTACTATGCTGTGATTTTCCTTCTTGACAAGCAACTACAATTCCTGTTGGTATATGAGTGATTCTAACAGCAGATTGTGTTTTATTAACATGTTGTCCGCCAGCACCTGATGCACAATATCGATCTTCTCTAATTTCGCTCTTATTTATTTCAACCTCAATATCTTCGATTTCTGGCATGATAGCAACAGTAATAGTTGATGTATGAACCCTTCCCTTAGCTTCTGTTGCAGGAACTCTTTGAACCCTATGAACTCCTGATTCATATTTCATTTTAGAATATGCATCTTCTCCTGAAATAATAAAGGATATAAATGATATCCCATGAGTATCATTTATTATTTCAATATTTTCTGTTTTCCAATTGTGACTTTGTGCATATCTAATGTATGCTTGGTATAAATCACTTACAAAGATAGATGCTTCATCCCCACCTGCTGCAGGGCGCATTTCAACAATAATATTTCTATTTTCATTGTCATCTTTAGGAAGTAAAAGAATTTTAATCTTTTCTTCAATCATACTTACTTTTTCATTTGCTTCTTCAAAATCTAATTTTATTAATTCTTTCATTTCAAGATTAGTTTCTTCTTTGAATCTAGTTTCATAATTATCAATGGAATTAACTATTTGTGAATAAGTATTAAAGTATTCAATAATTGGTAAATTAGCTTTTAATACTTGATTAATTACTTTAATTCTTTTAAAATCATCTGTTATTGATTCTAATTCGTTTCTTAAGTTAATGGTTTTTTGATAAATAGATTTAGCAGCAATAAATAGTTTTTTGTTATAAGACATTTTAAATAATTAATAATATATAAGAAATTTTATTTATTATTTTTAGCCTTTGCTAAAGATTTACCAACATTAAATTTATTCATAAATTTTTCAGCTCTACCTTTAGATTGCTGAGCACCTGTTTTATTTAAATAAAATGGATGACAGTTGCTACAAACATCAATTGAAAAATTTTCAGAATTAATTGTTGAAATTAATTGAATCGTTTTCCCACAAGATACACAATTAAAATTAACTAACTGTGACTTAAGATCATTCTCTTTTTTCATAAATTTCTCTTTCCTAAAAATAAAATATTTATAATTTTAATAATTATATTATAAAAGTTGCTTTTAAATCCATTTATAATTAATAATATCTATTAATAACGTCTATTTTTGCCTTCTAATAGAAAATTCTTATTATTAACAAGTCCTCTGATTCTATTCATTAATCTTTTAGCAATTGCTGGATCCTTTGAATTATATCTTTTAGAAAATAATTTTTCCAAATCATCTAATGAATAATTGGAATTAAAATAAGTAATTTTAGATGATGTTAATCTTAAATTAAGAATATTCATTAAATTTTCTGAAAAAAATCATTCTGAAACTGGTTCTGCTCCAATATCATCTATCAACAATACATCACAAGTTATTAGTATATTAATCAAATTATTTACTATCTGTTTTTTTGAATCGTCATTATCAAAAGAATTTTTTATTTTTGAAATTAGATCTGATAGTGTAATAAAAACAGTTGATTTACCTTTATTTAAATAGTAATTACCGATGGCAAAAGTAAAATATGTTTTCCCAACTCCAAAATCGCCAAAAATATAAAAACCATGATTTTTCACATCACTTGTCACATTTCTTTTAAATTCATCAAATAATTTATGAAGACTTAAATTATTACTATCTTTAAAATATTTACTATTAAATTTTACTTTTGATATATCAGCAGATAAATATGTATTGTAAAGAAATTTTTTTTTTATATAAGGACAAGATATTGCACAAATTTCTAAAATATTATCCCTGTTTCTATGAAATTTTAAGTGAAATTTATTATTTGTTTCGCAAAATTCTGAGTTTTTTTTGCATTTTTCTTTAATAACCAATCCTTCCTCTAAAAGAATTGCATAATTACTAATTTCTTCATTTGTTAAATTTAAATCTTCATATAATTTGCTACTTTTAATTTTTTGGCAAAAAGTTAAGAACTCATCTTCTTTTTTAACAATATTGGTATATTTATTAAAATCCTCTTTATTCATTGTTTTTCCTAATCAAAATTAAAATTAAATGAACTAATTTCATTAAAACAATCATTATTGCTTGAAATATTTTTAGATTTATTATTGGATAAAGAAACTAAATATTGATATGCCTTGCTCAATGTTTTACATCCCAAATTAGAAATAGTTTGTAATGTTTTTTCAATGTATTTTAAATTAATTTTGCCATGGGTTTTATAAATAGAATAATCAATAACCATATTTATAACATCATTACCAATTTTAAGCTGTTCTCTTGTTCTAATAATTAAATCAAGTTCATTTTTACTTAATATATTTCTTTTTAAAGAAGACAAGTACCTTTCAGATTTATTATTCATATAATCAAGAAAAACTGCAGAAATCATAAAATTATCAATTTCTTTATTAAAAATATCACTATCACGGTTTAAAAATACAAAATCATGATTCTCTTTATTATTAAGTTTAAAAACCTCATTATCTAAAAGTGAAATCAATAAATTTTTTTCAAGATAAAATTCTAAAAATTCATTTTCTTGTAAGGCATCCAAACAAATATTTTGAATAGCATCAAAGGATAATCTAAAATTCTTAAAATAATTTTCAATAATATTTTTTGAATCAACATCTAAAATTCAAATTTTTTTAGTATATTTGTGAACATTGTCATAAAGTAATGAAAAATTAAAATTAAAATTATCAAACTTATCATTATTAAAAATATCATTAAAATTAGAAGATATATTCTTATCTTTTGCTGGATTATTTCGATCAGAAAAATAAAAACTAATTTCTTCAATTTTACTTAGTTCATATTTTTGAGATAATAAATTATAGTAACACTTATTCGAAATGAATTCCTTAAACTCTAGAGGATTTAATAATTTAAAGTATAAAACATTTTCATATTCATCATAAAATGTCTCTAATAACGAAATAGCTTCTAATTTTTTTCTTTCCTGATCAAATTCTTCTTTTGATATTGCTAAATAAGAACAAAGCTCAAAAATATTTTCATTTTTTTTAATAATTCGATTGATATGATTATATTTTGCTAAAAATTTATATATTTCAGACGAAACTGGACCTATTATCGGTCTGTATAAATAATTAATAAGCATAAATGATGGACTAAAACTACAATGATTTAATACATTGAAAAATAAAGTTTTATTTTTAATATCTTTCATTTTAACTCCAAAATAATGACTATTACCAAATAAATATTTGAAAAATTATTTGATATTTTAGAGCTTAACAAGAATCTATTTCTTATATTAAAAGTTAAGCATATATAGAGTTTAATTAAAAGTTTACTGAGCAAATAAAAAATAAAATGAAAATGTATTAATTAAAATTTTTATTTTACTGTTTCCAACAATTTACCTATAATAAAATACTATATAAATAGCAAAAAAATAAGTTACCAACAGTATTTGTTGGTAACTTACTAACAATGATAATTAAAATAAAATTATTTTTTTTAACAAATTATTATTATACTCTATTTTTAAAATTTATTTTTTTTTATTTTGAAATAAAAAAATACACAATCCTTAAAAGTTATTTTTATTGATTTTTAAGAAATTCTGCTACCTTGATTAGATTGAATTTTGCTTTCTCATTTTTTAATTTAAAATAAGTCAATTCATCAATGATTAAAGGTATATATCCAAATTTTTCTAAATCTAGATAAGTTTGTTTAATGCATATTTCCCCAATGCACCCTGCAAGATAAACTTTTTTAATATTATTTCTTTGCAAAAATTTATCAAGAACAGTTTTTCTTTTTCCATTAAAAAAAGGGGAAAGATTATCAATTCATTTATATGTTCCTTTTTTTATCATTAAATCAAATTTAATTTTCGAAGCACTTGGTAATAATTTTTGACCTAATGTTCATTTTACACAATGTATTGGAAAAAAATTAAATGAAATATGATTGTAAGGATGATAATCAACGGAACCAATTATTTTATATTTTTCAATATTTTTAAGATCTTTAATGAATGAACCAATTTTTGCATCAATTTCAAGAACACCTAAATTATTAAAAGGTCCGTAATCACAAAAATCTTCTTGCATATCAATAATTAAAATTGCTTCCACATAATTTCCTTATATGCATTATTATTTTTTTGATTTTTAAGCAATCACAAATTCATTCATGGTAAAATAGAAAATCAAATAAAGATAAATAAAAATCATAATGATGAGGTTAAATTAGTTAATTCAATATTAGATTTATTAAAAAACAAAGGACCTGAATTGGGACTTATATTTAATGGTTCAAGAATTGTTTCTATTAAATTAACATAAAAAAATTGATAGCAAAAAAAACTGGTCACAATTATGGCAGAAAATAAACCAACTGGAATAAAAAATAAATATTGGACTGTTTCTATTTTTTTAGTGAAACGATTAACAACACCACCAATAATAGTTATTGCATAAATTAAATAAAAGAAAAGAGTTGGCAAATTGCTTGCAAAATTAATGAAATTGTCATTTCCATATTTACCAATTGCAATTGATGGGATTAATAATATTATTCAATAAAATAAAAATCAAATGGAAGATGAAATAAAACCTTCTTTATGTCCTTTTTCAAATATTTTTATTTTTTCAGAAAAAATTATAATATGATGATGATAAATTACTAATTTTTCCTTTATAAGATGATCATGAGCTCTAATGGTTCCAGCAGTAATAGTGTTAATAATTCCAAATATTACAATCACAATAATAATATTAGTAATAATATCTAAAATATGTGAATGTTTCCAGTCTTTAAAAATATTACTAAAAAAAGTAAGAGCATCACCATTAGAGACTAAAATCTGTGCAATTGTTACAAGTAAATAAAAAATAGAACATATTACCATCCCAATAATAATAGCAAGTGGAACATTTTTTTTAGGATTTACAATTTCATCTGAAATATTACCAATAACAAGGAAACTGTCAAGAGTAAAAAGAATTGAAGGAATAGTAACTAAAATAATAGAAAAATTAAAATTTTTGGATGTTCCTGTAAAATGACCAGAATTTTTATGAATTACTGAAATTACAATAGCAACGATAATAAACAAAATAATGGGAATAAATTTAAGAATATTAGTAAAAAAAGAAACAAATTGACTTGCCTTAATAGATATATAATTTAAACATAAAGACGAAAAACCAATAAATAAAGAAAATAAAGCAATCCAACCAAAATGCGGTTGCTTTCCAATGACTTTAAAAAAAGCATCACCTAAAAATAAAGACAAAATTGCAATTAAAAAAGACAAATAAAAAATTGGCAAATTAAATTTAACAAAATAACCAAATTTTTTGCCTAAAAGTCTTTCACACCACTTACCAAGTCCTGCATTCCCCCTTGCAGAAGTAGAAATTTCTGCAAATGAATACGCTACGCCTAAAGCAATAATAATCCCAATTGTTCATGATAGCATAATAGCAATAGAATTATTATTATTGATAGAAAAAATACCACCATTTTTAAGAAATATACCAATTCCTAATACTGATGAAATCAGCATTGATATTGCTGAAAATAGTCCTAATTTTTTAGCTTTTTTAATTTCTATTTTTTTCATTATAGGTTTTATTTTACTAAAAATCAATGGTATTTTGCTACTTATTTTTATATTCAGGTGTTATAAGTAAATGAACTATATTAATAAAGATAGTATTTGATGAAATATGACCAAAGAAAAATAAAAATAAAAAATCAATGTCTATTTTTTGCTTTAATAATAAATGAATAACAATAATAGAAGTTGGAAAACTAACTAGAAAAAATGCTAAGTATAATGGCAAGAAAAGAAAACATAAAAAATTAAATATTGTTAAAATACCAGAACCATTATATGAAAAAAACATCAAGTATTTATTTATTTTTTTTATAAATAAAAATAATATGAGTAGACAAATAAATTCAAAAAAAATTAATGATAAAACAATTATCAAGTTTTCATAATTAATGTTATTTCTACCATTTTTTATTTTTGATATTAAATTACTATTGACCAAAATGGAGATAAATATGATAAATAAAACAGAAAAAACAGATAGGATAGAAATCAATATTGGATCAAATTTAAAAAAAAATAATCACATATTAATAACAAAATATTTTTTCTTCTTGTCATCAAAATTTTTAATATTTTGATTTTCTGATAAGGTCAAGATTTTTGATACTTTACAATTAATACTATTGCTAAATAAGGAGATTAAATGAATCAAAGAATTATTATTATTATCAATAGTAGATTCTGATATAACAATTAATGTATTTTTAAAACTAATTGGCATGCCGAAAGAAAAATCATCATTAAAAACTTTTGACAAATCATTATAAATAATATAATCCTTCTTAATTAAAGATGATAATTGATAAATTATTACTCTTTTTTCCATATTATTCATATTTTTTATTAATTTATCTTTAATTATATTTATTTCCTGATTAGAATTATATATTTCATTAAAATCAATCTTTTTTTGATTATATAGGTTTAATACAAAATTAAGGAATGAGTTTAATTTGAAATTTGAAAATTGGTCAATATTAGGAATTAATGCAGTTTTTAATTGAATAAAATTTTTCCGATTATGTTCTAACAATTCAAAAAAATTAATTCCATCGAAAATTATATTCCCAGATAATATATTATTTTTACCAAGAAAAAAATCAACTAAAATTTTACTTGTCACAGAATTGGATTCAATAAAATTAAAAAAATTATTTTTAATTTTGAAAGTAAAAAAAGATAAATTAGAAGATTGGACTCCTAATTTAATTGATTCAAATATAATCATTATTTACTACTCTTTAAATTTCTCATAAGATCAATTTCAATTAAAGAATCTGAAGCAACGTCTTTTTTAACATTTGTCAAAAGATTATCTCTAATATTGGAAGAATCCATATTTTCAATGTTTGGTTTATCACTAATAGAAGAAGTAACAATTTTTAAATTGTTGTTATAAAAAGTATAAACACCATTTTTAACATACCCAATAATTTTTTTTTCAACAATAATTGCACTTTTTTCAATTATTCCAGTGATATTACAATGATGAGCTAAAATGGTTACTTGGCCCACACCTGAATAAAAACTAGCATTTAATACATCCTTATTATAAAATTCCCCAAGTGGAGAAAAAATTTCTAATTTAAATACTGCCATAATTATTTATTACTCTTGTGTTTTTCAAACACCTCTTGAATTGTCCCAACATAAAGAAACAATTGTTCATTAATATGATCACATTCTCCTTCAATAATTCTCTCAAAACTATCTATTGTATCGGCCAATTTAACATATTTACCATCTATACCTGTAAATTTCTTTGTCACATTAAAAGGTTGAGATAAGAAATTTCTAATTTTTCTTGCTCTGTTTACAATTAATTTGTCTTCTTCAGATAATTCATCTATCCCTAAAATAGCAATAATATCTTGTAATTCTTCATATTTTTGTAAAATATTCAAAACCTTTGTAGCAACCCGATAATGTGATAAGCCAATAATTTCTGGCTCTAAAATTCTTGAAGAAGAATCCAATGGATTAATGGCTGGATATATTCCTAAAGCAGTTATTTTACGATCTAAAACGGTTCTAGCATCAAGGTGAGCAAAAGCTGTTGATGGTGCTGGATCTGTTAAATCATCTGCTGGTACAAAGATTGCTTGCACTGAAGTAATTGATCCACTATCAGTTGATGTAATTCTTTCTTGTAATAATCCCATTTCATATGCTAGTGTTGGTTGATATCCAACAGCAGAAGGCATTCTTCCTAAAAGAGCTGAAACCTCAGAACCTGCTTGTGTGAAACGAAAAATATTATCAATAAATAAAAGAACATCCTGATTTTTTTCATCTCGAAAATATTCTGCCATTGTTAATGCAGATAATGCAACTAACATTCTAGCTCCTGGTGGTTCATTCATTTGACCAAAAACTAAAGCAGTTTTATCAATTACCCCTCCTGCTATCATTTCATAATACAAATCATTACCTTCACGTGTTCTTTCTCCAACACCAGCAAAAACTGAAATCCCACCATGGCCTGTTGCAATGTTATGAATTAATTCCTGAACAAGTACAGTTTTCCCAACACCAGCACCTCCAAATAAACCAATTTTACCACCTTTTATATATGGCACAAGTAAATCAATAACTTTAATCCCTGTTTCAAGAATTTCAAGTTTGGTACTTTGTTCAGAAAATAGAGGTGGGTTTTTATGAATAACAGCTTTTAATTTTGAAGAGAAGGGTTTTTCATCAATTGGTTCTCCAACAACATTAAACATTCTCCCTAAAACTTCATCACCTACTGGAACCATAATAGGTCCTCCAGTTGTCAAAACCTCTACTCCACGAGAAAGTCCATCAGTTGCATTCATTGAAATACATCTGACAACTTCATCACCGATAATTTGGGAAACTTCAACAGTAATTTTTGATCGATTTGGTTGAATTATTTCTAGTGCATCATTTATATTAGGCATTTCATCAATTTTAAATTTAACATCAACAACAGGTCCTAACACTTGATAAATATATCCCTTGTATATCTTCTTAGAAATATTGGCTTTTATTTTGCTTAAATCATTTTTAGTTATTTCCATCAGATTGCCCTCCTGTTATCTCGTTAATTTCTTGAGTAATTTTTGCTTGCCTTAATGTATTAAGTTTATTATATAAATCATTGCTAAGTTCATCAGCATTTTTAGATGCATTTTCCATAGAATTTCGTCTAGAAGAATTTTCTGAAACATTAGACTCTAAAATGGCACCATGAAATGTTACTGATAAAAATTGAACTAATAATTTGTCAATTATTTTTGAAGCATCCGGTTCATATGTCATAAAATTTTGATACTGTTTATTACCTTTTTGATTTAATAATTTTTTTTCAATTGGTAATAATTGAATAATACATGGTTCAAAAGATAAAGAATTAATAAACTTCATATAAATTAAATTAATTTTTTTATATGAACCAATCTTATAATTTTTTTGAAATTCTCTAATTAATAATTCAGTAACATTATAAGTAATATCTTTAGGATTTATATTTATAAATATTTTTGTTTTATTTAATAAATCACGAGATTTTAATAATAATCTACCTTTTCTTCCAATCAAAATTATTTCATCTTTTTCGCGATTAAATTCTTCATCTAATTTCTTAATAATTTGTGTATTAAAAGAACCACATAACCCAAGAGAACTTGTAATAACAATCCATACAGTTTTTTCAGATAAATTTGTAGTAAGATTGTTTTCTGGATTATTCCTCACTAAATCTAAAAATATTGCATGAAAATTTTTATAATAACTACTAGTATTTTTATAAAGTTCCTTTTGTTTTTTTAAATTAGCTGTTGCAACAAGCTTCATAGCAGTTGTAATTTTACCAGTTGTTTCAATCGATGATATTCTTTTTTTTAAATTATCTAATGATGGCATTTTTTATATCTTCTATTGGTGGAAATTTTGATCAATCATAATCTATAATTTTTATTACAAATAATTGAATAAAATTTGAAACATAGTCAGCTAATATTTTTTTAGTTTCTGGTGTAAATGCCTGCATTTTAGAAAGTTGCTTATGAAGTTCTATTTTAGAAAAATCTATAATAAAATCTTCTTTAAATTCTTTAATATATTCATCAGGAATGTATTGAATATATTTATATTTAATAATAAATAATAAGGCAGCTTCAACTGTCTGGTCATATGATATCATATTTTGCTGCTTAATTATTTCTAAGACTTTTCTACCGTGATTTAAAATATTGATAGTTTCATTATCAAGATCACTTCCAAATTGGGAAAAAGCTTCTAACTCTCTAAATTGCGCTAAATCAAGTTTCAATGATGCTCCCATTTCTTTAACAGACTTAATTTGTGCATCACCACCAACCCTTGAAACTGATAACCCAGCGTCAATAGCTGGTCTTTGTCCAGAATTAAATAATTTAGAAACTAAAAATAATTGTCCATCTGTAATTGAAATAACATTAGTTGGAATATAGGCAGAAATATCTCCAGATTGAGTTTCAATTATTGGCAATGATGTGATGCTACCACCACCATATTTCTTGCTTAATTTAACTGAACGTTCAAGCAATCTAGAATGTAAATAAAAAACATCGCCAGGATATGCTTCTCTTCCTGGTGGTCTTCTTAATAAAAGAGATAATGTTCGATATGCAACAGCATGTTTTGATAAATCATCATAGATGATCAAAACATCTTGGCCTTTTTCCATTCAATATTCTGCAATGGCAGTCCCAGAAAATGGAGCAATATACTTGAATGCTGGAGAATCAGAAGCTGAAGTTAAAACAATTGTTGTATAATCCATAGCATTATGTTTTTGCAACGATTTTTTAATTAGTGCAATAGTTGAATTTTTTTGACCAATTGCAACATAAACACATTTAACATTCTTCCCTTTTTGATTAATAATGGCATCAATTGCTATTGATGTTTTTCCTGTTTGACGATCACCAATAATTAATTCTCTTTGCCCTTTTCCAATAGGAAACATTGCATCAATTGCTAATATTCCAGTTTCTAAAGGTTGCTTTACAGATTCACGAGTCATAACACCAGATGCAATTCTTTCAATTGGATAAAATTTTTCACATTTGATTTCATCTCGCCCATCAACAGCTTGTCCTAATGGATTAATAACTCTTCCTAATAATTGATCTCCAACTGGAACTTCAGTAATTTTGCCCGTTCTTTTAACAATCGTTCCCTCTTTAATATCTACATACTCTCCTAAAACTATAACTCCAACAGAATTAACTTCTAAATTCAAAGCAATTCCTAATGAACCATTATTAAATAATAATAATTCATTTAACATTACATTTCTAAGACCTGAAACCTCAACTATTCCATCCCCAACAGAAATAACAATTCCAACTTCTGTATCTGAGATATGAGAGGAATATTTTTTAATTTGTTCCTTGATAATATACGAGAATTTTTCAATTGAACTAATCATATTGATCCCCTCCTTTATAATTTATAGTTTTTTTTCTTATTTGCTCTAGACGGTATTGAATTGAACCATCAATCACTTCTGATCCAAAAATTATTTTAAAGCCGCCAATCAATGATTTATTAATAATAAAATCTAATTCAATTTTAGACTTTGTTCTTGTAGAAATAATTAATTTTATTTTTTCTATTTGCTCTTTTTGAAGTGGAAATGGAGATTCAATAGTTGCAAAACAAATACCTTCTTCTTTATCAATTTTGGCCAAAGTTGATTTAACAATTCGTTCTAGTATATGAAAATTGTTGTTCTCAACTAAGATATGGAGAAAATTTAAAACGATGATATCAATCTTGTTTTTAAAAATCGAATTGATGATATCATGTCTTTCAGCTTTTGATAACATTAAAGAACTTAATAAATTAATTAAATCATGTTCATGTTTAATAATAGACTTTAATAATTTTAGATTATCAAAAAAATTTTGATTTTTATCTTCTAAATAAAGTTCAAAAAGAGCATCAGAATAATGTTTAATTACATTATTCATTATTTTCAATCTCTCTAATTATTTCATCAACTAATCGGTTGTTTTCTTGATTATCGATTTTTGATTTCATTAACTCTTCAGCAGCTAACAGAGCAACCTTGCTAATTTCATTCCTTTTTTGCTTATTAAATTCAACTTCCAATTTAGAAACATCTCTCAGGGCCTTGCTTCTGATTGCATCAGAATCAATTTTTGCTTTTTTAATGGTAGCTTCTCACCGATCATGAGCCTGTTTCTCTGATAATTCCCTAATTTTAACAACCTGTTCTTTTGATTCAAGAATCTTCGCATTTGCATCATCAAAAAGTTTAAGAGCATTTTCTTTTTGCTCTTGGGCTTCAAAGAGATCACTATTAATAATTTTTTTCTTGTCTTTCAAAAATTTTTTTGTTGGTTTTCATGCAAAAAAAATCAATATTAAAATAACAATTGTAAAAGCTACTAAATGAGCAATAAAAATTCAAACATTAGGAGTGATTGCCACTTCTGGAGAAGCATTAAAAATCATAATAAATCCTTTTAATTATTTATTTAACAACAAACATTAACAAAATTGCAACAATCAAAGCATAAATTGCACTTGATTCAGTAATCCCAAATCCAACAATAATCATTGTATAAATTCGATTTGCCATCTCAGGATTTCTTGATACAGACTCTGCTGCTTTACCGGATGCAAACCCTTGGCCAATCCCTACACTAATTCCACCAATCATAGCAATCCCAACTCCTATATGAGTTAACCCTTTATCAGTTATATCATTGAACATCATCATTAAATTATCCATTTTATTTCCTTTATCTTTATTTATTTATTTTATTACTAAATTTCTATTTTGGCAATATTTCAATAGACTAATGTTAATATTATAAAAACATAAGCCTGAATTGCCCCAACCATGACATCCAGAAAGAGGTGAATTGGTGGTGCAAAGAACCCTGAAATTATCACAAGATCGCTAGCAAAAGATGTCCCGTTAATAATATTTGGTAGCCCGTTCATATCTGAAATATTGTAAACAATCATTAAAATCAACCCCCCAGCAAAAATGTTTCCTCATAACCTAAACGATATGGAAATTAGAGGAGTAAATAAACCAATCACTTCTAAAGGGTTAACCATATAAGGTATTTTCATTTCCTTATTGCTTTCTTTTGATTTAATCTTAATGTTAAAGCACATTCTTTTCAAATACTCAAATTTTTGAAATTTTATTCCCATAACTTGGGTCCCTATTCAAGTAAACATCCCTAATGATACGGTAACAGTAATCGAAGATGTTGGAGGATCAAGAGCAACTAAACTTAAAAAATTAGAAATTAAAATATAAAAGAACATTCCTAAAATAACAGGTGTAAATTTCTCTAATGATTCACCCAATAAATCCCTTGTAATATTCTTAAAATAATTAATTATTACAAATAAAATTAGTGCTAATCCACCAGGGGCAAGTCCAGAATTTAATTTTGTTAATGACCTTTTATAGTAATAAAAGATTACAAATATTAATAAAGTAACAATCGCAATTGAAAATATAAAAGAACCTGCAGAACCCAAGTCATGTCAGTTATTAGGATTTAAAATATCATTAGGATCTTTTGTTCTACTATTATAAGAAGAATTCATATTATAAACTCTCAACATCTTTTGTTCCTTTCATATCACTTTTACATAAGCCATAAAAATATAACACATTAAATACATTAATAATTAACATAAAAATAATTGGTGTTGATAACATACTAAATCCATTTATTAAATGGCTGCCCAATCAGAATACAAGAGATCCGATAACAAACGGGAAAATTATTAATAATCACCTTATAACTAAAAAAATAGTAAATTGTAATCATAAATCCTTTTTACTCTTTTCTGATAAATTTGCTTTAATTATAGATTTTAAAAAAAATCAATAAAATAAAACTCACAATCAAATAAAACTAGATCCTATCAATCATCCATAAATATATGCATAATCTTTTAAAATGAATGATGCAGTAAGATTTGCAATCATACCAAAAATATAAATTATTATGCTAAATAAAAAGATTACAAAAAATTGCTTTTTTGTAAATGACATACTTTACCCCAATTTTACATAAACTATTATACTCCTAATTTTATACAAAAAAAAATAAAAAGAAATCATCTTTTTATCCTTTTGGAGATTTAAATCCTAATTTTGTCATACCTTTTTTAGTTTCATAATACAAAGAGATATTTACATGTAACATAAAAGCAAATGCTTTCTGTCTAATAGTTTCATAATCTTTATCAGTTATTCATTTTTCAACATTAATAACTCATTCCATTGAACGTTCCCTTTTATAATATGGAGGTAAGTCATAAGGAGTTTGATTCATATATGCTACTAATATTTGAAGGTAATCATAAACAATTTGCATCATTTCAATATTTTTTAATTTTTGAATATCATCTTGTTTAAATCTTTGTGCTTCAGTAATCATTTTTGAGATTTCAGAACTTGATAATCCAGATGTATCTTTAACAACAACTTGAACTTCACGTCCAGTATTGTCATCTCTAGCACTAACATTTAAAACACCATTCATGTCAATTTCATATGTAACTTTAATTTTAGGAACACCAGCTTTTCCTTTAGCAATTTTGTCAAAAACAAATTCTGATAAAGGTCTATTATCTTTAGCAAATTTTCTTTCCCCTTGAACAATATTAATTTCAATATTGTCTTGATCATCATAGCTAGTTGTAAATGTACCAGTTTTTTTTGCTGGAACCTTAGAGTTTCTAGGAAGTAAGGGGTGACTTAATCCATCATGAGTTTCAATTCCAATAGTTAATGGAATAACATCTTGAAGCTCAATATCAACATCACCTTTTAAAATAGCACCTTGAACTGCAGCTCCAAGAGCAACAACTTCATCAGGGTTAACACCTGTTTCAACTGCATCACCAAATAAATCTCTTACATATTTTTGAATCATTGGCATCTTGGTAGATCCACCAACTAAAAGAACTTTATCAACATCTTTTGGTTCAAGTTTAGCTTCACGAAGAGCATCTTCAACAGGAAAAATTGTTCTTTCCATTAAATCTTTAGTTAATTCTTCAAATTCTACTTTAGAATAAGGAAAATTTAAATCAGTTCGATTAAATAAAGCCAAATCAACAGTTATTTGATCATTTAAAGATAAATCAATCTTTAATTTTTCAGATACAGCTTTTAAAGTATTTTTAACATGAAGTGATTCACGATCAAGTTTTTCTCCACCATCAACAAGTTTCGAAAATAATAAATCAGTTATTTTATTATCTCAATCATCCCCTCCTAATAGATTATCTCCACTAGTTGAAAGAACTTCAAATAATCCATCTCTTAAGTGAAGCACAGAAACGTCAAATGTCCCCCCACCTAAGTCATAAACAAGAACTTTAAGATCTTTATTTGCTTCTTTTCTATCAAGACCATAGGCAACTGCTGCTGCAGTTGGTTCATTAATAATTCTTAATACTTCCAAACCTGCAATTTTACCAGCATTAATTGTCGCTTGTCTTTGTCCATCATCAAAATACGCTGGAACTGTAATAACAGCCTTAGAAATTTTTGCATTTAAATCTCTTTCAGATCTGTTTTTAATATATTGTAAGATTAAACCTGAAATTTGTTCAGGAGAATAATCCTTCCCATCTAAATGTACCTTTTCTTTAGTACCCATTAAACGTTTAATTGAAAAAACAACATCTTTATCTTCTGATAATAATGCTTTAGCTTCATCACCAACAGAAATTTTTCCATTTTCAATGTAAACAATTGAAGGAATAGTTCTTTTCCCTTCTTCATTGGCAATAACAAATGGTTTCCCATCTATTGCAACTGCAACTGCAGAGTTGGTAGTACCAAGGTCAATACCAATAATTAATTCATCTTTCATAATTTTACTCCTAGATAATCTTTTTTATATATCTTAACTTATATAATAATATTCACTCAATAAGTAGATTATTACAAAAAAAAACAAAATGTCAATATAACAGATAAAAATATCAATAAAAAATGTTAAATATTTAGAATTCTTTCTTAATATTTAACATTTTTTTATTCTTCAATTTTTACAAGTTTTTGTAACAATGAAATATTTGAATTTTTTAAAGAAAATATTATATTTTCAACTTCGCTAATATCTTTTAAAGCGTCACTTACAAATCACTGTGATCAATTAAAAATTTCAATATCTTTCTCTTCTAAAGCCTCAATAGCTAATTTGTTAATTGCCTCTCGTAAATTTAGTTCAGTTTCTAAAACATCTTCAAAAATCATTAGACACGATTTTTCTAAATTTTTTTGATCAATTTCACTATATTTTATAGTTTTAATAACACATTCATTATTAATGTTTGCAGGAAAATCAAAATTTGACAGAAATTTAAATGTTCTTGTCATGTGGGCTTCTATTTTATCTTTAGCAAGTCCTAATAGAAATTTAGAATATCCATCAATATTTTCCATATCAAAATAAGCAGCATAGTTTAAATATTTATTATGAGCAGCCATTTCAAAATTATAATAAGAATTAATATTTTTTAACATTTTAATGTTCTTTTTAATCATATATATCTCCTTTGTAAATATACTATGTATTATAACATTAAATATTATAATATTAATTACGAAAGAAAACTTTTATAACTAATTTTACCATCAATTGAAATTGATTGACCGACAACAATAAAAGCTCCTGGATAAATACTTTTAACTCTTGAAATTAACTCATTTGCCTCAAATATAAAACAATAAATTACTATTACTTCTTGTGCTTCCTTCTTGTAACCACCAATTACATAAGATACAAGTCTTTTGTGATCATATTCTCCTCCAAAAACCTTTTGATCAAGTTCAATCGATCTTGGAGAAATAATATTGATAGCAACCATTTTAAATCGAGGGTACATTTTATTAATAATTGCTCCAAGTAATGCAACTAAAATTATTGATGAAGAAAAATTTGGAGAAAAGAAATCTTCAATTACTATATTATGTGATTTACCAGAAATTTCTAACAATCTCAAAGAGGCAAAAGTTCCTAGTGAAGAAGCAATCACAAGAATTAATAAATTATTAATCAAAAATATTGTCCCTAGTTGCTTTTTCTTTATTTTCATTATATAAATAGCAACAACATCAAAGCCACCAGTTGAAGAACCAATAACAAATGACAAAGTCAAAGGGATGCCAGCACAAAATGAATAACCTAATGCATAAAATAATAAGGATATAACTCGGCTTGAATCTTGTTTATCTCAAGTTAAAAATACATAAGATTCAGAAGGTAAATCTTTATACAGTGAAGATTTAACTTCACCGAAAATATGTAAATTTCCTATATTTTTAATAAATGATAAACTTAAAGGAAAAATATTAGACACTATAACATAAGTAATAGTTAACAAAGCAAACTGTTTACCAACTTTTAAATAAGCAAAAATCAATATTGGGATATTTATAATAATGGACAGGCCATAGAATAAAACTCTCATGACAATATATATAACATTTTCCTTATTTTGATTCCCGTTTCAATTATAAAATTTATGTAGCAATACTCCAATGAATCTTGCAACACCTTGTGATAAACCACTTAAACCAGGGGAATACAAACCACTATTCTGAATAAAAAGTAAAGTGATCATACCCATTAATAAAGCAGAAAATACACAAATTATTATTTTATATTTAAATTTTATGTTCCCATATAATCCAGAGAATTTTAAACCCGAAAATTTTAAGCTTGCTTTTTCAGTCTTCTTTTTATTTTCTTCATAATAAATATTATTAAGAATTTTTTTAGTTCTACTATCTAATGCTGTTTTCAAATTTCATACTTCCTTCCATACCACGAATTAATGTGGTGACAATAATTGCATCTGGGCTTACTTTTTTAATATCAGATAAAAGTTTTGGCAATTCAATATATTTACAAATAATTTCTAAATTATAATTATCATTCCCTGAAAATCCTCCAATTGATTTATTAATAGTCATCGAATGGTGAAATTCCTCTTTCTTTAAGAAATTGACAATTTCAAGAACTTTATCACCATAAATTTTGGTAAGTACAATTTTTTCTTTTGGAAATAGTGAATTATAAGTTAAAAAAACTATAAATATCATAATTAGTGATGCTACTAAATTTTGACTAACCAAAAATCCGAAAGAAAAATGGTGTTTATTAATAATTTCTGGAGTAAAAGAACCAATTAATATAGAAACTAATACAACAATTAAATTAAAGTAAAGTATTATATATTGAATTGATTTATTTTTTTTAATTGAATAATAGAAAGAAAGAAAATCTGTCCCCCCTGTTGAACCAGAAATAACTAGCAAAGTAGAATAACCAAAACCTGAAAATAATCCTGCTACCAATGCATTTAAAACCAATGATGGAAACTTTGATAAATCACTAGCATCTTGGAATGTTAACATAGTTGTGCCATTTTTAGGTTTTACTGAACCAAATATTGATAAATTATTTAATCAATTTTGGACTCCAGGGATTAAATTTATCAGAGTTGGCAAGAAACTTGTGACAATCAATGTAACTAAAGATAATAATGCAAATTTTTTACCGATTTTAAAATAGCCAAATATAAATAATGGCACATTTATTAAAAAATTACCTCCATAAAATAAAAATGTAAAAATTATTTTTTCCACTTTTGGATCAACTATTAAACTTTTAGAAACTCTAGCCAGTCCCTGAAAAATACCAGCAATACCCGCTGTATACAACCCAGTTGGTTGTACAAAGAAAAGTAGATTAAAGGACAAAAAAATTCCCACCAAAAAAGAAATCAAAATTTTTAAATGAAATTTTCTAAGATAGTGCAATTTTGTAAATATCCCAAAAGATTGTTTATGATCAGTTATCTTATAGATAATATTTTCATCTACAAAAAAATCTTTAACATTTTTTTTAATATTTTTAAAATTATTTATATTTATTTTTTTAATATCTTTTCCCATAAAAATAAATATACTACACTTTTACAATTGTGCCAAATAAATTATTACCATTCTTGGTAATATTGACAGTTTTTATCATTCAATTACCATTTTTATCAACTCATTCTTGAAAAATAAAGGGAATAGGAAAATTAAGGTTATAATTCAATTCCTTTATTTGTTGATTATCATCATTAATTTTAGATTCTATAAAATCAGTATTAATAATTTTAGGAAAAATTGAAAGTTCAATAATCTTAAGAATTGGATTCTTTTGATTCTTATATTCCTCTCTAAAAAAAGCAGGAACTGCAATTTTATTTACTAATAAATAAATGACTGATTCTAATTCATTTTTTTTATTAAAATTATTTAAAACAAAAATTTCTGAGCCTCCATGAAAATCAAAATTATCAAAATATTGAATATCAAATTTTTTTAAAATAGATGTTTCACTTCTGACTGATTTCTTTAATAATTTGTATGAATAGAATAATATTCCCATTGCATGCTTAGATACAACATAACCATACCCCTGATTTACTGTCAAAACACCAATATTAACAAGCGTAATTAGTGCAGATCTTGATGTTAAACGAGCACACTGAAATTTTATTGCTAATCTATTTTCACTAGGAATTAATTGATTTTCTAAATACTCTGATCTTAATATTTTTAAAATCAAATATCTTAAAATGTATGATTTTGAACTAAATGTCCTAGAATATCTATTTGCCATAATAAACAACTTTCTTATGAATATAATTTTTGCATTATATGCCTATATATATCATATAACAATTTCTAGTCTAATTTATAATAGCAATCACTAGGAAATAAAAAAATAGGAATTATTCCTATTTTAATTACATTGATTTATGAAATGTTCTTTTAATAACATCATCTTGCTGTTCTTTTGTAAGTTTTACAAAATTTACAGCATAACCACTAACTCTAATAGTTAATTGTGGGTATTTTTCTGGATGCTCCTGTGCATCTAACAAAGTTTTTTGTGTAAAAACATTAACATTAAGATGCTGAGCTCCATTTCCAAAATAACCATCCATCATATTTACAAGATTTTCTTCTTGGTTTTTGCTTGTTTTTTTTGACATATTATCTCCTTATATAGTTTATTATAAATAAAACAATTTAAATATTGAATGTATAAAAAATGAATGCTTATATATAATGTATTGACATGTTATATATTGGTATTTATATATATAAGTTGTTATAAATCTTTTTTCAATAATTTATCTTTATATAAAATGGGTTTAATAACCTAGAAAGGATTTATAATTTTGACTAATATTAAAACAATAAATGGAAATAAAATTGATTGGTGATCAGCATCAATTGGCACATCTATGCTAATTAATACTGTTGGATCATTATTCGGTACAACAATTAATGCAATTGATTCACTTTGAAATTCAGTGGATAATCATCAGCAACAATTGAATCAAGGTTATGGTTATAATCAAAGTAGATTTAAAACTGATGAAATGTTTATGAGAATTTCAAAATATCCATCAAAGTCTATAATTAATTTTATGGGCATTTAAAATAAAAGGGAAGTTCCCTTTTATTTTTTATATATTATAAAATAAATGATTTTAATCTAAATCAGATTTTTTCTAAAATAAGTACAGAATATGTTGCACTCAAAAATTTAGTGTCATCATAAATTATTCCTAATTTGATACAAAGATCGGTGAAAGAAAGATTAAAATCGAATCCAATTATGGATTGAGCTAATTTTAATATATCAATCTTTGCCAAATCAAGAAAATAATCGTTATCAGTAAAAATTTTTTCAATTAAAGGGAATATAAAATCATTACCATTATAAGCGAAAAGAATACCTTCATCAAAAATGTTGGCAATTCTTTCAAGAGCATCACTAAACTCAATTCCCTCGCTATTTATCTTATTTCTTGTAATTCGATATTTTCTTCTTACATATTCTGAAATAATCTGATCAGAATTTATGTAAAAATTGTCTTTAGAAATCATTTCATTATTAATATATGTTCTTGAAGCAAATTGTAGGATAGAAGAATTTAATCCATCTTCTGTTGTTCTAATATCAAATATGACAATCTTTTTATTTAAAAAGCTTTTCTTCTTATAACTATAATCTTCCATTTTTAATCCTTGGTATAATAAGAAACACTACTAATATTTAAAATACTAATATTTTTATTATATAATTAATTTACATAAATTTAAAAATATAGGCATAGTTATGGATAAAATATTAATTTTTTCTGATTCTCATTCTGATAATGAAATAATGAAAAAAGTTATTAATTTTGAAGAGCCAAATTTAATTTTACATGCTGGTGATTATTGTTGTGACCATAAAATTATGGAAGAATTTATTGATTATTTTTGCTCTGGAAATAACGATGATTGCAACAAAAATGAAAATGAAAATGGTGCTAGAATTGTGAGATTTGAGTTTAGGGGTGTTAAAATTATTTTAACTCATTCTGATTTTTTTACTATGAATTACTATGATATCGAACAAACTAAAATGAATATGGTAAATTATTTTAAATTACAACATCCTGATGTTATTATTTATGGTCACACACACAAGGAAGATGTCCAATTAATTGATAATATTTTATTTATCAATCCTGGCTCTATTTCATTGCCTAGAAATGAATATAAAAATAAAACATATGCTATTTTATATATTGAAAATAATATGATTGTAAATAAAGAATATAAGGATATTATTAAAATATGGCTATAAAGATTACAAAGATCACCCCAAGAGGATTCTGTAGTGGTGTTGTCAATGCATGAATGATGATTGAAAAATACATAAAGAATAATCCAAATAAAAAAATTTATATGATAGGATGATTTGTTCATAATAAATTCATGGTGGAGAAAATTATTGATATGGGCGTAATAATTCTTGATGATTCTAATAAATCACGATATGAAATTATAGATAACCTTGTTTATGAAAAAGATTCAGCTATTATTTTTAGTGCTCATGGTACTGATGATAAAGCAATTGAATTATCTAGAAAAAAAGGTTTTGAAATTATTGACACAACTTGTATTTATGTAAAAAATATTCAAGAAATAATTAAACAAAAAATTTTAGATGGGAAAAAAATAATTTTTTTTGGTAAAAAAAAACATCCAGAATCTCTTTCAATGTTGGCAATTAATAATTTAAAAATAAAAATATGTGAATCAATTGAAGAAATAAATAAGGTTTTGGAAGAAAATCCTAAAGATGATTGATTTTTTACAAATCAAACAACTATTGGTTTATGGGAATATCAAGATGTTTTAGATCAATTAAAAACAAAAAATATTAATATTGAAATACAAAATGATATATGTTATGCAACTAACGAGAGGCAAGAAGCTATAAATAAACTTGAAAATGTAGATTTATTAATAGTTGTCGGTGATTTAAAATCAAATAATTCTAAAAAATTATATGAATTAGGCTTAAATAAAAATATCAATACAATTTTAATTGAGAATTATAAACAATTGAATGACAAAACTCTTAAAAATAAAAAACACATTGCAATAACCTCTGGAGCAAGCACTCCTACTTGAATAACAAATGATGTCATTAAATGGGTAGAAGAAAAAACTAAAAATGCAGTTTAAATTATTTTTAAAAAATATCTACACTAAAAAAAATATTTTAACTAAACTAATTTCTATTATATTTACTGTAATAATTGTAATTATTCCAGCTTTTGTTATTAGAGACTTTGTTTTAAAGAAGGGGAAATTAAATTTTGATATAATTCATAATTTTATTGATGGTAAAGTTGCATTTAATTCAGGAATTGCATTTTCAATTTTTGGGGATCATCCTGGTGCAGTTATTGCTTTAGAAATTATTACTATTTCATTAGTTTTCATTTTATTTTTATTAAATAGATTCGTAGTTTTTGACTTTGGTATATCATTAATATTTACTTCGGGATTATCTAATATTATTGATCGTCAGCTTGTTGATTTTTTTCAGGGACAAATATATTATCATAAAGTAGTTGATTATATTCAATTTCATTTTATTGCTAATAGTGCAATTTTTAATTGACAAGACATGTTTGTTATAATAGGAATTATTCTATTATCTTTAATAATTTTTTTTAAAATTATTTTGATAGATAAAACAAAGGAGGTAAGGGACAAAAATGATAAAATATACTAAGGATGATGAAATTATTAATGAAAGATTAGATAATTTTATTGTGAGAAACGCAAACATTAATAAAACTAAAATTAAAAAAATGATTGAGGATAATTTGATTTTAATTAATGGTAAATATGCAAAAAAACAGGGTGTTTTTTTAAGAAAAAATGATAATGTTCAAATTTTAAAAGATATTGAAATGGATAAAAATGAATGTAGTGAAGGAAATAAAATTCTCCCATGACAAAAAAAAATAGAAATTTTTTATGAAAATAATTTTATATTAATTGCAAAAAAACCAAATGGAATTTTGACACATCCAACATCTTTTAAGGAAAGTGATACTTTTGTTGGAATGATAAAAAATTATTGAAATGAAACTAATAATAATAATTTTGATGAATATGATATTAAACAAGGCTTATGCCACAGGCTTGATAAATATACAGAGGGTTTATTAATTGTTGCAAAGAACAATGATTCTAAGAAAAAAATAGAGGAAATGATTCAAAAAAATCTTATAAAGAGAGAGTATATAGCTATTCTAAATGGTAAACTAAAAGCTGATGAAGTTACGGTGAATGCTCCAATTTCTAGATCTAAAAAGAATAATTTAAAAATGGAAGTTAGTAAAAAACATTATGCTTTAGATGCTATTACACATTTTTCTATCATTCAAGAATTTAAAACAAAAACTTTGGTAAAATGTGTATTAGAAACTGGTAGAACACATCAAATTAGAGTGCATGCGAAATATATTAATGCCTCAGTGCTAAATGATCATCTTTATGGATCTAATTCAAAATTTGATAATTATCAACAGTACTTAGTTGCTAATAAAATAAGCTTTATTGACCCTTTTACTAGAAATGAAATTAATATTGAATATCCTCTTCCAATAGAATTTATAAATAAATTAAATCACATTAAAAATGAAAACTAAACTATTTATTGATGGGGCATCTAATAGACTAGTAATTGGGATTATAAATAATAATATAATTTATAAATATATAAAAATAAATAAAAATATTGTTAACATTCTTGTTCATGAAATAGATAATATATTGAAGGAAAATGCAGTTGATAAATCTGATATTTCAGATATTTATATAATTAATGGGCCAGGAAACTTTTCAAGTTTGAGAATTTCATGTGTTTTTGCAAATACTTTTAGCCTTTTATCAAATTGTCAATTATTTGTTCTTAATTCTTGTCAATTCCAAATAAATAATAAAATGCAATTATCAATCATAGATGCAAAATCAAATTTATTTTATGTTTTGTGAAAAAAAAATATTAGATTGATGAATATGGATGAAATTAATCTTGTTTCTAATGAAAATAAAATGGTAATTTTAAATGATTATCAAAATTATGATTTTCAAAAATCGTGAAATTATAATAAAAATAAATTTAAAAAAGTTGAGCTTGTAGAAATAAATTATATAAAACAACCGGTTTAATTTTAAAATTTTATAAATTATGATAATATTTATTTGTATAGAAAGAGTAATAACTCACCTAATTTTCCTTACTTTCTGTGAAAATGGGTTTATCTAACCGATATAAATTATTATTTATATTAATAGTTATTACTTTTATTACAATACATAAGGTAATAAAGGTTTTTATATATAAAAGGATTCTATGAAATTTCAAGAAAAATATTTAATCAATGGAAATATTAAAGTTTCTAAACTACTTCTAATTAACGATAATGGAGAGAAATTAGGTGAGATGTCAACTAATGAAGCTCTAAAAATGGCAGAGAGTAAAAATTTAGATTTAGTGCTTATTTCAAATAAAGGTTCATTCCCAATTGCTAAAATATTGGATTTTGGAAAATTTCTTTTTGAACAAAAGAAAAAACTCAAAGAAAACTTAAAAAAACAAACTATTGTTAAAAACAAAGAAATTAAGGTTAAACCTGCAATTGGAGATCATGATTTACGAGTTAGAGTCAATAATGCAATTAAATGGTTAGAAGAAGGAAATAGAATTAGATTCGTAGTTTTAGCCTATGGAAGAATCGGGACAAAGACTGATTTAATTTATGATATATATAATAAATTTATTAAATTATTAGACGGTCATTGTGAAGTTCAAATTGAATTAAAAAAGATAAATAATGTACAATATGAATCAATATTAATTCCAATAAAAAAGAAATAAGGATATGGAATGAAAATTAAACAAAAAACTAAAAAGGCTGTTTCCAAAAGAGTAATCAAGACTGGAACAGGTGAATTAAAAAGAAAAAATGCTTATAGATCACATTTAGCTCATAATAAAACTACTAAGGCTAAACGTCATTCAAAAAAAGATAATCTGATAAGTTCTAGTGACAAAAACAGATATGATCAATTAATATAATAAATTTTAGGAGTAATATATGAGAGTAAAAACAGGACCTGTCACAAGACGTCGACATAAAAAATGAAAAAAAGCTGCTGAAGGTAGTTGGGGAGTCAATCATAGTAGTTTTCGAAATGCTAAGCAAACTGTTATTAAGGCAAGTCAATATGCTTATCGTGATCGAAAAAATAAAAAAAGGGTGTTTAGAAAACTTTGAATTTTGAGAATAAATTCTGCAACACGAGAATTGGGTTATACTTATTCACAATTTATTAATAATTTAACCAAAAAAAATATTGAAATAAACAGAAAAATGCTTTCTGAAATGGCTATTAATAATCCAGAAGAGTTTAAATCATTAGTAGATTCTGTTATGAAATAATATTGTAAAAATTTTTACAAATAAAAAAATAAACAATTTGTGTTTATTTTTTTATTTGTATCTTACATTTTTTCCTTAATCGTTTTATTGAACATATTTAAATTATGTGATTTATTAATAGTGTTTAAAAAATTATCAAATAATGGTTGAATAGCTCCAATTATCTTAATTATAATAAATAATTCAAGAGGAGTTTTGATAGATTCCTTAGCTATTCTAGATAATAAAAATATTGAATATTGTACTTTTAAATCTTGAAAAGGATGTATTTTTAAATAATTAAAATACATCATAGCAGATTGTGTCCCTAGCAAAAAGGAAAATATTACAGCATTTGTAATTGCCAAGCAAGATAAATATATAACCATTAATTTTCTTTCAATTTTAAAATTGATAAAAAAAGATATTTCTAAAATAGCAAAAAATATTATTGGGAAAATCAGACTATAATATTTAGCATATTTATATATATTGTAATATTTCTCATTTAAATTAATTTGAGTTATAACATGCTCCATAAATATTATAATAAATGACAAAAAAACAATTGTGAATACTTGGAAAACAATAAAATCAATTCAATGATTTTTTTTTGTCAATCTAATTCTATAAATAGAACTAAAAAAACCACTGGCCATGGATAATAATGGAGAAGCAATTGCATACATATAAAATCAAGCAATTGGGGGCTTAACAACAAACATAATATTATCTGCGATTGCGCCATATAATAGACCAATGATAGGGCCGAATAACCATCCCCCAACCATTAATGGAATACTTGAAATAGATAAACTAATACCAAATTCAGGAATATCAATTGAAACTATTTTAAAAATAGCTGAAAGAGCAATCAATAAAGCAAATAAAGCAATTATATAAGGTGTTTTGAATACTTTTATAGGATAAAAGGGGAAAAAAAATTCAATGAATAGTAAAGATTTTTTTTTCTTTATTTCATTAAATTCTTTTTTTGATCCATTATGAAATAATAAATCAGTTTGGCTCATTATTGAAATTCTTTCAGTTTTCTAATTTCAGATTGGTATTTTTGAATCAACTCTTGTTGTAATTCAAAATTAAATTTCGGTTTTACAGAAAAATAAGGAATTAGAAAGACAATCCCTAAAGATGTTAAACTTCCCAATATTAAAGAAAATATTAGAGTTGCATAATAAAAATTTAAACTATTTGGATTTTGAGAAGGATCTGCTGGATATAATTTAGCATTGTCATAATTTGTAAAAGGATTGAAGCTTAAAGATGTTATTAAATTAAATATTCCTATAATTGTAAAAATAACTAATACAAAGATATTCATTGTGTATTTATTATTCTCATTATTCTTCATCCCCTTTATATTCCACTTGGCTAAAAATGGAAAGATAATTACAAATAATACAGGAAATATAAAATTTGAAAATTCTGAAACTTGAGAATATAAATTTGCTTGATTTGCATTTGGTGTCCCACTTGCTACAATATTGCCATTTAAAATAAAAACATTGTAAGTTTGTTTGCTTATAGTAATATAGAACATTAAAATTATAAAAGCAAGATTTATTAATGCTATTAAAAAATAAAAAGCGGTAACTAAATATTTTAAAATTGGAACTGACTTTGGTTTACTTAAATATATATAAATTTGACCACTTCTAATTTCAGTCATTAAGCGTTTCATTGCCATTTCATTAATCATTCTATTTTTTAAATCTTCTGGATTCCCATAATTATATTTATCTTTAGAATTACTTGCTGAAGAATTATAATTGTAATTAGGTTCATCTTTTTTTGGTTCTTTTGAAGATGTTAGAGGTAAATTATTTTCTTCTAATAATCTTTTAAACTCTGATAGATTTTTTCCAAAAATGTTTATTGATAGACTATCTAAATAATGAATTTCGTCAATTAATTCAATTTCAGAATCTGGCATTTTAACATTAACAAAATGTTGTTTATTTTTTATTTTTGAATTGATTTTATCAATACTTTTATAAGAAAAAAGACCTTCAGATTTCTCGCTAGTTAAGAGTTCAATTTCTCTCAAATATGAAATATTCTTAACAATCTGCTTTAAAAATAAATCCTCTTCAAACATAAAATTTGTTCGATCATCATAAGTAAGAATATTTAGTTGATCTATTATAATTTGTTCAGCTTTACTATATTTTTTTTCTTCCACAAATATATTCCTTTTTTATGACATTAAATTAGCAAGCCATAATTCATATAAATTTTAATTAAAACTAATTATATTTTATCGTAATTTATATTTTAATAAAAAAGAACTGATATAAAAATATTTTAAAATATTAAAAATATATATATCTATCATATAATAAATTAATTTTACTAATTATAAAGGATGAATAATGTATAAAATTGCTTTCATTGATTTAGATGGTACATTATTAAGAAATGGAAAGAGAATTACTAAATTTGACTTGCAAGAATTAATAAAATATGCAAAAAAAAATGGTCATATTATTTTAAATTCTGGTCGTTGACATCCATCTGTTTCAAAATTTGCAGATAAGATTAATGAATTTGTCCCAAATGCAGTTCCATATTATGCATCATACAATGGAGCTTATTTATGAGATACAAAAGATAAAAAATTTATTTATTCTAATTCCATATCATCATTAATGTTCTATAAATCTATGATGATTTCTAAAAAATTTAATCTTGTATCTTTAATTTATACTAATAAAAATGACTCTATTTATTCAAATAATTTAAAATTTAGATGCTTATTTGAAAAATACTTAAATAAAAAGATTATTAAATCTAATACTTTGAAATATGAAGGAGAAAAAATAAACAAAATTTTATTTGTTTCCCTTTATAAAAAAAAAATAAAAAAATTATATAGCTTTTTAAAAGATAATTTTGATAGCTATTATAATATATGTTCTACAAATAAGTGAGCCATCGAGGTTAATGCTTTAAATTCTAATAAAGGGGCAGTTGTTGAAGATGTTTTAAAATTACTTAATTTAAATTACTTTGATAGCATTTCATTTGGTGATTCATTTAATGACTTAGATATGTTTAAAAAAACCTGTTTTAAAGTAGGTTTTAAACTTAAAAAAAATGAATTATTAAGTAACGTAACTATTTCTGCTGCTTCAAATAAAAAGTTTGGTGAAATATTTAGTAAATATTCTAATGATTTCTCATTTAATCAAAATAATATTATTATTGATACTTCGCTTATTAATTATGAAAATATTTTCGATTTTAAAAATATTATTTATATTTTAAAGTGCGAATTAAAAAAAAATATAATTTTGATTAGTAATAAAGACTATGATGAGATGGATAAAATTAATTTTGAAACTGGAATCCATGCTGATTTAATTATTCACAATAGTTATTTTACAAACAATAAGGTTTTATTCTATATACCTATAAAACAAATTTTAAAGGAAAATGAACTGATTCTGTATTATACAAATAATAAAAATGTTTATTATGATTCAAAAATTGATAATAAAATAATTGAAAAAATAATTAGAGAAAAAATTCTTTTAACAAAAAAAGTGATTAGTAAAATTAATTTTATATCCAAAATTTCTAAAATTGTTTCTCAAGAGAAATATTATTTAAAAAAAATAAATGATGATTATGAAATTTCCTATTTTGGGAAATCATTAAATAATATTGCCCAATATAGAATTTTGAAAAATATGTTGTTGAAAAGAAAAATTACACCAAATAATAGTGTTGGATTTTTTACCAAGCTTATTAAATTTAATTATCCAAAAGAAATCTTTTGTTTATCAAATAATTTTGTTCTTAATTTGGAACATTTTATTTTAAAAATTAATAAATAAGGAGTCAGAATTGAAAGAAAATTTAGTTAAAATAACTAATTTATGAAAAAAATACGATAATACTGAAGTTATTAAAGACTTCAACTTAAATATTCAAAAAGGTGAATTTATAACTTTGCTTGGCCCTTCTGGATGTGGAAAATCTACCCTTTTAAGAATGATTGCAGGATTTGAAGATCCAACATCTGGAAGAATTCTTGTTAATAAAATTGATATTAAGGATTTACCAATTCAGAGACGACCGACTGTAACTGTTTTTCAGGATTATTCATTATTTCCACATTTAACTGTTTATAAAAATATAAAATATGGTTTACATTTAATTAGAGAGCCTATAAAAAATGTGGATAAAAAAATAGTAGTAGATATTAACAATTTTATAAATATAGCGAAAAAAAAAAGTGATTCTAAAATCAAAGATATTTTGGCAAAACAAAATAATCTTAACAAAGATTATCAAAAATTAAAACTATCTATTAGTAAAAATTCAATTTTAAATGAAGTTAATTTAATGGAGGAAAATGATTTAGATGAAAAAATGGAAAGTATAAATCAAAAATTTATTAATAAATATAATACTGATATAAAAAAGTCTATCCCTTTAAAAATTAAAATATTAGAAATCTTTAATAATTTATTAATGAATCTTAATATTAATAAATTAATAAATTATAAAGTTGATGATTCAATGATTGAGATAGATGGTGATGATAGAATAGGTAAGCTAAACCTTATTAAATACTATCTAGCTTATGAGAGGGCATATCGAGAAAACTATTTTATAGAAAAAAATATTGAAAAGAATAGATCATTATATAATGATTTAGACTATTGAATTTCTTATTGACAGAATTATCCAATTGAAGAAAAAGAATGATATGAAAGAAAAAAATTATCTAGAAAATTAACTAAGTTAGAGGAAGAAAAAAGAATAAAAGATGTTATTAAATTAATTGGTTTAGTTGGCAATGAAAATAAATTTCCGCATGAATTATCTGGAGGAATGCAACAGCGTGTTGCTCTTGCTAGGGCAATTATTATTGAACCAGAAATTTTATTATTGGATGAACCATTAAGTGCGCTAGATGCAAAAGTTAGAAAGCAAATGCAAATTGAACTAAAGAGATTACACAAGGAACTTGGAATAACTTTTATTTTTGTAACCCATGACCAAGAAGAAGCTTTAACTCTTTCAGATAAAATTATAGTTATGAATAATGGGGAAATACAACAGAATGGGACACCTCAAGAAATTTATGATAAACCTAAAAACGAATGAGTAGCAGGATTTATTGGAGCTGCAAATATATTAAATGGTATTATAGTGGATAAATCTAAAGTAAAAGTCAATAATCAAATCTTTCAATTGGATAAGACCTATGATCATATAGAAATTGGTAAAAAAGTAAAGTTTATGATTAGACCTGAAGATTTTGATGTTGTTGAGGAAAAAAACAAAATGATATCTGTTAAATTGATATCGACATTGTATAAGGGAATAATGTGAGAGTCAAAATGTTTATGGAATGATAACATTATAAATGTTGAATCTGTAAATAAAATCAAGCATGATGGTTTTACTCATTTAAGCTTTGATATTGAAGATGTACATTTAATGGTAGATAGTAATGAATAAATTTATTTCTATATTTAAAAAAAATAGCTTTAAAATATTACTGCCTTATTTTGTTTTATCTTTGGTTTTTATAATTATCCCACTATTAATTATTGTTATTAAATCTTTTACACCTATAAAAGATGGTTCATCTAATAATATTGCAAATAATTTTAATTGAATTGGAGATTTTATTTGAAAAAAAATAATATTTACTGTCGGAATAGCTACGGCCTCTACTTTAATCGTTTTAATTATAGGATTTCCCTTTAGTTATTTTCTTTCACGATCAAAATCCTTGATGTTCCGCTCTATCAGTTTAATATTAATTTCTTCACCTATTTGACTTAGCCTGTTAATTAAAATTATTGGTATTAAATTGCTAATGGATTCAACTAATGGTTATTTAAATAGTACTTTTGGTAATATTTATACAATTATGACTTTAGTATATTTAAATCTTCCTATTTTTATTCTTGCTGCATATAATGTTGTTGATTTGCTTCCCAATAATTTAATTAATTCTAGTAAAGATCTAGGAAAAAATAATATTCAAACTTTTTTTCTTGTTGTAGTTCCTTTTGCAAAACAAGGAATAATTGCTGGACTATTTTTAACATTTGTGACATGTTTTGGTGCTACTGGTATTACAAGTTTTGTCAATCTTTCTAATTCTAGTGCTTTAATTGGAGATATAATCTTTCAATTAGGACAAAATGGTTTAAGTAATAATGTTGCCTTGGGAAAAATATCTGGTTTATGTTTAATAATTAGCTTAATTATTTTTGCTGGATATCTTTTCTTATATTTTTTCCCAAAGAATTTGTTATCTTGAATTTCCAAAAGGAAAAATCATAGTTGAAATGGATTTAAAAATGATAAACTTTAATTTTATAAAACCAAATAAATTAATAAATTTTTTAAAATCATTTTATATTTTTATTGTATTGTTTCTAATATATATTCCAATTATTTTTATTTTTATTTTAAGTTTTACAGGACAAACTGATAAAGGGAATTTACCTCTTAATTTCAATAAATTTGTAATGGTAAATTATTTAAATTTATTTCGAAATAATGAATTTTTAAATTCATTTTTAAATTCATTTTTAGTAGCTATTATTGTCTCTCCTGTATCTATTTTAATTGCAATTTTTGCATGTATAGGCATGTGATACAGCAGACATAAAAGCAAAAAAATTATTTTGACATTAACTAAAACAAATATTGCCTTGCCTGACATTTTAACTGGAATTATGTTAGCTATTTTATTTTTCTCAACATGAGTTTCCTTGGGATTTAATCTAGGATATTTTACTGTTGTTTTAAGTCATATTTCATTTTGCACTCCATATGCAATAGTTGCCATTTACCCAAAAATGACAAAAATGAAAATAAATTTATTTAATGCAAGTCTTGATCTAGGATACAGTAAATTATCAACATACTTCAAATTTGTGATTCCATTTTTAAAATCTTCTATTATCACTGCCTTTATAATAGTCACTACTACAAGCTTTGATGATTTTATCATTACTTCATTGGTTAATGGTAATTTCCAAACTATTGGAACAGAAATATTCCAATCCCGCAAAGGGATAAAAGCATGGATAGTAACTTTTGGAGCTATTTTAGTAATTATAATGCTAATAATAATAATAATTTTTTCAATATACAAATATATAAAAATTAAAAGGAGCAAAAATGTTAAAAAAAATTAAACTAATTCTCATTATTTTAATTGCTGCTTTTTTATTTGCTCCATTACTTTTATCCCTTGATGCATGTAGCTTTTCTAGTGGAATTTACTTAGGATGCTGAGAAAGTTATATGTCAGATAATTTAATAAATAATATTAAAACTCAGGATAATGCAAAAGTTAAATATTTTTCTTCTAATGAAGAAGCTGAATCTAAATTTAGTCTCAATTACAATATTGCTATACCAAGTGCATATGTTGCACTAAAATTAAAAGAAAAAAATATGTTAGAAAGAATTAATTGATTAAAAATTTCGCACGGACAAATTCCAACAGGTAAATCTGCCGAGCTATATTTTTCTGATAGTTATCAAGAGATTTTTAAATCATATAGAAAAATATTAGGTGATTCTTCTCTTCTAGATTGATGTATTCCTTATTTTTCTCAAAATATAGTGATTGCATATAAATCTAATCAAAAAATATATAATGACGGAATGCCATTAGGAGAGGTTGTTAAAGACCTGTCTTCAAGAGTTGGGAAAAATAGACAATTTAATAGAATTCAAATTATTGATGATCAAAGAACTATGTATGGTCTAAGTTCACTAATTAAAAATCCTTCTTCAGATGTAACACCAAAGGGTACATATTCTGTAAATGATTTTTCAAAAGGATATAGCCCTTTAAAAAAATACTTAGGCAATGACAAATGTGTTTTTAATACTGATAGTGGAATAATTTCTAGTGCCTTTGAAGGAGAAAATGGAGCTGATGTTATGATTTCATATAATGGTGATTTATATCAAGCAGCAAATGAATATATAAACAAATATGCTAATGTTACTGATATACAGAAACCTAAAAAAACTTGACAGTTTTACACAGGGGGTGGAAGTGATTGTGACTATCAAGCAATAGATGTCGTTTGTGTAAATAAGAATAATTATCCAACTTCAAAAGGTAAGCAGGATTTACTTTGAAGTGTTGTTAAAAAAATATCTTTTGACTATCCATGATACATAAAGGATGAAGATTCTGCTTGACCAGATCCTAATAAAAACTGATCTACTAATAATTGTGATTGAGTTGGTTACAACCCCCCAATTAAAGGGGTGGAAAAATGATGAAGAGAGAAAATGAATAAATCAGAACAAACTAAAAATGGATGACCTTTTGAAAATTCAAATGCATGAATGAGATTATTTAATTATTCTGAATCTACCTTTTATTTAGAAAATAGATTAATTGATAAAAAATTGACAGATTCTCAGAATTTTAATATGATGTATGCTTGACAACAAACTAAGGCCAAGATGTAATTTTTATGAAAATAATAGCTATTGAAACAACATGTGATGATACTGCTATATCAATAATGGAAGATAATTTAATTATTTTAAATGAAAAAATTTCTTCAGAGAAATTTTTTGGTGATTATGGTGGAATTGTGCCTGAAATCGCTGCAAGGAAGCATGCAGAAAATATCATTATTATTATTAAAAATTTATTAAATAAAAATGAAATAAAATTAATTGATGTTAACTATATAGCATATGCAAGTGAGCCTGGGTTGGCTGGCTCACTACATGTAGGTGAAATTTTATCAAGAACAATTAGTTGATATTATAATATTCCTTTAATTAAAATAAATCACATTATTGCTCATTGTTTTAGTGCCTTTATAAATAATTGCGATGTTTCATATCCTTTTATTTCTTTAATAGCATCTGGAGGAACTACTTCTTTATTTCTAATAAAGAATATTAATGATATCACAACTATATGTCAAAAGAGAGATGATGCTCTTGGAGAGGCATTTGATAAAATTGGCCGTCTATTAGGATTAAAATACCCTGGCGGGCCAGAAATTGATAAAATATTTGATCCATTAAAAGTTAAAAAAATATTTAAAAAACAAAATGTGTTAGAAGATTTTTCATTTTCTGGAGTAAAATCAAAAATAGTTTCATTAATAAATTTCTATAAAAAACAATCTCAGGAAATACCAGTTATTGAACTTGCTAGCTCATTCCAATCATGGGCTATTGATTTATTAATAGAAAAAATTCAATACTACCAAAAAATTTATGGCGTTAAATTAATAACTATTGGTGGTGGTGTTTCCTCCAATTCTCTTTGAAAAAAAAGAATCAAAGAAATAGAGATTCCTATATTATATCCTCAAAAAGATTTGTGTTGTGATAATGCTGCTATGATAGCATTCCTTGCATCAGAAAAAATAAAAAATGAAGAATAAAATCTTCATTTTTTAATTAATATATTTGTATAAAAAATTGCTTAAACTACCAAATTTATCAATTAATGCTTGCTTGGAAGAATTAATCGTTACCCCTTTATTTGATAGTAAGATTATCCTGTCAGCCATATCATTTATAATATCTATGTCGTGTGAAATGATGACAATAACAATGTTTTCTTTTTTTGAAAATTCTAGTATAAAATTCTTTATACATAATTTTGACTCAATATCTAATCCAGTAGTAAATTCATCTAAAAAAAGTACTTTTGGTTTAGAAAGCATTGCTATCATAACATTTAATCTTTGCTGTTGTCCGCCAGATAAATTTTTAGCATAACTATTTAATTGGTTCTTAAGCTGAAATTTTGTTAGCATCTCAGCTAATATTTCATCAGAAAGTTTGGAAGGACTCATATTAATTATAAAATTTAAAATATCTTTCACTTTAAGACTGGATGGAAATGAAATATCTTGAAACTGAACATCTAATCTCTCGGAGTCTATTTTTTTTTCATACAAAAAATTTACATTCCCAGATGTAGCATTAATAATACCAGAAATAATTTTTACTAAAGTTGTTTTGCCTGCACCATTAGATCCTAATAATGCTAAAACTTCATTGTCACAAATTGAAAAATTTAAATCTTTAAAAATTAACTTTCTGTTTTTTCCATGTCCGTAAAAATGCGATAAATTTTCTATTTTTATTAATGGAGGTAAATTATTACTCTCAATGATTGGAAATAATAATTCTTTCTTTTTTTCAGTTATTTTTAATTTCTGAATGGCTAGTCAATCAATTTTCATAATAAACCCCTAAATACTTGATCACTTAAAAAATTTAAGATTAAGAAAAGTGAAAAAAGCTGTAATAAATATAGGCATAAATAAATTTAATCCTTTTTGTCAGGGTGCATAAATCACTAATTCTTTATAAGTAGGTGCAACAGATGAGCCAGAATTTTTTGGAATAAAACTCTGAATAGAAAATCCGTGATTTAAATTAAAAATGCTGTAATGAATGTTTGGATCAAAAGTTGGTAAAATAGCATTATTTATCAGTCCCATAGAATAATTTAATGGAAATGCCAAAAGAATATATTTATATGCTCCAATGTTTGCAATCAAATTAGTTGGTATTAGATTACCAGCCAATGCCATAGATATAAATAGAATTCCAATTCCAGTCATTAGTGAATTTATAACTCTACTAAAAAATATTCCTATAAAAAAACCGATTGATATCCCAGATAAAATTAATCAGAATAAACCATAAAATGTCCCAGCCCAATCCATCTTTCCACTTGTTATTTTCCCATGGTTACTTATTAATCTAAATATCGAAAAAAATACAAGAGTTATAAGAGAAAATAATATTGACATAATTGTAAAGTAAAAAGAAACAAGAAATATATAATAAAATTTTTTAAAATTATTAACTTTTATCTTCCTAAGTATTACAGATTTCTTAAAATCAACATGCATCTGAGGTAGCACTAACAAAATCAAAGGTAAAATAGATAATGAAAAAAACCCTGGTAGTGCTGAAACAAATGTATCCCTATTGATACCAGAACCTGTTTTTCCTGCTGAACTTTTGAATGATTCAGACATTAAGTAATTAATAATAATAAAACATAGTGGAAGTAATAATGACATAATTGGTGCTAATTTAGATTTCCAAAAATATTTATTAACTAATTGTAAAATAGTAAGAGATCTTTTTAATGTAATTTTGTGGCTTAAATTATCATTCATAATTTACTTCCTTCTTTTTTAATGAATATTCTTTAAATATTGTTTTAATATTTTAACTTTATCTAGCTTTTCCCAAGTGAAATTAGAGCTGTTTCTGCCAAAATGTCCGAAGGTACTTGTTTTAAAATATCTTGCAGACTTTAAATCCAACACTTTTATTATATCATTAATATTCATACTAAAATTTTTCTTTATAATTTCATAAAATAATTCAGGATTTATTTTATGAGTTCCAAATGTTTCAATATACATAGATATAGGCTCTATTTTCCCGATTACATAGGCAAATTGGATTTCAAATTTTTCTGCTAACCCAGCAGCAACAATATTTTTTGCAATGTATCTAGCATAATAACTACCACTTCGATCAACTTTTGAACAATCTTTCCCCGAGAAAGCTCCGCCACCATGACGTCCTTTGCCTCCATAACTATCAACAATAATTTTTCTTCCCGTTAAACCTGTATCTGCATATGGTCCTCCAATAATAAATTGCTTAGAAGGATTTATTATTCTTTTAAAATTTCGATTAAGAGAATAATCATTTGCAATATCTAGCATTATTCTAGAGATTAATTTTTCTATTACTTCTTTTTCAAACATTATATCATGCTGAACACTGACAACCATCATGTGAATTAAGGGTTTTTCAGAATTTGTAATATCAATGGTTACTTGGGATTTCATATCAGATTTTAATCACTTATGTTTATTTGTTTTTCTTTCAAAATCAATCCTTTTTACAAGTTCATGGGCTAAAACAATTTCTAAAGGCATATAATTAGTAGTTTCATTAGTTGCATATCCATATACAATGCCTTGATCTCCAGAAGAAACTAAATTACCTTTTTTAATTACTGTGCTTGAAATATCTACACTTTGTTTATTTACATTTGAAATAATCACAAAATCATTTTCATTATACCCTAATGGTAATAATATATTTCAAGCTGCTTTTACAACATCAATGTAACCCTTAGTAGTAATTTCTCCTCCTATAATAATTAATTTATTTGAAGCAAATACTTCACATGCAACTTTACTTTCTGAGTCCTGTTTTAGACATTCATCTAAAATGTAATCAGAAATTTGATCACATATTTTATCGGGGTGGCCGGGGCCTACTGATTCTGCAGTTATTAATTTTTTTGTTATTTTTAACATGTTAATCCTTTTTTATATTAAATTTAATATTTTATTGCCTTTTCTAATTTTTCCTTAGTCAATAAAATAGTTACTAACAAAATACATGCAAGCATAGTTACTATAATTACTAAAGAAGCAATTGCAGCAAAAGTAATATTAATATTAGAATAAATAAATACTGAAACTGCTGAAAATAAAATAGATTGAAATGACAATCCAACTAGATATGTAATTAAAAGACCAATTGTAATACCAAAAATTGCTATTGGTAAATATATTAATGCGATGCTGCTAATTGTTTTTCTTTTATTTAACCCCAATATTCTAATGATAGTTAATATTTTTCTAAAATCATCTGCAAGAGAAAGAATTGAAATATTAAGCGTAATTATTAATAAGGGAGTTAATGATAGACCAATAATAATTGATAGTGTTCGAGATGAAGAATATACTAAAGAAAATATTTCATCATTAATAAATGTTCCATCAAGCCCATTAATTGATGGTGTAATATTCACATCATTTAACACAGCTGATAATCTATTTAGAAAAATATTAATGGTGCCTAAATTATCTTCATAATACTTTTGAAAATCACCATCAGTAGTGTAATTTTTATAAATTATCTTATCACTTTCAGAAACTTTACTTAAATCTGGTGAAAATAATTTTTCTAATGCATCATAAATTTGTGCATTTGTTTTAGGATCATTACCACTTGTACCATTGATATTAAAATTTAATCCATAAAGACCTGATCTAGGAACCAAGGGAAGCGAAGAATTAGGAAATTTAGTTGAAATACTGTGGGTAAATATACCATTATATGGGGCATCTGTTATTGTATTTCCTGTTAAATCATCCTTAATATCCTTAAAAGGTTCTAAATGAATTGTAGCTTTAGAAGTTTCATCATTGTAATCAATATTTTTTATGTATTGTCCTTTATCTAGATCAATTAAATTATTAGCAAAATGCTGGTTGATTCAATAATTTTGCCCTACTGAATAATTACTAATACCAGCAACCTTTAATATTACTTTTTTGTCTGGAAAATATTGAGAAGGATTTTTTGCTGTACTTTCTAGAAGAGATTTTATATCTTTATAATAATCATCTTTTACAATAAAAGTAATATCATCACCAATAGATAAATGGTTTTTATAAGCAGTACCTTCACTAATAATTACATTATTTGAATTATTGTTGCTGATTAAACCATTTAAAAATTTTCCGCTTTTTGAACTTAATTTTATAAATTTACTATTATTTTTTATTCCAATTAAATTTACATTTCTATTGTCAATATTCCCGCTTACATGAGTAAATGTTTCATCACCATATTCATTAGCAGTAAAATTAAAACTTATCAAAACATTATTTTGAGATATTTGATCATCTCCTAGAAATATTCCTAAAGCTTTTAAATATGTATCATTAAATCTAAAATCTGCTATATTTATAACCTTGTCTTTATTTATTTGAATTGGCATAATAACAGGGTTTTTTGGATCATCTCATGGTAATAATGGATTCTTATGAATAAGGAATTGTGAATATCATGGATATTTTTTTAAAATAGATTCTCGATACAAATTAATATTTGCCTGCATTTGCAAAACAATTTTTTTTGGTAATGAATTAGCTACTCAATTTCATAAATTACCAATCGGAATGCCACCAAGACTACCAATATCTACATCAAAAATCTCTGCGGATACAGTTGCATTAAAAATCACTTTAGGGTCTTTACTAGTAATTTTATTATAAGCAGATAAAGATGGGAGAATAATATTTTCATAGGTTATGGGTTGCTGAGATATATTATAGTGCATAACCACAGAATCTGGTATGCCAGTTAATGGATCTATAGTTTTGTCAATCACTTTTCTTTTTGCAAGAAGTAGTTGATTATCGGGCAAGTAATGAAGATGTTTGTCTGGATCTAATGGATCAGTATAATAAGTGTATTTGAAATAAGGATCCGATTTATTAAGAATAGAAGTAATAGAACGATCATCAGTTTCTAAATTTACACCTTTCTTATAATAAACTTCACCCAGTTCACTATAAGGTTGATATTTAATTAATCCAAATTGAGATTGTGGTGTTTCATAATTATAGGCATATGTATATTTACTAGTTGAATAACTATTGTATTTTGCAGTTATTACTTTAGAAGTTAAACTAAATGAAGCTACTAAAACACCAAAAGATATTCCCAACAAAGAAGAAATTAATGATATTTTCCCAATTTTTGTAGAAAGCATAGAAATTCTAAGTTTTCATAAAGGAGATAATAATATTTTGTTACTCCTAATCGTTTTTGATAAAAGATTTTTTTTAACATTTTCGTTTCCGCTAAGAACAGATAAAATTGGTTTTTTTAAGACAAATAAAGCAGTCCAAGAAATCAAGGCTCCTAATATTATTGTAATAATAATAACAACAACAAAAATTGACCAAACTGGAAAAGTTGGTAAAACCATTTGAGCAAATCAAAATCCTGAAACAAAATTAAACATTAACTTAGTGCCAAAATAACTACTAATAAAAGCGATTAAAGAAAAAATAACACCAGAAGAAATAATAACAGTTGAAATTGCTAAAACAATTTTTCTTTTAGGAATCCCATTAGCCCTTGCTATTGCAATAGAAAATGAAAGAGAATCAAGAACAAATTTAATAATCATTAATAAAATATAAGTAACTAGTGCAAGCATAACTAAAGAAAAGGCTGCAATTATTACTCCTAATACCAGCACAAATGAATGTGGATAAGATCATCTTAATGTATTTATGTTAGAGTGATTTATATAATCAGAATTCCTATAAATTTTAAATGGACTATTTGATCCAATATTTTTAAAATCAGAATTAAATATAGTGTTTAATTTTTTAATCGTTTGATCAATACCTAATAATGAATTTTTATCAGCTTTTATATTTATATTTTTATTTGCAAATATATCGGGAGGCAAATTATTTAAAAAACTATATTGACTAGGGTTCAAATATATTATAGCTTGTTTTATTGGGTTAGGGATTGGTTTAGTACTATCTATTATTGGTGCTAAAAAATCTGAAGAATTACCATAACCTGAGATAAAAAAAGTAGCTGAAATACTTCTGATTTTATATTCATCGGGAATTTTATCTAACTCCTGCTTTACTAAATCATCAATATTTAAATAAATAGAATTATCTGTTTTAGCTTTGCTTATTTCTTTTAAAATATCATTTTTAATGTTTAAAAACATATTCTCAGGCAATGTTTTTTTCTTATTTTCTATAAAATTTGAATATGAGTCAACTACACCATAATTTTCTAAATTTAAAGATCAAACTGATGAAGTACTAGTATCTAAGGTAGAAAATGCTCTATCTGCTCAAAAAGATATATTGTTATTTAATGAATATAAAAAAGAATTCATCTTAAATTGGCTGCTATCTCCAATAGTCAATTCATACTGATGATATTCAATAGAATCAACTAAATCAATTAATTTGTTATTACTTTTTGAATCCTTAATTTCCGTTGCTTTATTATAAATTTCTGTAATAATATTTTTTACAAATTCTCGTTGTTTTATAGTTTGATATTTACCAGGTTCTGGGTCGCCATGTTTATTTAATATTTGGATTTTTTCTCCCTTATCATTATATTTATATTTATTTGTGTCATAAATATATGAATTATTTTTTTCTTTTATATTTAAATTATTTGTTGTATCAGTTTTATAAAAAACTAAATCATGAATGTAGCTTATTAGATTAAAAATTGATAAAAAAGAAAGATTCCCATAATCATCAAGTTTATTCATATTTTGATATTCTCTTAAGTCATCAATATTTGCAAATAACTTCCTGCCGCCATTTAAAACTATCTTATTAATTTCATTTTGCTCATCCTGATTAATATATTGAAATTCCCTTGTTGTATATAAGTTTGTTCCATTGGGATTATCAGAAACAAAATTTTCTGTAGTAGTTCAATTGAATCCTAATAGATTTTTAATCATTAAATTTTTTGTGAAATTCAGCACCTTATCTTTTAAATTACTAACAGCATAATTTTTAAAATTGTATGCAAAACGATTTAATAAATCTGAGATAGAATCACTAGATTTAACACTATTTTCAACCTGAAATTTTGTTAATTTGTAATCAACATTCATTAATTTATCTTCTTCTTCCTTAGAAAGTTGATTTAAATAAAGTTTTGTTAATGGATCTAAATTAGTGTTTAGAGTTAATTTAATGTCATACCCTTCTTCATGAGGGTCAATATATGGAATTTTTGCTCCTTGTGGTTTACCATAAGGTAACATTTCTACTCATTGAGATATATTTCTATTTCATGTTTGATTAATATTTTTCAAAATATCTTTCTTATCTAAATTATATGTGGAACTAACATTCCTATGCAATCCCACAGGGAATATATCTTTATTAGTTAATGAAATATTATTAAAATCAGTAATATCATTCATTTTTACAGTTGATTGAGGAATAGTAACTGTTTTATCTATTTTATAATCTCTATATATTCCATCTAAAATGACATTATTCTTTGATTGGTAATATTCTTTATCTTTTTCAGAGTTAGATAAATCATCAAGATTTAATAGTCTAGGATCTAAATAAACATCATTAATTTTTGGGTCATCTATTGATGGGGTAGAATAAATATCTGCTATTACTGCATGATTCACAAATAAAAGAGCAGAAGAAGGAGTTAATAAATTATTAAAAAAATGATTATCACTTATTTGAACACTTCTAAAAACATCTATATTTTGCAAATTATGTTCTCAATCAGGATTGTTTGGAGTATTAATATATTCAGAATAATCTGATTTATTTACTAATACAGTTTCTAACGAATCAGTTTTTGGATCCAAACCATTCAAATTAATCCCAATAGCATCATTACATTGTATTACTGATTTTGGATCATAAGAATAATTAATATTTATCTTGAATTCTGAATTTCTACTAAAAGGGTTTTCAATAATAATGTCACTACCATTTCCTTTATTATAAACTTTTGAAGATGAATTGAATACAGTGACAATTTGAAATATTCCTATTGTTGCTGTAGATACCATGACTACAAGAGATAATAATAAAGCAAATAAAAGAATTCATTTTTTACAAATTACATTAAAAAACTGTTTTAAAATAACAAACAAAATTAAACCTTATTTAAAAATTTATTTAATACTAAAAATTATATAACAAGAAAAATATTAAAATAAATATTATTTTCTAAAGTTTTTTATAACCAAATATGATGCATGGAATCGAACTTAAGACAAAAAAACACAAAATCCCATATAAGACTTTTTTCTCTTCTAATTTTTCACTATTTCAATTTTCTGTCAATATTAATATCCCATTGAGAATTTTAAATATTATTTCAAGAATAATACAAATTGAATAACCAATAAAAAATAAAATGAATTCTAATTTGTACTTCTTAAAAATAGAATGTTCTGTAGTTTTATTTTCTTCAATCAAAGCAAATATAAGAAATCATAAGGATAAAATTAAAAGTAATTGGATCATTAATGATATAAATCCAATAAATCTTATTCTCTGCAGTTTCTTTCTATCCTTTGCATATCTATTATAATAAGTTGATTGAAATGAATCAGTCCTATGTGATGAATATAAAAAAAATGTTTTAATGCTACTTAAATTATTATCTTTTTTAAAATAAAATTTATTAGGTTGCTTATTTTCTATTTTGATATTACTTTTCATAATTCTCTCTAATCTTATAAATAATAAAAAATAGATCTTTATTCTTTATATTTATCTCCAAAATAAATTGCTGTAAGTGGCCCAAGAAAAGGAATAAATAATCCAATAATTGAAAGAATCTTGTAAATTTCTAAATTATTTTTTAGTTCACTACTCTCTCAATTAGTCGTTCAAAATTTGATAAGAATAATCATATTAGTAATTAATGAAAATAAAATAAATATAAGAGTAATTTGCAATATTAAACCAACTACACCCATAATAAAAATAGCTTTAGCTTCCATCTTGTCTTGTTCATAAAGACCATTATTCTTTGCTTTATCTTTTCTATTATTTATATTTTTTTTTAAATTAATATCATTATTAATATTATTTAAATTAATATTTTCTAATTCTTTTGATTGAGAATCAAGAATAGATTCTTCTTTATCTAATGAATTAGTAGAATTTAAATCTTTGTCCATGTTTTACCTACCTTGTATTATATTTATGATCTTCTTTCTTAACTTTATCTAAAAGAACTAGTGCAGATATTCCTGCAACAAAAGGGATAAAGAACCCAATTATTACTAAAATTCTATAAATTGAAATATCTTTGTTTAAATAATCCTTGTAATCATCAGATCAGACATAAATTATGATAAAAATGATAGAGATAATTTTTATTATAAATAAAAATAAAAGAATTACAATAAAAACAATATTATATCCAAGAAATAAATGAATTTTGTCATGCTCTGGATCATCCTTTTTAGTATGAGCAATTAAAATAATACCAATAAACATAATAACAAAATAAGATAAAATGGATAATGAAGAACAAACTAATGAAGTTATTGCCCATCCACATAATCTATTCATTCTTGGCCGATTTAAAATTGGTTTATGATAATTTTCTGTTGATTTATCATCCATAAAAATAACTATTCATAGTTTAATATTAACATATAATTTTTATTTTTACTACTTAAATAAAGGCTTTTATTTTTTTAACTAATTTATCAATTTCTAGGAAGGATATTAAATATATAGGTAAGGTAAATATTTTTAATTTTTCATCATAAGAAATGTTTTTTTGGGAAAAAACTATACCATAAGAAATTGATGAATTATTTTCTAAAAATTTCTTCATACTTTTTATTTTATATGAGATTCCTGATTTTATTTCTATTGGTATTGGATTCCCATAAGAGTCTTCAATTAAAAAATCTATTTCATATCTATTGCCATTTATCATAAAAGTATAATAATTTATACAATCAATTTTATTATATAATTCTTGCACAAAAAAATTTTCGAATAAACCTCCCTTTGTATTCCCATAATTTTCATTGTTTAACATTCCTTTATTAATCCTTAATTTTGTTGCTAACATGCCAACATCATTAAAATACAACTTAAAACTTGAATCATTGTCATACATCATTAAGGGGGCGTGTGCATTTTTTGACATATTAACTTTTAAGATAACATTTGATTTAATTAAACTTGCTATAGCAGTTTGATAATCCCTGTACCTAGCATTCTTATTAATTTCAGATAATTTGTATCTTCTATTTTCATTTATTAAAAATCTTTGGATGTTATCATATATGTTCATAGCTTTAACTTTATCTGTATTATAATCAATAAATTTTATGATGTCATTTGTATAACCAAAAATAATGTTTTCTTTAATAATATTAGTTTCAAATAAATCTTGAGTAACTTTATATGTTTTCAAAGCTTTTGGCATTCCACCAATTATTAAATAATCAAAAAAATATTTTAAAGCCAATTCATGCTTTATATTGTCAACCTGTTCTCTGCTTTTAGATATTTTATGTAAGTATTCTGATAAATCGTTTTGATTTTGAGATCATAAGAATTCTTCAAAATTCATTGGTTTCATAAATAAAATATCAACTTTGCCAACAGGAAAAGATGCTCTATCAATAATATTACCAAGATAACTGCCTAATGCTATAATGCTAATATTTGGGTATTGCTCACAAAACATTTTTAATGATGTCTTTATATTTGGAGCTTCTTGAATTTCATCAAAAACAAAAATTATATTTTTAAAAGATTGTATATGGAAAAAAGAAATGATTATTTCAATAATGAGTTTTGGTGATGTTTGTTTTATTAATAATTTTTTAATTTCATTATCATCCATAAAATTAATGTAAACATAATCTAAATAATTATTTTTTGCAAATTTATCAACACTATATGTTTTCCCAACTTGTCTAGGGCCAAGTAAAATTAAAGGTTTCCTATCATGTTTGTTTTTTCAATTTAGTAAATCAGAATCTATTTTTCTCTTCATATCAATATTATACAAATATTGTGATAATTACTCAAAAAAATATACAAATATTGTGAATATTTTGCATTTCTTGTGTTTATAATATTTTAAAAAATTACTATTTAAAGTTTCATTTTTATAATAAATCATTTTTTTACAAAATCTACTATAAAATGATTAAATAATTAAAAAATAATTATTAAATTTTTATCTTCTTGTATGTTAAAATAATTTTATTGATTTTATTAAAAGGTATGGAATATGGCAAGAAAAGATGAATTAACTGGAAAAGGGCCGCTTTCTGGAAATAAAAGATCTCATGCTATGAATCATAGCAAAAGAAAATGAAATGTTAATTTACAAAATGTAAAAATTTATGATGAAAAAGGGAATATAACATCTGTTAAAATTTCTACTAGAACTTTAAAAACATTAAAAAAACACAATAGAGTTGCTACTTTTAATCCTGTAAATCAAGTAAAATCGAAAAACTAATCATTTTTTTCTATTAACCATTTTGCATATAATAAATCTTCTTCTGTGGTAATTTTAAAATTACTTTTTTCTCCATTTATTGTTAAAATTTTTATATCAAATTTATTTGAAAATCAAGTTAATTCATAATCATTATTTAATAATAAATTTTTATCAATATTGTAAAATATAGATTTTAAATTCTTAAAAGTAACTACTTGAGGTGTTTGAATCATTTTAAAATTATTCCTATCTATCATTTTATGATTGTTATTGCTAACTTCTATAATTGAATCTGTTGTATCTATCACTGGTATTACAGTATGTTTATGATTACAGCAATTAATGGATTTTGATATTAATTGTTTACTGACAAAAATTCTAACACCATCATGAGTGAGAATAATATCATTGTCACTAATATCTTGGTATTCGCATATATATTGATAAGCAAGATATAAAGAATGAGATCTTGTCATTCCACCATTAATTAAGGTAATTTTACCTTCTTCTTTATAATAATTCTTAATTAATCTTGTAAAATCATTTTTTAAACAGTCACTGGTTACAACAATTATTTTATCAATAATTTCATGATTGATAAATTTATCAATTGTGTGAATAATAACCGGTTTGTCTTTGAAATTAATTAATTGTTTTGGAATTACATTTTTTATCCTCAAACTTTTTCCTGCAGCTAAAATTATTGCTATATTCATTTCAATTCCTTTTTTTAAGGTAATATTGGTATTATTATTAAAAATAAAATTAATTATTTTTTGTAATAAACAATCATACCACTATCTTCAAATGTTAATTGATAATTACTGATTATATCCTTATTTTTTATATATGAATATATATCCCCGTATGGGGCAAAAAATAAATAATCAATCCTTGTTATACTTTTATTTGTTATTGAATCAATTTTAATTTTTAATGAACTTAATCGATCATAAAAATCTTTCCCAGTTATTTTAGTAGTGTTCTTATTTGTATTGCATAACCCAGAATTAATTGTTCATCAGCTCCCATATCCTAATTCTCTTGTAATATTTACATACCCATCTAAATATGAATTGACTGGAATTGTTGAAATATATGATTGACTAAAACCCCTTTTGTTTATACTCTTTAAATAATCTAATTCTTTATTATTAAAATAACAAATTGATTTTGTAATTTCCTTATTAAATATTAATTCGCTTCCTATAGTAATTATAGGCAGTAAAATCATTGATATTGATAAGAATAGACTGCATAAAATTGATGTAATATGTATTTTGAAAAAAAATAATTTTTGAATATCCTTGTACTTACTAAATTTAATTACTCCAATTCAGAAAAATATAAATATTTCAAACTGACCTTGACCAATAAAAGTGAATATAATTCTTCAAGATGAAGCATTATTATTATAATTTTCTAAAAAACTAAATGGGAGTGATAAAATGATTTTAAAAATTATATTTATGGATCAAAAGATGATAAAAAGAAAAGATAACTTATTCATTCTTTTTTCTTTATGCCAAACTTTTATTGTGTAAATAACTAAGAAAAAAGATATTAAAACAGGTACTAAAGTTAACTGAAAATGATATCCTCCATATTTTTCCTGTAGTGCAGGAATTATTCATCAAAAAATAATTGATAATAAAGGAAGTGTAGCTAATAAAATTACAAAGATTATAACTTTGCTAAATTCATCAAATCTTTTGATTAAATTGATTTTTTTAAAATTATTTTTATTATGAAAAAAACGGTATACAAAGAAATGAATTATCAAAAAGAAGATAGCTGCATAATATAATGATAATAAAATAATTTTGTTATCATTATTGTAAAAATTTATGGAGAACCCACTAAAAATCATTCCGCTTATTAATATTATTAAAATTAAATATGGTATATATTGAATTACTTTTAGTCCATCATTTCTAAAAAATCAATATAATAGTGTTGAAATTGTAGAAACTATTCCAATTAAAATACCTGTTGACGAGAAAAATGCCATTCCAAATGGAATCAATAATTGAAATGATGAAATTTTCTTTGAGTAATAAATAGAAAAAAAAATTACAAGTACACCAATTGATTGAATTATAAGATTACCCTGGGCTACTTCTCTTAATTCTAAGAAAAATAAAATTGAAATAAATAATAATAAGGAAATTATTATAAATAATTTTTGTTTTTCGTTATTTATTTTTATATTATCAATTATTAAACCTGCAAGTGAAAAAATTATGAAAAGATAAAATATTCTACTAACTAAGGTAAAACCTAACTGAATTTTGGTTTTTAAAATAATACCATATCAAAAGTAGCTTGTTGTAAATAAATAATATGGAGAAATAACATCACCTTTTATGCCATTAGCAGAGTAAGCTCCATTATTTGCGAAATTACTTCCGATTGAAACATAATAAGTTGAATCATTATCATAATATCCAATAAAAAACTGAACTATAAAAATTATAATTATAAGAATAGCAGATAATGAGCGACTGATCAGAAAATCCTTTTTGATAAAAATATATTCATCTGAAGAAAAGTCTTTAATAAATTTTTTATCAATAAATTTTAATCTGCTAGCAAAAAAATAATAAAATATCCATAAAAATCCAAAAAACAAAATAACTATTGTGACAGTAATTGCAATTGGTTGATATATTGACAAGGAGATCTTAAAAAAAGTTAATGGCCCTAATATTAATTGAATAAATGCCAGGCCACAAAAAATGAAAGTTGCTTTTGGGAAATTTTTTTTTGTGATATAACAAAAAGTATCAATAAGAAAATAAAGACCGATTATTAATAATGCTAAAAAATATGCCATAATATTATCCTAATATGGTTAATAATATAATATTTATTTATTTTTACTTTAATTTATTTGTAACAGACTTCTATTTAATAATAAAAACACAAACCATTGTAGAGATAAAGAATATAATTGCACAAATTAAATTAATTATTATGGAAGTAAAAAATGCCATTTTTGTATATTGTATTTTTTCTAAACAATACTCATGATATTCTTTATAATTAGAAATCTTTTCTCTGTGAATATATGATTTATCACCAAGTTTTTTACCTATTTCAAATACTTTCATTTTTTGAAGCGAACTATGAATTGAGTATCTCAATGATGATAAAAAACCAACTCTCCCTATTGCCCAAAATGTATTTAAACAAGAAATAATAGTTGTTGAAACTAATCCTGAATAATATCATTCATATTTCTTTACTTTTGTTAATTGAAGAGAAAATGTAACAATAAAAACTAAAATAATGAGAATCAGTGTTACATATCCTGTTAAATTGTATTTATTTTCTTTATATTCTATTCCATTTTTTACAGTAGATTTATTTATTCTTGAATAGCTCCTTGAAGTATGACTACCTGTTTTTATTTCTTTCACTGTTTAAATTGCAAATCAGTGGCTAGCACTTGATGTCCTGGACTTACTTCAAAAAATTTTGGAATATTGGAAGAAGAATAATACAAATCATAATCATGATAAACATTAAATGATGCAAGATCAATGTGCATTTTATTTATTTCTGGAATAGCTTTAAATAATGAGATTGTGTAAGGGTGAATTGGTTCTTCAAAGATTTTATTAACTAATCCTTTCTCCACTATTCTTCCATTATGCATAATAATGGCCTTATTACATATGCTTCTAACCATTGATAAATCATGGGCAATAAATAAAAATGTTACTCCCTGTTTTTTAGACAAATTTTTCATAATATTTATAACCTGGGCCTGAATAGATACATCTAAAGCAGATATAGCTTCATCTGCAATAATAAATTTTGGTTTACTAATTAATGCTCTAGCTATAGCTATTCTTTGTCTTTGGCCTCCAGAAAATTCATGTGGGTATCTATATGCATGTTCTTTTTTTAACCCAACATCTTCTAAGGCACTGTATATCTTCTTAAGAATATTTAGGTCAATCAAATCTCCTTTTAAAAAATATAAAAACATTCTTGATTTAGAAAAAAGACTTTGATATATATTACTTTTATCAATTATATTTTTATATTCTCAATCTGTTGTCAAACTTGCAGATTTCTTAATTTTTATTTGTGATTTGAAAGCTTTTTTATTACCATTTAAAAAAGAGAATCTTTTTTTCAGTGATAAATAGTTTAAAGTTTCTGGTTTCAATTCATATAACTTTTTTAATTGATTATTTATAATTATTTCTAAACTTTTTCGGTATTTACAATTTTTTGATTTTAATACTTTTAATAAAGATAGTTCGCTCTTGTATTCATTATCCAAGTAATATAAATATTCTCTTTTAAATTTTGTATAAAAATTCTTAACATTCTTATTGATCAATTTTTTGCTATTTTTTATCTTTATTTTTTCAGTTTTTAAATCTGTTATTAAATTATTTTTATTTAATAAACAACTTTTTTTAGACTTAATAATCTTTTCTTTCAAAGAAGAAACTGTTGCATTATATTTCTTATAAAGTTCTTCATTAAAAGAAGTTAGGATTTTTTTAATTTTCTTATTGAAATAATCCTCTACTTTCAATAAAATAAATTTGAAATTATATTTTTTATAAATTCTTTCATAATTATTTTTATAATTATTTTCTTCAATAATTGATTTAATCTCTAAGTCAACCTTGTTATAAATATTACTCAAATAATTTAACAAAACTTTTATTTTTTCCAAGAAATACTCTGTATCTATAAATTTATATTTAAATCCTTTATTTAATAAAATAATCTTAATTTTTGCATAGTCACTAGCAGATTTATATCTTAAATAATCGATCTTGTTAACAGCTAATGATGCCCTTATTTTATTAAACTTATAAGAAAATATAACATCTTTTAAATTATTTTTTAGCAATTTTTTTTCAAAATTATGTTTCCATTCAAATTTAAATTTTTTTAAATCATTTTTTGAATTTTTAAATTCAGCAATAATTTTAGAATTAGAGCCAGAAAAAATTTCCTCTCTTTTACATAAATCATATAAATTAATAAATTCTTTTTCTAAATCATTATTTTTTAATTTATTTTGCATATTAGAAAGAAGTAAGGAATCATGCAAACTAATATTATTTAAATAATCAACTAATTTTTTTTGGGAGTTTAAAATCTTATCATAAATATTTTCAATTTCATTATATGAAAATGAATAATCATTTGGATTTGAAAATACAAATTTTTTATTTTTCATAATTAAATTCTTCAAAATTTCATTATATTCTTTGAAAAATAAAATACTATTTGATATAACATTTTTCTTTGAATCTTTTAAAAATTTATATTTGTAAAATTTATTAAAAATTATTCTTTCATTGATTTCGTTTTTTACATCTTTGAAAATTTCTTTGTTGATTTCTAAGGGTTCTGATATTAATTTTATAATATTCATATTAGGATTTAATGATGACAAAGGATCTTGAAAAATCATTTGCATATTTTTAGTAATCCATTTTTTCTTCTCATTTGTGATTCTTTTGGAAGATATATTCTTATTGAAAAAATATATATTCCCACCAGAAACATCTATTAATCTAATAATTGCTTTCCCTAAAGTTGTTTTTCCTGAACCTGATTCACCAATAACACCTAGAAAGTCACCTTCATTAACATGAAAGCTAATGTCATTAAGAGAATGTTTCAATACACCTCTGTTTTTAAAATATTTATTGACGTTCTCTACAGATAATATTTTTTTATTTTCCATCTATTTGTCCTTTTTTAATTGCAATAGACTTAGCAGCAAATTCCAATTTTTTCAGAACAGTTTCTGGTATTAAAATATCTGGAGCATCCTCATGTAGCAATCAAGTTGCTGCTTTATGAGAATCAGTAATTTTAAACATTGGGGGGTGGCTAATAAAATCAATGTCTAAAGCATATTTATTTCTTGGGGCAAAAGCATCACCTTTGGGAGGCATTACCATATTGGGAGGAGAACCAGGAATAGAAATCAGTTCTTCATTATTTTCAGAATCAGGTATAGAAGAGATTAATGCTCAAGTATAGGGATGGCGTGGATTTGTAAATAATTCTCATGTTTTACCTTGTTCAACTATTTTGCCTGCATACATAACATAAATAAATTCACATAAATTTGCAACTAACCCTATGTTATGAGAAATAAAAATTACTGCTATCATATATTTTTTTGCTAATATTTTTATTAAATCAACCACTTTGGCTTGAACAGTTACATCAAGAGCTGTTGTCGGTTCATCTGCGATAATTAATTTTGGTTGACCAATAATAACCATGGCAATAACTATTCTTTGCCTCATCCCACCAGAAAATTCATGAGGGTACAATTTTCAATTGTGCTGTATGCTAGGAATACCAATAAAATTTAAAACCTCTAAAACTTTACTTTTCATAACCTTTTTACTAATATCAATACGATATTTAGAAAATATTTTAGACTTATTAATAAAACATTCATCCTTTATTTTATTAAATTCGTCAACACTAATTTTATTATTATGAAAGTCATTTTTAGATTTTTTAATAATTTTATTATTATCGTATAAATCTCACTTTTTTTGATTTTTTTTAGCAACATAATATGCTTCAAATAATTGGTATCGAATTTCTTTCAATGGATTTAAAGACATTAATGGATCTTGAGGTATATATCCAATTTGTGTACCTCTAATATTTTTCCATTGACTTTTATTGACTTTCTTTAAATTTATATTTTTGAATTGCATTCTTTTTGCATCAGTAATGTTATTGTCATTAAATCCTATTAAAGATTTTAATGTTACAGATTTTCCAGAACCAGATTCGCCAACAAGACCAACTATTTGCCCTTCATTTACTGAGAAATTAATACCTCTAACAGCATGAACTAGCCCTTGCTTGTTTTTAAAAAAAACAGAAAGGTTTTTAACTTCTAAAATTCTTTTGTCTTTTAATTTATTCTTCTCGGAAACAAATATTTTATTATTAATCATTATTTTCCACCACTAACTCTGGGATCAAGTGCATCGTTAAAAGCATTTGCTATAATTTGCATTGATAAAGTAATTAAAACAATAATAAATGTTGGAGGCAATAATAAATATGGGTGAGCAGTAGATCATCCAATTTGGATCATAGAACCTAGATTTGTGTCAGTAGCAGATTTTAATCCAAGAAAAATTATAGAGGTTTCGAAAAAAATTATTTTTGGAATTTGATTTACAAGACGTACCATCATTTTCCCAGAAATATTTGGTATTAAATGATTAAAGATTAATCTTGTGTGCGATGCACCAAGTGTTCGAGAAGCTGCAATATAATCTGCATCCTTATGCTTTAGGATAAAAACTCTAGCAGTAATTGCTGGCCATATTCAAGTAACAGAAATTAATGATAGTCCAATAATTGGCATAGAAATTGTTCCTGTTGAAAAAACAAGTGCAAAAACTAAAATTCAAACAATTGTTGGAACTCCTGATAAAATTTCAACAAACCTCATCATCAAATTATCAACTGTTTTACCTGCATTATAACCAGCAATAGAACCATAAATACCACCAATAAATGTGGATACAATTGCTACTACAATTGCAAATATTAATGATTCTGCAGTTGCATATCATAATTTATTATTTCAGTCTTCTCCAGATGGTCCAGTACCTAATATTGGGTAATAATTTTTAAAAGCTACTGCATCAAATGGATTAAATGTTACATTATAAACACCATCATGTTGATAATTTATATGCACATTAACATGAGCATCTTGTCATGCTTTAAGTTCAGTCCCTGTCATAATTTTTGTCACTATTCCATGCAATCCTAAAAAAGGTATTCTTGGTGGCAAATAAGCTGCAAGATTTTTAATGCCAGGGACGACATTATTATTCGGATTTGTCATATAACATAGTGGAGTAACAATAGATAGTAATACTATAATAGCAAAAATACTTATAAAAATAACTGCTGATACATCTTTGAAAAGTCTTTTAAAAATATCTTTCCATCTAGTCGATGGCTTTGCAATTGAATCAGTATATATTCTTGTTGTAATATCATTTATTTGAAATAATGCCTTTGATATTTCAAAATTAATTTTTTTGTTATTAAAAGTTGCTATTGGTTTATTTGGTATTATTTTAATAGATTCAACATTATTATATTTTTCAATAACTATCTCTTTCTTTTCTTGAAGATTAATGTGAGAATTCATCTTATTTAAATTAATAATATAATTTTTACCATCATCAAAAAAACGGTGGTACTTGGCTTTTATTATTTTAAATATTGATTTATTAGAAGATTCTACTAGTTTAATTCTTGGATCAATAATAGTGCTTAAAATATCAAAAAATATTTGTAATACATAATAAATACTAGAAAAAAAGACAGCTGAAAAAATTACTACATAAATTTCTTTTGTTTGTACAGCATTTATTATAACCAATGCAGTACCAGGAACATTAAAAAAAGCCTCTATGATAAATGACCCAGTAATAATATTCAAAAGATTTGGCAATAAAGAAAAAAGAACAGGAATTAATGCGTTTCTTAAAGCATGCTTGAATAAAACTTGAATAAATGGCATCCCCTTTGCAAGAGCAGTCTTTATATATTCTTGTTTAAATATTTCTACTAGTTCATTCCTTGTAAAGTAGACTGTTACAGAAACTGAAGCCAAAACCATAGAAATTATGGGAATAAGAACAGATTCTATCATCTTTTGAAATGAATAACCTTGTGATCCAGGTGCAATAAACTCTTTTGGTAGATGCAATACATCAGCAAGTTGTAATAAATATAATGCCATAACAAAAGAGGGGACTGCTGCAAAAATAACAGCAAAAATGTTAACAGCAGTATCTTGCCATCTCCCCCTGTTATATGCGGATATCATCCCTAATATAATGCCTAAAATAGAAGCAATAATGAATGATGGTATAGCAATCAACATTGTAAATTTCATAGGTCTCATAAAAGTATCAATAACTGAACCTGAAGAATTATATTTTAATCCAAATTCACCATTCTTAAATAATCCCTGCCAAAAATGACCAAACTGAACAAAAGGATTGTCTAATAATCCAAGATTCCTTAATCTTTCTAAATACTCTTGTTGGGTTTCCTGTACCCCTTTTTCTACAGGATAACCAGGAATTAATTGCATTAAAAAAAATAGTAATGTAAGGAGAATAAAAATGGATATTATTGTTAAAATAAATCGTTTTAATATGTAATTTAGCATAAAATATCTCCTTTCATAATTATCTTAATTGATTTTTTCAATTTTCTATATAAAGCTTTTGTGGGATATCTAAAAAACCTGTCCAAGCATTTTCTAACGATTTTTCAAAAAAAGTTATATGATTAATTTCATCAATTTTATCATTGCCGAAAGGAATAATAGAATTTTGATAATATGGCTCAACTGAAGGACTTGCAAGAGAAGCAAGGGAATATCAATCAACTAACTGATTAATTGCATTTCTAATTTTATAACTCATGCCATCTTCTCCTTTATAAAAATCATTAATAATGGCATTCTTATATGATTCAGAAACTGCTGATTTCAATTGATTTGTCTCACCTCCATATTTATCAGTGAGAAAAACGTTTGTATTGTAAAAAAGTAAATCAGATTGAGGTATTTTATCTACACCAATTGTTCTAATATCATCTTTATATTTACTTAATGCTTCTGCCATATTACCTTGTGGTATTTTAGATATATCAGTTTCATTTGAACCAAATTGTTCATATGTATTCTGAATTGAATAACCATTTCCAAATTTCATAGTTATTTTTAGGGGCTGTACATATGGATTAGAACTATAAGAGCTTGGGGGCGGATGAAAATAATTTTCATCAAAATTATCAAAAAAATCATTATTTTTTTTAAAATCAAATTCTGTATTTCCATTTGTTTTAACTATGTTATAAGGGCCAGCTGATCATCAACCGCTAATATTTGTTGAACCTTGTTCTCCATATCCATAAACCTCTTTGAAAGATGGATCTTTGTCATTTATTGATGTCCCATTAAAAAATGAGGTGTTATCATATAAGATTTTATTAACACCAGGATTAGAACTAGGGTTAGGACAAAAATACTGCATTGTTAAAATATCAAGTGCATTTACATTTGGTGAAGATAATATAATTTTGTAATGATTATCAGTTACATTCTTTTTTAAATCAAATCGATTAATGCTTGTCCAATCTCCAAATGGCGGCTCAGGATTATTTAAATATTCTTTGTTTGCTTCAATCGTCTTATTTACATCAATATTCATAAGTTGATCAAAATATCCGTTGGAATTATAATGTCACTTGGAAGATAAATAGTAAGATAAAAAACCAGCAAAATAATCTTTAGCTGTCAAAGGAGCCTCTTTTTTTCCATCTGGTGCATATCAATAAAATGCTCTTTTACCTTTTTCAATTCCATTGGGAATTGTAAAATCAAATTTTAATGTATTAGACAATTGAGATAAATCTTGTGGTTTAATATCATAGCCAACTGTCCCATCAGGGTTCCCAATTGTAGCAATTGGATTTCCTAAATTGCTAGGATTATTATTATCATAAAGTTCAATCTTAGTAGTGCCTTCAGTAAATAATTTTTCTTGAGGTGCAGTTCATTTATTATTATCATATCTTCAATCACCAACAGCTCTGTAGTCAACTAATTTATTCCATGTTGATTGAAATCATTCATAATTTGGAGCACGTGTGAAATTTGGGTTAAAAAGATTAGTCAATCCTTCATATGGAATTTTTTCATTCCATTCAATATAATCAGATTTTTTTGTAACTTCTTGATTATAATATCAATCTCGATAATTCTCAAATGTGTTAGTATTTATAACTGGATGCAAGCCATTAGAAGCCAAAGAAATATCTGTATAGTTTGGTCCCCCTGCTGAAACTCATGGAATAGCAGCTTCTTGTTTGTTCATCCAACCCAAAAGACCAATTCAATATTTTTTAGATTCATCATTTTCTTTTGCCTTAATATCTCCCCAATAACCTATTTTATTTCATAATATATTTCTAACAGCTACATTTCCCAAACTATGATCAACAGAATAAATTGCTTTGTCAATAGCTTCCAATTGATTTCATGAATATAAGTAGTGATTCCCAGAAGAAGGAGAAAGATTGGATATAGTTCCAATTCTGTCCGTATCAGGACCAGATGTTTCATATGGATCTGCGAAAGGTTTATATTTTATTTCTGCATGGTTATAAGCATCAATATATTCTTGATTAATTTTTGATTTTGCTAAATAAAGAGCCAAGTCTTTCAATCAGTTCTTTGGTTGATATTCATCACCTAATGGTGAAGATTCATTAGAAACTGGTCTTCCATCAGAAACAGGATTACCATTATCGTCAATGAAATTACCACTTGAATCCTTATTCCAATTAAATAAAGTTTCTCATCCACCAAAATTTCCTTTATCAGAATGATTTTCACTATAATAAAATAAGCTTGGGTATAAATTACTAGTAGAGAACTGATTTGAACTGAAATTGTATCCTAGTCATGAACCAACATTATTGTAATCTGCATTTCAAAAAAAAGTACACATCATTGTATTAAGATCATAATGAGCACGTTGTAGTGATTCATTTGTTTTTGGAACTCTCTCAAATCCCAATCTCTTATCTATTCATTTAAGAGCAGATTTTAACTCTACAAATCATGCATTTTGTGAAGATGTATAAACCTGTTCTTTAGTTAGAGTATCAAATTTTATATCTAGTTTGCCTTTTTTACCGATTGTTTTATCTAGAGTATCAGAAATTTGTTTTTTTAATTCTTTCGATTTTGCAGAAAAAGGATAATAAATATAAGATGAAGATACTTTTTGTTCATTTGACAGAATAGTAACAGCAATTAATGAACCAATCGGGATAAAAAATAATAACGACAAACTAAATATTTTTATTATTTTCTTTTTTCTCACAAATATTCACCAATCTTCTTATATTTATTATAAAACGGAAAAATTAATTTTAAAAAAAAACACTCTTTCTGAAAATAAGAGTGCTTTTATATAAAGTTATTTACCTGTCGAACCAAATCCTTTTGTTCCTCTTTGAGTTTCAGAAAGTTCATGAATTTCTTCTAAATCAAAAGTATGAATTTTTCTCAAAACTCCCTGACAGACTTTATCATTTTTTCTAAATAAATAATCAGTATCACCATGATTATAGATATGTATTAAAATCTCGCCTCTATAGCCATTATCAATCACTCCATTGTGAACTGCAATTGAAAACTTTGTTGCTAGACCAGATTTTGGCATTATTTCAAATCAATATCCCTTTGGCAATTCTAAAAATAATCCTGTCTTAACAATCCCGGAATTTCTAGATAAAATCTTGCTATCAGAGGCAGCATAAATATCATATCCAGCATCTCCATTAATAGCTGGAGATGATATACAAATTAATTCTTTTGTCTCTTTTCTAAATTTAATTTTCATTTTTTTCCCTTGTTTTTTTTGCATTTTCAATTTTGTACTTTTTTATTAAAACTGCTTTTACAGATTTTTCTATAGCACTTCTTTTTGCTTTTCTTTTAACTTCAGTAATTTTAATTTTAGTTTTTTTCCGATATCCAGGTTTGATTATTTTTGGTGCTGTTGCAATAATGAATTTTATATCCTTATCAATTTGTGTATTTTTTTTAACTGGTTTTTTACGATATTTAAAATTGTAACTTATTAATTTATCGCCTATATATTTAAAATTAATTCAATCAATTCCTTTTTTTTTCAGACGAGATATTTTGAGACTATCATTTTTATCAGCTAAAGTATAAGTAATTCCTGATTCATTATTTCTTGCTGTTCTACCCATGCGATGCATAAATCACAAATCTTCATCTGGAAAATTATATGAAATGATATGACTTACACCTTGGATATCAAACCCTCTAGAAGCTAAATCTGTTGAAACAAGAAACCGTAATTTTATATTCTCAATATTTTTATATGTATTCTTTCTTTCTCTTGATTTTAATCCACCATGTAGCATCATGATATCAATCCCCAAATTTCGTAATTCATAATAAATTTTTTCTACTTCTGTTTTTCGATTTGCAAAAATAATACAAAAATATGGATTTATCTCACTAATAACTTTCTTCAATATTTCAATTTTATCAATTTCATTATCAATGTGAATTAAATTATATTTAATTTTATTTTTATTTTTTCATATTGATTCTGATACATCTATAATTTTTGTATTTTTAAAATAAATAGCCAATTGATTGGCTAACATCTCATGAAGTGTTGCTGAAAAAGCAATTTTCTGAATTTTTTTATAGTCTGGTAATAATTCAAGAATAGCTTTAAATAGATCAGAAGATTTTACATCAATTAACATATCAGCTTCATCAAAAATAATCGTTTTTACATTGCTTAAATTCAATCTTTTTGCCAAAGTTTTATCCAAAAATTTTTGAGGTGTAGAAACAATGATATTTTCATTATTTAATTTTATTTGCTCTGTTCCACCAATAATTAATTTGCTTGAAAAATTTTTAAATTTTTTAAAATACACCAATTTAGAATATATTTGCCTAGCTAATTCTCTAGTCGGCAATATAATTATCACCTGTGTTTGTTTTAATTCATAATTTAAATTATTTAAAATTGGGAGTAAAAAACAATATGTCTTTCCTGTTCCGGTGGCTGAAACTCCAATACAACTATGTCCCTCTATAATTTCAGGAATAGTTAAACTTTGAATTTTTGAATATTTAAAAATTTTAAGCTCTCTGCAGGCTTCTTGAAGCCAATCTTTTAAAAAGAAAATACTCATAACTTCTCCTTACATTATAGTAAATAATATAAAAAAAGACCTTTCGGTCCCTTTATTTGATTAATGGTGGAGACGAAGGGGGTCAAACCCTCGACCTCCTGAGTGCAAATCAGGTGCTCTATCAATTGAGCTACGTCCCCATAAATGGTGGAAGTAATTGGACTCGAACCAACGACCTCACCCTTATCAGGGGTGTGCTCTAACCAACTGAGCTATACTTCCATACACACAGAAAATATTCTATCACATTTTCTGTTTATTATAAGAAGAAAAATAGAGGATGTCTATTTTATACTTGTTTACTTTTAAAAACTGCTGCTAAAATTCCAAATATAATCATCCCACCAAGCAAAATAACTCCTGCAATAAATAATCCTAACCCTAATTGATTTTGAACAAATTCTTTATTAGAATTCATAATAGCAGTTATTTCCTTAATAGCCTCTGGTGTAGCATTATGAAAAATATTTGTTAAAAGATGAACAAATTTATCATAAGCAAAATATAAATATCCTCCAACAGCTCCAATTAATGAAACTAAAAGAACTCCAAAGAACATTATAATTCCACTAAAAATTTTTGAAAATAAATTAAACATATTAACTCCTTAATCTTTTATATTTTTAATATATAACATTAATATTATAGCACCAATTAATAGTAAAATACAGAGGTGCATAAATTTTTTTACTATTTCATAAATATTATTTTTTGTTATAATACTATTTGGTGCCTTAGCCAAGTGGTAAGGTCAGAAGCTGCAACCTTCTCATCATCAGTTCGATTCTGATAGGCACCTCCATTTATTGCACATTTAGCTCAATTGGATAGAGCATTCGGCTACGAACCGAAAGGTTATGGGTTCGACTCCTATAATGTGCACCATGTTAAATTTTTCATTTTTTTATTTAATTTATAATAATCAATATATAATTTTTATGTACTTTAAATGTCTATTGAAGTACATATTTACCCCCGGGAAGTAGCTTAGCTTGGTAGAGCACTTGGTTTGGGACCAAGGGGTCGCAGGTTCAAATCCTGTCTTCCCGACCATTTTTGGCAGGGTATCTCAGTTGGTTAGAGAACTCGGCTCATACCCGGGGTGTCGTGGGTTCAAGTCCCACTCCTGCTACCATTTATGGAGCTATAGCTCAATGGTTAGAGCCCCCGACTCATAATCGGTCGGTTACAGGTTCGAGTCCTGTTAGCTCCACCAAATTTAACATTCAAAAATACTTTAACAATAGTATTTTGGAGGATTACCCAAGCCCGGTTGAAGGGGTCGGTCTTGAAAACCGAAAGGCGGTGAAAGCTGCGCGGGGGTTCGAATCCCTCATCCTCCGCCATTTTTATCGCGGGATAGAGCAGTTGGCAGCTCGTCAGGCTCATAATCTGAAGGTCGGTGGTTCGAATCCATCTCCCGCAACCAAAGGTCCTGTAGTGTAGTGATTAACATGCCTCTCTGTCACAGAGGAGATCGCGGGTTTGATTCCCGTCAGGACCGCCAAAAGGCTTCGTAGCTCAGTCGGTAGAGCAACGGACTGAAAATCCGTGTGTCGGCAGTTCAATTCTGCCCGAAGCCACCATGATAAAATACTAAACACATCCTCGGATGTGTTTTTATTGTATTATAATCATAATTTTAATTATAATTTGATATATGAAAATAATATTAGATGTAATGGGTTTTGAAAATCCTATAAGTGAACCAATCATTGCAGCCAGAAAATTTATTAAAAGATTTAAAAATGTTAGCATTTCCTTAGTTGGAAATGCTACTGAAATTCGAAAATGGACTAAAAAGAAAGATAATTTTGAAATCATTGATTGTCAACAGTTTGTAAAGCAAGATGATAATGTTTTAGAAGTTTTAAGAAATAAGCAAAACTCTTCAATGGCTGTTTCTATAGATCTTGTTAAAGAAAAAAAAGGTGGTGCAGTTGTTTCTGCTGGTTCAACACCTGCTTTTATTGCATTGTCTTATTCCAAATTTGGATTAATTAATGGAATTAGAAAGCCAGCTTTTACCCCAACATTACCTTCTTTAAGAGGCAACTATTTTAATATGCTAGATGTAGGTGCTAATATTGATGTGGATTGTATGGATCTCGTTAATTTTGCTATTATGGGGTCTTTATACGTTAAGCACATTAAAAATGTTAGTAGTCCATCTGTGGGATTATTAAATATTGCTACTGAAGATAACAAGGGATTACCAGCCATTTTAAAAGCTAATAAAATTCTAAAAAATAACACTGGTATTAACTATATTGGCTTAATTGAACCTAGAACTATATTAAAAGGTGATGTTGATATAATTGTTTCTGATGGTTTTACTGGTAATATTTGTTTAAAAACAATGGAGGGATCATTTAAAATCATTTTTTCTTTAGTTGCTAAAACATATTTATTGCCTTGGAACTGATTGGGAGCACTATTTTCTCTATTTACATATTTTAATATTTACAGAAAGTTTAATTATAAAAATAATGCAGGTGCAATCGTTTTGGGTTTAAAGGAGATTGCAATAAAAACACATGGTGGAGCAGATTGAAGGCAATTTTATTCTTCCCTTGAATTAGCAAAAGCATCAATTGAAAAAAATATAAATAATCACATAGAAAAGGCAATAGACTGTGCAAAAAAAAATAAAATCACTAATGAATCAATTTAATTTAAAAGACCAATCATATCCAATTTTTCTTCAGGCTTTTACACATTCAACATATAAAAATGAAAATCATATAAGTTTTGATTATGAGAGGCTAGAATTACTTGGTGATTCAGTTATACAACTTTTTGTTACAGAATTTCTCTTTGAAGAAAATAATAGCTGAAATGAATCAAAATTGACAGAGGAACGTAAAAAAATTGTTTCTGGTAGTACTTTAAGTCTTATATCTAATGAATTGAAATTAATTGATTGCTGTTTTTTTGGCAAGGGAATTGATAAAATAAAAGATGTAAGTAAAATTGAACAAGACATATATGAATCATTTATTGCAGCAGTTTATCTCTCACATGGCTGGCAAAAATGCAAAAAAATTATTGATAAAACCTTATTGAAATACTATAAAACACATGACTTTATAAATAAAGTGTTTGATTATAAAACAACTATTCAAGAAATACTACAAAAAAAAAACTCTGATTATAAAGTTAATAAAAATTCAAAAATTATTTATAAACAGATTAAAAATAATAAATCGATTAACAATTATAAAGTTTCATTAATTTTTAATAATCATATTTATGGAGTAGGAACAGGCAGTAAGGTTACAGAAGCTGAGCAAAATGCTGCAAAAAATGCATATGAAAAACTCATAAAATAAATTCTTTTACCTATTAATTAAATTTGTGATCTTTTCAGAAAGGATTGTAAAAAAACCACCCATCAAAAAATGATGGGTGGTTTTTTTTAGTAGCACTGTCCTATCTTTGCTTTCACTATTTTCGGCTCTAAGTTGCTTAACTTCTGTGTTCGAGATGGGAACAGGTGTATCCAACTTGATATCTGTACTACATTAAAATAATTCCTTAAAAACTGAATAGTATTAATCAATCACTCTATTATAAATCTTTTACATAAGTCTTCGAATGATTAGTATTGGTTAGCTAAACATGTCACCATGCGTACACACCCAACCTATCAACGTCGTAGTCTACAACGATTCTCAAATGAAGATTAATCTTGAAGTTAGCTTCACACTTAGATGCTTTCAGCGTTTATCTATTCGATACGTAGCTACCCAGCTGTGCCACTGGCGTGACAACTGGAACACTAGAGGTATCTCCACTCCGGTCCTCTCGTACTAGGAGCAGCTCTTCGCAATCTTCAAACGGGCACGACAGATAAAAACCAACCTGTCTCACGACGGTTTGAACCCAACTCACGTATCTCTTTAATCGGCGAACAGCCGAACCCTTGGAACCTGCTTCAGCTCCAGGATGAGATGAGTCGACATCGAGGTGCCAAACACTGCCGTCGATGTGAACTCTTGGGCAGTATCAGCCTGTTATCCCCAGAGTAGCTTTTATCCGTTGAGCGATGGCCATTCCATTCTGAACCACCGGATCACTATGACCTAGTTTCCTACCTGCTCGACTTGTAAGTCTCGCAGTCAAGCACCCTTATACCATTACACTCTACATATGATTTCCAACCATATTGAGGGTACCGTTGCGCGCCTCCGTTACTTTTTAGGAGGCGACCGCCCCAGTCAAACTGCCTACCTAACACTGTCCTCCTCCCAGATTCATGGGAGTAAGTTAGAGAAAGCTTAATCCAATGGTAGTATTCCAGTGGTGCCTCCATATACTCTAGCGAATATATTTCTACAGCTCCTACCTATGCTCTAAATGAATTAAACTCTCCCAATATCAAGCTACAGTAAAGCTTCATGGGGTCTTTTTGTCCAATCGCGCCTATGGGGCGTCTTCACCCCAACCGGAATTTCACCGAGTCTATTGTCGAGACAGTCAAGAGATGGTTACACCATTCAAGCGGGACGGAATTTACCCGCCAAGGAATTTCGCTACCTTAGGACCGTTATAGTTACGGCCGCCGTTCACCAGGGCTTCAGTAGGAAGCTTTGAGAAAAATCTCTTACATCCATCCTTAACCTTCCGGCACTGGGCAGGTGTCACCTCATATACATCACCTTGCGGTTTCGCATAAAGCTGTGTTTTTGTTAAACAGTCCCCCCTCGCTATTCACTGCGGCTCAATATAAATTGAGCATCCCTTATTGCGAACGTACGGGATCAATTTGCAGAGTTCCTTAACAATAGTTAACTCGCTAGCCTTAGGATACTCTCCTTGACCACGTGTGTTCGTTCTCGGTACGGTCAATCATATGATACAGTTAGAAGCTTTTCTTGGAAGCATGATGTATACAGCTTTCTTCTCCTCCGAAGAGGATCAGTTGTACTTGCACCTTATCATTAATAGCAGGCGGATTTGCCAACCTGCAAGACTAAATGCTTAAACCTAAATCCGATAATAGGCCTGTAATAACCTTCTCCGTCACTCCATCACTCATATGTTGGTACAGGAATATTAACCTGTTTTCCATCGGCTACGCCTTTCGGCCTTGCCTTAGGACCGACTAACCCAGGATGGACGAACCTAGTCCTGGAAACCTTAGTCAATTGGCTTGGAAGATTCTCACTTCCATTCGTTACTTATGCCGGCATTCTCACTTCTATACTGTCCAGTAATTCTCACGATTTACCTTCATCCTATATAGAACGCTCACCTACCGCCCTAAATGGGCCCGTAGCTTCGGTTATATGCTTAGCCCCGTTAAATCTTCGGCGCAGAAACACTCGACTAGTGAGCTGTTACGCACTCTTTAAATGATGGCTGCTTCTAAGCCAACATACTAGCTGTTTAAGTATTTCAACATCCTTTTCCACTTAGCATATATTTGGGACCTTAGCTGACGATCTGGGCTGTTTCCCTCGCGACTATGAAGCTTATCCCCCATAGTCTGACTGCTGGAATAGGTTGTATGATATTCGGAGTTTAATTATAATCAGTACATCGAGGTGATGCCATCATATATTTAGTGCTCTACCTTCATACACCCAATAATCCAACGCTAATCCTAAAATTATTTCGGTGAGAACCAGCTATCACAAAGTTCGATTGGAATTTCACCACTAACCACAAGTCATCCCCGGTCGTTTCAACGAACGTGGGTTCGGTCCTCCATCTAGTGTTACCCAGATTTCAACCTGCTCATGGCTAGATCACTTTGTTTCGGGTCTATTGCAACATACTAAACGCCCTATTAAGACTTGGTTTCCCTTCGGCTCCGTTTCTACAACTTAACCTTGCATGCTACAATAACTCGCCGGCTCATACTTCAAAACGCACGCCATCACACATTAATGTGCTCTGACACGTTGTAGGCTTATGGTTTCAGAATCTATTTCACTCCCATCTCTGGGTTCTTTTCACCTTTCCCTCACGGTACTATACGCTATCGGTGACTGGTTAGTATTTAGGCTTACCCAATGGTCTGGGCAGATTCCAACAAGATTTCACGTGTCTCGTTGTACTCAGGATACTATTAGGTATAAATTAAATTTCGTATACGGGATTTTCACCCTCTATGATGCAGCTTCCCAACTGCTTCTACTATCTAATTTAAGTCCATGTTATAGTCCTACAACCCCGGTTTCCCGGTTTGGCCTGTTCCGCTTTCGCTCGCCACTACTGACGGAATCACTTCGTTTTCTTTTCCTCTTGTTACTGAGATGTTTCACTTCACAAGGTATTGCTTCATTAACCTATTTATTCAGTTAAAGATGATTAATATTTCTATTAAACGGGTTGCCCCATTCGGAAATGTTCGAATCACAGCTTCTTTATCAGCTACTCGAACCTTATCGCAGATTAGTACGTCCTTCATCGCCTTCCAGTCCCTAGGCATCCACCATAAGCCCTTAGTAACTTATTGTATTTTATCTAGAGTTATTTATTTTAAATTTTATTTTAATTATTTTTGCGCTCACAAACTATTCGATGCATAGTTTGTAAACAAAAAGATTGTTAATACTATTCAGTTTTCAAAGAACTATCTGAGAGAAAATTCCCTCAAAACTAAATAGAATCCGACCATTTTTATCAATAATATTAATAGGTCATTGATAAAAATGGATTTTTATATTATGTACACTAATCTTTTAGTGTTAATTTAGTAAATTAACTCCATGAAAGGAGGTGATCCACCCCCACATTCCCGTAGGGGTACCTTGTTACGACTTAACTCCAATCACCAGTCCTACCCTAGACGCAATCCTCCCGAAGGTTAGATTAACGGTTTTAGGCATTACCAGCTCTCGTAGTTTGACGGGCGGTGTGTACAAGACCTGGGAACGTATTCACCACGACATGTCTGATTCGTGATTACTAGTGATTCCAACTTCATGAGGGCAAATTGCAGCCCTCAATCCGAACTGAGACAGACTTTTTCTGATTAGCTCCCCCTTACGGGTTGGCAACAGTTTGTATCTGCCATTGTAGCACGTTTGTAGCCCTAGATATAAGGGGCATGATGATTTGACGTCATCCCCGCCTTCCTCCAGCTTACGCTGGCAGTCTCATTAGATAAAATAACTAATGACAGGGGTTGCGCTCGTTGCGGGACTTAACCCAACATCTCACGACACGAGCTGACGACAACCATGCACCACCTGTCTTCCGGTTAACCTCCAGTATATTTCTATACCTTTGCCAGAGATGTCAAACCTAGGTAAGGTTTTACGTGTATTGTCGAATTAAACAACATGCTCCACCACTTGTGCAGGTCCCCGTCAATTCCGTTTGAGTTTCATTCTTGCGAATGTACTACCCAGGCGGGTAATTTAATGTGTTAACTACAGCACCGACACATTACCGTGCCGACACCTAATTACCATCGTTTACGGTGTGGACTACTAGGGTATCTAATCCTATTTGCTCCCCACACTTTCGAGCCTAAGCGTCAGTTATAGCCAAAGTTCTCGCCTTCGCCACTGGTGTTCTTCCATATATCTACGCATTCCACCGCTCCACATGGAGTTCCAGAACTCCCTACTATACTCTAGACTTGCAGTTTTTAATGCAAACAATTGTTAAGCAATTGCCTTTCACACTAAACTTGCAAATCCGCCTGCGCTCGCTTTACGCCCAGTAAATCCGAATAATGCTTGCATCCTATGTATTACCGCGGCTGCTGGCACATAGTTAGCCGATACTTATTCAATTGATACAGTCAAACTAAAATCATTTCCTATTTTAGTATTTCGTCTCAAATAAAAGAACTTTACGATCTTGTAGGACCTTCATCGTTCACGCGGGATTGCTCCATCAGGCTTGCGCCCATTGTGGAAAATTCCCTACTGCTGCCTCCCGTAGGAGTATGGGCCGTGTCTCAGTCCCATTGTGGCTGTTCTGCCTCTCAGCACAGCTATGCATCATTGACTTGGTGAGCCATTACCTCACCAACAATCTAATACAACGCACCCCAATCCAAAAGTGTTCCAAACGGAACTTTAAATATAAATTCTACATTAGATAAATTACAATAAAGTAAATTTCAAATAAAATATATCCTATGGAGCATTAGCAAGTTTTTCAACTAGTTATTCTCCGCTTAAGGGTATGTTGGATACGTGTTACTCACCCGTTCGCCACTAAATGTATATAAATACACATTCCGTTCGACTTGCATGTATTAGGCATCCCGCTAGCATTAATCCTGAGCCAGGATCAAACTCTCAAAAATTGACGGATTCTATTTAGTTTTCAAAGAACATTCTAATTTAAAATTCAGAATTTTAAATCACAAGGCAACAAATTATTTAAAATAAGTCACAAGAGAAGCATAACATTAAAAGATTATAAGAAAAACAGAAAAATATAATTTCTTGTATATATAACTATATTACTATTAAATTTTCTCCTAAAATTTTTATTACTTTTACTTTAATTATTTGCCCCTTTAAAGGAACATCACTATATTTAATCACCGGAAGATACTCATTAGAATATCCAAAATAACTTTTATTTTTATCATCATATCCTTCAAAAATAACTTCTATTTCTTTATCTAAATATGATTCTAAAATCTTATTTCTAATTTCTAGATCTAGTCGCTGAATTTCTAAAAACCTATTTTTTTTGGTTTTACCATTTATTTCTTTTAATCTTGCTGCTGGAGTATTTATTCTTTTTGAATATGGAAATAAATGTATTTTAAAAAATTTTATTTCCTTCAAGAAATTCTTTGATATGTTATGATCATCATCAGTTTCTGTTGGAAATCCCACTATATAATCTGTTGTAATTATTGTATTTGGTGATTTAGATAAAATATTATTAATTATTTTCTTGAAATCATTTGTTGAATATTTTCTATTCATTCGTTTTAAAATCTTATCGCTTCCAGATTGTAAGCATATATGTCAATGCTGACAAAACCTTGAATGATTAGATGTAATTAAATTAATAATCTTGTTATTTATTTGGAATGGTTCAATGGATGAAATTCTAATTCTAAAATCACCTTCGATATTATTTATTGCAAATAATAAGTCATAAAAATCATTTTTATTCTTGTCATAATAACCGGCAGTGTTGATCCCAGTCAATACAATTTCTTTAATTCCAAGCAAGACTAATTTATTAATCTCTAAAATTATATTTTTGAGCAAATCAGATCTTTGTCTCCCCCTAGAATAAGGTATCACACAATAAGAACACATATAATTACAACCATCTTGAATTTTAATGAAAGCCCTAGTATTATTTTTAAAAGAATGGTCTTTATTGCTTTCAAATTCATTTTCAAACAATAAATTATCTATTTTTCTAATTTTTAAATTGCTTAATTTGTACTCATTTATCAATTTGATAATTTCGTTTTTGTATTTATTTCCAATTCAAATATCTACATTTAAATCAGTGGCATCATTTGGATTCATTTGGGCATAACATCCCATCACAATTACTATTGCATTTGGATTAATTCTTTTTGGCCTTCTAATATAATTTTTAGATTTTGCGTCAGCAATACCAGTAACTGAGCATGTATTAATAATATATATATTTGCGTAATTTGAAAAATCTACTTGGGTGTAACCAGCATCAATCAAGTCATTCACAATCTTATTTGATTCAAATAAATTTACTTTACAACCTAATGTATGTATGGCAAATAATTTAATCTCCATAAAAATCACCAGCCGAAACTTCTGGTCCTTGTCTATTATCAAAATTCTTATTTTTATCTGAAACATCTTTATCAATTATCAAATTTTTTTCCTGGCTTGAAATTAAATTGTCATTACTGTGCTTGATCATTTTTACAATACTAATTTTAATTTTATATAGAAAATATTTATGCATTCCTTCAGAGATTAATAAAAATAACCCAAGAATTATGAGAATAATTATATAAATATACTCCTGTTTGTTTGAAAAATAAATTTTTTTAAATAATATTAAAAAAGACATAATATTAATTAAAAAAACTGATACAAAAAAGATAAATGTAGCAATATAATCAATAAATATTATTTTAGTTTTTAATTTATTCTTGATTTTTTCATATTCTTTTGTTCTTCAAATTGCATAAAATATTTGAAATATTAATCCAACAACAGAAGCTAAAATTATTGGAATTAATATCAATATCCCATTAATATTTTTTAAGATATCATTCCCATTATTTTTGTTTAGTAAATAAATCAAAAGAAAAACTGCGAATCCTAAAAAAATTGTTGTTGTTGAAGTAGAAAAAAATGATCTTTGCAGCATATAGTAAATTTTATTTTTCATTACTCTCTCCTTATAATTCTAATATTTTATATATCAAAATTGCAGCTAGTGAAGAGGCTGCAGTTTCTGTCTTTAAAATTAAATTGTTTAATTTTACATTTATTGCATTATCTCTAAATCATACTTCTTCTTTTTCACTAAATCCACCTTCTGGGCCAATAAAAATATTATATTTTTGATTCTTATCAAAATTTAAATTATTAAAATTATTGGAACTATAAGAATTATTTAGTGAAGCTACTATATGAATTCCATTTAATTCAGTTTTAAATAAATCTTTAAAAAAGATTGGTTTCTCCAAAATTATCTTTTCGAATCGTTCACATTGTTTGCATGAATTACTAATTATATTATTAATTCTACTTAAATTTAAATTGTATATCCCTTGGCTTCTTTCAAAATATACAGGTACAACCTTTAAAACATTTTGTTCATTTAATAGTCTGATTAATAATTCAAAATTTTGCTTTTTTATTATACCTGCATATACTATTATATTATATGGTTTTTTATAAAGTAGTGAATGTGACGAAACCATTTTAAGCAATAATTTTTGACCCTTGCTAATTAATACACATTTGTATTCTTTATCTTCATCATAGCAAATAACTATATCTTTTTCTTTATATCTCAAGACTTTTATTAAATGATAATAATCAGCTTCCGATAATAACAAAATATCACCATTAATTATTTTTTCTAATCTAAATTTATGCATTATTAATAATTTTATCCACTATATAATTGATAAATTTATATGAATTTATATCACTGTAATTTTTTGCAGTCTTTATTACTTCATCAACAATTATAGCCTTATCTGTTGAAATTGTTTTTCACTCACTATATGCCATAATTATCAAAGCTTGATCAATTGGCAAAATTCTATCCCATGTTCATCCTGAATTTAAATAAGGCTTGACAATATCTTTAATGTTATTAACATTTTCAAAGGAATATTCTAAAATCTTTATAATTTCAGAGTCAGCATCTTTTTCATTTTCAATTTTTTTAGAATTTGTGATTATAAATTTATAAATATTATTTAATATAATTATTCTTTTTTCCCATTGTTTCATTATTGATTCCAATACTTATAATAGTATTTATATTAAAATTTAGCAATACATACATTTTAGTAATTTCATTTATCTGAAATATCTTGTTGAATTCAAAATCTTTTAAAATTCCATTTAAAATGATTGTAGTAGAATAATTTAGAATATGCTCATGATAGTTGGTGTTTATAAAAATATTGCTAATATTAATATTTGGAAAATTTGCTAATAAATATTTTTTTATTGATATTTCCAAAAATTTATTTGAAACAAAAATAATATCCTTATCATTATTATAAATTTTAATCATTTTTCGATCTTCCAGAATAAGTCCCATCAACTGTGGAAATTAATATTCTTTCTCCAGAATTTATAAATTGAGGAACATTGACAGTATATCCTGTTTCTAAAATTGCCTTTTTCTGCGCAGATTGAACAGTATTCCCTTTGACTGCATCTTCTGCATCCCTAATTTGAATTGATATCAAGTCAGGTAAATTAATCCCTAATATTTCATTTTCGTATTTTATTATTAAAACCTCTTGCCCCTCTACTAAAAAATTTTTTTCTCAATCTATCTTATCTACTGGCAATTCATACTGATCAAAAGTCTCATTATCCATAAATATGTAATTTTGTCCCTCACTATAAGAGTAAGTACACTTTTGTCTCATTACCGTGGCTTGTTCTAACCTCTCGCCAGTTAAAACTTCTATTGTAATGGAAGAATTTCTTAAATTTTTAATTTTGCATTTAACAATTCCTTCCCTCATAGCGGTTTTATTAAAAGAATTCTCTAACACAAGGTAAATATTATTTTTATATAAAATAGTATGTCCTGATCTTAAGTCTTTTGCATGTATTATTGTTGCCATTGTTTTCTCCAATATAATATATTTTATAGAATAAATTAATTATTATTCAATCTTTAGTTTTAATTTATTATCATATAATCTTATGTCAATATTCAATTTCTTTAAAATTTCCTTAATATCATTAATAAAAAATAATTCAACACTGTGACCAATATCTAATAATATTTTTTTCTTCTCATGTGCAAGCACTCAAATATGTCATTTAATTTCTCCAGTTATAAAAACATCAATGTCATTACTTTTATTTAAAATTTTTTCCAATTCTGAACTTCCTGCCCCAGAACAAAAATAAAATTTATTAATACTAAAATTTTCTTCTGAAGCAGATAAAATATAGTCACTATCTCATTTATCTCTAATTAATTGTTTTAATTTGTTAAAATCTGAATTAAAATTACCTATCCATCCATATGATTTTTTTGAATATCTTATAGGATTACCACTTGATATTAATTTAACCATTTTTGAACTCATTGAAAAATTTGAAATATCATAATTACTATGTAGGGCAATACAAGTAATTCTATTTTTTTTTAAGAGTGATATTTTTTCCCTGATAAAGCGTTTTAAAAAATTAAAATGACCAATATAAATAGGGTGGTGAGAAATAATAAAATTACATTCTAACTCTATTGCCTTATTTATAACATCCATAGTTAGATCCAAACACACTAAAACCTTTGATAATTCATCATCATAAAAAGCTTTTGTATTTGATTTACAATTATCTCATTTCTCTGCATCTTTATATGGAAATTGGCTAGATAAAAACTCAACTAATTTTCTAATTTTCATATTTTAATTCCTTTAAAATTCATAATATTTCTTTTTTTTTATTTATATTAAAGTGACTAATTTTTTTTGCTTCTAAAATTCTGCAATGAGTAATTCATTTTTCGATAAACAAATTATTTCTTGATTCAAAATTATATTTGCCAAAAAATAAATCTCTTTTGGTCTCTGGTTTATATCCAAAATTCTTATCAATTGCTAAAATTTCATAATAAATATTATTTTCTTTAATAATTTTTTCAAAATTAATTTTTCAGTTACTATTTTTTATTCATAACCTTATTTTTTCAGCATTATTATTAGGTTGTAATATAAATTTTTTTACTGAATCATTTTTATTTGTATTTAATATCTCAATTATGTTTCTGCCTCCCATCCCCATAATTGTGCATATATCAATTTGAATATTATCAGGTAACCCAATTAAACCATCTTTAATTAATAAATTCTCGATCTTCCCTTTGTAATTTAATGTTGAATTAACAGAATTTTGTCATGGCTTTCAATTTTTCTCAACGTTAATTACCTTTTTTGCATGCATGTCATCAATTAATAATTTTGATAGTAACCCATGATCTGAACCAATATCTACCACTAAATTAACATCAGAAATTAGCTTTGCAACTTCATTAATGCGTATCAGTGACATAACTTTTTAATTTAGCACTTTTTGAAGGGTGCTTAATTTTTCTAATTGCCTTAGATTCAATTTGTCTAATTCTTTCTCTTGTCAATCCGAATTTCTTGCCGACATATTCTAAAGTTGCTGGAGCATCATATGGAAAAAGTCCATATCTCATTTTTAAAATTTCTGATTCCCTCTCAGATAAAGAATTATCAAAAAGTTCGGAAATTTGTTCTACTAATAAGGCCCTAGAAGTATATTCATCTGGCGTCAGTGAGTCTGTGTCTTGAACAAAATCAACAAATTGTGATTCTTCATCAGAACCAATTGGTTTGTCTAGAGAAACCGGTTCTATATTAATCTGTTTTATTTGACTTATTTTTTTTGGAGTAAATCCTGAAGAATCACCACCCATCTCGTTTGCAAGTTCATCAATTGTGGGTTCCCTGCCTAAATCATGAGTAAGCTTACGTTCTGCTTTATTTAATTGATTGATAGTTTCAACCATATGAACAGGAATTCTTATAGTTCTTCCTTGGTCAGCAATTGCTCTTGTTATACCTTGTCTAATTCATCAAGTTGCATATGTTGAAAATTTGTGTCCAAGTCTTCAATTAAATTTTTGAATAGCCTTCATTAGCCCCATTGCACCTTCTTGTGTCAAATCCTCCATGTCTAATCCTCTATTTAAATATTTTTTAGAAATGGAAGTTATTAATCTTAAATTGGATGTCATTAATTGATTTGTAGCATATTGTATCTCATCAGGATTATTACTTTCTAAAAGTTTTGCAAGTTCAACTTCTTCTTCAGAATTTAACATTTTTGAAGAACCCAAAACACTTAAATAAGCTTTTACAGCATCATTAACCTTATCAGAAGTTGATGTTGATTGAGAGCCAGATAGATCTAAAACATCATAATCAATTTCCTCTTGAGCTTTTTCAATTAGCATAATTATTTTCTCATCTGAAATTTTATTAATTGAAGATATATCTTTGATAATTATTTTACTTTCTTTTATTTTTTTAAATATCTCTCTATATTCATGAATTTCTAATTCATATGGTAAAAATTCCTTAACAATTTCACTTAAATTTGTTTTCTTTTTTTTATTATTCCTTTTAGAAATAGCAATAATAAAATTATTGCATGCCTCGTCTAATGAAAAATCTTCCTGATTTAAATTATTTTTCTTAAAACCTTCTAAAAGTTTAGAAGTTTTTAAATCCAATGTGTTTATTTTCTCTTTTTTATTATTTTTCATAATTATTATCCCTTTTGCTTTTAATATCTAGTATTTGTTTCATTAACTCTTTAGCTCAATAACCAAAAGACATAACTATATTGTTATCTGATATAATAATCCCTTTTGCACCAATTTCTTTAATCTCATCTTGCTTGATTATTTGTTTATTAATAAAATTAATCTTCAAGGTTGTAATAGTTGACCTAACATCTTTTATATTATCTATACCTCCCAAAAAATTAATTAATTGATTAACATCTATGGATACTTCATTTGACACCTGTATATCTTGGTTAATTTCTCTTGATATTTTTAAGGCTTTTCTTTTAATGTATCCAAAAGTAAAAAAATTCAGTATCTGAATTTTTCAGTCAATCTTATTTTTGTTCATTCCCACTCCTTGTTATATAAGAATTTTTTAATTTCAAAATTCTTTTTTCAGTTGGGTTAAATAATTCAAAATTGCAATCATCTAAATATATTTTTATCATATTAACATTTTTTAACTCAATTTTCTCCCCATCAATTAATCCATAACAATCATTCATCTGTTCATCTATGATTAACTCAATAACATCAGCACTACTGAATATTAAAGGTGACTTAATTGTATTAAAATTAATATAATTTGCTGGACAAATTTCAACCATTTGATAATGATTGGATGGATTTAAAAATATAGCACCACCTGCGCTTTTATTATAAGCAGATGAACCAAAGGTAGAAGAAAATAATAATCCTGTCCCTTTAAAATGCTCAAATTTTTCACCATTTACTTTAACTAATAAAGATAATCTAAGAAAAGATGAAATAAATAAATCATTTAAAGCTATGTATTCATTATTTAAAAATTTAACTTTCAACCCACTTGTTTGAATAAAGTTTTTTCGATTTAATATTTCTGAAAAAATAAAATTCAAATTATTTTCATCAAAATAAGAAAAAAAACCGAAATTGCCTGCATTAATCATAATCACCTTGCATTTTTTTTTGTAAAAATAACATTTAGATTTTAAAAAGGTCCCATCTCCGCCAAAAATAAATAAATATTCATAATTATCCTTATCTTTAATCCAATCTTTTGGAATAATAGATTCAAAAAGATATTTATAATTATCAGATCTCTTAGACTTTGAAAAAATGCAATAATATTTATACATAATTAAACCTTCGTGAAATAATATTTATATCAATTCCTTAATCTTTATTGAAATTATGAGCAGAAATCAATTTTCTGTTAGTTAATATAACTTCTCTTTCAATTTCTTCTAACTCATCCATATCAAATTTTACAATTTTCTCAAAATAATTATGATTATCAATATTTTTTTCTAAACATATGTCTTTTTTAGCAGACTCAAAATAGTTTGGATTATTATTAGAATTTTCTTTATTTATATAATCTTGATTCTTTATCTTTTTAAAAATTTCTTCGTTTATCTCTATAGATACTGGTAATTCTCCAATGTCTTCAACATAATCACCTGTATATTTAGAAGGTTTATTTATAGGCAAAACAGAAATAAAATCAGTGGAATTACTATCATATATCTTTGGTTTATTATTAAAATTACTCTCTATATTTAAACTGATATTTTCAGAAGTATCAATAATTTTTTTATCTAAAATTAGATCCGAGTCAGTTGTTTCCAAATTTTTATTATCAATAAATTGTTTTTTTGGATACTCATTTTTTTCACTTATTCTATTATCAGAAAATAAAATAATATCTATCTCATCTAAAAATTTTCTAAATATATTACTCTTATCAATTAATAGTTCTCTAGAATTTTCAATACTGTTTAATTTTTGCTGAAAAATAATATTGTTATCCTCTTCAAGTTTGTTATTGCAAAAATCTTTTGCTCTATGTACCCTTCCAAACCCCCTAATATCTTCATCATTTTTCACTATTAAATCCGTATTATTTATAAGTCGATAATTAAAATCAGGATTATTAATTTCAGTTTGATGAAAATTAGAAAACAATTTTTTTCTGGGTTTTAAATCCATTTTAGATTGCACATCATTATTATTTTTTTCACTAATTATATCTGAATTATAAAAACCTGGATTACTATCATTATTAGAAAATAAGGTACCTTTTTTGAAAGGATTATCATTGTTTATATTATTAGAATTAATTTCTCCAAATATTCTCTTTCTATCATTAATATATCTAAAATTTGCTTGATAATCAAGATTATTTAAAGTTGAATTAATAGATTTAAAATCAATTTTATCATTAGCATCAACAAATCTATTTTTGAACATAATTGAAGATGAATTATTTTTCAATTCTTCTATTTTTTCACTAAAATTAATCTTCTTGGAAGTGTTTTTATTTTGGGATTCATTAAATGAATTCTTATTAATGTCAACCTTTGCATTAAAAAAAATCGATTTTGAAGTATTTTCAATGCATTCAATACAACAATCACTATCTCCTTGATTCTTATTTAAATTAAAATAATTGCCTATAATATTTGGATGAGCAAGTCATTCATTCAAAATATCTTCGGAAAAACCAACTAAATAATTGACTATATTATTATTATTGACAAATAAAATAATGGGGAAACTCAATGTGTCTCCAGGATAACTCTTAACAATTTGTCTTAACTCGTTAGATGAAAGCAATAAAGGATTTATTTTTTTATTTTGAAAAAATACTCCCTTAGTTCTTACAAAAGAATTTAAACTGATAAATTTTCCAGTGTCTAAAGAAGGGATTCTTTCCATTAATTCTAATATCTGCTCAGGTAAACTTTCTCATTCTGTATTTATTTCATTAAATTTTATGCCTCTGTAATTAAAATATCTTAAAACTTTTTTGCATGATTCGCAGTTTGATTTTGTGATTATATAAAACATAAAGTCCCTCCATATTTTTAAAATAAAATAAAATAAAATATATTATTTATTATAATCTAAAATAAAGTGTAAAAATTAAAATAAAATTAGGTTTACTGATGCAAAAAATAATTTCTGGTATTCAACCAACTAATTCTCTTACTTTGGGAAATTATATTGGGGGCATAAAATCATTGATTAATCTCCAATATGATAGCAACTTAATCCTTTTTATTGCTGATTTACATTCTATTACAAATCAATTCAATCCTAATGATATTCAAAAAAATAAAATTGACCTCGCAAAAATATATATTGCCTCTGGCATGGACCCAGAAAAAATTATTATCTTCAATCAATCAGAAATTCATGAACATTCGGAACTTGCATGAATCCTTTTATGCCATACAAATCTTGGACAACTTAAAAGAATGACACAATTTAAAGAAAAATCTGAAAAAAAAGAAAAAAATGGCACAACTAGAATTATGACAGGGATTTTACTTTATCCTGTTTTGATGGCTTCTGATATTTTATTATACAGTCCTGATATTGTTTTTGTTGGAAATGACCAAAATCAACACATAGAATTAACAAGGGATATTGCAGAATCCTTTAATTCTAAATATAAAAGTGAAATTTTCAAGGTGCCAAATTTTATGTCGCCAAAGATTGGTGGAAAAATAATGGATCTTCAAAATCCATTAATTAAAATGTCAAAATCGAATAAAAATATTGATGGAACTATTTTTATTCTTGATGATATTAATATTACAAGAAAAAAAATTATGAAATCTAAAACCGATTCTGATAATAAAATTTATTATGATTTAATCAATAAACCTGCTATTTCTAATTTAATTTCTATTTATTCAGCTTTAAAAGATATCGAAATAAAGGAAGTTGAAGAAATATTTAAAAATTCTACATATAAATTTTTTAAAGAAAATATAGCAAATATTACTTGTGAATTAATTGAAAATATTCAAAAAAAATTCTATTCTGTAGATGTCAAAGAATTAAAACTCATTTTAAAAGAAAATGCTAAAATTGTTAGTAAGATAGCAAAAGCAAAGCTTGATGAAGTAAAAAGAATTGTAGGACTTAAAGATGAATAATGATGATAGAAGGTTAATAGTATGTGACTTAGATGGCACACTACTTAATAGTGAGGGTCTTTTAACAAAAAAAACTATTAATATCGTAAAAGAAGTAATTAAAAAAGGACATATATTTTGTATTTCTACTGGCAGGCCCTTTCGATCTGCTATTAAATATTATAATGAATTGGGTTTAACTACTATTATGAGTAATTTGAACGGAGCCCTTATAACTAATCCTAGTGATAAGTACTTTATTGAAGTCAATAATGTTTTTAGCAAGGAAATATTATTTAGAATATTAAAAAATGAAATTGTGATGAAAAAAATGATTCATGTTTATGTTGAAAATTTTCAAGGTGGGATTATTTTTAGAAGAAATGATAAAATTAAGCTTTCTCAAGATGTTGTGGATTTATTCCACATTGATGTAGATGATATTTTAAAAGTTAATTTAAATGAAGAAGATTGACATAAATACATTTCAAAGGATCTTTACTCTATTTTAATAAATATTAAAGAAGAAGATTTAGATGAAATTTCTTTTGCCATAAAATCATGTACTACCACTTTATTTGTTGACTACTGAAAAAACCCGAAAACACCTGGAATTATTACACTAGAAATAAGATCTGTGTTTCAAAATAAAGGAAAGTCATTCCAATTTATATCTTGTTACTATGGTATCCCTTTTAGAAATGCTTACTCTTTTGGGGATGAAAAAAATGATATTGAAATGATGAAACTAACAACAAGATCATATGCAATGAAAAATGGTCATTATGCAGTTAAAATGGCCTCATATAAAATAACTGAATTTGATAATAATGCTGATGGTGTTGCAAGAGAATTAAAGATGTCCCTATTAAAAAAATAACCATTAGTGGTTATTTTTATTGATCTTGCTTGAAAAAATAACTAGATTAGTTTGATTTAGAGTTGATAAATTTTTCTACTTCTAAAGCAGCTATTGCTCCATCTGATTCTGCAATAACAATTTGTCTATATGGTTTATTCAAAACATCACCTATAGCATAAATACCTGGAGTAAAAGTTTGAAATGATTGATTAACTTTAATAAAACCATTATCTAATTTAACAAGCTTAGAGTTTATATAATTAGTTATTGGCTTATAACCAATAAATGAAAATGCTCCGTCTATTTTTAATGTCTCTTCCTTAGAACTATGAATATCCAAATATGTTATTGATTCTAATCTGCTGCTCCCATTAAAGGAAAGTAGTTTTTTCCCTTTAAAAACATTAATATTATTTATTTGGCTTGTTTTTTCTAATTCAATTTTTTGTCCTTGGAATTCATCCAAGGCATGAATTAAATACACTTTTTTTGCAATATTTGCAAGAAATCTTGCCTCCTTTAAAGCTGAATTACCTCCTCCTAAAACTGCAACAATTTTATTTTTAAAAAAACTTCCGTCGCAAATTGCACAATATGAAATGCCTTTGCCATAAAATTTTTCTTCACCTATAATATTAAATTTATTCTCTGTCATCCCTGTTGCTAATATTAATGATTTGGAAAAGTATTTCTTATTATCTGTGGTTGATATAATAAAATTGTTTTCTACCTTGTCAAATGAATTCACATCACCAAAATAATGATCAATATTCAAATCTTTTACTTGTTTATAAATTTTAGAAGCTAAATCATACCCTGCTATCGTGGAGAATCCTGGGTAGTTCTCAATAACTGAAGTTAAAACAAGTTTCCCTCCGGGAGCACTTCTTTCAATCAATGCAACATCTAAATTAGATCTTTTTGCATAAATAGCTGCTGACATGCCCCCTGGCCCTGCCCCAATTATTAATACATCATATATTTTATTTTTACTCATTAATTCCTCTTTCATTTATTATAAACCATTATAATATAATAATTTTTTTCTAATAAATCCAATTTTTTTTATATTCCCGTAATTAACAAAATTTGGGTCGTTTTTATCAATATAAATTCTGTATTTCTTTGAAAATTTGTATTTTATTTTTTTAAAAAGAAATATAAAATATATATAGCAAAAATATGTCAATTTTTTATCACGGTTTTTTGATAAATAAAGATGATTATATAAAATAAATAAAAACCCAAATATAAGAAAAAGTGATGTCAAAATTGTATTAGTGATAAAATGGTATTTTTTGTCTCTCAATGATTCGGTAACAATTCTTATTATTCCATAAAAAATAAAATAGCAACCAGCCAAATCACCAGCTTTTCTTTTAGAAAAAAAATCAAACCCAACCCATATTATAAGAAAAGCAATTAAATTAAAAAAAGATTCATAAAGAAATAATGGTTCTCGAAAATAATCTTCAATAAACATCTGCTCATAAACTTTTGGCATGATAATCTTCAGTCAATGAAATGATTTATCTGGATCATAAATTATCTTCCCGTATAATTCTTGATTAAACATGTTGCCTCATCTGCCAATCGCCTGACCAATTAAAATTGTTGGTACAATAGCATCAGCATAAACAAATGTGGATATTTGTTTTATTTCATATTTATCTTTATAAAGTGTTTTTACTTGGTACTTTGGAAATTTCAAAATCAAAGGAAAATAAATTAGTCCAGCAATTAATGCTGCCATAACTCCTCCTTCAATTGCAAGACCAGAAATACCTTGGGTGAGAGAAAAATTACTTCTTTCAAGCAATAAATTACATTCCTTTTGTATACTTGAATTACCAATAATATAGGATCAAATTCAAGCTCCAAAAATACCTGCAGGGATTGCAATAAAACAAAAATAATAAAAGGGCTCAACAGGAATCTTATACCAAAATTTTAATTTAATAACAATTAATAATATTGATAGAGAAAAACCTAAAAAAGCTAATATACCATACCATTTTAAAAAAGGAATAGATTTTATAGGATGATCAGGAAGTGCAGGATTAGAATTTGTTACAATTTCATTTATAAATAAAAAAACACTCATATTAATCTCTTCTTTTTTTATAACAGTTTTTATTTAATTCATCAAGAGAAGAATATCCCATTTGTTTTAATTTATGATTAGCTGCCATCAATTCTATAATATCAGACATTTTTTTCCCTGGTGTAATTGGAATCTTATAAAAAGGGATTTTTACATCAAACAATTTTTTATAATTTGTGGAAGATCCTATTCTATCAAAATTAATTTTATTAGATCAATCAATAATTTCAACAATAATATCAATTTTTGTTTTTTCTTTTATGTTTTTAATTCCATAAATTTTCTCAAGGTTTATTATCCCTAATCCCCTGACTTCCATAATACCATAATAACCTTCTTGAGGTTCTCCGTAAATACTACCTAAAACTCTTTTGTATATTACTGTATCATCAGCAACAAATTGATGTCCTTTTTTTAATAATTCTAAAGAAATTTCTGATTTTCCAAAACCAGATTTTGCGATTAACAAAATTCCTAATCCATGGACCTCAATTAAATTTGCATGAATTGATTTTTTTTCAGTAAATTTAGTTAATAAATCTATCCCATAAATTGAAAAAATCTTTGCTGAAACAAAATTAGATTTAAATACAGTAATATTGTTAGCAATAGCTAAATCCTTAATTAATTTGTAATCAAATCCCTGAGATAATATAATTAAAGGAGGCCTTAATTTCATTATTCTGTTAATTTTTTTATTAATAATATCCTTATTAAATCTAGATAAATAATTAAATTCTATCCCTCCTAATAATATTGTTATGTCTATACTATCTGAATAGTATTCCCCTGCTAACTCAAGGCCTGCCCTTGAAATACCATAATACTTTATAATTTTTTTATCGCCTGCATTACATAATTTTAATCAATCGAGCTCACTTTGGATATTTTCTCAAGTTATATTAATATTTTTCACTTATATAAATATAAAAATGATTACTGAAAGGGCAAGAAAAGATCCAATAAAATATTGTTCACCATGGGCTCCTCAATTAAGATTAATTTTACTTGTAATAGCAAGAATGGCAATAATAATAAAAATTCCAACTAAAATAGTTCCAAACACTAAGAATAATAATTCTTTAATTATTTTTGATTTATCATTATTATTTTCCTTTGTTAAACGAATTATTTTATAAATTCTAGATACATATGGAATATGTTTATTTTTTAAAAATTCTGTTGTTTTCATCTTCACATTAGTATTCTCTTTTGCATCAGATTTTTTTACTTTTTTATTTTTTAAATCATTACTATCAATATTATTTTTCATTATTAATCCTACTATTTATTTTCAACAAAGACTTTTATTCTAGACATTGATTCAAGTGCATAATATATTCCTTGAACTCCCTGGCCAGAATCTTTGATTCCCAAAAAAGGAAATATGTCAGGTCCTCTGGAAGATGATCTGTTTCAATTTATTCTGCCAGCTGAAATATCATTACCAATATTCCAAAAATTATCTTTTGAATTTGTAAAAATAGAAGCCTGTAATCCGTACCTTGATTTATTGATATTATCAACAATATTTTTTATTTTTTTTCTATTATAAAAATAAATTGGCAAAATTGGTGCAAATTGCTCACATTGCATAATTTTAGAATTTAAGGTTCTCATCTCAATGAGAGTTGGGAAAATAAGATTACCATCAGATTGACCACCAATTAAAACTTTGCCTTTTTTTAATTTAGCATCCTCAATTAATTCTAAAGCAAATTTAGCAGATTTGTTAGAAATTAAAGGAACAATATCAACATTGTCATATGGAGATCCAATAGAAAGTTGCCTTATATTATCAATTAATTTTTTTATTACTTCATTTTTAATTGTCTCATCAGCATATACAACTTTTATTGCTGTGCATCTTTGCCCGGAATAATTAAATGCTCCTTTTATTATTTCTTTTACAGATAAATCTAAATTAGCATCACTTTCAATAATTGCAGGATCATTACCGCCTAATTCTAAGACTGACAAACAATCTCCTCTTAATGTTCTAATTTTGTTACCAATTTCAGGGCTGCCAGTAAAGGAAATCATATCAATATTTTTATTTTGAATTAAATAATCTCCTATCTCTGCTCCCTTTCCAGTTATAACATTAATAATGCCTGCAGGAAATCTAGCTTTTTGAAAAAATGAAGCTAAATAAACAGCAGAAATTGAACCTTGGGTAGAAGGTTTAAATACAATAGTGTTCCCTAATATTAATCCAGGAATAATTTTAGATAAAGATAAATTTATTGGGTAATTAAAGGGACTGATAGCTAAAATAACACCCAAAGGCACCCTTTGAAAAAAACCTGTTTTGCCTGTAATATCTGTTATATCTTCTCCAACTATTTCCATTTTAATAAAACAATCTCTGCAAGATTTTATTGTTTCATCTATATATATTATTGTTCTTTCAATTTCCTTAACACATTCAGAATATGATTTGCAAATTTCCATAACCATAGTAAAAGCTAAAAGATTGATATTTTCTTTTAAAATTTTAGAAAATTTTAAGATGTATTCTATTCTAGTTTCATAATTAAGTTTTGACCAACTATAAAATGATTTTCTAGCAGAATCAAAAGCATAATCGATAGTTTCTTCATCTAATTGTGGCACACTTCCAACAATTTCGCCATTCAATGGGGAATTAATAATTATTTTTTGTTCTCCATAAATCATTTCTCCATTAATTAAAGTTTTATAGTCTTTCATTATTCCCCTTAAATATAATAAAATATGTATTTATATAATTATATTAAAATAACTATTAATTAATTAAATTTACTTTACAATAATAGTATATTTAATTATTTAATATTTTGGATGAGTATAAAAATGAGTACAATTTTAAAGTGCGAAAAAATAAGTAAACACTATTTTTTTAATAAAAAAAAAATAGACATTTTGAATGACATTAATCTAGACATCAATAAAGGGGAGTTCATCATCATTTATGGCACTTCTGGTTCAGGTAAAACAACATTAATGAATATTATGTCTGGGTTGTTAAATCCTGATAATGGCAAGATTGTTATTAATGGTACAGATTATAGTAGAATGAATCAAAAACAAAAAACAAAATTTAGGGGAAAATATATTTCTTATATTTTTCAAAATTATGCTCTAATTCCTTTAATTAATGTACTTGATAATATTTTAATATCTTTAGAAATTAGTAACTCAATCAAATTAATTAATAAAGGAAAAGTTGATAAAAATTTACAAAAAAAGGATGCTTATTCATTAATGAATTCTTTAAAAATTAATATGTTGTCTGATAGATTCCCTTCTGAGCTTTCTGGTGGTCAACAACAAAGAGTTTCGATTGCAAGGGCTTTAATAAAAAAACCTCTGATAATTTTTGCTGATGAACCAACTGGAGCATTGGATAGAGAATCATCCTTATATGTTATGAATGTATTTAAAGATTTACATTCAAAAGGCAATACAATAATTATGGTTACTCATGATGAGAATATTAAATCGGATGCAGATCGTGTTATTTATATAGAAAATGGTAAAATTGTTAATATTGTTAATAATAAAATAAAAAATTAATGTCAGAAAGTATGTCTATGAATAAAAATATTGAAAAAAAAGAATTTAAAAAAAAAGCTAAGAAATATCTGTCTCAAAAACCAATAAAAACTAAAATTAAAAATGAAAAATTACCGAGAGATATTATTTTAGAGCTATCTGATGTTAAAAAAATTATTCCTATGGATAATTATTTTCTAGAAATTATAAAAGGTGTCGATTTAAAAATATATAAAAAGGATTTTATAATTTTATTTGGTGAATCAGGATCAGGCAAAACTACTCTACTTGGGCTTATGGCTGCTCTAGAAAGACCCTCAGAGGGCAAGGTAAATATTTTAGGTTATTTAACTGCTACTTTAAATGATTCTCAAATGACTAAAATAAGATCAAAATATATTGGCTACATTTTTCAACAATATGGACTTTTAGATGCTGTTTCTGCTCTTGATAATACTATGATCACTACTCCCAGCAAATATAAATATCAAGCTATCAAAAATCTTAATAGTTTAGGTTTAAAAGACCATATACATAAAAAAGTTTCGAATTTATCTGGAGGGCAGCAACAAAGAGTTTCAATTGCAAGGGCTTTATCAAAGAATCCTCAAATTTTATTTTGTGATGAGCCAACTGGAGCGGTTGATTCTAAAACTGCAAAAGATATCATTTCAATTTTTAAAAAAATTAATGATAATGGCATTGCAATTATAATGGTTACTCATAATCATAACCTTGAAAAAATAGGAAATCGAATAATAGAACTGGAAGACGGAAGAATTAAAAGAGATGTTAAAAATATTCCTATGAATATAGATGACATTATTTGAAATTAATTTTATCAACTGTCTTAAAATTTTTTTTTACAAATAAATCTATTTTTTTATTTTCCAAAAAGAGATTAGAAAAACTAATTATGTGAGGGTTTGAAGATCCTAATGGAACATTAGTATCATACTCCTTATTTATTTTTTTAATTTGCTGTAAAAATGCCCATCTTGCATAAATAGAAGCAATGGCAACATTTACATATTTAGATTCGGATTTAGTTTCAAAATATATATTCAAATTTTTATTGTTCTCTAAATTCTTTACATATTTATTAAAAACAGTCTTCGAAACAAATTGATCAATAATTACATCTTTAATTCCTATCCTATTAGATAATTTTTCAATTGCCTCTAAATGCATTAATGCTAATATTTTTTTTATATTATTATGAATTAAATATCTCTTATTATATTCGTTTGCATCAATACTGATAATTTCATATTCACAATAGTTCTTAAGTTTCTCTACAAGAATATAAATCTCTTTATCACTAATTTTTTTGGAATCTCTAATGTTAAAATCATTTATTTTTTCTAAATTATCAATTTTAATATATGCAGATGCAACTGTAATTCCACCAAAAAAATCGCCTGTGCCAGATTCATCTGAACCAATATATTTATCAATTTTAATTCCACTATTTTCATTTTTTACAATGTTAAATGATCCCTTTAAAATAGCTAAAACTCAATCATAATTATTCCCTTGAATAAAAATTCTATTATTTTTATAAATGGAAATTGTATATTTGCTTGTTTTATAAAAATATTTAATATTTGGATTATTTGAATTTAATAAATATTGATTAATATATTTATTTATTAAACATATTTCTCTCTCTGTGATTATTTTTGAAAAAGTAGTTACCATTTATATTCCTAAAATTCTTAATTTCATTATAATATATAATTAATTAGGAATATATAATGATAGATAAAATTGCTCAAATTAAAAAAATCATACGTGATAAAAAATTTATTAAAAAAAAATATGCTGGTTATGAACCAATTGAAGTTGATAAATTTTTAGATAAAATTTCCGAAATTTTGGAGACTATTGACGTTAATTATCAAAACATTAACAATGAAAACGAAATTCGCAAAAAAAAAATTGATGAACTTAACTATTCATTATTGAATGAAAAAGAAAAAAATAATGCTCTTTCTAATAGGATTGAACTTTTATTAAAAGATGGATATCAATCTCATAACTTACACAAAGAAATAGAGATCATTAAGAAAAAATTAAATGAAAAATAATTATTCAATTGGGATTGATTTAACATTAGTCAGTAATTTTTCTAAGCAAAATTCAGAATTAATTGATAGATATCTTTCAGAAAATGAAAAATATAATTTACTTTTGATTGGAGATAATAAACTCAAGGAAACCTACTTAGCAAAAATTTGAGCAATAAAAGAAGCAATATATAAAGCAGACAATAATTTATTGTTTAAGAAATTAGATATATCTTTTACTAAAAATGCTGCCCCAATTTGTATAAATTACCCTGAAATTTCTATTTCAATATCACATTGTAATGGTATGATAGCAGCGATTGCTTTAATAATTAAAAAATAAAATATATTATATAATATTTTAAATGATATCATATAAAAAAGGATTTTTTATGCTGTTAAATCAATATGAAAACTTATCATTTAACATTTTAATTATTGGATGTACTGTTGTTATTTTACCTTTTCTTTTTACTGTGCTTTTTTCTTTTATAAAATTTCGTTCCTCTAAAAATATTGGTATTTACATAAATGTATTAACTGCATCTATGCTAATAATTTTGGGTTCATTTGGTTTTTTTCGGGAAGCTCTATCACTTCTTACTGAAAGTCATGGCAGTCGTACTGAACCAATTAGTCCTTATACTAAATATCATCATGATAGCATTCTTAAATTAATTTGTATAGGGGTTATGGCTAGTGGAGCTTTTTTGGGTATTATATTTTCTATATTAACAAGATATTTTATTGCTAAAAAAAATGAACTTCATCAGGATCATTTTATTCATAATCATAGTGATCATATATTTAATTTAAGAGATATAGATAATAAGAAAGATAAATGAAGTGCCATTGTTTTACTACTAAATCATCGAGTTGTAGAAGCTATTTCTTTGGGTATTTTAATTGTTATTCCATTCCTTGATGAAAACAAACACCAAAATCATCAGTATTATCAATTTCCTATGGAAAAGCTGGGCTTCATCATAATTTTTATTGTTCATATGATACCTGAGGCAATTTTTATTTACCATAGGCAAACTCAAATGGGAGTTAGTAGAAACAAGGCTTTACTAAATTCTTTTTTGATGAAAATAGTAATAATACCAATAATGACTATTAGTGCCTTTGTTATTCAGGTTGTTAATCCTTATAGTTTTTCTACTGCATGAATATTACCTTTTCTTTATTCTGTAACCGGTTCTGTGCTTATTTTTATTTCTGTTATTGAATTAATACCTGAATTTATTGATAATAAAGATATGTCAAATAAAACATGATTTAATATAATTGGTTATTTTACATTAGGAATTTGTTTTTCAATTTCAATTTGTATCCTTCATGTTCATCACTAATAAATTAAAAACTTAATACAAAAATAAGGATTAGATATGAGTATTTATCTTACACTAATAATAAATATTATTATTATTGGATCAGTAGTAATAATTATCCCTTTTGCTGCAGTAATTGTATTTTCCTTTATAAAATTTAAAAATTTAAGAAGAGTTGGTCTTTGCCTAAACATGTTAACAACATCTATGTTAATCGTTTTAAGTTGCTTTGGTTTTTTTAGAGAATCCTTATCACTTTTAAGTAATAAAGATAGCCCTAATTTAATTAAAAATTATAATGGCCCTTGTCTTACTCTTGTTCTTATATCTATATTTTTGTTTGGCATTTTTTTAGGAATTATTTTATCTTTTCTTGTAAAGTATTTAATTATATTAAAGACAAATAGCTTGAACTCTAATTTCCTAGACACTCATACAAAAAATCTTTCTAATAATTTATCTATTCCTGTTAAAAATGCTTTGTCAAAAAAGTGAAGTGCTATTATACTATTATTGAATCATCGTATAATAGAGTCAATTGCACTCGGCATGATGTTAGTTCAAACATCTAATAATAATTTTTACAGTTTCCCTTTAGAAAAAATTGGCTTTTTATCACTGTTTATATTGCATATGATTCCTGAAGCGTTTTTTATTTATTATAGACAAATTGAAATGAAAATAGTTTTAAAAAAATCTCTAACAAATCTATTAATTATGAAAATAATTATTATTCCTTTAATGACAATTGGAGCATTTATTATTCAATGATTACCGCACAATAATTCTTTTAATTGGATTTTACCCTTTTTATATATTGTAACAGGGACTACTTTGTTATTTATTTCTATAATTGAGCTAATTCCTGAATTTATTGAAAATAGAAATATGTCTGTTAGAAGCTGATATACATGTATTTTATTTTTTTTATTTGGTACTATTTTTTCTATTGCAATATCTTTAATAGATTAATAACTATATAAGGATTTTTTTTGTAAAATATAATATAGTAGGAGAAAATATGGAGACATATTTAAATGTAGCAAAGAAAATATTGGATGAAGGTAATAGTAAAATTGATAGAACTGAAGTGGGTACTAAATCCATTTTTGGAGTTCAACTAAGGTTTAATCTTCAAGATGGGTTCCCAATATTAACAACTAAAAAAATTAATATTAAAGCAGTTATATACGAACTTTTATGATTCTTAAAGGGTGATACAAATATTAAATTTTTAGTGGATAATAATGTAAATATATGAAATGAATGGCCATATGAAAAATTTAAATTATCAAAGTCATACAATAATGAAACATTAAGTGAATTCATTAACAAAATTAAATCTGATCAAGATTTTGCTGATAAACATGGTGATTTAGGACCAATTTATGGCAAGCAATGGCGTAATTTTTCTGGAGTTGATCAAGTTAAAAATCTAATGGATATGATTAAAAGTGATCCTAATTCTAGAAGATTAATAATTTCTGCTTGAAATCCTGCTGAATTACCACTGATGCTTTTACCTCCATGTCATGCTTTTTTTCAATTTTATGTATCAAATGGGAAATTGTCTTGTCAACTATATCAAAGAAGTGCAGATTTTTTTCTTGGGGTCCCTTTTAATATCTCTTCATATTCTTTATTAACTTATATGATTGCTCATGTTCTTGATCTTGATGTTGGAGAATACATCCAAACGATTGGAGATTGTCATATTTATGATAATCATGTAACTCAAATAAATGAACAACTATTGAGAAAGCCTTACAAATTACCAAGACTTTTAATAAAAAGGAAAGTCAATTCTATTTTTGATTTTGAATATGATGATTTTGAGATATTTGATTATAAGTATCATCCATATATTAAAGGAAAGGTTGCAGTATAATATGTTGAAAGCAATTTTGTGTCATGATAAAAATGGTGGGATAGGTTTTAATAATAAACTCCCTTGAAGTATAAAATCTGAGATGGAATATTTTAAATCTGTTACTATGAATAAAACTGTTGTTATGGGTAGGAAAACTTTTGAATCAATGAGTTTTAAGCCTTTGAAAGGAAGAGTTAATATAGTTTTAACAAAAAATTTGTCATTTAAAGAATCTGGTGTAGATGTTATTTCAGATCATAAAATAATTATTGAAAGATCTAAGAACGAAGATATTTATATTATTGGCGGGAATGAAATTTATAGTCTTTTTGAAGACTACATTGATGAATTTATCATTTCTGTTTTAAATAAAGAATATAAATGCGACACTTATTTTAACTTTACTAGGAATTTTTTTATTTTAGAATCAGAAAAAAAATACACTGAATTTAAAGTTCAAGTTTGAATTAGAAATAAAAAAATACTTAATGGGAGAAAAGTTTCAAAAGAAATTATTTCTAATTTAAAGGAAGAATTTAATAATTTAGCAAAACATATAAAAAAGCGAGAGTTTGTTATTGTCCAAATTGGTGATGATTATGCATCTTCTGTTTATATAAATAGTAAAATTAAAATTGCTAAAGAAATTGGAATAAAGATAAAGCATCAAAAATATCCTGAAACAATTAGTCAAGATGATTTAATTAATGAAATTGAAATATTTAATAACAATATAAATGTTTCTGCTATCTTGATCCAGCATCCGCTTCCAAAACATATTAATGATATAATTATTTCCAACAAAATTAGCCCATTGAAAGATATTGATTGTTTTAATCCATTAAATTTAGGGTATATTTTTACTGCTAAAAAAGAAGATCTAGCAGGTTTAATTAAACCATGCACCCCTTATGGAATTATTCAACTTTTGAACTATTATAATATTGATATTACAGGAAAAAAAGTTGTGATATTAAATAGATCTAATATTGTAGGGAAACCATTACTAATATTGTTTTTAAACAAAGATGCATCTGTTTCTATTTGCCATACCAAAACCAAAAATATTAAGAAAGAATGCAGAAGCGCTGATATTTTAGTGTCAGCAATAGGAATCCCAAATAGAATAAATAATTCTTATATTAATATTGGAACCATTTGTATTGATGTTGGAATTAATAAAGTTAATGGAAGAATAACTGGTGATTTTGATTTTAATGATGTAAAAAATAAATGTAGTTTTATAACTCCTGTCCCATTTGGAATAGGCCCAATGACAATTGCAATTTTATTTTCTAATTTTTTGAAAATGTCTAAAAATGAATTCTAAAAAAATTAAAGTAAAGACTTTAATTTTTATATATAATATCTTAACCTGTGGTTTTTAGTAAAAGGGGTTGGAGTGAATAACATTATTTATATAAAATATGGTGAACTTTGTTTGAAGAAAAAAAATAGAATTAATTTTATCAATAAACTTTATCAAAATATATCTTTTGCACTAAAAAATTTTACTTTGAATATTAAAAAAGAATTTAGTTCAACAATTATAAGTGATTTCTCTGATGAAAAAAAAGATGACATAGTTAATATTCTAAAATATGTGCCAGGGATCCAATATATTATATTGGCAAATAAAATTGAAAAAGATGTATCTTTTTTAAAAAAAATTTTACTAAAAATAATTGATCCAAGTAAAACATTTAAGATTAAAACTAAAAGATTGGATAAAAATTTTGAAATGAAATCACCTGATTTTAATATTTTGTTAGCTGATTATTTATTGACTAGCATTTCTAATTTAAAGGTTGACATTCATGAACCTGAACAAGAATTTACTATTGAAATAAAAATTGATTGTTTTATTATTTACTCAAGAACTATTTTAGGTATTGATGGATTCCCTGTTGGAATAAATGGCGAAGCTTTAGTACTTTTATCTGGTGGGATTGATTCACCAGTTGCTTCATGTTTAATTCAAAAAAAAGGTATTAATCCAAATTACATTACTTTTATTACTCCCCCTTATACTTCTGAAAAAGCACTAGCCAAAATTAGGAGTCTTATTAAAATAATTACATTGGATCAAAAAATTTCAAAGGGCAAACTTTTTATTGTTGATTTTACTTCAGTTGTACAGGAAATTATGCATATTTCTGAAGAATCTTATAGAATAACTTTAATGAGAAGAGCTTTTTTTAAAATTGCAGAAAAAATTGCAGAATTAAATAAATATAAAATCATTGTAACTGGGGAATCAATAGGTCAAGTTGCCTCACAAACATTAGAAAGTATGGAAACCATATCATCTTCTATTAAAAATGTATTAGTTTTTAGACCATTATTAACATTTAATAAAAATGAAATAATTCATCTTGCAAAAAAATATAATACCTATGAAACATCGATATTGCCATTCCCTGACTCTTGTAGTCTTTTTACTCCTAAAAAGCCAGTTACTAAACCTAATATTCATAAAGTTTTAAGATTAGAAGAAGAATTAGAATTATTACCTCAATTAATTGATATGACAATTAATAAGATTAAAAAGGAAGAGTTATGCTAAACAACAAATTAACTGAAATTCAGAAAATAATAATGAATAAAATTGAAAAATATAATAATATATCTTTATTTTTTCATGAAAGACCAGACTTTGATACATTGGGGTCTTGCTATGCATTATTACAATATATAACCGAAGTTTATCCTAATAAAAAAGCTAGAATAATCGGTTTTGATACATTGCCTAAGGAATATTGCAAGAATTTTTTTCCTTATAATCCTGAAAAAATACCTGATTCTTTCATAAAAGATTCCCTTGGAATTGTATCTGATACTGCTAACAAAATAAGAGTTCATTCTCAAAAAGAATCTCTTTGTATAGAAACTATTAGAATAGATCATCATCCTGAGAAAGAAAAATTTTGTACTACTGAATGGATTCAGCCGATATTCCCAGCAACTGTCCAGATGATATCTACAATGTTATTAAATTCTGGATACTCACTTTCTTCTACAATTTCTAAATACATTTATGCTGGATTAGTTACAGATACAGATAGATTTTTGCATTATAATACAAATCCTGATTCATATGATCTTGCTTCAAAAATGCTTGAAACAGGGTTTAATCGGAAAGAAGTTCATGATGCAGTCTATAAAATGGATTTAAAGGAATTACATATGAACTCATATGTAATTAAAAAAACTAGGATAGAGCAAGGAGTTGCCTATGCAGTTATTCCTGCTAAACAATACAAAAAATATGGTATTGATGTCCAATATTCTTATGTGAATTCCCTTGCAAATATTAAAGGTGTTTATATTTGATCTACTTTGTATTTTGATTTAAGAGCTAATTCTTGAAAAGGTTCAATAAGATCAGATGATATTCCCATTAATCATATAGCTGAGAGATATAATGGTGGTGGGCACAGATTTGCTGCAGGATTTTCTTTAAAAAATATTAATGAATATAAAAAATTAATAAAGGAATTGAAGGATTATTTGTTAACACTTAATATTGATAAATAAGATTAACGTATGAAGAAAACTTTTACTAAAAATGTTAAGGAAGAAATATTATCATTAAAATTTAATAAAAATTTTAATGATAATATTTTAAATGCTGTTTTAAGAAATCTATTAGTTATTAATAATAAAAATGAAATTATGTGGTCATTTTCTTCATATACAGTTAAATTGCTAGAATTTATTTTTATGAGTCTTAATAAATTTGGTAGTTTCAAAAAAGTTTATTCAAATTATGATAATCCCAATAATCAAAAAAAACAAATTTCCAAACTGATAGTTTCTGGAGATTTCAATTTAATTATCAATAATCTCAATATTTTTGATAATGATATTAAAATAAAAAATATGTATTCAAAATATGCATTTATTACAGGATTATTTTTATCATCTGGCAGTATCAATTCCCCACTTTCAAAAACATATCACTTAGAATTTCGTTTGAAAGATATTTATTTAACAAATATACTATTTGAATATTTGTTGGATTTAGGATTCGAACCAAAAATAATTGTTGCAAAGAAAAATATCATTTATCTTAAAAAATCTGAGCAAATTACTGATCTTTTAAAATTGTTTGGAGCAAAAGATTCAATGCTTTTATTTGAAGATCAAAGAATTAAGAAGGATTATGAAAATCAAATCCATCGTTTAAATAATCTTGATGTATCTAATATAAAAAAAACTGTTGAATCTTCGACTAAAATAATTACCTGCATAAAGTTTATTTTTAAGAATAAAAACATTTTTAACAAATTAACATCTAATGAAAAAGAATTTTGTAAGATAAAAATCAAACACCCTGATTGATCTTTGAAAATAATTTCTAAATACTTTAATGATAAATTAAATATAAAAATTACTAGAAGTGGATTGAATCATTATTCTAGAAAAATTAAAAATTATTGCAAATAAAAAATATAATTTAATAAAGTGGGATAAAGTGCAAAACGAAAAAGATTTTATAGGTAAGATTATTAATAATAGATATAAAATTAAGAAAGTTATTACTCATGGTGGTATGAATTCTACAATATATGAGGGTGAATCTATTGCCCATGATGATAAAAATTATTTGGATAATAAATGTAAAAAAGCAGCAATAAAAATTATTGTCAGAGACGAAGAAATTACAAATGATGTTTGGCAAAGAACACTTGATGAAATTGTAACTTTATCTAGGATGTCTCAAAAACAAAATGTTATTAAATTGTATGATGCTGTAATTGAAGATGATCGCATCATTATTGTTATGGAATTAGTTGATGGTTCTTCTTTGGAAAAAAAAATAAATGAGTATGGTTGTTTTAGCATTGAAGAAAGCATTTACCTCTTTAAGGAAATACTTTTAGGTGTGGAGCAACTTCATAATAATTCTTTCGAAATTATTCATAGAGATCTGAAACCTTCCAATATTCTTTTGTTGAAAAATCAAACTGAAATCAGAATTATTGATTTCGGAATTTCTTCTGTTATAGATAAAACTATTCCAAATAAAAACCCTGAAATAGTCACAAATGAAGAATCAATTTATGGAACTTTGACATATGTTTCTCCTGATATTTTAAAATTAAAGAATACAGAGCCATTTGACTATTATAAAAAAATCACAAGGCAATTTGATTTTCATGCACTCGGCATTATTTTACATGAATTACTTACTGGTGAAAAACCTTTTTATTATGAAGATGAAGATGACCCAATTTGCTTGACATATTTTATAAAATATGACTTTCTTCCTTTAAAATTAAGAAACCCATTAATACCTAATTGCCTTGAAAATATAATTTTTAAATTAACTGCTTCTAAGGATGAAGATTTAAATTATAGATATAGCAACATTAGAGAAATTCTTGATGATATTAAGAAATATGAAGATGAAATAAATCTTGATAATAAGGAGCCTTTATTGCTAAAAAAAATAGAGAATAGGACCTTTCAAAACAAAGTTCCATTCTTGCCTAAAACACTCCAGAGATATAATAAGAAATGATTTATTATTAGATTATCTTTTGTTATAGGAATATTAGTCATTTTTTTCTTCCTTTTATTTATTACTTATCTTGTAAAGCATTATGGATAATAAAATAAGAGTTGGTTTAGTAGTAAGGTATTTTAGTGGGTATTTGTATGTAAAAGCAAATGATTTATCTTCTATTATAAAATGTGATTTAAAAGGTAATCTTAAAAAAAAAGATGGTTATCCAATAATTGGGGATTATGTCAAATATGTTTTTGAGAATGGTTCTTTTCTAGTTGTGGGCTTAGAAAAAAGGGTAAATAAATTAATTAGACCTAAAATTGCTAATATTGATCAAATTATAATAGTCCAATCTATTACAAGCCCTGATATTAATATTGAATTTATTTATAAATTTATTTTATTTTACAATTTACAAAAGATCTACAATACTATTATAATTATTTCAAAAACTGATCTTGTCAAAGATGATTATAAATTTCAATATCAATCTTTAATTGATGATGGTTTTTTAGTTTTGGATCATAATAATATTTATGATTTTAAAAAAATTGTGCAGATAATTCAAGATAAGAAAACAATATTTGTTGGACAATCTGGTGTTGGAAAATCCACCCTTCTTAATAAAATAGATCAAAATTTTTCTATAAAGACTGCTAAAATTTCTAAAGCACTTAATAGAGGTAAACATACAACATCTAGTACAATAATGTATCCCTACAAAAATGGTTATATAATAGATACTCCAGGTTTTTCTTCAATTGATTTTTTAAATTATCAAAATGATTTACCAAAAGGTTTTAAAATATTTTCAGAGAATGCAATTTATTGTAAATTTAATGATTGCAAACATGAGAATGAACCAAAATGTAAAATTATTGAACTTGTCAAAATGAATAAAATTACTAAAGAAATGTATATTTCTTATCTAAATTTTTTAAAAACAATAAAAATCACTAGATTATAGGAGACTGTATGAAAATCATATGAAAAAATGATCCAGATTATAATTTATATTTAAATCAATCTGAAGATTTATGGGTGAAAAATTTTAAAGAACCGAAAATATTCTCTTCCTCAATTATTAATAAATATAAATCATTGGTTGATTCAATTTTTTTAATTGATAATCAAAATTTAATTTCTATGGCTTTTATTGTTAGCAAAAATATTGTTCTGGAAAATATGAATTTAAATATATATTTAATAATTGGTGTCGCAACTAATAAAAAGTGAATGAATAAAGGTAATATGAATATTATAATGAATGAAATATTTAAAAAATATGAGAATTATTATATTTTTATGCAATCATACAGTTGAGAATATTATAAAAAATGAAATCTTCTAGAGGTTTCCTATATGTATCAATATCAATATTGTAATTTAAGCAATAAAAAGATTGTAGTTGATAAAAGACATGATTGAAAAAAAATGCTAGAAATTTTTAATAATCAAGGTTCAATAAAACATAATCTGAATTCCTTCAAAGATTATATGAATAAATTCAAATATTTGGATGCAAGAATTATTTCAATTCAAGGCACTTATATAGTATTGGAAAATAACATTGTTATTGAATACGCATATAAGGATTTGGAAACATTAGAAAATTTATTAATATTTTCAAATGCAAAGGAAATAATGTCCTTCACAAAAATTACTTCTAAAAAATTTATACTTAAAAAAAAATTGCTATTTACAAAATCCAATAAAATTTTAAAAAATGTAATTTTTAATACATTATTTTAAAAATTATTGCCTCTTATAACATCAAAGCATCTTTGACAAATATCATTATCATGCATTAATTTTTTTGAGATATGATTTCAGCATCTATAACATTTTAAATATTTAGTTTTCTTTATAGAAATTCAGAATTTAGATCTTTTTAAATATTTAATTTCTGCAATATTAAACATTCTTACAAGTTCATCAACTCTAAATGGTAATTTATCAGAATGAATTAAAACCTTTGCTTCATTATTTTTATTTATTATTTTATTTTTTCTTGCTTCTTCTAATTTGATAAAAATTGAATTTCTTAAGTTAAAAAAATCATTTCATCTTTCAATACTTACTGGAATGATTTCTAAATCCAATAGATTCCCAAAATCCTCCAATTGTATAGAAGCTTTTTTCTCTTTGCAATTAAATTGACTATATGCTTCTTCACAGGTATGGGGAATTATTGGATTAAGGATAATCAAATATGAATACATTATTTTATGTAAAACACTTTGAATTCCTTTTCTTTTTGGGTGGTCCTTTCTTTCACAGTATAAATAATCCTTTATATAATCAAAATATCATGATGATAATTCAATTGTTAATTCATTAATAATTTTAATAATATTTTTAAAATCAAAATTTTCGTAAAAAACTAAAATTTCTTTGATTTTCATTTTTAAAATATATAAAATATAATAGTCAATATCTGAATATTTAACATTATTGTATTCATTAAAATCGTTTAAATTCCCTAATATAAATTTAAAAATTGTGTTTCTTATTTTCCGATATATTTCTGCATTTTGCTTAATTAATTCAGGAAAAATTCTAACATCTGAACTATAATCTGTTGATGCTACTCATATTCTTAAAACATCTGCCCCATACTCAGAACACACCTTTATTGGATCAACAACATTACCCAATGATTTAGACATTTTCTTACCATCTTTGTCTAAAACAAAACCATGGCATAATAATGATTTATATGGAGCTTTATTATGATAAGCAACCCCTGTTATAAGTGATGAATTAAATCATCCTCTAAATTGGTCCTTCCCCTCAAAATATAAATCAGCAGGGTATGGCAACTTGTTAAGAGATAAAATATTATGAGAAGTCCCGGAATCGAATCAAACATCCATAGTATCAATTTCCTTACGATATTTTTTGCTCTTGTCATAATTATCAGGCAAAAAATACAAAGCATCTTTAACGTATCAAGTATTTATACCTTCTTTTTTCAATATTGATATTATTTTATTTTGTAAATTTAAATCTGTCAAAGGAATATCATTTTCGTCATATATTATAATAATTGGAACGCCTCAGTATCTTTGTCTGCTTATACATCATTCTTGACGATTATTTATCATTTCCTTAATTCTATTAATAATGCTGTCACCTTGAATAGAGGTTACAGAATTTAAAGCATCATTAATTTCTGTTCTAATTTTCGAAATATTAACAAATCATTGTTTTGTAGATCTATATATTAAAGGTTTTTTTGTTCTTCAATCATGGGCTGCAGAATGCTTTATTTTTTCTTTTCACAACAAATTTCCGCTTTTCTCTAATCTATCAATAATATTGTCATTAACATTGTTATAAAAATTAAAAACAAGCTCGCTATCATTTATTTCATCTGTAAATACTCCAGAATCATTTATAGGACAAAAAGGAGGGATATCATATTTTTTACAAGCCATATAATCTTCGTGACCAAAACCTGGCGCATTATGAACTAATCCAGTTCCATCAGAATCTGAAACATAATCAGCAATTATAACCAACCCGCTTCTATCATATAAAGGATGTTTGTAAGTAGTGCCTTCAAATTCACTCCCTTTATGTTCAGATATTAATTTATAATTATCTATTTTTAATTTTTGAAATATTCTATTTAAAGAACTTTTTGAAACTATTATTACTCCTTTATTAGTTCAAACACGAGAATATACTATATCAACATTAACAGCAATAGCTAAATTTGAGGGTATAGTCCAAGGTGTAGTAGTTCAAATTATTAATTTGTCATTAAATTCTAATATATTTGATTCCAAAACAGTAAAAGCAGCATAAATACTATGAGATTCAATATTTTTATACTCAACTTCTGCTTCTGCAAGTGCTGTTTTGCTTGATGGAGATCAATATATAGGCTTATAATCTTGATATATTAAATTTATGTTAAGCATTTTATTAAAGATTTTTAACTGTTCTATCTCATAATCATTATCTAGCGTTCTATAAATATTTATCATAGGAGAAAGCATTCCTAATCTTAAAAACTGTTTTTTTTGCTTTTCAATTCAATTTAAAGCAAATTGAGAACAGTTATCTCTTTTCTCAGAAATTGATAGTTCACTATTATTATTTATTCCCTTTTTTAATAATTCAATTTCTATAGGCATTCCATGAGTGTCTCATCCGGGAATATATATTGCGTTAAAATTATTCATATTTTTATATCTGATAATAATATCTTTTAATATCTTATTTAAAGAGTGACCAACATGAATATTCCCATTAGCATATGGTGGCCCATCATGTAAAATAAAATAGGGAAAATTTTTATTCTTTTGATGAACTTTATCATCTAATTCAATATTTATCCACTTTTCTTGGATTTTAGGTTCTTTAATGCTCAAATTAGCCTTCATTTCAAAATCTGTTTTTGGCATTAATAAAGTTAATTTATAGTCCATTTTTTCACCTTATAATTATTAAAATTTTTCAAATATTTATATATTATATAAAATTAATTATCCTTTAATTTAACTTCTGTGATATAAATTATTTATTTCTGATATAGATTTATTCAAAAAATTATTTGAATCCTCTTCTGATTTACCAAAGGCATCTATATATATTTTAAATTTAGGTTCAGTTCCTGACATTCTAAACTTAATATTTGTGATATTATCATCAAATAGTCATTCGAGACAATCACCATCTTCATTCCAATTTGAATTTAAAAAGTATTTATTCGCTATTTTTTTAGGTTTGTGTGATTTAAAGAAATCCATTTTTTTAATCATGTCTTCTTTTCAATTATAATTTTCTTTTATATCCATTTGGAATGAAAGAGTTTTCCCAGACCAATAAACATATTTTTGATAAATTTTTTGTAAATAATCAATCAATGTAATTTGATTGTTTTGGCAATAGTCAAAAATTTCTAGAATTAAAGCAGCAGCTTGAAAAGAATCCTTGTCAAGATTTATTGTAGAGTTTAATGCCCCAATTGCTTCTTCAAAAGCCACTACTAAATCATGCTTATCTAATTCATTATCAATTTTATTTGCAAGCCATTTAAAACCTGTTGCTGTTTCATAGAAATTGATATTATTTTTTTTGCAAATTATTTTAGTAAGTCTTGTAGAAACATAAGTTGTTACCACCATTGGTGATTTTTTAAATTTTTTATTATTTATAACATATTCAGTAAAAATTACCCCAGATTCATTACCTGTTAAATATCTCCATTCATCTTCATGCTTAATTACTATTCCAAGTCTGTCAGCATCAGGATCTGAAGCAAGAATAATTTTAGCATCATATTCTTTTGCATACTTCAAAGCCATCTCAAATGAAATATGGTCCTCTGGATTGGATGATATAGAATTAGCAAAATTTGGATCTATAAAATTTTGTTCTTCAACAACAATAACATTATTATAACCAATTGAATTTAATCAATTCTTCATAATACCTATAGCAGTTCCATGGTGGGGAGTAAATATAATAGGAAAATTTTTTGCTTTATTAACAACTGTGTTAATTAAACATTTTCTAGCTTTAATTAGATATAAATTCTCTAATGATTCAGGGATAGTCTTAATTAAAAAACTGTTTTCATTATACTTAGCATTTATTATTTTTTTATTTTCTATAAGATAACTTTCTACTTCATCAGTTTCACTTTTAATTAACTGTGCTCCATTTTTCTTATAAATTTTAAATCCATTGTAATTTTTTGGGTTATGGCTTGCAGTAATAATAATTGCTCCATCTAATTTCATCTCTTTGATTAAAAAAGAAACTATTGGAGTAGCCTTGATTCTATTATTATCAATTATATAAACTTCTATTCCAAATGATGAAGCTACTTTAGCACATATGTCCCTAAATTCATTCCCATTTAGTCTATTATCATGGGCAATAATAATTTTAGGTTCCTTGTTTTTTTTTAATAATCATTTTGAATAAGCATCAGTTAATTGACTGTAAACAAAACGATTTAATCTATTTGTTCCTAATCCCATTATTTCTCTAATGCCAGCAGTTCCAAATGATAATTTTTTTTCTGAAAAAAAATTATCTATATCTATATTTGACATCTTTTTTAAAATACTCTTTTCTTCTTTAGAAAGAAGATTTGAATTGCATCAATCCAAATATATTTTATTTATCATTAGCTTATGTCCTTATTTTTAAAAATTTGAAAAGGCATTATTTCAGTAAATTTCTTGATTACCACCCTACCGTTTCTGTTGTAAACATAAATCTCTGTGTCAGAATTTGCAAATTCGCTAATAAATTGCCTACATAAACCACATGGAAATAAACTTTCATTTTTTGTTGAAGAAAATAAATGAATCTCCGAAATAATCTTATGACCATTTGATATCATGGAACAAATTGCTGTTCGTTCAGCACATATTGTTGCCCCAAATGATGCATTTTCAACATTAACTCCAAAAAAACACTCTCTTTTATTACTTAGCGGAACAACAATTGCTCCAACTTTTAAATTAGAATAAGGACAATATGAATTATTTATTATTTTTTTTAATTCAGTAAATTTATTTGTCATTTAAAATTTCCATAATTATCTTTCTTTCATTAAAATTTCTATCTTTGAATATTTCAATTAAATTATTAGCATCATTTATCAAATTCTTTGTAATCTCATAATTTGATTGAATTCTGAAAAGAATATCACCCTTATTGACACTTTCATATTCATCTATGAAAAAAATTATTCCTGCTGATGGGTCAATATTGTCTTCTTTTTTTTTTCTTCCAACTTTTAATTTTAAAGCTAATTCTCCAATTAATTTTGCATCAGGATATATAAAAAATCCTTTTTTGGAAGCAAAAAAATCCATTGTATATCTTGCCTTTGTATATTCATCTGACATAAGGTCATATTTGCATCCTAATTCTTTAGCATAATCTAAAAAGATTGATAATGGCTCTTTGGATTTTATTAATTCATCGATTCTTCTATATGCTTCTTTTATATTTTGAGCTATACCTTTATCATGCATAATCTCGTATAAAAAATAGTAAATTAATTTTTTTAAATTTTTTGACATAAAAATACCATTAAGAAATTTAATAGACTCATATATTTCTAAGCAATTGCCTACATACATACCTAATGGCTTTGACATATCAGATAGTGTAATATTGATATTTCGATTAAATTTATTAGAAATTGTTTTACATTTATTTGCAAAATTGATTCCCTTATCAATATTTTTAAAAAAACCTCCGCTTCCTATTTTTATATCTAAATATATATGATTAGATTTTATTGCAAATTTTTTGGCTAAAATGGATGATGTAATCAATGGAATAGAATCTACAGTTGCAGTCACATCCCTTATTTTATATAAAATACCATCAACAGGCACAAAATCATTTGTCTGTTCCATTATAAACATATTATATTTTAAGAGCAATCTTTTTGATTCCTTTATATCAAAATCAGTTTTGATACCAACTGAATTCAATTTATCTATTGTCCCCCCTGTAATTCCGAGTCCCCTACCAGAAATTTTAGCAATTTTAATTCCTAATGCTGCAATAATTGGAGAAATTATTAAAGTTATTTTATCCCCTATTCCCCCTGTAGAATGCTTGTCAACAATATATCCATATTTTTGAAAGTCCAAAATTTTACCTGATTTTATAATTCCATTTATTAGATAAAATAATTCATCATCTTTTAATCCATTTATATAAATAGATGTTAAAAAAGATGAAATTTGATAATCTGGGACTAAATTATCAGAAATCATTTTAATAGCTAAATTAATTTCATTTTCATTTAATTCACACTTATTAATTTTTTTAGATAATATATCTATAAATTTATATTCTTCCATTAAAACCTCTTCAAGGAATTTAATGCTAATAAAATCATCTTGTGCAATGATTTTTCTCTCTCTTCAGGAGACATTTTTTCTTCATTCAATAATGAATCGCTGCAAGTTAAAATACATGCAGCCTTTTTATTCAATTTTAATGCATTAGCAAAAAGAGCAAATGATTCCATTTCAACTGCTTGAGCCTTAGAACTTTCTATAATTTTGTCTAAATTAATAGAAGAATAAAAAGTATCGGAAGAATTAACAGTTATTAATTTTACCTCAATGTTCAATAACTTAGCCTCTTCTAGGATTTGACTATTAATTTTATCTCAAGAAGGTAAGGTATTATTTTTTACTTTTACTCCTAACATTTTATGATATGTAGAAATTGAATATGAATTTTTAACTAAAAGAACATCATTTAGTTTAATTTCGTTAACATATGAACCAGCAGAGCCAATTCTAATAATTAAATCAACATCATAAAATTTAAAAAGTTCATATGAATAAATACCTATAGAAGGATTCCCCATTCCATGTCCCATAACTGTTACTTGTGTTTCATTAAAAATGCCAGTATATGCAAGCATACCTCTAATATCATTCACTAATTTATAATTTTCTAAATAATTTTCCGCAATTCATTTTGCTCTCAGAGGGTCGCCGGGCATTAAAACAATTTTAGCAATTTCATCCTTTTTGGATCTTATATGAACAGTCATTTTTTATTTATCCTTCATATAAGATTTTGCACATAAAATACCATTTTTTTTTGCCATTTCATTATCATGAAAAACACTCTCTTTTTTTATTTCATTAATTTTTTCTAAAATTATTCTTTTATTTTCCATTATTTTTAACCGATGCCATTTGTTCTTCAATTTTTTTTCTTAATGCCGATGCTTTATTTTTTGTTTTTGTAAAATTAGAATTATTATTAATCACATTGTAAGAAGGTCCATCTACTATTAGTTTCACCAAATCAAAGCTAGGATTGTCTTTATTACTTATTTCACCTATTAAATTGTTATTTACAATTTTTTTATATTTATCAATTTCTATTAAAATTTTATATTTTAAAAAACGTTCTAATTTTAGCCTATCCTGTCTTATAAAATATTCTTTGTTATAGTTATCAGATATTTCCTTTTTTATAAAGTTTTCTTGTTCTATAAATTTATAAAATTTTTCTTTTTGAGCAAAATTTAAATTTTTTAAATTAGCACCATCAATACCATATTGACTGATTCTTTTATCCAATTCAAGCTCAGCAATTTTTTCGTGATTTATTTCTTTATTTTTTATAGTTTTAGAAATATTGCTTAACGCTTTTTGAAACTCATGTAAATATTTCTTTCTATTTAGACCATCTATCATTTAATCTCCATTTAATTTTTATAATATTATTTAAAATATATCTTAATTAAATTATAATAAATAAAATATCTAAAATTTTTATTTTATGGAGAAGAAGATATGTTTGATGTTTTGATCGTTGGCGGAGGCCCTGCTGGGATATATGCAGGAATAATGTCTGCTATGAATAAAATGTCCTCATGTATTGTTGAAAGTATGCCTTTCTTAGGTGGACAGCCTATTATTTTTTACCCTACTAAGGATATTTATGATTTACCTGGTTTTAATTCAATTATGGCTGGAGATTTTATAGATAATCTTATTTCCCAACTAGATACGTTTAAAAATTATAAGCCATCAGTTTTTTTGGAATCTTCTCTAATTAATTTTGAAAAAAAAGAAAACTATTATGTATCTACATTATCTAATGGTAAAATAATTGTTTCGAGATCTATAATTTTTGCTTCAGGATTATTTTCCCTTTCTCCTAAAAAACTAATTATAGATAGTAATTGTATAGAAAATGAAAATATCCATTATACGTTTATAAAAGATGATATATATAAAGACTGCCAGGTTATTATTTTAGGTGGAGGAGATTCTGCATTAGATTGAGCTTCCCATTTATGTGAAAAAAATATTACGAATAAGATTACAATTATTCATAGAAAAAAAGATTTTAGAGCAAGAATTGATAAAATTAACAAAATAAAAAATTTAAAAATTTTTACTTTAATGAATAAAAATGTTGTTGGAATTACTACAAATAAATTAATAATCCAGGATGTATCTTCATTGGAAAAAGAAGAACTTTTTTTTGATAAAATACTTGTCCAGTATGGTTTTGAAACTGTTAAGAATAGTACAAATAATTTATTAAATAAATTCGAAATGGATGATAATAATATTTGTGTATCTCGCTCGTTTGAAACATCTTCTAAAAATATATATATTGTTGGTCAATGTGCTAATTACTTATCTAAACCAAATTTGATTATAGTATCAATGTCAGAAGCAGCTAAAGCAGTATTTTCTATTTTATGAAAAATCAAAAATGGATATTTTAATGAAACAGAATAAATCTCTTTACTATAACAAAGAGTTTTATTTTTATTATTTAATTGAAAAAAATATAAGTAAAATAAATTTGAAAATTAAAGATGATGGTAGCATCATTGTTTCCTGTCCCTTTGGAATGTCATTAAAAATAATTGAGAAATTTCTTTATGAAAGTATTGATTTTATTAAAAATAATAAAGAAAGAATTTCTAATAATAGTTTATATAATATTGAAAATAATAGACTTAGTATTCTAGGCAAAGAATATAAAATTATTAAAACTTTGTCAAATTATAATTATCATTGTATTTTAAATCAAAATATTTTTATTAATTATAAAAATCAAGCATCAATCGAGAATAATATAAAATTGTTATTAAAAAAATTTGCATTTCCATATTTGGAAAAAAGAATTACGATGTTATCTAGTTCAATGAATATAAAATATAATTCTTTTAAAATTAAGTGAATGAATAGTAAATGAGGATATTGCACTATAAATAAGGATATTGTCATTAATACAAAATTAATTATATTCCCACCAGAAATCATTGATTATGTAATTATCCATGAATTATCTCATATAATTTATATGAATCATAGTAAAGATTTTTGAATCTATGTTTCAAAACATTGTCCTAATTGAAAAACATTTAGAAAAAAACTAAAAATATAATTAAATTATATTTTTAGTTTTTTTCTTTTCTAATCTTGATTTTTCAATTAAAACACTTTCTGGAACTTTTTTATTTTTATGAATATAATCAATTTCATTTTTAATTATTGTCTCATTTATCAACAATGTTTCAACAATCAATTCTAATTCAGCACGGTTTTCTATAATAATTTTTTTTGCTTCTTCATATGAATCACTAATTATTTTATTAACTTCATTATCAATTTTTAAAGATGTTTCATTAGAATAAAGCTTTTTAAAACCAGTTCTTTCGTCAACACCTTCTGATGGAATAAATTGAGTCATTCCTAAATCATCTGACATACCTAATTTCATAATCATAGATCTCACAATATTAGTTACTTTATATAAATCATTGGCAGCACCAGTAGTGATCCCGTCTTTCCCATAAATAATTTCTTCAGCAGCTCTTCCACCTAATGTCATTTTAATAATCCCAAGTAAATCTGATTTTTTTTGAACAGTAAGTTCTTGATTTTTAGGAGTAGAGACAGTATATCCAGCAGCCTTACCTCTAGGAATTATTGTAATTTTCTCTACAACATCAGCCCCTGGAGTATAAAGGCCAACAAGAGCATGACCTGCCTCATGGTATGCAATTAATTTTCTTTCTTCTTCTAATATTACTCTACTTTTCTTTGCTGGCCCAGCAATAACACGATCTATTGCTTCATCCATCATTTTCAATGAAATAACAGTTTTATCTTCTCTTACTGCTAAAATTGCAGCTTCATTTAAGACATTTTCAAGTTGAGCCCCAGAAAATCCTGGTGTCCTTCTAGCAATATCACTTAATTCAACTAATGAAGAAATATTTTTATTCTTAGCATGAATCTTTAAAATTTCTATCCTTTCCTTAATATCAGGTAAATTAATTTGAACCTGTCTATCAAATCTTCCAGGTCTTAAAATTGCATCATCTAAAGAGTCAAGTCTATTCGTTGCTGCAATTACAACTACACCAGAATTAGTATTAAATCCATCCATTTCAGCAAGTAATTGGTTAATAGTTTGATCTCCAATGCCACTAGAAACATCAAACTTACTTCTTTTAGAAGCCACTGAATCAATTTCGTCAATAAATATTATAGATGGAGCAGATTCAGTTGCTTTCTTAAATAAATCTCTAACTCTTTTAGCTCCAACACCAACTAACATGTCTTCAAAACCAGAGCCTGATATGAAGAAAAATGGAACACTTGCCTCACCAGCAACAGCCTTAGCTAATAAAGTTTTCCCAGTACCTGGAGGGCCATATAAGATTACTCCTTTGGGGCTTCTTGCACCCATTGAAACATATTTTGAAGGATTTTTTAAATAATCAACTATTTCTAGTAATTCTTCTTTTTCTTCTTGGATACCAGCTACATCTTTAAATTTAACATCAGAATGAACAAGTTTTGCTCCAGATTTTCCTACACTAAATATTGAGCCTCCTGAACCTCCACCACTTGCGCTTTTATAACTTTTATAAAGAATCACAATGAAAACTATCATCAAAATAATTGGTAATAAATTAATAATTAATGCAAAAATATTAATTGGTTGAGATGGTGCTTGTGCGTCAGCACTTGCTCCAATAAATTCTACTCCAAAAACAGTGTTTGGTTCTTGACTTGCATCATCAATATCATATATAGTCCCTTTAGAATCATCAATAAAAGTTGAACCAAATCTTACACCATATAATGAAGGCTTATCTTTAATATCATATGTATATCAAGAACCATTTAATACATACCCTTGACCAAATCAACCTGAAACATCAATATTAACACGAACCTGATTTCCACTAGAAATAATGCTAAAAGAATTAGTTTGTGTTATTAAACGTTTTTTATTTCCTGAGAAGAAAATAGTAATATCTTTGGACTTATCAGAAGCTTTTATTGATTTTATTCCTGATATAGTTGTAGGCTTAATGGAAGTGCCAACAATTCAAACAATTATTCCTAATCCGCCTACTCCTAATAGTGATAATAACACAATCTTAAATGTACTATTTTTTTTTGGCAAAATATTACTATTCTTATTTATATTTTTTCCATTACTTGAGGGATCTACACTATTTTTTTTAACAGATAAATCATCCTCTGATTTATTTGCTAAATTATTTCTCAAATTTCATTTCATAAAAAATTATGCTCCATTGACATTAATAATATCTTTATTATTAACAATACTATATTATACAAAAAAAAAAAAAATTAATAATATTACTTTTCTTTATCTATTTTTATTGCTGCTATATAATTTAAATTTCTATATTTTTCTTTTCAATCCAATCCATACCCTACAACAAATTTATTAGGAATATTAAAGCAAGAATAGTTCGCATTTAAATCATTAACTCTTGCATTTTTTTTGTCTAAAAGTGTAATTAATTTTACAGATTTTGCACCGTTTTTGTTTAGCATATCTATTAAAATTTTAGACGTAAATCCACTGTCGATAATATCGTCTACTATCAAAACATTTTTGTCTATGACATCCATAGAATAATTTGATAAAATTTTAGGTTCCAAGGACCTTTGTTCATCTATATAACTTGATATACAAATACAATCTAAAACAATCTCATGTTGTATATTAAACATAAGATTTGTTAAAAATGGGATTGAACCCTTTAAAACACATAATATTAGGATAGGTTCTTTTTCATCACAATATTCAGTGTCAACCCATTTTGCTGCTTTTTTAATTCCGATATTAATTTCTTTATTGGTAATTAATATAGATTCAATTTCATTATTATTACTATTTTGATTCATTTTTTATTTCCTTTAATAAAATTACACAATTTGCTTGAATTATATTTTTATCTTCCTCTCATCTAGTTGCTTTTATATTTATTCTAGTTACATTTAATAAAATTTTTAAATTCTCTTTAATAGAATTTTTTATTTTAGAAAAATAAATATGTTCAGATATTATCGATAAATCAATATTAATAATTTTATAGTTATGAATTTTCAATTTATTTAATGCATCCAACATAATTATTTTTGAATCTAAACTATTTTTTTTATACTTGTTTTCAGGAAAATAATCACCTAAATCACCTAATCCAAGAGCTCCATATATAGCTTCAGAAATAACATGAAAAATTATATCCCCATCGGAAACTGCAATAATCTTATAATCTGAAGGAATAGATATCCCCCCCAAAATTATCTTGCATTTTATTTTGCTTATTCTATGAATATCAATTGCATTACCAACTAAATACACAATTCACACCTACTTTCATTGTTATAAATTATTAAATATTTCATTAAGATTTTCAATTGGTTTCTGATAATCACTTGATATTATTTTTCCATCTTCAATTTGAATTAAATGATCTGCAATTTTACCAATCCTTAAATCATGTGTAACAATAATGATTGTTGTTTTTTCATTTTTATTTATTTTTTTAAATATTTCTAATATTTTGAAAGTCATATCAGAATCTAATGAACCAGTTGGCTCATCACAAAATAAAATTTTTGGTTTTTTTATTAAAGCCCTGGCAATTGAGGCTCTTTGTTGCTGGCCTCCAGATAATTCCTTTGGATATGACTTATATTGCTTATCAATATCAATATCTTTTAAGATATTCATTATTTCTTCTTTAGATATTTTTTTGTTTGAAAGTAATCCTCCAGCTTTGACATTCTCATATAAATTAAGTGTCTGCAACAATCCATATTGTTGGAACACAAAAGCAACATTATTTTCTCTAAAAATTCTTAACTCATTATTCTTATAACTAGTTAAATTTTGACCATTAATAATTGCTTTACCACTAGTTGCTCTTGTAAGACCAGACATAATATTCATCAAGGTTGTTTTGCCAGAACCTGAATGTCCCAAAATAACAACAAATGAACCTTTTTTAATACTCAAATTTATGTTGTCCAATGCCTTATTTACATAGTGACCATTAGTAAATAATTTGTAAATATTTTCGAGGTCTATTATACAATCTTTTGAATTTCCAATTCGTTTTTCTTGATTAGTATGTGGTTTATTTAATCTCTTAATTTCCTTAATTTTTAATTTTAGTTTCTTATTTAGTTCTTTTAATTTTTTATCATTATCCATGTATAATCCCTTTATTTAATTGTTTCAGTTAATTTTCTTTTTTTTATTTTTCTCCATGTTAATAAAATTGAAAAACTAAATATTAACATCATTATTCCAATTGAAGAAAAAAATATATATCATGGCGTTTGAGCTGAGATTAAAATACCAATTTTGTTGAATATAATTAATGAATAAAAGTAATTAAATAATGCTGACAATGGAATTGCTAATATTGTCGCAATTAAAATAACTGGCAAATAAACAACTATAAAGGAAGAAGCATTTGTAAGACTTCTTAAACCCAATGATTTTAAAATTCCGGATAGACCCATTGAGTCTGAAACAATTATTAAAGTAATTAATAAAATAATTATCACACTACAAATATTAATAACAACTAATATTATTCATTCTAATGTCCGTGATAAATTTTCAATATTTTTAAAAATATTACTTAAAACAGAAATTGGAACAACCGTAGATAATGTTGATACATACATTGAATCTCCATAAATATTCTTTAAATCAGAGCTAAACTGATCTATCAAATTTTTTGTTTTAGCATCAACAGGCTTATTTTTTTCATTTTCATATCATATCTTATATTTTGCATTGTCCTTCATCTTTGTAATTTCTAAAGCCTTGTAAAAATTTGTTTCTTTATTTGATCCAGGATCATTGCCTCCTGAATCTTTACTCAAAGCACTAATAAATGCAAGAGATGAAGGTTTATCATATCCAGTGTATAATCCAAAAGGAGAATATAGGCTTATATTTGATTTAATTTGAGGAATATTATCATCATCTGAAAAAAAACCATTAAATCCATAAGTTCACTCTTTTTTTAATTTTCCGTTATTCAAATCTTTTTTGACATTTTCAGGAAAAACGAACCAACCATATTGTGATTCTTTAATATCTTGTAAATCTTTGATTCCTGTAATTTGATTTGCATTTTCCTGAGATATGAAATACTCTTCACCTTGATATGTATCATTAAATCCTACAATTTTAAATGTATAATTACTATCGGAATTAGAAGTAAATCTGTCTACTCTATTTGTTATATTCATTTTTATATCATCACCGATTTTTAAATTATGCATTCTTTTTGCATACAAATTTGCAATTAGAGGTATTTCCTTAGATTCATCACCATATTTATTGGAGATGGTTTCCCCAGAAATTAAGTCTTTAATATTTTTGCTTCCACTATATAAAGAAACATGGGTAGAATCATTTTTAATGCCTGTAATATTAAAAGGCTTTGCTGTAGTAAATTCTTGTCCATTTTTTTTATTTGGATTTGCTAATACATATGTAAAGGTTTCATCATTTTTAGATAAAGGAATTTTTTTATAATTAATAGTATAATTCATTGAATTAAGATGAATATTATTTTCTATTCCTAATATAAAATTGATAATTTCCTCACTAACTCGAAAAGATAAAGCATCACTACTTAAATAACCTTTTGCTTTGTATGGATGTTGGGTATCGCGTTCTAATTTTAAATTATTTAAATCTGAAATATTATTGTCAGTATAAAAATTTTTAATATTATTATTTTTGTCAATATATGTTAAAGAAAAACATTTATCATCATCAATCAAATCACTATTATTCTTTACTTTTACAGTCAATAATGGAACAGTATTCGTATTTATATAATTATAAGGGTTCCCCATTGCAGAAGCAAATGATATAGAAGGGAAAGTAGTTGAAGCATGACTGATATTACCATAATCATACTTATCATTAGATCTAAAGGCATTCTCTAATAATTGTTTATAATTTTGATTAAAATAATTTAAATAATTAGAAGGCATTAATTTAGAAATTAAATTTCATGGATCAAAACCCAAAATACTAGTGTTTAAAGCTATCTTTGTCCCAGATGTGTATTGTAGATATTCTAATCCATATTTACTATCAATTACATCAGAAACAGATGGGAGTTGAAGTCCTTGATTTAAATAAAGCTGATTATCAGAATAATTATCTTGATCTACTTCTCTCTGTTGGTAAGTATTCCTATAAACATCGGAATTGTCTTTTGCAATTGATAAAGAGCCAAAGGAAAAATATTTATTTTGAACTCAAGCATTATAATTTTTTATATAATCATTATATTTACTCATCATTTGCTGAGTAGAAGGGATTCTGTTATTATCCCCTATATCTCATGCAATTTTATTGAATTTAATCATTTCATCATTAAAATTTTTTAAATCATATTTGTAATTATAAAAACCAGTAAAAATTGTTGCTGATGGTTTATTTAATGGAACGGAATAATATAATCCTCCTGCATCAGTTGGTGTATATAATTCAATTTCATTTTTATACTTTTTTGATTCAAATGTTTTATTCATGGCATATTTAAATTTGCCAATACTACTTAAACCAAAAGACAAAGAACTCATCACAATAGCTGACATTATCCCCAAGGAAATAATTTTAATTGGGGAAGAAAGGGCTAATGTAACTTTAAAAATTGTTAAAATATCTTTATTTTTAAACATTTTTTTTATTTTTATTGAAATTCTTCCTAAATTAATTTCCGATTTTTTTTGCATTAAATCAATAACATCTCCCTTTAAAGATGAAAAAGAAAATATTATTGTAAGAAATGTAAAAAATACGATTGCTATTGAAAAAACTTCGAAAAATAAAGCAAAAGTTAATTTAGCTGCGGACACTGGTAATGTCCAAAAACCTGAAAAAAGTGATAAGGCAGGTAGTTGCAAAATCATTCCCATAAAGATTCCTGCCACTGCTGCTAAACTAGTAAATAATAATATACTTAGTCCTAGTGCAATAACAATCTGAATTTTTGAGTAACCATATGCTAATAAAATTGATAAATCTTCTTTGTTTATATCTATAAATCTTTTTATCATAATTGCTACAACAATTAAAGTAAGTGTCGAAAAAAAAGCTGTCAAAGAAACAGAAATTACTGTTATAGAATGAATCATGTTTGGTATAAATACAACCCTTGCAGTTGCAGGAGTGTAGATATTATTCAAATCATCCTTTGCATAAGCTGCTTTTTTATCATGATTAATTTGCATATAATATTTAGCTAGATCATTTATTTCATTAATTTGTTCACTAATATTTTTTCTATCTATGCTTCTACCAACTAAAAATTTTTCTATTGGTGATGCGCGAAAAGCATCAAATATTTTTTTATATCCTGAATTTGGAAGATAAACAATTTCTTCATTCTTTCTATCAGGAATTTGTCTATTATTATTAACTATCGGATACATAAAATCAGGTGAAATCCCTGAACCCAAAATTGCAAAATCCTGATTATCTATCGAAATTTTATATTTGCTATCCAAATTTTTAAAATATTCTTCAAAATCTTTCTGATTTAATTTTTTATGTTCATTTCATTCATTAATTGGTATTGGTTTTTTTCCAACTCCACTATACTTAAAATACCATGGTGAAACAATTGATTCATATGATATTTTGTTTTCATAATATCCAATTTTTGGAGGTAATGAGGCATTATAGTTAAAGGTGATTTTAAAATCACTAGTTGATATCAAATGGTCATCAGTACTAGTTAAATATTTTTGAGTCTCATTAATACTTGAAATGAAGATACCAGAAGGATCCAATGGTAATGGTTTATTTGGTTTATATGGTTTATTTATATTTCACGGATTGACACATTGATATACAGAAAGATTTTGATCATTGATGTATAAATTTAATTTGTTTAAATCATCTTGTTTTGGATCATTGCCGGATCAATCAGACAAAGAATAATAATTAAGAATCCTTCATGAATATGCAATAAATTTGTCTTGATCATTTCATTTAATATTATCCTTGAATGGATAAAATTTATCTAAATTGCTCGGTTTCCATTCCTTTACCTTGTCTCCATTTATTTTATATATGTTATGGATATAACTCATCATGGTCCCAAATTTTTCTGTGTATTCTCTTGATAAATTAGATCCGGTTTGCAAAACTAATTTATCGATATTTTCATTATCCTGTGTGTTAATCATTTTATAATAAATATTTTGCTTATTAGATGAAATATCTAAAGAATTAAATTCTCTCAATTCTATATTAGGATTTTCCTTATTTATATCATATTTAAATAATTCACCAATGGAAGATCTGCAGATTTGATCAATTTTATTTTCAATATTATTTAAAACTGCAGATTTAATTATTGCTTCTGCCTGATCCTTATCATTTGCATGATAATATGACTCTAAATTTAAATCTGCATAATGATTCTTTTGCAATGGAGTTTCTTGTTCAAATTTTCTGTCAGAATCATTATAAAAATAAAAGAAATATTTTTCATTATTTAACAAATAACTATTATAAAATTCTGGTTTGTCAGATTCATTAATAAATTCCGTTATTTTTTCATAAATTTTCTCGTCTCCGCCAGTTCATTTACTAGATGAACCAATATTTAATTCATATGATCAATTATTTTGTCCGATATTTTTTATATCTTCAATCTCAAAATTTGAATTGCCGACCTCATATGACTCATTAACCACATAATCATGCAATAAACCATTCTGAACAATAGATTTATAAGATTGACGCAAACTGTTAGTTGTACTATTCAATGTTGTAAAAATCCCTATTGAAAAAAAAACTAAAAGCATAAATCCAATCAAGGAAGTTATATTATTTTTAAAAAATCTCAATATAGCAATAAAAATTAAATTAATTTTTTTCACATATCTCCTAAAATAAATAAATACTAATATATTTTATCAATTTATTTTATTATATCAAAAAATAATATATCTAATATATAGTTACGTAATTAATTACATTACACAAGAAATTATTTTTTTTATGTTTTTTTATGTAAAATTAACTATTACTATGTAATAGTTAAAATCATTATTTTTTTTACAAAAATAAGTATAACATTCTTTAAAAACACTTGTAACAAATTTTTGATTAGGAAATGAAATTGTATAATTAGTTATGTAATTAATTTTACAATTAATTACATATATAACAGTTTTTATTGATTATTTTCCAATTGTGATATAATTAGTTATGTAATTAAATTATGTTGGTGAAAAATGATTATTTCTGTTGTTAATAATAAGGGTGGGGTTTTAAAAACTACAATCTCTACTAACCTTGCTTCTTCCATATCTATGGATAAAAAAAAAGTGTTGCTGATTGATTTAGATGGTCAGGGTAATGTATCAGCTACTTTTGGGAAGAATCCTGATAATATTGAATACACAATTATTGATATTTTAAAGAATGATATAAGTGTCGATGATGTAATTATATTCCAAAGGGAACCATATCTTCACATACTGCCTAGTAATGATGAAATGAATGCTTTTGATTTTTATATCTCTACAGGGGAGATAAAACCATCTAAAATTCAAAATTTGATTAGGTTACTAGAAAAGAAATATGATTACATAATAATTGATACACCTCCAAATATGTCCTCTCTGGTATTAAATTCTATTTCTATGAGCAATATTGTGATTATTCCTTTTGAACCCGATCAGTATTCTGTTTTAGGATTAAAAAAGGTTGTTAAAATGTGTAAGGCAAAATCTGAACAAGTGAATAGAAAAATACCAATTGTGGCTGTTGCTACAAAAGTTAATAAAATAACAAGCATTCATAAAGAAATTATCAACTCATCTATAAAGCCTTTTGCAGAGAGAAATAATGTTTATTTAACAAATAATATAATTAGTCAATCTACAAAATCTAGTGCGTCTGTTGGGTATGAAAGAGTTCCAATTGTTTTTAGTAGCATTGAAAGCAAATTTAAAATAGAGTATTTGCTTTTAAAAGATGAGATTATTAAATTTATAAATAGAGGTTTAATCAATGAAAAATAAAAAATTTATTTTTTTAGATTTGGATAGTGATGATTTTGCAAAGAATATTTCTTCAAAAGAAGAAAATGATCTGAAAGAAATTGAACTAGCAAAAAAAGAGGCTGAAAGAATAGAAAATGATATAAAAAGAAGAAGACTTGTTGAAAAAAATAATATTGAAAATACCATAAAGAAAGATATTGAAAAACTTCATAGTGTTGAAAATTCAACGAAAAAAATTAGAAATGATTTTGAAAAGAAAAGAAATGCAAGATTAAAATTAGAAAATGAATTAGAAAAGATAGAAAAATTAAAAGAAAAAGCATTTTATTTAAAAAATAACTATGTTGAAAAAAAAGAAAATAATAAAAATTATGCATTACAAGGAAATTTAAATCATTTATTTTCAAAAAATGAAAAATATGAAATTAAAACTAATATTTATTTTAAAAAAGAAATTTATGAAGAAATTATATTAATTAGTAAGGAATATGGGATTAGCAGAACGGCAGTAATTAACAAATTACTTCAAGAATATCTAAATAAAAGAAAAAAAAGTGTTTAATACACTTTTTTTTAAACCAATCTCTTATATCATTCCACAACATATGCTTCATTTATATCTAATGGAAGTTCTTCTCTTTCAGGGTATCTAATGTAGACTCCCTTTTTAACCTTGTGATCTACTGAAACAAAATTAAATTTATTATTATTTTCACCATCAACAACTATTTTCAAATTTTTAGATTTATCTTTTATAGATATTTCATCATTCAAACTAATAATAGAAGATGGAATAGTATTTTTTTTGTTATTAACTAATATATGCCCGTGGTTAACTAATTGTCTTGCACCTTTTCTTGTGGGAGAAAAACCCATTCTAAATACTAAATTATCTAATCTAGACTCAAGTACAATGAATAAATTTAAAGTTAATGGACCCTTGGTATTTTGAGCAATTTTAAATAATCTTCTAAATTGAGAATCATTCATCCCATATAAATGCATCATTTTTTGTTTCTCTTTTAATTGTTCGCCATATCCAGATAATTTTTGATTTCTTTTACCATGTTGACCAGGTGCATATGATCTTTTTCTAAATTCCTTGCTATTTTCTAGAAGGGAAAACCCCAACCTTCTAGATTTTTTGTATGTACTTCCTGTAAATCTTGACATTTTTCCTCTTTAATTCTTATTAATATGCTAAATTTTCTTGTTTAAATTAAAAAATCTTATCATCATATTTTATGACATATTATTTAAATAGCATCTAATAATACAGTCAATAACTATTATATCATTTTTAAAATATTATAAAAATATTATTTTTAAAAATTCCTCTGTCAAATATTTTATCTGATTTCTTATATTATGAAATTTTGATTCACCATATTCCCTTTTTTTTACTATTGTTGGTATTTCAATAATCTTCATATTCCATTTTTTAATAGCTCTGCAAATGGTTGATGGTTCTACTTTTAATTTTTTGTCTGCTAAATATTTTTTCATAAAACTAATATCATATAATCTCAATCCACATGTTGGATCTGAAATGTTTACATTAGACTTTAGCTTTATGATAAATGAAAATAATTTTCAAATTATTCTCTTATTCAATGGATTATTTTTATAATCTGTATAATTATTAAATCTAGTTGTTAGAACAATATTGTAATCTCTTCGGTGATCAAGCATTTTATTAATAGTTTTAATATCGTGTTGTCCATCACCATCAAATTGAATACAATACTTGAAATTATTCAAGATAGCTCATTCTATTCCTACTCTGATACTTTGTGATAAACCTAAATTATGTGAATTTGATATATTATTTATATTATTTTTTAATAATATATCATCAGTCATATCATATGATCCATCGTTAATAACAATATAATGAAAATCGTCTTTAATTGCATTTACAACTTCTAAAATTTTTTTGCCTTCATTGTATGAAGGAATAATAATTAGTGTATCATCATTATTTAATTCTTTCATTAATTTTCCTTGATGTTTGGTTCAAAAAAGTCCTCTGAATCATCATTCACACTGTCTTGATTTTGAAATATTGCTGCAGATAAAATTCTATTACCTTCAGAAATGTTAACTAACTTTACACCTGAAGTAATTCTTCCTATAACTCTTATGTCTTTTAAATATAATCTTATTATTTTCCCTTCTGAATTAAGCATTAATAACTCTTCATCACCATTAATTGCTGTAGAAAAAGCCATATTTCCAGTCTTATCATTTAATTTTAATGTTATAACACCTCTAGCTCCTCTCTTTGTCATTCTATATTTATCTATTGATGATATTTTACCTATTCCATTTTCTCCAATAGATAACATTAAACTCCCATTTAAAGAAGTTGAGCAACCAACAATTCTGTGTATCTTAGCAACCTTCATACCGATTACACCACTACTTTTTCTACCAGAATAACGAATATTATTATCATTAAATCTTACTAGTCTTCCAGATGAAGATGCAATATAAATTTCACTACCATCAAGACTTTTTTGTACAGAAAATAAATAATCATTAGATTTTAAAACGATTGCGATTTTACCATTCCTTTGTATTGATGAAAAATTTGAAATTTTTGTTTTTTTAACAAGACCTCTTGAAGTACAAAACAATAAATAACCATTTTTGTAATCATCCACTGAAAGGATATTCATTATTTTTTCAGATTTCTCAATATTTATTAAATTAAGTGCAGGAATTCCTTTTGCACTTCTTGAACCAACTGGTATTTTATGAGCTCTTATTTTATATACTTTACCTTTATCAGAAAATATTAATAAATCAGTATGGGTGGAAGTAATAATTAATAATTTTACATAATCATCATTATGAGTTGTAATAGCTTTTATGCCAACACCACCACGGTTTTGCAATTTATAAGTTTCTACTGGTATCCTTTTTAAATACCCATTCTCAGACATCGTAATTACAACATCTTCTATAGGAATTAAATCTTCATCATTTATAACATCAGAAATTCCATAAAGTATATTTGTAATTCTTTCATCTCCATATTTATCTTTAATTTCCAACATGTCATTACAAATAATTTTTATTTTTTCATCCTCACTGCTAAGTAGAAAATTAAAATATTTAATCCTATTTTTGATTTCTAATAATTCATCAGATATTTTCTTTTTTTCCAAACTTGAAAGATTTCTTAATTTCATATCTAATATTGATTTAATCTGAATGCCAGAAAAAGAATATTTATTTTTTAATTTAAATTCCAATTCTTCATTATTAAATGAATTTTTAATTGCATCAATAATATAATCAATATCATTGATTGCAATAAAAAGACCTTCTAAAATATGGTGTCTATCAGTAGCTTTTTTTAATTCAAATTTTGTTTTTCTTGTTAGAATATCAATTTGATGTTGAATGTATGCAAATAAACAGTCCTTCATGTTTAACCTTGAAGGAATCCCATCTTTTAGACAAATCATATTAACACTTATTCTTGTTTGTAAGTCAGTGGATTTAAATAATTTGTTTAATATGATCCCAGGAATTACATCTTTTTTAATTTCAATTACTATTCTTATCCCTTTTCTTGAAGTTTCATCTCTTAAATCATTAATTCCTTTTATTTGATCATTTTTAACTAATTTTACAATTTGTTCAATAAGATTAATCTTATTAACCATATAAGGAATTTCAGTAATAATTATGTTGTTTTTACCATTTTCTATTTCTTCAATATGATATTTTGAACGAACTATCACTGTACCTTTTCCTGTAGTAAAATAATCAATAATCCCTTTATTTCCAATAATCTCAGCTTTGGTTGGTAAATCTGGACCCTTAATATATTCAAGCAAATCAGTAACATTAACATCAGGATTATTAGCTAAAAAAATTGCTCCATCAATAATCTCTGACAAATTATGAGGTAATATATTGGTGGACATTCCAACAGCAATTCCTGAAGAACCATTCACTAATAAATTAGGAAAAGAAGCTGGCAATATTGATGGTTCTATTTCACTACCATCATAGTTTTCAGTGAAATTAACTGTGTCTTTATCAATATTTTTTAATAATTCTGATGAAATTTTTGACAATCTAATTTCAGTATATCTCATAGCAGCAGCTCTATCACCATCAATAGAACCAAAATTACCATGTCCATCTAATAAAGGATATCTTAATGAGAATGATTGAGCCATTCGAACAGATGATTCATAAACAGCAGAATCTCCGTGTGGATGATATTTACCAATAATTTCTCCAACTAATCTTGCAGATTTCTTATATGGTTTATCACTTGTCATTCCCAAATTGTAAGCTGCATATAAAATTCTTCTATGAACTGGTTTCAATCCATCTCTAACATCAGGTAATGCTCTAGATGTTATTACAGACATAGCATATTCTAGAAAGGACTTTTCTATTTCTACAGAAATAGATTGATTATTTATCTTAGTTTTAAGTAAATCACTTTTTATCTTTTCTGTATCAATTTTATCTTTATATTTCATGATAATCCTTAATTAAACATCTAAGTTTTTTACATATATTGCGTTTTTTTCAATAAATTCTTTTCTATATGAAACATCTTCTCCCATAAGAGAAGAAAAAGTTTTATCTGCTATTATAGCATCATCTATAGAAACTTTTAGGAGTGATCTCTGTGTAGGATCCATTGTAGTTTCTCATAATTGATCTGGATTCATTTCACCCAAACCTTTATACCTTTGAATAGTAAATTTTTGGTTGTAAGATTCATTTTTAAGTATTTCTAGAGTTTTCTCATTAAAAGCATACTGATGCTTCTTACCAACAGAAAATTTATACAAAGGAGGTTGTGCAATATAAACTTTACCTTCCTCTATTAAAGCAGTCATATGTCTAAATAAAAAAGTTAGAAGTAATATTCTAATGTGAGCTCCATCTACATCAGCATCTGTCATTATTATAATTTTATTATATCTGACTTTTAAAACATCAAATTCAGATGAAACTCCTGCACCAAGAACAGTTACAATATCAAGAATTTCATCATTCTTGAAAATTTTACTAATTTCAGCTTTTTCAACATTTATCACTTTTCCTTTTAATGGAAGAATTGCTTGAAAATATCTATCTCTCCCCATTTTAGCAGAACCACCAGCAGAATCACCTTCAACAATGAATAATTCAGATATTTCTGTATCTTTAATTGTGCAATCAGCAAGTTTCCCAGGTAATGAATTAGTGTCAAAAGGTGATTTTCTTCTTGCAGCTTCTCTTGCTTCAAAAGACTTTTTTCTAGCCTCTCTGGCTATTAGACATTTCTTAATAATTAATTCAGCCTCTAAAGGATTTTCATAAAGAAATTTTTCAAAAATTAACTGTGTCAATTCTGAAATTACTGCTCTTATTTCTTGACCTGCTAATTTTCTTTTTGTTTGTCCTTCATATACAGGGCTGGGGTGTTTAATTGAAATAATTGCTGTTAACCCTTCAATTACATCATCTTTGCTCAATTTGTCATCTTTATCTTTCAAAATTTTTTTTTCAAATGCTAATTTATTAATTGTTTTAAGAATTGCATTTTTAAAACCATCTTCGTGAACTCCACCTTCCGTAGTATTAATGTTATTGCAAAAAGAAATAATAAAATCACTATAATTTTTATTATATTGAAATGCAAGCTCGCAATTTATTTTCATTGGCTTTATTTTAGAATTTATTTTTACATCTTTTTCTAATCCACCATAAATTACACTAGTAATTGATTCTTTATCTTTGTTAATTACAGGAATTCATTCATAAATTCCACCGGAATGTTTGATAGAAAAATTATTTCCATTAATTTCATTTTTAAAATTTATTGTTAAATTTTTATTTAAATAAGATAATTGCTCAATTCTAGAAACAATAATCTTTTCATTTCAATCATTCTGATCCATTATAGAAAAATCAGGATAAAATTCGACGCTAGTACCTGTTTTTAATCCAATATTATCATCAGTGATTTCAAGTTTTGTTCAATTTTTGCCTCCATTACTAAATTTTATTGCATATTCTTTTCCATTTTGTCAAACTTTTACAGTTAACCATTCAGATAAAGCATTAACAACAGATGCACCAACTCCATGTAATCCGCCAGAAACACTATAAGAATCATTATTAAATTTTCCACCAGCATGTAACTCTGTAAATACCATTTCGATAGCACTTTTTTTGGTTCTTGAATTTATACCTGTTGGAATACCCCTGCCATTATCTTCTATAATTATTGATTTTTTTTTTGTAATGTGTATTTTTATTAAAGAAGCAAATCCGGCCATTACCTCATCAATAGAATTATCTACAATTTCCCATATTAGGTGGTGTAGTCCTTTTTCATCAGTAGATCCTATATACATGCCTGGTCTTAATCTAACAGGTTCTAATCCTTCTAATTGAATAATACTATCTGAATTATAATCTTTCATCATACATTAATTCCTTTATTTTTTTTCTATCAAATATTCTTCATCATTTATTTCAATAACATCAAATGAATATATTTTTCTTCCTCTTTTAACTTCTTTTATTTTATTAATATAAACATTGTTATTAATTAAAAAAGTTCTAGATTCTGATCCAGAATTAATTAATCCAATTAATTTTAATATTTGACCTAATTTTATTGGTTCATTTAAAATAAAAATAGTATTTTTTTTCATATTATATTGAATACATTATACATTATTTACAAAACTTTTTATACAGAAGATAAAACAATAATTTGAATATAATTTTTATTGATATTATTTTTAATTATTATTGGATCAATTTTGACATTAGAACTGTTTTCTATAAAATCTATCTCTATTTCTTCACCATCATGAACCTTGATCATTGATAAAATATAACTAATATCAACATTTATATAAAAAGATTCCGATAAGTTTTTAGATTTAATACTAATTATTTCTTTAGAGTTCCCAATATTATTTTCTTTCGATTTTATCACTAATTGATTTTTTGAAACATAAAATTCAACACTTTTCAAACCAAAAGATTTTAAAATTAGGGATTTTTCTAGTGCATTTATTATATCTTTTTTATTTACATAAAGTGATATATTATTATCATTATTATTTAAAAATTTTTTAATATCTAAAAATTGGAAAGAAGAAGATAGATCCTCCCAATTTTTAATTTCTATTTTAATGCTATTATTAAATATATATAATTTGTTGTCAAAAAAATATATTTCAAATATTTCACTATTCTTAACTATTGTTTCTATAATTTTAAAAATATCCTTGTGAAACGAAAATTTAAATTTAATTCCATTATATAATCTAGACCAAATTGAAAATTGAACAGAATTTGTATAATAAATATTTAACATACCTTCTTCATCAATAGAATTAAATTGAATTGAATTATAAAATTTTAAATTGTTAATATAATCAATTTGAGATGGGAATGATATTTTTTTATTAATAAAAAGAATATCATCAATATTTAAATCTATCTTATTTGCCTTGTCTATTTCACCTATTTCAAAATTTGGATAATATTCCCAATCTAAAATATTTAAATTAATTTCATAATTTTTATATGAAATCCTTAATATTGAATTATCAACCTTATTCATAACAATATATTTTTCATTGCAATATTGAATTACGTCAATTATTTTTTTAGGATCTATTAATAAATAATCGTCACTATTTTGAAATTCATTTTTAAAAGAAAAAATTGTTTTACAAATATTGTTAGAAATAATTTTCAAATAAATTATTTTATTTTTTACTTCTAATAAAACATTTTTTAAAATAGGGTTATTTATCTTTTCATTTAAACAAGTCAAAAAAAACGAGTAATTTAAATACTTTAATAATATTAATCTATCAATTTTTATATTCATATTAATATAATAAATTATTTTACTTTTATTTTATACTTATTATTAATAGTCATGTTAGAATTGTTGGAATCTAAATTTTTTTCATTATATTGTTAACAAAATCACTATATTCTTGATTGTTTTTAATTTTACTTTCCAACAATTTATATGAGTCTATAATAGTGGAGTGATTCCTATTTGAAAAAAGTTTACCTATATCATTATATGAATATTTAAGTGTCTTTCTAATAATATATATACAAAGATTTCTTGCATCTTTCACATCTTTTTTTCTTGATTTAGAAGTAACATCATTTTTATTAATGTTGTATAAATTACAAATAATTTCAATTATAATATTTGGATTAACTATTAAATTATTATTCAGCAAACCGTTATTAATTTCGTTTTCTAATATTATCTTCACTTTATCTATATCAATAATATTTTGTTCTTTCTCTTTATTTATATATAAAATAAATTTTTTCATAATTCCAATTAAAATTCTTATGTCATCAGAAAATCTATTTGCAAAAAAAGTTAAAGACTCATTTGAAAATTTAATAGAATATTTTTTTTCAAATAGATCAATAATTTTAATTATAGAGTTATTATCAGGTTTTTTTATATTTATTACTAAACCAGATTTAAATCGAGAAATCATTCTATTATCAATTTTCAAATCGTTAGGCAATTTATCAGAGGTTAATATAATTATTTTATTTCTTTTAATTAGTTTATTAAAAATAGTAAAAAACACTTCATTTAACTTGTTTTTATTAGATAAAAACTGAATATCATCCACTATTAGCATATCTATATTAGAGTATTGGTTTTTTAATTTTTCAATTTCAGAACCACCGATTGTAAAGGATTTGTATACCTCACTTAAAAAATCTTCTGTATTTAAGTACAAGACTTTTTTATTTTTATTTGCTTCTTTATATTCATTACCCAAAGCCATTACAGCATGAGTTTTCCCCAAACCAGTAGAACCATAAATAAAAATTGGAGAAAATTCATGAAAATCTAAAAGCAATTTATCTTTAATATCAAAAATTTCCTTGTTAAAATCACCAAACACATAATTCTTAAACGTCAAGTTTGAGTCTAAGTTGGTATTTAAGTCATATTTTTTATTAGTTTGAAAATTTTCTTCAAATAATTCATTTTGTAACAAAAATATACATTCAACTTTTAAATTTATTAGTTCAAAAAATTTTTTCTCAATTGTTTTTTTAAAATTTTCATCAATAGTTTTTTTTGTTAAATAATTTTGGCAAAGAAAAAAAATTTGATTATTTTTCACTTTAAAAATTTTGATATTTTTAAAATAATTGTCATAAAAATCAGAATTGTCAAAATAATCTCTTAACAAATATTTAATTTTAGATCAAGATTTTTCAATAGTTATAATTTCCAATCTCAATTCCTTATATTTTATTAAAAATGTTTATATTACAATATTATATATTATAGTGTAAAATATTAATCAGAATAATGAACATAGAAGAATAGGATGAATTATGAAAAGAACTTATCAGCCAAACAAAAAAAAAAGACTAAAAAAACACGGTTTTTTATCTAGAAGTGATTCTCCTGGAGGAAAAAATGTAATTTCTAGAAGGAGATTAAAAGGTAGACATCTATTAACTGTTTCAGATGAAAAATAATAATTATAAATTTAAAAAAAAAAACTCGCTTAAAAAAAAAGAATTTGATGAAATTTACAAAAATGGGAAGCAAGTATTTACAAAATATCTAATTATAAAATCCATTAATTTAAATGCTAGTGATTTCCAAATAGGTATATCTGTTCCAAAAAAAAATTTTAAATTATCAGTTTCAAGGAATAAAGTTAGAAGACAGATTAAAGATATAATTAGAAAAACAGGTTTCGAAAATGGCAAGCATTTGATAATAGTAAAAAAAAATTATAATTATAAATCTAATTATATTAATTTAAAAAATGATATTCAAAAATTAAGAGAAGGTAATTAATTTGAGACAAGTTCAGGAAAGAGAAAAAATAGTTCAAATAAAATTTAATAATCAATTTAAAACAGAAAATATTAGTGATTATAAATATAATTTTACTAGAGCTTACTGAGATAATAAAAAAAATAATAAGTCAAAGTCAAATTTTTCTTATTTATTTTCTGTTTTTTTAAAAATTGCAAAAATCTTATTATATTCATTTCTTATGCTTATGGGATTATGGGGATGTTTTCAAACTATGGCTGAACCAGAAGTCAAATCCCAATTAGCAATGGGATCTGGCCTTGAGTTTGGATATTTATTTGGTACAAATGACAATAGATATCTTTTAGGCAAAAGTTCTGGGGAATATTATGTATTTTCAATTAATGAATGGACATTAAAATATGGGCCATTTTACGGCTTTTTTGTGTGGCCAGGAGCCTCACTAGTATTAGAGATTATGTATAATTTAAGAGATGCATGAGGGGGTTTTAATGCTTTATTAGCAATATTAATATTGGTATTTATAATTAGAACATTAACATTATTGATATCTTTAAAATCAATTACATCTCAAGAAAGAATGCAAGAAATTCAGCCAAAAATTGCTGAGGTCAGAGCTAAATATAAATCTCTCAAAGATATGGAATCTAAAAGACTTCAACAATTAGAGATTAACAATATTTATCGTAAATATAATGTGAAACCTTTTGCCATGTTTGAACAGGTTTTTATAACATTACCTATATTTTTAGTTATTTATAGAGTTATTACAATAATAAGACCTTTAAAAAGCACACTTTTATTTAATATTTGAAATTTTTCAAAAGTTCCTATGCAAGAAATTTTTAGTAACTTCAGTGGGAAAGATGGAGAAGTAGGTGGATGAGTATATATATTTTTCTTATTATTAATTATTCCTATTCAAATGTTATCTCAAAAATTACCACAAATTTTATCTAAAAAGAGAACTGAAAAATCTTTTGTTTCTACAAACAAAGCTCAATCGGAAATGAAAAAAATGAAAATTATTCAAATTGTTCTAATGGTTGTTTTAGCATTTGTTGTGATTTCATCAGCATCTGGTGTGGGCATATATTGAGGTTTATCATCTTTATTTAGTATTGGACAAACTTTATTTGTTCATTGATTATTAACTAGTAAATCTAAGAAATCAAAAAATAGTTCATATTTTTTTAAAGAAATAGGAATAGGTTAATGAATGAATCATTAATAAAAGAATATTTTGACAAATATAATTTCTTCCCTTCAAAAAAAAAAGGTCAGAACTTTTTAATTTCCAAATTTTATGCAGAAAAAATAATTAATAAATTAAAGATAGAAAAAAATGATAATTTACTAGAAATCGGACCAGGCTTTGGGTCCCTAACTTGTGAAATTTTAAAATACAATATAAATTTATTTTTAGTAGAAATTGATAGAAAAATCTATAATTTTTTAATTGAGGAATTTAAAAATGCTGAAATTACCAATTGTGATATATTAAAAATGGATTTAAATATTTTTTTTAATGAAAATAAGATTAATAAAGTAGTATCCAATCTGCCATATTCTGTTTCATCCAAAATCATTGTGAAATTATTAAGATTTAATTTTATTAAAATACATATTTACATGGTGCAAAAGGAAGTAGCTGACAGAATAAATGCTAAGCCTAAATCAAAAGAATATAATAGTTTAAGTGTTTTAATACAGACTTTTTGTAAAATAAAAAAGGTTTGTAATATTAGTGGCGAATGCTTTTATCCAAAACCTCAAGTCATTTCAACAGTAATATTATTAGAAAGAAGGGATACTTCATTAAATTATGATGAGTTTAATGATTTTTTAAAAATTGCTTTTTCTAAAAAACGCAAAACATTTTTAAATAATATTAAGAATAATTTTAATCTCATAAAAATAACCGATCTTTTAAAAAAATATAATTTTAAAAATAGTATTCGCTCAGAGGAGATACCTGTTGATAATTGGATGAGCATATATTTGGATTTGAATAATGAAATTTAGATCATATGGAAAAATAAATTTATTTTTGAAAATAATGCCAAAAGAAAATAAAAAAAACCTACATGATATTTATTCTTTTTTTCATTTATACAAAAAGATTTATGATTATGTATTTATTAAAAAATCTAAAAAAGATTCTATTACTTATTTTAGAAATAATGAAATGGTTAATATTAAAAATTGTATTATTAATAAAACTTTAAAATTTTTGAGAGAAAACTATAATATTAAAAATAATTATTCAATAATAATAAGAAAAAATATACCACTTGGTTCAGGACTTGGTGGAGGATCTTCAAATGCTGCCATTTTGATAAAATATATTTTTAAAAAAGAGAATATTGATATTCCAAATTATAATTGTTTTTATAAAATAGGTTCAGACATACCTTTTTTCTTATCAAGTTGAAAGAATGCATTAGTAACTAATTATGGTAAAGATGTAGTTAAAATGAAAAATCCAAGAGTTTTTTTTAAACTAAAAATAAATAATATTATATGTGATACTCCTGTTGTATATGCCAAATTTGATAAAATAAAAAATAATAATCGAAAGAATCCTAAAAAACAATTAGAATATTTATATAGTGGAAAATATTCATTGCTAGAAAATGATTTGCAATTTCCTTGTTTTTTAATTTATCCTTTATTAAAAGATATCTATAATAATTTAAATAAAACTAGCATTGTAAAATTATCAGGTAGTGGTTCTACATTTATTCTTTATAAAAAGGAAAAGGCATGATAAAAAATATTATTAGGACAAGATATGCACCATCTCCCACAGGATATTTTCATATTGGTGGTGCTAGAACTGCATTATTTAATTTTTTATTTGCTAGAAGTAATAATGGAATATTTATTATTAGGATAGAAGATACAGATATTGAAAGAAATATCAGTGGAGGGATAGAATCCCAATTAAATAATCTTAAGTGACTAAAATTATTTTTTGATGAATCGATTGAAAACCCAGGTATTTATGGACCTTACATTCAGTCTAAAAGATTAGATGTCTATTTAGAATATGCTGAGAAATTATTAAAAAATGGTGAGGCATACAAGTGTTTTTGCTCAAAAGAAGAATTAGAAGAAGAGAAAAATAAAGCGATTTTGAAAAAAATAGCTTTTAAGTATTCTAGGAAATGCTTAAATTTAAATAACGAGGAAATAAAAAGAAATGAAATTAATAATATTCCCTATGTTATTAGACTAAGAATTATTGATGAGGCAATTTTTGAATGAGATGATTTAATTAGGGGCAAAATAAAATTTGAAGGATCTGCCTTGACAGATCCTGTTATTATTAAGTCAAATAAAATAGCAACATATAATTTTGCTGCTTCTATTGATGATAATCATATGAAGATTTCTCATGTTTTAAGAGGGGAAGAACATATTTCTAATACCCCTTATCAAATTGCCATTTCAAAAGCATTGGATATAAATCAAGAAATAAAATATGGTCACTTATCTTTAATAATAGATGAAAACAAGCAGAAATTATCGAAACGAAATAGTGATGTAAAGCAATTCATTGACGATTACCACAAAATGGGATTTCCTCCAGAAGCTATTGTAAATTATATTTCATTATTAGGCTGATCTCCAAAAAATAATATTGAAATTAAATCTCTTCAAGACATAATAAAAGAATTTTCTCTTGAAAATGTTTCATCTTCCCCCAGCATGTTTGATTTCAAGAAATTTGAATGGGTAAGCAGGGAATATTTCAAAATGATGGATGATGTTACATATCTAGATTTCGTTATTCCATTTTTAAAAGATGAACTTAAAAATAATAAAGATATAAACAATTTGTCACTTATTTTTAAAGATCAAATTTCGCATGCTATTCAGTTGAATGACTATATTGATGATTTACTAAAAATGAATGATATAACTTTCGAATTTTTAACAAATAATAATATAATTGTTTCTAATGAATTTGAAAAATTAGTGAATGATTTATATAATGAATTTTCCTTTGTCGAAGATTGAACACATGATGCAGTTGAAGAGATATTTAAAACTATTAAATCTAATAATAATCTAAAGGGGAAGGATTTATATTTACCAATTAGATTAGCAACTACAACTAAAATTAGTGGTCCACAATTGTCTAAGATTATTTTTTTACTTGGAAAGGAAAGAGTTGTAAAGAATATATCTGAAACAAGATCATTTATAAAATTTTATAAAAAAGCAGTTGATAATGGAATTTAATAATTTTTTTAAGGACCCAATTTATGGTGAAATCTCCTTTGACAATAACCAATTATTTTTTGAACTCATTTCTTCTAAAGAATTTATTAGGCTAAAAGAAATCAAGCAATTAGGGATATGTGAAAAGATTTTTTACACTGCAACTCACAATCGCTATTCACATTCACTTGGTGTTTATCATCTCTCTAAACTATTTATAAAGAATTTAGGAATTGATATTAAATCCAAAAATGCAGAAATAACAATGGTAGCAGCATTATTACATGATATAGGTCATGGTCCCTTTTCTCATGTATTTGAAAAAATTTCTAATGTTAATCATGAAACAATGACTATAAAAATTATAAATTCACCTCAAACGCAAATTAATAGGATTTTAAAAAAATATAATATTGATGTTGATAAAGTTTGCAACATATACAAATATATTTCTGATGAACCCTGAATGTGACAAATTATTTCATCTACTGTTGATGTTGACAGAATGGACTATATTTTAAGAGATTCATATACAATAGGAACACATTATGGAACAATCGACATTCCTTTATTAATATCTAGAACAAGATTGAATGATAAAAAATATATTATTCATTCATATAGAAGCAAAAATATGATTCAGGCCTTTTTAAAAGCCAGAATATTTATGAAAGAGGATGTTTATGAAAATAATAATGTTATCTTGTATGAGTGAGTCTTAATAAATATATTTGAAGAAATAAAAAAAAGCAGAAAAAAAATTTTGGAAGAAAACATAAATATATTGAATTGAAATAATTTTGAATTCTTATTCCACCCACAAAAAAAATTTGATTTCCATAACATTGAAAGTGTCAACAATTATCTTAATTTAACTGATAATCTTCTAATTGATTTTATTAAATCTGCTGCTAGCAACAATATTAGTATAGAATTGAATAGTTTGACACACTCTTTTTTAACTGGATGTGGTTTGATATGGAAGGAAGTTAATAATTTTCAAAAAGATAATAATTATGGGGTAAAATTTAAAAAATTATCATATGATTTATTAATAAACAAAAAAAATAAAAATAGATTTGAATATGACATTTTATTATTTAATTTAGGCATGGAACCCATAAATTATATATGATTTGGTGATATTGTAAAGGAAAAAAATGATAGTATGAAAATAATAAAATTAATGAATACTAATTTTATGAAGGAGTAATTATGAAAGAAATGGATAAGATAATCGATTTAGCAAGAAAAAATTTTAAAAAAGAATCTTTTACTTTTTACAATTTAATGGAATTAGTTTCTAGCAAATTAAAAGATTGTAATATTGATGCTGCAGATTTGTACATTAATTTAATTGAGGATGTTAGATTTTTATCAATTGGTAAACAAAAATGAAGATTGTGTGAATCATTTAAATTTGAGGAAATTGAAAAAATTAGAATGACTATGTTTGGCGATAAAGATTTTCATGATATTGAAAATGATGAAGTTATTAGTGAAATATCTAATGAATTTGATTATAAAAATATCATAAATGACAGTGATCAAAATAATGAATTAAATGATGAAAATGATTTTATAAATAAGGACAATGAGGAAGATTTAGGTATATTTATAGACGATGAAGATATTGATATTAGTAATGAAATAATCAAATCGGAGAATGAGGAAGTTTAGTATGAAAAATAAATTAGTAAACATAAATAAAATGATAACAGATGCATATAATAATAATTATGCTATTGCTCATATTAATATAAATAATTTAGAATGAATAGTGGCTGCATTGAAGGGGGCTCAAAAAGCAAAGGCACCTATTATTATAGCAGCATCTGAGGGAGCAATAAAATATAATAATGGTTATAAAAATGTTTATGATATGGTTGTGAATGCAATTGATTTTTTAAATATTGATATTCCTGTTGCTTTACATTTGGATCATGGGACATACGAAGGTGCTTTAAAATCTATTTCTGCCGGGTTTTCCTCCGTAATGTTTGATGGATCCAATCTTTCTATTGAGGAAAATATTAAAAAAACAAAAAAAATTGTTCAACTTGCAGAGAAACATGGGGTTTCTGTAGAAGGGGAAGTAGGAGCAATTGGAGGTGAAGAAGATGGGATTATTAGTTTAGGTGAATTAGCTAATGTTGATGACTGTAAAAAATTAAGTAATGTTGGAATAAATGTATTAGCTGCAGGAATAGGTAATATTCACGGTGTTTATCCAGATAATTGAAACGGATTAAACTTTGACAGACTGAAAGAGATTAATCAAGCTGCTAATAAAATGCCGTTAGTTCTTCATGGAGGGACTGGAATACCAGAAGATCAAATTTTAAAGGCTATAAAAAATGGAGTTTCAAAAATAAATGTGAATACTGAATGTCAGATTGCCTTTACAAAAGCATTAAAGAATTATTTAATTAATAATAATGATGAAAAAGATAAAGGTTTTGATCCAAGAAAAGTTTTAAAACCAGGAGTAGAAGCTATAACCCAAGTAGTATTTGAGAAAATAAATTTATTTGGTTCTGCAGGAAAGGCTTAATAAAAAATGAGTTTATCTACAGGAATTATAGGATTGCCAAATATTGGTAAATCAACTTTGTTTAGTGCAATTACTAATAGTAAAGTTGAAATAGCAAACTATGCATTTGCTACAATAAATCCAAATACAGGTATTATTAATTTTAGGGATAAAAGAATTAATGAGTTAGCTAATATTATCAACCCGGATAAAATTACTTATGTTTCTTGTAAATTTGTAGATATTGCTGGTTTAGTAAAGGGAGCATCCAAAGGAGAAGGATTAGGCAATAAATTTTTACAGAATATTAGAGAGATTGATTGTATATGTCATGTTGTTAGATGCTTCAATGATTTGCAAATAACTCATGTGTCAAATTCAGTTGATCCTATAACTGATGTTACAATTATAAATTTAGAATTAATTTATGCTGATTTAGAAGTAATTAACTCTAGATTGAATAAAATTACAAACAAAGTAAATTCAGGAGATGAAAAGTTAAGAATAGAATATAATCTTTTTTTAAAATTAAAAGATTGTCTTGAAAAAGAATTAATGTTATCAACCTTAAAATTACAGGAAGAAGAATTATTAATTATTAAAAACTATTCTTTTTTGACAATGAAACCAATGTTTTATATAGCAAATATAGATGATAGTGATGTATCTTCCCCTGATAATAATAATTATTATAATATATTATCGAAACATGTTGGTCTTGAAAGCATTATTCCTATTTCAATAAAAATAGAGCATGAGCTTTCTCTTTTAGATGATGAAACTAAAGAATTATTTCTAAAAGGACTTAATATTGAAAAAAATGGCTTAGATCATTTAATTGAGATTACATACAGAAAATTAGGTTTGGAAACTTTTTTTACTTTCGGGAAAACAGAGGTAAGAGGATGAACTTTTAAAAAGGGAATGACTGCAAAAGAATGTGCAGGCATTATCCACTCCGATTTTTCAAGAGGATTTATTAAGGCTGAAATTATTAAGTATGAAGATTTATTAGAAATTAAAGATGAACAAAAATTAAAAGAAACTGGGAAAGTAAAATTAGTGGGAAGGGATTATATTATAAAAGATGGCGATATCTGTCACTTTTATTTTAATGTTTAAATAATGACAAGTTTTAAAACTAATAGAGGGTGAATAGAGCTTATATGCGGACCTATGTTTGCTGGGAAAACTGAAGAACTTTTAAGAAAAATTAATCGAGCATCTTATGCAAAATTGGAAACTGTTATATTTAAACCAGTTATTGATACAAGGAATAAGAATTTAATAAAATCCAGAAGTTTGCAATCAAGAAAAGCAATAGAAATAAATGATTCTATTGAAATATTAAAGTATATTAAGGAATTAAAAAGTAAACCTAGAATAATTGCAATCGATGAGATTCAATTTTTTAATGAATCAATTATAAATATAGTTAATTCACTTGCTAATGAAGGTTTTATATTATTTATTTCAGGTCTAGATTTGGATTTTAAAGGGGAACCTTTTACAATTACTGCAAAGCTTGCTGCTCTTGCTGAATATGTAAATAAATTATCTGCAATATGCACTATTTGTGGTGAACCAGGAACAATAACTCAAAGATTAATCAACGGAGAACCAGCAGAATATAATTCAAAAATAATTTTAATTGGCAATACAGAGTCTTATTCTGTAAGGTGTAGAAAGCATCATAAAGTGTCAGGCAAGATTAAATAGCAATATTTTAAAATGATGAAAGGCCATAATTTGGAATATAAAATAAATACAATGAGATTATGAAACAATGCAAGAAATTGTAATTGTCTTGCATCTGACTGTAATATAAAAAATCATAAGCTGTGTTCTATATGTGAGAAAAAATTATTATTTGGATCTCATTTTAGTGTTAAAAGATTTAATAAAAGTGTATATTCTTGGAATATTGACTTTATTATTCCTAAATCTTTAGGTGGGAACAACAAATTATCAAATTTACATGTTGTTCACATAAAATGCAACAAAAGTAAAAATTCGAAAGATCAGTCGGGAGAATATTAATTATGAATCATTCAAATAATAAAAATAAAATTCATGTAAAGAAATCTTACTTTGTTCAAAAAAATAAAAAGCAATTATTAAATATGATTTGAAGAATGGCTATTATTGATATTTATAAACAATACAAAGGATCAATTTTTGCCTGAATTTGATTATTTGGAGCTCCTTTATTATTTGTTGGGACATACATATTTGGACTTACTATTGGAGGTAGTTTTAAAACAGAGGGAATAAAAATTGGAAGCAAAACATATGACGAAACTAGCTGATTAATAATTGGTTCATTTGCTTGGACTTATATGGGATCTGCTATAACTAAATCATGTAATTCTGTCAGGGAATACTCATGAATAATTACCGGGATTGGTGCGCCAATTTACACTATTCCAATATTCACAAACCTTTCAAAAGTGGTTATTGGTGCTTTCTCAATGATAATTTCTGTTCTTCTTTATATTATAATATATGAATTAAAGATAATTGAATATCCCAAAGACCACCATGGTCCATTATTTACAGTGAGATTTTTATATTTTCCACTTACAATTTTTTTATCTTTCTTATTTTTAAGTTTACTTTCTTTAGCAATTGCCCCAATCTCAGCAATCTCAAAGGATGTAACAAATATTATTATTTTAATTCCTGCAATATTAGCATGGTTATCTGCCGTTACAATACCACCGAAAGATAATTTTTACAATAACAAAAGTGCTATAAATATTATTATGATTATTAATCCTTTTTTTCATTTAATAGATCAATTTAGACAATCAGTGCTTGGTTATGGAGGGGGGACATACTGATGAATAGGGGAAATTTCATTTTGATTAGTTATGATAGGTCTTTTAGTTATTTCAATTTTTATAACAACAAAGATGGCAAAGCATATAGCCGATATTGTATAGAAAGAGATTGCAATGGTAGATATAGAATTTAGAAATATTACAAAAAAATATGGTCTTTATAAAAATGATCTTAAAAGGCTTTTATCAGTTTTGTTTAAAAAGAAATTTGAAAATACCAAGAATATTCTGGATAACATATCATTTAATATCAATGTTGGAGAAAGTGTTTGCTTGATAGGCAAAAACGGTTCAGGCAAATCAACAATTTTAAAAATAATTTCAGGCATAACAACCCCTTCAAACGGTTATTTTATTGTAAAAAGAAGAGTAAATTCATTATTAAATGTTGTGCTAGGTTTTGATGCTAATTTTACAGGTAGAGAAAATATTTATATAAGAGGGGCATTACTTGGTTTTTCCAAGAAAGAGATGAATAAGTATTTAAAAGACATTATTGATTTTTCCGAAATTGATGAAAGCATGATTGACCAGGAATTAAAAAGATATTCAAGTGGGATGGTAACGAGACTAGGATTCTCGATAAATTTAATTTCTGATCCAAAAATTTTAGTGATTGATGAAGCATTAGCAGTTGGTGATGCCGTTTTTGTTAAAAAATGCATTGATAGAATTAAAGAGATGAGAAAAAAACATGATTTAACAATAATTTTAGTTTCCCATAGTAAGAAGCTTTCTTTAGAATTCTGTGATAGAGGAATTTATATTAAAAAAGGAATTATAATTTATGATGGTGAAACTGAAAATGCTTTTAATCAATATTATTTAGATAACAATATTGATTAAAAAATAATATTTTATATTTAAAAAAATAATGTATAATACTAAAGTATGTACTCTATTTTTTTTATAATATGATACACCAAAAGATGTTGTAAGATTTGGAAGATAGATATTAATACAAGGAGATAAAAGATGAAAGAATTAAAAATAAAATTATTTTCTTATGACCATAGGTTATTAGAAAATTCAATAAAAAAAATAGTTCAAATTGCTGATGATACAAAGGCTAGCATAAAAGGGCCTATCCCATTACCAACTAAGAAAGAAATATTTACAATTTGTAGGTCTCCACATGTGAATAAGCCATCAAGAGAACAGTTTGAAAGAAGGACACATAAGAGATTATTATTTATTAATTCTCAATCACAAGAAACAATTGAATTATTAAATAAACTGATACTACCATCTGGTGTTCAAATTAAAATTAGATTATAGTTTGTAATAATTGAAAAAGGAATAAGCATGAAAATGATATTAGGAAGAAAAATTGGAATGATTTCATCATTTTTAGTTGATGGGAAAATGATTCCTGTAACTGTAATTAATGCAGATGAAAATATTGTAATAGAAGTAAAAACAAAAGAAAAATTTCAATATAATGCTACAAAAATTGGATATGAATTTTCAAAAGAAAAAAATTTATCAAAAGCTGAAATTGGGGTTTTTAAAAAATTAAATTTACCTGTTATGAGACACATTAGAGAATTTAGGGATGTTATTGGTTATAAAATAGGTGATAAAATTACTGTAAATACTTTTAGAATTGGTGATTATGTTGACATCCAAGGGATTAGCAAAGGTAAAGGATTTACAGGAGCTATAAAAAGATGAAATTTTAAGTGCGGTCCTAAAAGTCATGGTGCAGGATTTCCCCACAGATATCAGGGCTCTATTTCCTTTGGTAGAGGTGGTAGTCAAGGCCAAAGAGTTATGAAAGGAAAAAAAATGTCTGGACATCATGGAGTTGCCACTAAAACTATTTCAAATTTAGAAATTATTGGAATTTTACCTGAAAAAAACTTAATTTTAATTAGAGGATCTATCCCAGGACCAAAAAAATCTTTGGTTACCATAAAAGAAACAAATAAAATAAAAAATAACAAGAAGAGTTCAGAAGTTATTAATTTATTCAAAGCAACAGAAATTAATTCTCAACAGGTTCAAGGTGATTAAAATGAATACATTTAAATTAATTGATTTAGAAGGCAATGAAAAAATTGTAGAAGTGAAAAATAAATCTTTGTTTGAAGAAAAAATAAATAAACAAGCTATATTTGATGCAATATTAAGTGAGAATTCTGGTTCTAGGCAAGGCACTCATTCCACACTTACTAAGGCAGAGGTTAGAGGCGGAGGTAGGAAACCTTGAAGGCAAAAACACACTGGGAAAGCCAGACAGGGTTCTATTAGAAATCCCCAGTGAGTTGGAGGAGGTAGAGCATTTGGACCTTCACCAAATGTTAATTACACAAAATTAATAAATAAGAAGGTTAGAAAATTAGCTTTTCGTTCTGCTTTTACATTAAAAGTTAAAGATCAAAATGTTATGCTCTTAACTAATAATGCAAGAATGGAAAAACCATCAACTAAAATAATTTTTTCATTGATAAAAAAATTAAAATTAGAAAATAAAAAGGTTCTTTTTGTGTTGAATGAAAATAATAATGAGATTGTAAAATCTTGCAATAATATTAATAAAGTTATTTCAAAATCATGAAAGCAAGTTTCTACAAAAGATTTGGTAAATTCTTCTGTGACCATTGTTCAAGTAGAAGCTTTTAATAATTTATCAGGAGTATTTTCAAATGGAATTAAGTAATGTAATCACAAAACCATACAGAACTGAAAAAACATACAATTTGGGATTAAGTGATAATAAGAAAAAATATGCCTTTGTTGTTCATAAAAAATCCACAAAAAAATTGATTTCAAAGGCTTTTTTTGAAATATACAATGTTATTCCAGAATCAATTAATATATTGATTAAAAAACCAACTCATATTAGAACAGGTACAAAAAAACCTGGATGATCAAAATTAAAAAAAATAGCTTATATTACTTTACCAAAAGGCGTAGATATAATAAAAGAAGATGATTCCAAATAAATATAATCAAAAAAAGGAGAATGTATGGCAATTAAACGTGTTAAAGCTAGAAGTAGCGGCATTAGACAAACTATTTCTATAGATTATAAAAAAACACTTACTACTGATAAACCATATAAAGCATTAATTGTTAAAAAACAAAGAAAATCTGGAAGAAATAATGAAGGTAAGATAACTGTTCGACACAGGGGTGGAGGAAGTAAAAAAAATTATAGACTTATAGATTTCAAAAGAAATAAATTTGGTAAATGAGCAACTGTAAAAACAATAGAATATGATCCAAATAGAACATCTTTTATTTCATTATTATCGTACGAGGATGGAGAAAAGAGATATATTATTTCTCCGAAAGGAATAAAAGTCGGAGATAAGGTTATATCTGATACAAAAAGTGTGGATATCAAGATTGGTAATACAATGCCTATTAGTGAGATTCCCGAAGGTACTCTAATACATAATATTGAATTAATATTTAGTCGTGGAGGACAACTAATTAGATCAGCAGGTGCTTCTGCTCAAATCCTTGGTAAGGATGAATCTGGAAATTTTACCATAATTAAACTATCTTCAAATGAAGTAAGGAAAATTAAAAATAATTGTTTAGCTACAATTGGCATTGTTTCTAATGAAGAACATAATTTGGTTAACATAGGAAAAGCTGGTAGGAATCGTCATAAAGGGATTAGGCCAACTGTTAGAGGTTCAGCAATGAATCCGAATGATCATCCACATGGCGGAGGAGAGGGCAAAACCTCAATAGGTAGAGATGCACCAAGAACTCCAAGTGGTAAAAAACATATGGGTGTAAAGACTAGAAATAAGAAGAAGAGCTCTAATTCATTAATTGTGAGAAGAAGAAAATAAGGATGAAATAATGTCAAGAAGTTCAAAAAAAGGTGCTTTTATTGATAAAAAATTACTTAAAAAGGTTGAAGTGATGATTAGTCAAGAAAAGAAAAGAAGCATTAAAACATGGTCTAGAAGAAGTACAATTTTCCCTGAGTTTATAGGACTTACATTTGAAGTTCATAATGGAAAAAATTTTATAAATGTCTATGTAACTGAAGATATGATAGGACACAAGTTAGGAGAATTTGCTCCTACTCGTTCCTATAAAGGCCATACAGGAAATCGGAAATAGGAGTAATATATGAAAGCAATTGCAAAACAAAAAAATGTACATGTTTCTAGTAGAAAAGCAAAATTAGTAATTGATTTAATTAGGAATAAAGATGTAATTAAAGCAACACAAATTTTAGAAAATACTAATAAAAAAATAGCACCCATTGTTTTAAAATTGCTGCATCAAGCAATTTCTAATGCTACTAATAATCATGCTATGGATTCTTCTAAACTTTACATTTATCATATTGTTGCAAACCAAGCGCCTACATTAAAAAGAACAAATCCTAGAGCAAGAGGTTCTGCAGATTTATTGAAAAAAAGGTACAGTCACCTCGAATTAGTTTTGTCAGATGATGAAAATGAGAGAGTCAAAGATATTCAATTAATAAAAAATAAGATTAAGAATAGGGCAGAAAAAAATAAAGGTTATAGTGCAAAACAAAGAAAAATTAATGAATTAAAAATTAAACACAGACAAATGAATGTAGTTTTAAAAAATAAGATAGCAACTAAATCAAAAGAAAAAAATTTAGTATTAGGAAGTAAATAATATGGGTCAAAAAGTAAATTCAAATGGATTAAGATTTGGCATTAATAGAAATTGACAATCTCGATGAATAGCATCAAGTAATTATCAAACTTCTAAATGATTAATTGAAGATGATAAAATCAGAAATTATATTTTTAGTAAATATAACAAAGCTGAAATAGATAGTATTCATATTGAAAGATTGCAAGATAGAATCGAATTATTTATTTATGCTGTTCAAACAGGTTATTTTTTTGGCAGAGAGGGAAAAGAAGAAGAGAAATTAAAAAAAGAAATTAATAAAATTGTTGGAAGAAATATAAAAGTTTTTTTTAAGGTTATCCAAATTGAAAATAAAATGCTCTCTGCAAAAATCATGGCTAGAGAAATAGCAGATCAAATTGAGAAAAAAATTTCTTTTAGAAATGCTCAAAAATTTGTTATTAAAAAAGTTTTACAGTCAGGAGCAATTGGTATTAAAACAAGAGTATCTGGTAGATTAGGTGGAGTAGAAATGGCCAGAGAGGAAGGATATTCTGAAGGAATTACTCCTTTATCAACACTAAGGGCTAATGTTGATTATGCATTAGAAGAAGCACATACAACATATGGGATTATTGGTGTTAAAGTTTGAATCAATAGAGGAACAGTTTTTGGAACCGATCTTGATAATAAAAATCCTATTACTTTAAAACAAAAAATAAATAAAAATAGTAAATTTAACGATTTTAAAAATAAAAAATCATTTAATAGAGATGAACCCCAAAATATGCTTTCCAAAACTAATGAAAAGGAGTAAATAATTATGTTACAACCTAAGAGAACAAAATATAGAAAACCTCATCGTATTAAGTATGATGGAAAGGCAAAAGGCAATACCTATGTTGCTTTTGGGGAATATGGTTTGATGTCAACAAAGGGAGATTGAATTAGTGACAGACAAATAGAGTCGGCAAGAATTGCTATTTCAAAATGTCTTGGGAAAACAGGGAAAATGTGAATAAGAATATTTCCTCATTTATCTTTAACAAAAAAACCACTTGAAGTAAGAATGGGTTCTGGTAAAGGGACTCCAGAAAAATGAGTAGCAGTTGTTAAGAATGGAACAATAATGTTTGAAGTTGCAGGCATCTCTGAAATTGATATGAAAAGTGCATTAACCAAAGCTGGTAATAAGCTTTCTGTTACTTGAAAGATTGTTAGAAGGGAGATTATTTAAATGGTAAAAGAATTAAGAAATAAATCTAATAAAGAACTTGGACAATTAGTAATTAAAATGAAATCTAAATTATTAGAATATCGTTTTCAGGAATCTGCCGGAGAACTTGTGGCAACTCATATGATAAAAACGGTTAAAAAAAATATTGCAATTGCTTTAACAATTTTAAGTGAGAGGAATGTTAAATTATCTGCCTCTTCTGTAGATTATTCACTAATTGAGTATAAGGATAACATAAGGTTATCTAGATCAATAAGAGATGGCAAATCTTTGCTAATGCTTGAAAAAGAAGAAGCCCCTGAAAACAGTATTAATAATAACCCTGAAAAGAAAAAATCTATTGTTAATAAAACTTCAAAAAAAGATTCTAAAGTTGATAAAAAAATTGTTAAAAAAGAAAATAAAAATGAAAAAAAAGTTAGTCTCATTAGGAAAACAACAGGTAGAGGGAAATAATGGAAAAAAGATTAAGTAACAAAAAAACACTAATAGGGTTTGTTATTTCTACTAAAATGCAAAAAACTATAACTGTCCAAGTTGAAACAAAAACAAAACATAAGCTTTATCATAAGTTAGTAATTAGACATAAAAAATATCATGCACATGATGAAAATTCATTAGCTAGTGAAGGTGATTTGGTTGAGATTATAGAAAATAGACCATACAGTAAGACAAAATGTTGAAAACTAAAAAGAATAATTGAGAAAGTTGCATAATAAGGAGCTATTAATATGATACAATTCATGTCAAGATTAAATGTAGCAGATAATACTGGTGCAAAGATAGTAGGTGTTATTAAGGTTCTTGGAGGTTCAAAAAGGAGATATGCATCGATAGGAGATATTGTTGTTGTCTCTGTAAAAAAATGTCAGCCAAACACTAATGTGAAGAAAGGTCAGATATTTAAAGCAGTTGTTGTAAGAACAAAAAAAAGTATTAGAAGAAGTAGCGGTCAGTACTTAAGTTTCAATGAGAATGCATGTGTAATCATTAAGGATGATAAGACTCCCAGGGGCACACGTATATTTGGGCCAGTTGCAAGAGAATTAAGAGATAGGGGCTATCCAAAAATTGTTTCATTAGCTCCAGAGGTTCTTTAAAAGGAAGAAATATGAAAAGAATTAAAAAAGGTGATAAAGTAAGAGTGATTTCTGGAAATCATAAAGGGTCTGAGGGGGTTATCAAGGAAATAGATTATAATACATTAAAAGCAGTAGTCGAAGGCGTTTATCAATTAACAAAACATAAAAAAGTTACTAAAGATAATCAAGAATCTGGGATTATAAAAATTGATGGGGGTCTTCATTTTTCTAAATTAGCTATTATTGATGATAAAGCAAATGGTGCTGTATCCAAGATCACTTACAAAATTAACAAACAAGGCAAAAAAGCAAGATTCACTAGAAAAAGTGGTTCAGAGATTGCTTCTAAATAAAGGAAATATATGAATTTGAAGGAAAAATATTCAAAAGAAATTGCACCATTATTGATGAAAGAATTTTTATATAAATCAATAATGCAAGTTCCTAGAATTGAGAAAATTGTTATTAATGCAGGTGTAGGGGATGCTGCACAAGATACTAAGAATATTGAATTAGCTTTTAAAGAACTATACAAGATTACTGGCCAAAAGCCTGTAATGACTAAGGCAAAAAAATCAATATCAACCTATAAAGTGAGAGAAGGTCAGAATATAGGCGTTAAGGTAACTTTAAGAAATAATACTATGTGGAATTTTTTAGAAAAATTAATTTGCATTGCTATTCCTAGAATAAGAGATTTTAGGGGTATTTCAAATAAATCATTTGATGGAAGAGGCAATTTCACAATTGGAATAAAAGAGCAAATTATTTTTCCAGAAATTCATTACGATGATATCAAAAGATTAAGAGGATTTGATATTACAATAGTTACATCTTCATTAAATGATAAAGAATCCTATTTATTATTGAAAAATATTGGAATTCCATTTATTAAATCAAAAGAGGTAAAATAATATGGCAAAGAAATCATTGATTGAAAAGCAAAAAAAATATCATAAATTTTCTGTAAGAAATTATACAAGATGTCAAAAATGCGGTCGTCCAAGGGCCATTAATCGTAAATTTGGAATATGTCGTTTATGCTTTAGAGACTTTGCTTATAAAGGCTCAATTCCAGGAATTAAAAAAGCATCATGATAAATAGAATAATTAAAGGAGTAATATTATGTATATAGATCCAATTTCAGATTGTTTGTTAAGAATCAAGAATGCAACTAAATCTAAAAAAACAACAGTAGATGTTAGAACGTCTAAACTTATTTTAGGAATATTATCAATTTTAAAAGATGAGGGATATATTAGGAATTTTGAAACAAAAGAAATCTCCAAAGGTATAAAAATTACTTCGATTGCTTTGAAGTACAAAAATAATATTTCTTCTATTTTAGGGATGAGACAAATATCAAAACCAGGATTAAGAATATATCAAGAAGCAAATAAATTACCATTGGTTTTAAATGGACTAGGTGTGGCTATAATTTCTACTAGTCAAGGTCTGCTAACTAGCAAAGAAGCAAGAAAAAAATCTGTAGGCGGGGAAGTTTTAGCCTATGTTTGGTAAATAAAGGATTAATATGTCAAGAACAGGAAATAGAATATTAGAGATCCCTCCAGGAGTCTCAGTAGATTTAAATAAAAATTTTATTTCAGTAAAAAATAATAATGAATTTATAAACATTCCTTTTAATGAAAAAATTATTAATATTATTAATGATAATAGTCAGATTAAAGTAATAAGAAGGAATGATGAAAAATTTTCAAAAATGTTGCATGGTACAATAAATGCTAATATTAATAATGCATTAATTGGATTAAGCAAAGGGCATGAAAAAAATTTAAAAATTTTAGGTGTTGGATACAAGGCCAACATAGTCAATGATTCAATTGATCTATATTTAGGACATTCACATAATATTAAAATTAAAATTCCAAATGGTATTAGTGTTGTTTGTAAAACACCTACAGAAATATCTATTAAAGGTTATGACAAAGCAATTGTTGGTCAGCTTGCTGCAGTTATTAGATCAAAAAGACCACCAGAACCTTACAAGGGTAAGGGTGTAATGTATATTGATGAACACATTATTAGAAAAGCTGGTAAGACAGCTGATAAGAAATAGGATTTATTATGAAAAGAATTAATTTAGATAGATCGGAAAGAAGAAAATTAAGACACTTAAAAATTCTCAGAAAATTTAGAGAAATTGATAGTTCATTGCCAAGGTTAATAGTCAATAAATCTAATAGCCATTTTTATGTACAACTGATTGAATCTGAAAAAGGAAATGTAATAATTTCAAGTTCTACAATTCAATTAAAATTACCAAATAATAATATTAATAATGTTAAAAGAGTTGGTGAAGATATTTCAAAAAAAATGATTAAAAAAAATATAAATCAAATAAGTTTTGATAGGAATGGTTATAAATACCATGGGAAAGTTGCGGTTGTAGCAGATATTATTAGAAATGCAGGGATTAAAATCTAATATGAAAAATAAAGAAGAAATAAGGGGATAATTATGAATGATAATGAAATAATGGTAATTAAGGCTTCAGAGAAAGAAAATAATAAAGACATTAAATGCCCAAAATGTAGGGGAGATTTATTATCTAAAATTAATTATAAAAATAATAATAAATTTTATGGCTGCTCAAATTATCCAAAATGTGATTTTACAAAAACAATTTCAGAAAAAACTGGTAATAAATGCCCAAAATGTAATGATGATTTAGTATTTAGAAATAATAAAGATAAGACTATTAAATTTGTTGCATGTGATAATTATCCTGATTGTAAATATACTCTTAATATTGATTTATATAATGAACATATGAGAAATAATCCAAATGAAAGTTTACCAATTATAGAATTTAAAAGATCATTTAGAACAAATGATGTTGATAATGGTGAAAGAAGAAAAAAGGAAAAATCACCCTTGAAAGACAGGAAATTAAATAAGGGTCAAAAAAAACAAACATTTACTGGATTTAATGAAAAAGTAGTTTCTATTAAAAGAATATCGAAAACTACAAAAGGTGGAAGGAGTATGCGTTTTTCTGCACTTGTAATTATTGGGAATAAAAAAGGCTTAGTTGGATATGGAATTGGAAAATCAATCGAAGTTCCTGTTTCTATTAGAAAAGCATTAAAAGATGCAAAGAATAATATATGTAAGGTTAAAATAAACAAAAATGGTTCATTATTTCATGAAATAATCGGGAAACAGGGAGCTGCAAAAGTTTTATTAAAGCCAGCTCCTGAAGGTACTGGAATAATAGCAGGTGGTCCAATAAGAGTTGCCTTAGAATTAGCAGGGTATACTGATATTTATTCAAAAAATCTTGGTAAGAATACTAGTTTAAATATGGTTATGGCAACTGTAAATGGGTTAAAATTGCAAAGGACACCAAAAGAGATAGCTGATCTTAGAGATAAAGAAATTGGTAATTTGTAGGAGCAAATATGAAATTAGAAAATCTTTCTTATAAAAATGGATCTAGAGGTCATAAGGCTAAAAGAGTTGGGAGAGGGAATGGGTCTGGTATTGGGAAAACTTCTACTAGAGGTTCTAAAGGGCAACATTCAAGAAAATCGGGAGGCACTAGATTAGGATTTGAGGGTGGACAAACTCCATTATATAGAAGAATACCTAAAATTGGTTTTAACAACCACCGTTTTTCTAATGATTGTAATACCTTATCTATTAGAGAAATATTAAATATGAAACTAAAAATCATCAACTTGGAAACTATAAGAGAAAAAAGGATTTTTAATAATTTAGATCTACCATTGAAAATAATAGGGAATGATAATTTAAAAGAGCCTATTTCTATAGAAGCAAATAAATTTTCTAAAGGAGCTATAAAATCTTTAGAAAATAGTAAAAGCCATTATAAGGTTATTTAATGAAAAATAATCGTAATTTTTTTATAGAAACAAAGAAGAATTTTAGCAGCAAGCATGTATTAATCGCTTTTTTTGCAACATTAGTTTTGCTGTTATTTTATAGGGTTGGTGCATCTGTTGCTATGCCAGGAGTGGTAATAGAAAAACACAGTTCTGATGGGGGTAATTCCATTTTTGATGTTTTAAATTTATTAGGAGGTGGTGGAGCTAATCAATTATCCTTTTTAGCAATTGGGATATCTCCTTATATAACTGCTCAAATCATTATTCAGCTTTTAACATCAGATTTAATTAAACCTCTTACTAATTTAAATAAAAGTGGAGAAAGAGGGAAAAGAAAAATTGAAATGATAACTAGAATACTAACAATCCCTTTTGCTTTTGCACAAGCTTTTGCAATATTATCATTGGCCTTAAGCACAAAAAGAATTCAAATAGAAGTTAATAATACTCCTGTTAGTGACATAAGTAATATTCCCGGTAAAGATATTTTCAAATATATTTTTGCAATGACTGCTGGAACAATGGTTTCTCTATTTATTTCAGATATTATCTCTAAAAGAGGAATAGGGAATGGAGTTACTTTAATTATTTTGTCTGGAATTTTATCTAATTTATATTTTAATTTTATTCGAGTATATAAAAATTTTATTCCTGACAATTCACAAACAGGTGAGCATTTAATACTAAGCATTTTTTATTTTTTGTCTTATACAATTTTTTTTATTTTATTATTGGCAGCAGCAGTTTTTATAAATTCTTCCATCAGAAAAATTCCTATTCAACAAACAGGTTCTTCTTTAACAAAAGATACAAGTGAAATGGCATATTTACCGATAAAAATAAACCCTTCCGGAGTTATACCTGTTATTTTTGCTTCTTCATTACTTTCTATACCTGTAACTATTGCAACTTTTATTAATCCCACTTCTCAAAACGAGATTAATAAAGTAATAGGATTAACATCTCCATTTGGACTTGCAATTTATTTTATTTTAATATTATTATTCAGTTTTTTTTATTCTTTTGTGCAAATTAATCCTGAAGATATTAATAAACAATTTTTAAAATCAGGCAGATTTATTCCGGGTATAAAGGCAGGTCCACAAACCGAAAAATATATATCAAGAATACTATTGCGAATTAATTTTATTGGAGCTCCAGCGCTTGCTATTATTGCTTCAACTCCATATCTAATATCAATCATTGCAAAAATACCCACTGGCATTTCAATTGGAGGCACTGGAATTATAATTATAGCAAGTGCATCATCAGATTTTTGACAGTCTATGTGTAGTTTACAAAGTAGTTCATCATATGTGATGAAAAGAAAAAAAATCGAAGAATATAGTATCAGAAATGAAGAAGTGAAAGGGAAATATTTATGGTAGGGAGTTTATAACATTATGAAATTGATTTTATTAGGACCTCCAGGTTCTGGGAAAGGAACATTGTCTATTTTATTAGTTAATAGTACTAATTTCAAGCACATTTCTACAGGTAATTTATTTCGTGATATTTTAGATAATAATTCTGATATTTCTTTAAAAATTAAGAAATATATTTATGAGGGTAAGCTAGTTCCAGACGAGTTAACTAATTATTTAATTGATCAAAATATTTCTTATGATATTAAAAATAAAAACGATTTAATTTTTGATGGGTATCCCAGAAATATTGAACAAGCTAAATTTCTTGAGAAAAAATGTGATATAAATTTAGTAATTAATTTAATAGTAGACGATCAGATTATTATTAAAAGAATAATTGGTAGAAGATTATGCCCTTTTTGTGGGAAAATATATAATATTAATGATAATTTATTAATTAATAAAAATTTATGTAATGATGATAAGAGTATTTTAATCCAAAGGAAAGATGATAATGAAGAAATTATCAAATCTAGAATAGAATCATATAAACAGACATCAGTTGATTTAATTAAATATTATGAAGGTAAAGGAATTTTATTTGAGGTAGATGGAAAAGATAGTTCTGATAATATCTATAAAATTATTATGAAAAAGATAAGAGAAATAAATGATCATAGTTAAATCTAGTTTTGACATTGATAGAATAAGAGAAACTTGTAAAATCTGAAAAAAGATAAGGTCTAAATTTTTTGAAATTGTAAAAGAAGGCATATCATTAAAAGAATTAGATGAAATAGCAAAATCAATAATTATTGAAAATGGAGCTACTGCAAGCTTTTTTAATTATCAAAAATATAAACATAATATATGTACTTCTGTGAATGAAGTGGTAATACACGGAGTTCCAAATAATTATAAGTTAAAAAATGGAGATTTAATCTCAATTGATGTTGGTGTGACATATAATAATTACATTTGTGATGCTGCATATACTATAATAGTTGGAAGTAATAAGGATGCTGAATATATATCAAAAGTTTGTTATGATTCACTTATTGCTGGAATAAAAGCAATTGCACCAGGTGCAAGGATAGGTGATATCTCTAACAGCATTTATACTGTGGTTGAGAAAGCAGGATTTAAGATTTTAGAGGATTTTACTGGCCATGGTTGTGGAAAAAAATTACATGAAGATCCAATAATTCCAAACTATGGAGAAAAAAGTACTGGAATGAAACTAGTTCCAGGCATGGTTTTATGTATTGAACCAATGATAATGACAGATAGTAACCACTATTTTATTTCTAAAAAAGATAAATGATCTGTTATTGCAAAGAATAAAAAATTAACTTGTCATTGGGAACACATGGTTTTAGTAACAAATAGTGGATATGAAATATTAACGGAGTAATATATAATGGATGATAATAAAAAAGAAAAAATCAGAATAAAAGGAAAAGTTCAAGATGTTTTACAGGGTGGAAACTTTAATGTAAAATTAGAAAATGGTTTTGACGTTATTGCAAGTGTATCTGGAAAAATGCGTCTTCATCATATTCAAATATTAAAGGGAGACATGGTAGAAATTGAATTAAGTTCATATGATTTAACACATGGGCGAATAGTTTATAGGGTATCATAGGAGAAAATATGAAGGTAAGAGCATCAGTTAAGAAAATTTGTAAAGATTGTAAAATAATTAAAAGAAAAGGCAGAATTCAAGTAATTTGCAATAAACCAAAACATAAACAAAGGCAAGGATAAAAGAGGTAATAATGGCACGGATACTAGGTGTAGATATTCCTGATAACAAAAGAGTTATAATTTCACTAACTTATATTTTTGGAATTGGAAAATCTCAAAGTAAAAATATTTTAAATGAATGTAAAATTGATGAAAATAAGAGAGTAAAAGATTTAACTGATGAAGAACTGGCTTTAATTAGAAGAGTAGCATCTAAAATAATTATTGAAGGCGATTTAAGAAGAGACAAAGCTTTAAATATAAAAAGATTGATGGAAATAGGATGTTATAGAGGAATAAGGCATCGTAAAGGATTACCTGTACGTGGTCAAAGAACCAAAACTAATGGTAGGACTAGAAAAGGTCCAAGAAAAACTGTTGCAAATAAAAAGATTGAATCTAAATAGGAGTTATTATGGCAAAGAAAAAAAAGAAATTAATTAGTTCAGATGGAATTGGGCATATTCATGCTTCATCAAATAACACAATTGTTACTATAACCGACTTAGAAGGTGGTGCAATTTCATGAGCCAGTTCTGGTTCTATTGGTTATAAGGGGTCAAAGAAGTCCACTCCATATGCTGCAGGTATTGCAGCAACCAAAGCAGCAAAAGATGCAGTGGCTTTAGGCTTAAAATCTATTATTGTAAAGGTTAATGGAACTGGTCAAGGTAAAGAAACAGCCATCAGAAGTTTTAGTCAGTCTGGACTAAACATATCTGAATTTTGAGATGTTACTTCCATTCCTCATAATGGATGTAGACCGCCAAAGAAACCGAGGTAAAGGTAAATATGAAAAAGTTTGTAAGATATGATATTGATTTCAATGAAAATGAAGAAAACAAAAATTTTGGTTCTTTTGAAATAAAGCCTTTAGAGAAAGGTTTTGGGAACACTATAGGCAATAGTTTAAGAAGAGTATTATTAGGCAATATTTTTGGGACCAGTATTTTTGCTATTAAAATTCCAAAAATAACTCATGAATTTCAAGCAATTGAAGGTGTTTATGAAGATGTTACACAAATTATTTTAAATTTAAAAAATTTGGTTATTAAATATAAAGGTGATTTTTTTTCAGATTATTTTGAAAAATTTACAATTGAAAATTGACCTGTTATGCAAATAAATTCTTCAAATACAATTATTACTGGAAATGATATTCAATGCCCTCCTGAATTTGAAATCATTAATAAAGATTTATATATATGTAAATTAACTGAAGGTGCAAAAATTATCATTGATATATATGCATCTACTGGAAGGGGCTTTGTATCTTTTAGCGAGAACAAAGAAATAATTAATACTAGAGGAATAATTGCCACTGATTCTTCTTTTTCTCCAGTTTTAAGAGTAAGTTATCATGTTGAGGAAATAAAAGTTACTAAAACTAATACTTATGATGCATTATACATTGATGTAGTAACAAATGGTAGTATTAAACCATCTGAAGCTATAACTATTGGTTCAAAGATTTTAATTGACCACTACCAACCAATTTTATCTGCTTATGATAATATGAAAAATATTAATATTATGAAAGATGGAATGGAAAATTTTCAACAATATGTTTTATCAATCCCTATAGAAGAATTGGATCTTTCTGTTAGGTCTTTTAATTGCTTAAAAAGAGCAGGGATTCAGAATATTGTTCAAATTACTGATCTAACTAGATCGGAGCTTGAAAAAATTCGAAATCTTGGTAAAAAATCATTAAAAGAAATTATTCAAAAAATAGAGAGTAGAGATTTAAAATTTAAGGGAGATCGTTAGAAATTATGTCATATATAAATAAGCCTGGTAAGACTTCAGCATGGAGAAAAATGGTTATTAGACAGCAAGTTTCAGATATTTTGTCTTATGGTAGAATTACCACTACTCTATCAAAAGCCCAGGAAACTAAGAAGCATGTAGATAAAATAATTACCCTTGCCAAAAAGAATACACTATCTTCAAGGAGAAGAGCTGATCGCACTTTACTGAACACTAAATTGTATTCAAAGGATGATTTATTAAAAAAATTATTTAGTGATATTTCTAAAAAATATGAAAATAGGAATGGCGGATACACAAGAGTTTTAAAATTATCAAGAAGATTAGGCGATAACACCGAGATTGCTATATTAGAACTAGTTTAAAAAAAACTATCTTTAGATAGTTTTTTTTAATTTTATTTTTCTATTAGAAATTATTTTAGAATTTTTTAGATTCAGATAATCAATCATTCCTTTTTTCAAAACCCATCAATTTTTATGTTCCAAAAAATTTACTTTCATAACAGAAATTCTACATTTTTCAGTAATTAATTCAGCTATGGAAAAATCATATTTTACCGCCACCAAGTCATATTTTTTTTCTAAATAGAAGTTAGAAACATCAAAATTAACAATAAAAAAATTGTCATTTGATACTTCTTTCAAAGCTAATAGATTTAAAATAATACTATGTGACCCCTTTAATATATAGACATTTTTTATAGGTAGTAAATAATTATCTATATAAATTTTAGATTGAATTGGAATTAATTTATTTTTTAAATTATTAGTAATTTCATATTTACATAAAAGCTTTTGATTTCCCAAGATAATCCTCATTCGTATATTTTTATGTTATAATATTTTATATCTTTTTTAATATTTTTATTTTAGATTTTAAAGTAAGGAATCACATGAAGAAAAGAAAAATCCAAAAGAATGGTATTATTGCAATTGTCTTTGGTCTTTCGTTTGGCCTAATAACAATGAGCTCTTTAATTGGTTTTGGGATATACTCTATTAAAAAAAATGTTCCAAAACCAAAAGAAGCAGACTGGGATCGTTCATTAGATATTCTTAGGAATATTCCTATAATTAAAAATCCAAACCAAATAGAAGCTAAGGATCCTAATGGTAATCCACTTCCTAAACAAGATTTGGAATGATTTAACCCTGATGTTTCTAGAGACAAGACTTTAAATCATTTATTTGGAATAATTAAGAATCAAAATTATTTTAATCATTTAGATAATGATATGTTATTTTTCTTAAAAAGATTGATGGAATTAAATTATAAAAATAATATTCTAATGGGAATTGACAAACCGATAATTTCGAAAAATAATCAGAAATATCATGTTATTTTAAATGTAAAATACCGAAATCAAAATTTTTATTCACAAAATATTTATTTGGATACCACAGGAAAAGATTTATTTACTATAAGTCCTGATATTGGTGATGAAAACGGAATGATAAAAATTAAATATGAATTTAATGGAGAATTGGAACCCACAATAAATAAATCAGAAGATGGTGAGGAGTGGTTAGGATATAAATTTATTAATGGTAAAAACGAGATAAATATTAATGATATATCTAGGGGAGCAGATGGTTTTTCTTTTGCTTCATATTATTTGAAAACTGAATTAACAGGATATTCAACAAACAAAGGTTATAAATCGATACAACCTGATTTTGATGCTAAAATTAAAGATTCTTTTGATACTAAAGATGTTTTCAATGAAATATCTTCGAAGCAAACATCTATTTTTCAATTAATTAGAAAAGTTTCCAATGATGTGCAACCGATTTTAAATGATTTATCTAAGAATAAAAAATTAGGTGATTTTTTAAGAGATAATTCTAGTTTAATTTCTCAATTAAGCAAATACATTTTTAGCGGTAATGTGTATGCCCAAATAGTTCAATTATTATTGCCAGAAATTTTACAAAATAAGTCGCTTGCAGTAATTATTAATGAAGAAAGAATTCCTTTATATAAATTATTAGAAAATGTAAGTATTTTAAAGCCATTCTTGGATGTTGTATGAAGTATATTAAATGGTAGTATAGAGCAATTAAAAGATTTTTTTACCAATGACTTAATTGGATTAATAGAATTAACTGGAGCAGGAGGTATATTTAACGAAATTCCTGGATTAAGGGATTTTATTCCTAAATTAGGATCAGATGAAGGTATATTAAGTATTTTATTAGAAAACAAAGGTATTTATATTCTTCAAGAATTGTGTAGTATTGTTCCTAATTTAGGCTCATTTCAATCAATTATTGACATTTTAAATATTTTATCATTGCCCGATTTTAATTTATTAGAAAAACCTATATTAGATTCTTTAGTCAAACTTGCTCAGAGCGATATTTCCAATATTTCTACAAAAATTGGTGGACAATTAGATGAAAGTAAAATTGCAAGAAATAAGCAAATTATAGAAAAATTAAAGAATAAGGATCCTCTAACTCTAGAAAAATATTTTAACAACTCTCTTATTGATGGGAAGATTAATGAATATTTTAAAGATATTTCTGTTTCCATTTCAGATTTTTATCAAGGTGGAAATTCAGGTTTTAATATTAAATTAAGTTTTAAGAATAAAAATCAATATTTTCATGGTGGTGTAAATGAAATCACTTCAAGAGTGCTTTTTTCTAATTCTGACAAAGATGCATCTGGCGGATACATTACTAATAATCAAGGAGGATTAATTAGTGTTTTAATCAAAGCATTTATCCCAAATTTAAATGATAATATATCTAATGTTATTTCGTCAATATTTAGTAATAATTTAAACATTAATTCAAGTAATTTAGGAAAATTTTTAATAGATATTTCCCAACCATTAGTTAATAATGTTAAGGGAACTATTGGAGATTGAATAAGTAATATTAAATGTGAAGATATAAAAGAGGATGCAAATTTTAATCACGACAATTTAACTTTAAATGGAAAATTTGGAATAAAATATATTTTTGGAAAAACCTTAAATATTAATTTGTCTAATTTAATTAATTTATTGCCTGATAATTTAAAATTAGGCAATATTTCTATACCTATAAAAACAATAAAAGAGTTTAAAATGTTCCCAAACAGTTTGGTAATTTCAAAAAATGATTATATTAGTGATTATGAGAATTTTAAAGATAGTAAAATATCTTTTTATGCAGATAGTAATGACTCAGGTGGATATAATATTAAATGGAAAGGTTTAAGTACTAATGTATTAGATATTAATATGCCGGGGACTATGAAAGAAATTTTTAATGAATATAATTTTGCTTCTTGAGGATTAGTTGCTCCACTTTATAAAGCAGTATTACCAAATATATTTTATTCTATCAAGAAAAAATTTTATTATTATAAATCTAATAAAAACATTTTTACAGTCAATGATTATGATCCAAATATTATCTATGATGTGGAATTTCTTAAAATAAAATCAGTAACACAAGCTACAATTGATGGATATAAGAAGGATTTAATTCAGATAGCTAATTCTAAAGCTTTAGTTAATATTAAAGGAACTGAAGTTCATTTAAAAGGTACTTTTAAAGATTGGGATTTTTGGAAAACTGAATATAATTTAGATGATAAAAACATTATTAACAAAATAGATGATATTAGCAATAGCTTAGTTTATAAAAATCAAACTTTTTCAGATTACATTTATTTATTTAATTTAAATCACATTTGTAATTCTTTTTCAGTTGCAACATTTAAAGTAGAGGAGATTAATTTATCATCGTTTGGATTAATTTATCACCATAATTTTGGTATTTATGATGAAAATACTTCAAAAATTTTTATTCAAAACAAATGAAATTGATTTTAATTGAGAGAATGGATATGATCAAAGAGAATATATTAAATAAAAAGACCATTCTTTACCAAGATGATTCAATGTTTAATAACACAATTGTTTTTTTAAAGGAAGGATTTATTATTGTAGTTGATCCATCTTTCTCTTCAGAAAATATATTTAAAAAATATTATTTGGATTATCAAATTATTGTGGTATTAACCCATAGTCATAATGATCATATTGGCGATTTAGAATTAATTAATAAATATGCAGATAAGATATATGCCTCAAAAAGGATAATAGAAATTATAAATTATAACAACAAAAGCAATGATTACTACAGATTATTTGGTGACATGAATGTTTTTTTAGATAATAAAAAATTGAAGTTAATTGAGGAAGGGCAAAAAGAATTTGGATTCACGTTTTTATTAACCCCTGGGCACTCACCGGATTCAATTTGTTTTTACAATGATGAATTTATAATCACAGGAGATCATATTTTTATATATGATATAGGGAGAACAGATTTTTTATTATCAAATGCAAATGAAATGTTACTTTCATTAAAAAAAATTTCTAACCTCTTAAATCATGTTCCCGATAGAATTTTAATCCCGGGCCATCATGGATGAGAAAATTCCAAATATGTATTGAAAAATAACTTATTTTTAACAAGTAAATAAAATTTTACTTGTTTTTTTAATCAAATTAACAACTTTATCACTAGAAAAAATATCATTAATCATTTATTAAAAAAATAAATGATATATTTTAAAAAAAAGTATTAAAATAACATAAAAGAAGTGTTTTAAAGTTAATTTTTCAGTAGAAACGGGAGTTTAAATTTATGATTAATAATAAAGGAAGAGGATATGGTAATGATTTCATTGGGCAGCAGGTTACAAAAAAAGATTTACAAAAATTATGAAACGGAATGGTAGATATGTCAAATAACAATTTTTCACAATTATACAATGCAATATATAGAGGTAGTAATAATTCATCAGGTAATTATTCAGCTAATAATTCAATAAGTAGTAATATAGATATGTCAAATGATAGATTCAATGGTTTAATCGGGATTATTGATTCTAAAATGAAAGATTTGGAAAATAATATTATGAATTACATTTCTGATAGAGAGTCAGAAAATAATTTTAATTTTCAGACAATTTATAAAACTACTGATGATTTAATTGAATATATAAAATCTGTTGATACTAAACATGAAGATAGATTTACTAGATTTAGCAATGTAGTAGAAGAAAGAATATTTAATTTAGAAAAGAATATACAAATAGCCTTCCAAGAACTTAATGATGTGAATAACTATACACTTGAACAAATAAGTATGTACAATAGTACATTTTTAAACTTTGAACAATCTGTGATACAAATGATGTCTCAAATTGAAAATGATATAAAATCATTATTTCAAAGAGATGATAATTTAATTGAAACATTATCAATTCGTTTCCAGGATGCAGAAGAAACTATAAAAGAAATTTTAGCTGAACTACATTATAGTAGAAGTGTGTTATCAGATAATAATAATAAGATGGAATATCTTGGTAATCAAATAATAAATTATGAAGAACAAATATCACAAATTTCTAGCATCCAAAATCAGGATTTTAATGAGACACTAAATAGCTTTAAAGAAATTAAAATTCATGAAAAAGAAATTACTGATAAATTAAAAGAAATCTTTGATAATTCGAGATCATTGGAAGAAGAATTCAATAAACAAAAATTGAAAATTGATGAAAAAATTTCAAATTTATATAATGAAATCAGTGATGTGGTTTTATCTAATGATAAAAAAAATCAAGAATCCACTGAGCAAAAGATAACTGACTTATATGATGAGACGGTTAGATTGATTTCTGAAATTGAAAATTCTGCTTCTTCTAATAAGATTCAAATTGAAGAAATTTCCGGGAAACTTTCTAATAGAGTTGACGAAACAATTCAAAAAATTAATGAAATTGAAAATTATGTTAGTGGTTCAATTGAATCATCTAATTTTATAAATGAATCTTTTAGACAAGAAACTTATTCTACTGTTGAAACATTAAAGGATCTTACAAATAACTCTCTTAATGAATTTAATAATATTCAAATAATGTTTGATGAGAATGTTAATTTGATAAATATTTTGAATAGTAATTTGGAACAACAAAGGAATCAAATAGATTTTTTAAGTGCTGCAAGTAATGATGCATTTGAAGATTCTTATGGGCAATTGAAAGTTTTATTTAATGAAGAGAAAGAAACAAAAAATAAAATAAATGAACTTCAAAAAGAAAATGATGAGTTAAAAAATAAACTTGAAAATAATTGACAATCTTTGGAAAAAATGATTATTAATGTTGACCAAGAGATTCGTATGACTATTGATGATGTAGATAAAAAGATTGAACAAATTGAACAATCATTAGATCAGAGATTTCAAGATTTATATAATGAATTTAGTAGTTTGTTAGATGAGGTTTCCTCTTTTTCACAAAACAATATAAATGAAATAAATGATAAAATAAAAGATATAAATTATTCATCTGCTAAATTAACAAATCATATAAGTGAAATTGAATATCATCTTAATGCATATGAGAAAAATTTTAGTGATAATGATTTTAAATTAGATTCTTTAAAGAATGATTTTTTTGAATACAAGGAAAAAGTAGAAATTTTATCGAATGAAGCTTATATAAATGACGAAAAAATAAAAGAGCTCCAAAATGAATTACTAAATACTCAGCAAAATATTATGGAATTTGCTAATCTAACTGAAAATGAAATACTTAATTTTAGTAACGATATTCAAAAAATGAATGAACAAGCAGAATCTATTAAATTACAAATAAGTGAAATAAATTTGGATAATGAAAAATTAGATAATAAAATTACTGAGGCACAGAATGAAACTAATAATTTAATTAAAAGATCGTCTGATGAATTGAATAAAATTATTCTGGAGAATTCTGAAATTTCCAGCAATCTTTTAAAAGAATCTATAGTTGATACTGATATTAAAATAAATGATTTATATGAAAATATGATTAATATTATTGATGAATTGTCTATTAACCATCAAAATTTAGATTCTAAATTTAGCAATTTTTTAATTGAAAACGAGCATTTTTCAAATGAATATAAATCTAAAATAGCAGAATTTGAATGTTTTTTATTCGGCGAAAATAATGGTGAAAATATTGGGAATTTAAAAAATGTTTTAGGAGCTTTAAATAATTTTGATTCTTTTATTAATGAAATTGAGAATAATAATCAAAGATTATTTTTTTTAGAGGAATGATTAAATAATTTAGCTAGAGAAATCCAAATTTTGTTAAGTAAAGATGAGCAAAATGAAATTAAAAATGAAGAAAGAAAATTGGAATTACAAAAATTAGAAAAATTTGCTATTGATGAGATTAAAACACTATGAAAAAATAATGATGAATTAAGAAATCAATTAAATACAGATAAGGCTGAAATTATCAATAATTTTTCTGATGTTGATCAAAAATTAAGAGAATTTGTTTATTTACAAAAAGAAGAAACTTTGGAAATCACTAATAGATTGATTGCTGCTTCAGATGAAGAGAATAGAAAAAAAATAGATGACTTATATAATAGTATGATTGAAATAATTGATACTATAGACAATAAAATTAATTTTGAAGTTAATATAGTAGTTGAAGAAAATAAGAAATTAAACATTGTATTAAGTGAACTTAATTCTAGGATAAATGAATTTGAATACAAGTTGTCTGAATCTTCACCATCTAATTTAAAAATCAATGAATTAAAAAATGAATTAAGCAAACATAAAGAAATATTTAATTTATTTGAGGCAGATATTAGAAATATAAATGAAGTTACATATAAAAATCAAAATGAAGTTAATTTAATTAAAAATGTAGTAGAAAAAAATTCATTTGAAATACTTTCTTTATCAAATGCTGCAAATGATGCAATTGAAATTTCTCTAGATCGTGTTTCCCAATTATTTAAATCTGATTTATTACTTACAGAAAGAATTGAAGGATTAGAAAGAAAGAATAAAAATATCCTTTCTGAAATTGATTCTCATAAATCAGAAATACAAAATCAATTATCAGATATTAAAGACACTATGAGTTCTCTTGTTGATGAAGGAACAGAATTAAGCAAAGAATTTGCAAGTAATTTATTTGAAGAATTATCTATTAATACTGAAGAAAAAATAAATATATTATATGAAGAAATGACATCTATTTCTTCACAGATTTCTGATATGGTATTTTCTCAATTAAAAGAAATTGAATTCATCAAAGAAACGTATTCTGCCAAAATAAAGGAACTTGAAACATCCTGTGAAGAATTAAAATATTTTTCTCACAACATTACAGGTGATAATTCTTTAATTAAAGAAAATGCCTTGAAAACAATTGATGAGGTGAATAGTTTAAAAAACAATCTTAAAGATATTAGTTCAGAAATAAATAATAATTTTGAAAAGAAAAATAATGAAATAAATATTTTATTTACTTTATTAAATTCTCAATCTGAAGAAGTAAAAAATTTGGCATCAGCTTCTTCTAATATATTATCAGATTCAATTAAAAGAATAATTGAATTAGAGGTTAGTAAAACGGAACTAAGGGAAGATGTTAAAAAAATAACTAGTGATAATATTTTATTAAAAAATGATATAGAATTTAAAACAAGTGAATTGAATGAGAATTTAAAAAATATAAAAAAATCGCTTGAGGAAACAATCTCTGAAAACACTGAATTGACTATGAATTATGTTGAATCATTAGCATCTGAAATAAAAGAAGAGGTAGAACAAAAAATTGGAGGAGTTTATGATGAGACAATTAAATTAATTGATGAATTAAACAATTTATTAAATGAAAGTAATAATTTGTCTGAGGAAAAATTTAGTAATATAAATTTGTCAATTGCACAATTAAATTCTGAACTTGCAAAATTAGAATACATTTATGCAACAGTTGATGATAATAAAAAAGATATATTAAATGTTAATTCAATCATTAATGAATTAAGAAATTCTGGAGAAAATAACTTTAATAAGATTAAAGATTTAAAAAAATTATTAAGGGTAGAATCAACAAAGACAAATACTTTGGCAAGTTTATTATCAGCACAATCTGAGGAATTAAAAAATTTAATTGATCTTGATATTGAGATTGTAAATAGTTCTTATGAAAGAATTAAAAAACTTGAAACTAATAATATTTGAATTAAAGAAGAAATAAATAATACTAAAACAGATTTGATAGATAAATTGGATAACAATTTAAATAAAATTATTTCTGAAACTAGTAGTAATCTTGAAATTACTAGAAATGAAATTCAATCTATTATTGAAGAAGAGTCTATAAAACTTAAGGATTTTACATCATTAACAGTTGAAAATATCGAAAAAGAAATAGACAAAAAAATTGAAGCTTTATATCTAGACAATTTAGAATTAATTGATTCTGTGAAAAACACTATTCAAGAAAAAATTAGTAAATCGGTTGAAATATTTGTAAAATCAAATATAGATATTTCTGATATTAAAAATAAATTATCTAAAATAGAATATATCATAAATTTAGCTCCTGAAAATGATCCTAAATTTAAAAGATTTTTTGTTTTATTTAATGCCCTTAAAAGTTCATCTACAAAGATTTTTGAGCATGTTAAAGATATAAGAATAGATTTCAGTAAAGAAGTGGAGAGAGTTAATTTACTCACTAAGCTACTTAATGCCCAATCTGAGGAATTAAAAAATTTAGGAGATGTTACCAATGATGGTTTTTCAGTAGCAATAGAAAGGCTTAATGAAATTGATAGTCAAACAAATTTTTTAAAAGAAGATTTTAAGGAAAAAGAAATTAAGAATATTAATAAAATATATTCATTAGCAAATGATATAAAAGATAATTTACAAAAAGAATTAATTGATGCTAGTAAATTATTAAATGATACTCTTAGCAAGTCCACTATTTCTATGAACGATTATATAGAATCCGCAATTAAAGAAGTTGGAATTAATGTCGATATTAAAATAGATTCATTGTATGAGGGCACACTTGAATTAATTAATAATTTACAATTTAATATTGATGACAAAATAAAAATTCATCATAATCAATTTTTAGAATCAATTGGTGAAATAAAGCAAACAAAATTAAAAATTGATCAAATTGATATTATTTTAAATAAATTAACAAAATCTAACTTGAATTGTTCAAATGAGATTAAAAAGATCAGTATTTTAAAATCTAGAATAGAGATAAATGAAGAATATTCAAAAGAAATTAAAAATAATTTAGATAATGAAATTAAAATAATTAATTCCTTATCACATTTGTTAGATGCACAATCAGTTGAATTAAAAGAATTAAGTGAAGCATCATTTGATGGCTTTGCCATTGCTACAAAGAAAATTTATGAACTTACAGCAAATGATTTGATGATTAAAGATCAAATAAATTCTACAAAAATTGATATATCTAAAAATCTTGAAAATAGAATATTTAAATTATCTGAAAATACCAAAAATGATATGAAAGAAACATCTGATTTATTAAAAGAAATTATTTCAAATAATTATGCAGATGTTCAGAAATATATAGATGATCAAATAAATACATTAAGTGATGATATTAGTCTTAAAATAAATGATCTATATGATTTTTCTGTTTCTATCAAATCTGAGCTATGAAATTATATGAATTCAGAAATTAATGATATGATTGAAAGATTAAGAATTATTTCTGCAGAGAATTCTAAACTAAATAAAAAAACTATTGAATTAAATATTCTTATGGAAGAAAGAATTAGTAATGAAAATGAATATAAAAAAATGTTTAGTAGCGTAAATGATTTATGAAACGAAAACGAAAAATTTGGGATTAGAATTAGTACTCTTTCAAATGAATTAGATGGTGAATCAAATAAAATAAATTTATTGATAAATTTAGCTAATTTGCAATCAAATGAATTAAAAGAACTAAGCGATTTAACTTATATTGGACTAGATTCTGTAAAGGAAAGAATTGTAGATTTAATTACTACTGATAAGATCATAAGGAATGAAATTAATGATCTTGACAGAGAATTGGTAAATAAATTAAAAAAAGAAATTAATGAATTATCCAATGATATTAATAATAACTTTAATGAAGTAAAATCATCTTTTGATATTATTATGGACAAAGTTAAATCTGAAATGTCTGATTATACTAATAAACAGATTAATATTCATGATGAAGAGATTTCCTTAAAAATTAGTTCTTTATATAATTTTTGTGCTGAATTAACTAATGAATTAAAAAATAATTTTAAAGATGAATTATTAATCACAAGTAATGAACAAAGAAAAAATAATCTATTATTGAATCAGTTTAATTCTAAATTATCTGAATTAGAATTTATTGTAAACTCTCACCCTGATGCTAAAAAAATTGATGATATAAATGAAAAAATAAATCTTTTAAAGATTTTCTCTACTGAATCTATAGATAAATCTAAGAATATAGAAAATTTAATTAATGATAATTTGAATAAAATAAATTTATTAACGAAATTAGCTTGAATGCAATCAAATGAATTAAAAGAATTGAGTGACGCAACCCTAAAAGGTATAGAAATTAATTCTGATAAAATTATTGAACTTTCATTTTCAAATGAATTATTGAAATCTCAAATAGAAAAATTAAATGATTTTTCTATAAAAAATATAAATTTGGAAATTGAGAAATTATCAAATCAAACTACAGAAAATCTATCTACTATTAAAAAATCATTGGAATTAGTAATTGAGGATGCAAGAATTGATTCTATTAATTACACTAATATTCAGATTGTTGAATTAGAAAATAATATAAATACAAAAATAAATGAGTTATTTAATTCTAGTCTTACTGCATTGGATAATTTAAAAGTTTATTTTGATGAAAATTTGATTAATTTCAAAGAAGAAAATAGAAATGTTTTTATTAGCATAAATGAATTTGAGACAAAATTGTGCCAATTAGAATTAATTATTAATTCATTAAAAGAAGATAAAATAGAACTTAATAATATTACCTTAGAGGTAAAAAATTTAAAAGAATTTGATCAAATGCTAGTTAGAAAGACTGATCAAATTGATAAAATAATTTTAGACAAAATAAATATAATTAATTTACTTACAAAATTAGTGAAGAGTCAATCTATTGAACTGAAAGAATTGAGCCAGGCAACATTAGAAGGATTTGATATAACTCTACATAGAATTATAGAACTTGCTGATGTGGATAATTTGATTAAATCTGAAATAAATAAAATGGATGAGCTATTTTACACTAATTTGAAGAATGAAATTGAAAATTTAGAAACGGATGTTCAAAAAAATATTGCTGTTTTGAATAGTGTAATGGATGCTTCTATTAAGAACTTATGAGATGATTCTACAAAATATACTGATGAAAGGGTAGAAATTTTAGGGATTGATATTAGACAACAAATAGAATCCCTGTTTAGTGCAACTATTGAATCACTGGACGATATAAAAGAACTATTCGAAGATAAATTTTTAAAATTTCAAACTGACAATGAAATTATTAAATTAAATATCAATAAGTTTTTTACAAAATTGGATGAATATGAATTAATTATTAATTCCATGGAATTAAAAAGTGAGGAGATCAATAATAACAGATTAGAAATATCCAAACTTTTTTTGTTTAAAGAAGATATTTTATCTAAAAATGATAAGATATGCAAAGAATTAAATCTTAATAAGGATAAGATAAATTTAATTTCTAGACTAGCTAATTCTCAATCTCAAGAATTAAAACAATTGAGCCAAGCAACACTTGACGGAATGATTATTACAACTGAAAGAATTGCTGAATTGAGTTTTACAGATAAAATTATTCGAAAGGAAATTCAAGAATTTGATAAAAATTTAGTAAATAAATTAGAAAGAGATATTACTAATTTATCAAATGAAACAAATAATCACCTGGAAACATTAAATAGTGCCCTTCAAACTGCAATTGACAACACTAAGGATGAAATTTACAGTTATTCAGATGCTAAAT
>JBOFJE010000002.1:0-7503 GCA_051650525.1 Mycoplasmoidaceae bacterium
GCTAACAATCCCATTTTATAATTTCCCCCACTAAATTTTTATAATCTATTGCTGCTGTACATGTAGAATCTATTTGATAAATTGAATTTTTATCAAGTCCTAATAAATTTAATTTTGAACAAGTTCTTATTGTAGATATCGTTGTCTTAAAATTTTCTTTTAAATGTTCAAAGATTTCTTTACTTACTTTTTTTCTTTTATCTAGTTTAGTTGGTAAAACTAAAGTATTTTTTATTTTTATATCTAACTCTTCTTCTGTTTGTTCTAATGTTTGAACTAAAAGATTCAACCCATCTAAAGCTAAAAGTTCTGTTTCACAAGGAATTAATATATAATCTGAAGCATATAAAGCATTTATAGTAAATAAATTCATACTAGGAGGGCAATCAATTATTATATAATCATATGTTTTTTCTAGTTTATTTAAAGCTTTTTTTAATAATTTTTCTGTTCCAAATTTAGAAGTCAATTGTCTTTCTGCTAAGTTTAAAATTAAATTAGATGGAATTAAATCAAAATTTTCTGTTTCAACAATAACATTATTAATATTTTTTTGATCTACTAAAATATCTTTTATTGTTAATTTAGGAGTTTCAGATAAGGCTGTAAATGTTAAACTAGCCTGAGGATCTGTATCAATTAATAAAACTTTTTTATTTTGTAATGTTAATCCTGATCCGATACAATGAGTTGTTGTTGTTTTCCCTACTCCACCTTTAAAATTAATAATTGAAATTATTTTAGACATTTTTTCCTCCTGATTAAAGTTTATTTTTATTTGCTCTGTAGTAATATCTATTTTAACTAATTGATTTTTTTTATATCCTATTTTTTCAATTATTTCTTTATCTAAGGTAAATCTGTATAATTTACTATTTCCATTTGCTTGTACAATAAGTGGCTGTCCTTCATTATCTTTTTTTAAAATTATTTCATTATTTTTTTGATTATAAAAACATTTTAATATTTTAGGTTCGTTCATTATTTTTATTCCTTTTATTGGAATATTTAGATAAGCTGTTGATATTTTATTTTTTTTATTAAATATTATATTTATTTTTTTTTCAAAAATCATTTTTACTCCTTAGGAAAATATCTTCGGTCATGACCGAAGATATTTATTAATATAAAAGAAGTTGAGCTATTTTATAGGCTTCTTCTTCTGAATTTACAATATATTTCACTTTTTCTTGTTTACAATTTTTTTTAAAATAAAGAGTTACTTCAATTCCATTTTTTAATACAGTTAATCTCATATTAAGCCTCCTTGATTTTTAGAGGATAAAATGATATACTTCTATTGCCAGTAGGGGTATATCGTTTTGATTACCTCTTTTTTTTATTTTTATATTATAAGAATACAACATAATTAACTAAAAGTCAACGCATAAATTTAATTTATATTAAAAATGCGTTGATATTTTTTTAATTAAGCATTGTTATAGTTGTTTATATATTGTTATATATTGTTATATATTGTTGTGTACAAAAAATATTATAAAAAAAATGCAAATATCCCTTGATTTATATAGGATTTAAGGCGATTATATAAATCCTCATTTAATGGGAGTAGTTTTCCTCATTAGATGGGAGTATCTATCCTCATTAAGTGGGATTACTTTCCTCATTTAATGGGAGTATCTATCCTCGTTAGATGGGAGTATCTAATATTTGTTTATTTTTTATCTTCATTAAGTGGGAATAAATTAAGGAAAAAGCAAAATTTCTTCATTAAGTGGGAGTATTTAGCTTGAAAAATATAAAATTTTTAGGTATAATTTAATAAAATAATTAAAAAAAACTTAAATTAATATAGATATACCCATGTAATGACGAAAAAATTGTTGGAGATGAGTTATGAAAATAGTGAAAAAGAAAAGCAACAATTTAGATTTTCAAGAGATTATAGATACGCCAGAAACAGAAATAGTTGAAGAAAATATAACCTTAGATGAGAGTTTTATAAAAAATAGAGCATTAATTAGAATGGATATGAATATTATTCAGTATCCGATATTTAGTAAAAATACTAAAAGAAAAACAAATCAAATAGTTAAATATTATTTTAATAATAATAGGGATACGTATATAACCGTTACTCCTGCATCAGGGTATCATATACCTGGTGAAATGGAAGAAAAAGTATTTATAGTCTTGATGAAGATAATGAAAGATAAAGGAATGCCTCAAAAATTTTGGGTTACATTAAGTGAATTAAAAAAAGAATTAGGATTAAATACAAATAGAGCTAACGAACTTATAAAAAAAAGTTTATTAAGAATAGCGAATACTTTTTATAGTTTTAAAAATACTATGTATTTTAATGAATTAAAATCAGTTTTGAAGGAAGAAATAACAAGATCTATTTTTGAGTTAGATATTGTTAGTTTAGAAAGAAAAGAAAATGCTGAAATTAAAGCTCAAATAAACGATAAAAGAATAAAAGAGATATATCAAATAAAAATATCTGATTTTTTCTATAAAAATATATTGGCTAAAGGTTATTTGGTTTATGATGCTGCAGTTTTATTAGATATAGAATCAAGTACTGCTAGAACAATATATATGTTAATTGAAAAACTTAGATTTAATGAAGTTTATTTAAAAATAGATGTTATGTATTTAATTAAAAGGATTCCGTTAAAATATGATAAAAGTAATATAGGAAGAACTGTGAAAACTTTAATTAAAAGTTTTCAAGAATTAAAAGATAAAGATTTGATAAAGAATTTTGTTTTGGAAAAGGAAGGCACTTGGGAAAATGCTGAAGTTGAGGTCTTTTTTTATGATTTTACTGTTCAAGATAAACAACAGAGATTTTTTGATGATTTAAACGAATTTAGACATTTAAGTCAAAGTCAGTTGTTGGTTAGTCACACGGAAAATAAAGATTTACAAGATGATAATACTGAAAATTTAAAAGAATTTATAGTTGTTACACCAGAAATGATAGAGGAAGTTTTAAAATTAATGCCTATAAAAGCAAGAAGTTTAAAAACAATGCCTAAAACAATAAAAGATGCTATTGAAAATTATGGTTTAGAAAAAGTTCAAAAAGTTGCAGTATATATGAAAAAAAATAAAGTTGATAAAGTAAGAGCATATTTTATCAAAGCTTTAGAAAATGATTGGACTAAAGATGAAGAAAAAGTAGTTTTAGTTGAAAAAAAAGAAAAATTTGAATTACTTAATATAAATAAATTAGAAGTTGAAGAAGATCAAGTTAAAAATAAAATAACAAGAAAATCTTTAGAGAAATTTAATAAGTTATTAGAGGAAGAGAAGTTAGAAATAGAAAAAAAGGCATATGAATATTATGTAAAAAAATGTGGACAAGATACAAAAATTCAGAAAATTGCGTTTAACGCCGGAAAGACTACCATAATATGTGATTACTTAGAAGAAAAAAGATATTTTGATAAAAAAATTGAAGTTGATATAGAAGAAATAATCCCATTAAATGAGGATAAAAAAAAATTAAATTTAACAGAAGTTTATAAATCAATAAATGAAAAAATAACTTTTTATTCTGGATTATTGAATATGGATTCTGATCAAGAGATGCTATTAAGGTTAGAAGTAGGAAAAGAGATTTTGTTGAAAAAAAATTTAGAAAATCTTTTAGAAGAAGATATCATAGAAATGGTTAGATTAGTTGTTTTGAGAATAAATAGTGAAAAAAATAAATAATATTTGGAGATAAAATGTTATTAAAATTAGAAAAAGAGATTATTGAATTTTCCCCATATAATGAACAAGAAAAATTGGATAAAAATATTTTATTAAAATTGTTAAAAAGTGAGAAAAATATTTTTTCGAGAGAAAATAAAATATGCCATTTTACAGCTTCATCATGGATTGTAAATGAAGAAAAAACAAAAGTTTTAATGATTTATCATAATATATATAATTCGTGGTCTTGGACAGGTGGTCATGCTGATAATGAAATGAATCTTTTGAAAGTTGCTTTAACGGAGGCTAAAGAAGAGACTGGGTTAGAAAATATTAAAGTTTTGCTAGAAGATATTTTTTCTATAGAAATACTAACAGTAGATGGACATATGAAAAATGGAGAGTATGTATCATCTCATTTACACTTAAATATTACTTATTTATTAGAGGCAAATGAACACGATATGCTATCGATTAAAGAAGATGAAAATAGTGATGTATGTTGGATAAATATAGAAGAAAGTGAAAAAATTTCAAACGAAGAAAAAATGAAAATTATTTATAAAAAATTGAATGAAAAATTAAAAAAATATCTTCGGTCATGACCGAAGATATTTTTAATAAATTTTATGAATTAATCTAGAATCAATTTGAGGACTTATTTCAATTTTAATATTTTTTAAATAATCAATAACAATATCTTCAACGCTAGAGTAGTAATTAATATTTTCTCCTTGAATTAAAGAGGTATATTCTTCCCCGCCTGATGACATAAAATCTGTTACAGCAATATTATAGTAATTATCTAAAATGATAGGATTATTTTTTATATAAATCTCACTAACTCTCTTGTATGGTGGATTATTCGGGTTAAAAACGACTTTCATGCCAGAAACTTGAGCCATTGCACCTAAAGGTTCAGGAAAGGCTTTTAGACCATTCTCAAGAGCTTCTTTCAAATTACTTCCTTTTATTTTTTTTGTAACAATATGATTGTTAAAAGGAATTGATTTAAAAATATCTTCAATTGTTATATATCCTTGGGAGATAGATTCTCTAATACTACCTCCATTAATAAGTACGGCATCAGAATTTGTTTTCCAGAGAATAGCATCAGTTATAAGTTGAGTTAAATTAGTTTCTTTACATCTAACAGATTCTCGATCACCAATTAATATAAATTCTGAATAAGCTATAGTTGTTTTACTAATAGAGTTTTGTGTATTTTGTATATTTGTAATTATATTTTCAATATAAAGATTATTTTCATAATTATCTAAATCATTTGAATTCATTAATTTATATTTCCACTTACTTTTTTTATCATTTAATTTTAATTGAATAATAGCGATATTCTTATTGTAACTTCCAGCTTGACTGATTAATGTATTATTAACTATACATTTTTCTTTTATTTCAGTATGGCTATGCCCATCAAAAATTATATCGATTTTAGGGAAGGTATTGGCTAAATTAAAACTTTGATTAATAGTTTTGGTGCTTTTATCACATCCAAGATGAGTTATTCCTACAAATAAATCAATATTTTTATTTTCTAAATTATTTAAAAGATTTTTGACAGACTCTTCAGGATTTATAAATTCTAAATTTATTATATTTTTTGAATTTGTTTTATAATAAGTTTCAGGAGTTAGAAGTCCAAAAAAACATATATTAAATTTATTAAAAGTGACAATATCATATGGAAGAATATTGGTATTATTATTTTTATCAATTAAATTTAAAGCTAATGTTTTATAGGTCTGTAAATTTATAAGTGATTTTAAGTGATTAAATCCATAGTTGAAATCATGATTACCTATAGTTACATAGTCAAATTTAAGAGCATTAAAAAGAGTAATAATAGATTCACCTTTAGAAAAATTTGCGAAAGGAGTACCATGAAGTGTATCTCCAGAATCAATTAAGAAAACTTTACCATTTTTTTTATTATTACGTAAAGATTCTAAAAAAGTAAATAGTTTAGGAAAACTAATGCTGTTATTTTCACCATTAACCCTTCCATGAATATCGTTAAGATGTACAAAAGTTAAATCATAATTGGTATTATCAAAAATCATAATGCCTCCTAAAAAATGGTATTTTTCCAGTCTATCACATAATTTATAAAAATGATATATGCTTCTTGATTTTTATAAATAAATTTTGTTAAGATATAACTATAGAATAAATTTAAAAGGATGTAAAATTAATGAAAATAATAATAGATGCAGATGCATGTCCTGTAACAGATATAGCTGTTAAAATAGCTAAAGAGAAAAAGATACAATGCTTAATAATATGTGATAATGCTCATAAAATAATGAGGGATGAAGTTAAGACAATAGTTGTTTCTCAAGGTGCAGATGCAGTAGATTTTGCTATTATATCTAAGACTGATAAGAAAGATATAATAGTTACTCAAGATTATGGATTAGCTTCAATTATTTTGTCTAAAGAAGCTTTTGCAATAAACCAAGATGGATTGATTTACAGTAAGTTTAATATAGAAAGTTTACTTTTTAGTAGACATATGTCTCAGAAAATGAGAAATGCAGGAAAAAGAACAAAAGGTCCAAAGAAAAGAACTATGAATCAAAATAAAGATTTTGAAAAAAATTTAATAAAACTTTTAGAAGATATAAATAAATAGTTTGATTAAGGAGGAAGAATGAATACTAATCAATGTAAGAATTGTGGAAAAGAATTAGAAAAAATTGGAAATGAGTATATTTGTAAAAATTGTAATAAAAAATATGTAAAAAAAGCTTATTGTCCAAAAGATGGAATTGAACTTGAAAAATTAGCTGCATGTGGATCAATAAGCTATTGGTGTAACAAGTGTAATGAACTAAAATCAAGAAAAGATGCTATTTATAAATTGGAAGAAGTAAAATAGAAGTTTAAGGGGAAAATATGGGGATAGAAGAGTTTAATAAAAAAAATAAAAGATTTTCTTACAAAAATTAAAACGAGGAAATAATTTAAATTATTTCCTCGTTTATTTTAAAGTTAAATATTATCTTTAATAAGCTTTAACATTTGTTGTTTTGTCATAGCTCCTGGAATGGCAGTTTTTATTTCACCATCTTTTCCAATGATATATGTAGTTGGAAAAGCTCGAATTTTAAAGTTATCAAAATATATGCCCGTTTTATCAAAAACTGTAGGAAAAGAATAGTTATTTTCTTGTAAAAAATATTTAATCTCATCAATATTTTTATCTTGTCCGTTTGGATTTTCTTCTGTAACAGGATTTGTTATTCCTAGTATAATAACATCATTTTTATTTTCTCCAAATTCTTTATAAAGTTCTTCAATGATTGGCATTTCTTCTTTACAAGGTGGACACCAAGTAGCCCAAAAATTTAGAAAAACAACTTTACCTTTATAGTTGGATAAAATATGTTCATTGCCATATTGGTCTAATAAACGATAACTATCTTTATTTAAAATGGTTTCTGTATTATTAGTCATTGAACCATTGAGTGTTGATGGAATAAAATAATTAGATAGTTGATTCGTATATCCTAAAAATGTAAGTGTACCTATAATTACTAAAAATCCTCCAGCAATTTTAACTGTGTACTTTAAAAAATTTTGCTTAGATTTAAAAAAGTTTAATAAGGCTGTTGTAAATAGTCCTATCAATAAAAAAGGTATAACAAAACCTAATGAATAAATAAATATTAATAAATTTCCAATACTATTATCCTTTAAAGTAGCTGCTAAAATTAAAACTGAAGAAAGAATTGGTCCAACACAGGGAGTCCAAGCAAAACTAAATGTGAAACCAGTTATAAACGCTACAAAAGGCGTTATTTTTTTATC
>JBOFJE010000003.1:0-8245 GCA_051650525.1 Mycoplasmoidaceae bacterium
ATTAATAATTTCCATTGTATTCCCTTTTTATAATTAAAAATAATATATCAATTAAATATATTATTTATCAGTTTTTAAATTTTTATTTTCTTTCTGTTTTTGATAGCTATAACAATGAATAGAATTATTGAAGCAATTATTATTGTAGACAATAATATTCATATAACAAAACTGTTATCTTTATGAACAACTATTGGTGTTGATGGATTAGTTGGTGTTTAAGGTGTAGATGGTGTAATGTTTGTTGAATTAATAAATTCAGTTCCAATATCTTTATAAAAAATATTTACAAAACATATCAAATGTTTCTTCTCTTAAAACTAAAATTATAATGGTAATAGGTGATGTAAAAAGAAATGATAGATTATACTCATTTGAAAATATGTGAAAAGAAATAAGATATGAAATACCTCAATTAATAATTGAGGAAATATTTATTGATAATATAAAACAAAATAATAAAGCTACAAATTCTATGGGATCAAGAGCTGGGAAAGCAACTAGAGTTGATAAGATTTATGTATTTAAAAAAATAGGGTAATATTAATTAAATCTTTTAAAAAGTGATTATATTTATTCTTTTTTCCATTTTTAATAAGTTTTTTTAAAAATATCTCCATAAATCAAATATTTAATATATTCTGATTATATATATATATCTTGTATTTTATTACTAGAATGGTTTTTAATTTTTAATAAAATTTATGACTCAATTTTTCATATTCTAATTTATAAATATAATCATAGTTATCTTCATTATGATCAATTGATAATTTTTGGCTTTCTCTTCCAAAAGATTCAAAAGATTTTAAAAATATTCCATTTCTACACTATGATAAAATTAAAAATTTATCATAGATATATTTTTATTTAAAAATATTATAATATAAAAAAGGAACATTGATGAATGAAAAAATGGCATATGAGCCAAGAATTGTTGATATTAATCATTTAAAACAGTATGTTATTAAAAAAGAAAATGCAACAAAAAACTTATTGTTTATCCATCCATTTACTGGTAGGTTTGATGATAAATTAGTAACTTTTGAAAAACTCTATAATCATAATATTTACGGAATAGAAGTTGCTGGTCATGGCAAGAGCATGAATTTCTCTGAAAATGAAATTGATTTATTTGAGTATATTAATCAAGTATATAGTTTTATTAAGCAAGAAAAACTTGACAAATTTGATATTTTAAGTCATAGCATGGGAGGAGGTATTTCTTTTGTTATAGCTTGTTATTTTAATAATCAAGTTGATAATTTAATTGCTGAAACACCAATTTCTCCTGCCTTAATATTAAAACAAGAGTTTTTAAAAAATTTAATTCCAATAAATCTTGAACAACAAATTATTTTACTTGAAGCATTAGTATATAACCCTGATGAAGTTTATGGAAAAAATTATCAAAGTAAAGCAAGATATTTCTTAATGGAAAGCAGACAGAATGAACATTTAAGGAAACTATTAGATGTTCAAGCAATGGATTTAGTTTATAACTACTTAAAAATAATTATGAAAAAATTAAGCACTAAAACAACAATCATCTTAGGCCAAAAAGATGGTGTGATTGGAACAGAGGAGACTTTTAAATATTTTAAATCATTAGATAATAATCTAATAGATTTAAAAATAGTTCCCAAAACAGGTCATTTAGTTTATCTTGAAAACCCACTAGTTTTTGATGATATAGTTCTGAAAAAATTAGGATATTAAGATAGTCAACATTAACTATTTTTGAATAATTTTTAATGCTATTAAAATTTAGATAAATAAATGGTATTTTCTAGTTTTGTTTTTTTAGATCATTTATTAAAATAAAATAAACCTAATTAAGTATCATACTTAATTAGGTTTTTATATTAAATTAGTAATGGAGCATAAAAAAAACTCCATTTAAGGAGCAGTTACGGAATAAATCCTTGTTTAAGGACGTACTTAATTGATGTTGTCCATCTATGTATAAAACATAGATATATAGAAACTAAAGTTAATTATGCTTCGAATCTATACAACTTAATAATAACATAGAAATTATTTTTTAGTTAAAAAATTATTTTTTTAAAAAAGAGTATAATTATATATATAAATATTTATATATAAGGATTTATTATATGGAAATTAAAAAAGTAAATATTGGGTTTGATATTGGAATAACTTCTGTTGGATGAGCTATTGTTGATGAAGATAATAATATAATAAAACGTGGGGTTCGTTTATTTGAGGAATTAAAAAATCCAAAAGATGGGAAACTTAAAAATCAAGAAAGAAGAGCAAAAAGATCACTTCGAAGAACAATTAGAAGAAAATGAAATCGAAAAAATGATTTTGTTAATTTAATAATTAATAAATATAGTCATATTTTTAATGTAAAAAGTAAAAAAGATTTTTTAGAACTAATTCAATCAGTTCATGTAAATGCTTTAGATTTAAGAAATAAGGCTTTAAAATTTGAATTGTCTAAAAATGAATTATTAAAAATTCTTTATTATTATCTTTCTCATAGAGGCTTTACTTATTTAACTCTTGAAAAACAAAAGGAAAAAGAAGAAAAAAATAAAACTCAAGAACATAAATTTGAGTTTCCCTGTCAAGAACAACTTGATGCATTTAAAAAGAATGGTCATTATTTTAGTCATGAAGCAAATAGCATGTATTCAATTCATGATTATAAAAAAGAAATTGAAAAAATTATAAATAACCAAAGTTATTTAAATAGTGATTTTAAAAAAGATTATTATTTAGATAAAAATTCGGTTTTTGCAAGAGTTAGGGATTATAGTAAAGGTCCTGGTAGTGAAAAATCTCCAACAAAATATGGTCTTTGGGAAAAAGATTCTAATAATAATACTATTAAAAAAGGTGATAACTTATGAGATATATTAATTGGTCAATGTTCAGTTTATCCAAAAGAAAAAAGGGCTCTTAAAAAAAGTGTTTCTGGAGAAATATCAAATTTGCTGTGTCAATTAAATAATTTAAGAATTAATAAAAAAATTGATGTTAACAGTAATAAATTGACAAAAGTAGAAAAAATCAAAATTTTAGATAAAATTTTTTGTCCTCCAAAACTTTCTAAAATTAGTTTAAAACTAATTTCCCAAGTTCTAGATATTGAAATTTGTGATATTTCAGGATATCCAACAAATAAAGATGGTAAGAAAGAAGGAAAAGAAGAATTTGAGAAATTAGAAAATAGTAAAAAATTATTTGATATTTTAAATAAAACCCTTCAATTAAATTCATATGAAAATATTGTTCAAAACATTTTCTTACTAAATTCAATTATTGAAATATTTGCAACTTGCTTAAATGATATTATTAAGCAAAAATCAGAATTAGAAAAACTTTCAAAAAGTTATGATAATTTTCTAGATAAAGAACTAATTGATAAATTAATTAATGTCAATATTAAATCTAATGAAACTCATTCTTTATCATATAAAGCATTAAATGAGCATATCGAAGATGATATAAAAACTAATGGTAAAACTACAAACCAAAGATATAAAAAAATCATTGAAGAAAATAATTTAAAAAAATTTAATTTTGGCGATTCTAAGTATATGAACTACAAATGCCTTGATAATGAAATTCTTTCACCAACCACTAAATGTTCATTTAGAGAAACTATTAAAGTATTCAATAAAATTTTAAAATTTTACATTTATAAAAATAAATATCAATTAAATAATATTATTATTGAGACAACTAATACTTGAAATAGTATGGATCAAAGAAAAAGAATAAAGGATATTCAAAATAATCAAGAAAAGATAAAAAATGATATTAAAGATAAATATAAATATTTTGGAGAAGATAAAAAAATTATTAATAAATTATATTTTTTACAAATTCAAGATGGCAAAGATCTCTATGATGGAGAGCAGTTAGAATCTAGTCTAATTATAAATGATCCAAATTATGCTGAAATTGACCATATTATTCCTTATTCTATTTCTTATGATAATTCCAAAAGCAATAAAGTATTAACTAAAAAATTTTATAATCAATCAAAAGGGCAAAAAACTCCCTTTGAGTATTTAGATACTAAATTGTTTAATAAATTAAAATTATCATTATGAGAAAAATTATATAAAAAAGCTGATAATAGTGAAAATAATTTTATAGATGAAAAAAAATACTCTCTTCTAACTATTTATGATGTTGAAAAAAATAATTTAAACTTTATTGGTAGAAATTTATCAGATACAAGTTATGCTGCAAGAGTATCCATTCAAGCATTTAGAGCTTGAATTAATAAAAAATTTAATACAGAAAATGATTCTGTCAATGTTTTAGGAATTAGTCCTAGAATAACTCAAAGATATCGAAAGCATAATTATTTAAATATTATAAAAACCCGAGATACTAATCATCATCATGCAGTTGATGCTACAATATGTGGGATTATTGGAAATGAAGATAATATTGTTGGGAAATTAATTTTTTTAAAAAACCCTGAAACTGATCCAGATACAGGAGAAATTAGTTTTAATTGAAAATGAAATTTAACTACAAAACATGAATTTAATAATATACCATGGAAAGAATTAAGCAAAAAGGTGGGTCAAGAAGAAGATATTAAATTCTCTTATAAAATTAATAAAAAAATAAACAATATTGGTTTATGAGGTGATTCAATTCTTTCAATTAAAGAAGACCAACAGAATCCTGGTATTTTTAAAGAAAGGGAATCTTTTGAACCACTATCTTATCAAAATTTTAGCGATGTAGAAAAAAAGATAAATATTTTAAAAAAAGTTTATATTGTAAATGGTAAAAATAAATATTATGATCCTAAAATTTTAGAAGATATTTTAAAAATTTGGAATGAATGTTCTCAAAAATGTCTAAAAGATGAATCATGAAAGAAAAAAAATCCTTTTATTTATTATATGGAAAATCTTGTTGAACCAAATTTATTAATAAATCAAAAGGGATCTATTAATAAAAAATTATATATTAGAAGAGAAAATGGATTTGAATATTTTTTAAAAAAAATATATTTTTATAATAGAAATATTAATTTATTTGCACCAAGAAATAAAGAAAATATTTTACGAAAAAAACAACAGCTTAATTTTGGTTCTTATACAAAATTTGAATGGTATGAAATTAGAATCTATAAAGATATTAAAAATAAACATCGTGTTATTCCAATTAATATTTCATTAATGAAGAATGATAATGGTAAATTAGCTATAGATGAAAGTAAATTATTAACTGAATTGAAAGAACACAAGATTGAAAATAAAAATAAATTTTATACTGTCCATAAAGGGACATTATTAATTTCAAAAAATGATAAAAATATAATTAGAATAGTTGGTGGAGATTTTAGTAAAAACCAATTAGAATATAAAGATATTATTATAAATAATGCTCAAAATAATAATCTTGAAAAAAAACCAAAACAATTGAATCTATCTATTAACACTATTATTGAAAAATATAATTTTTGCCATATTGATGAACTTGGTAACATCCAGATAATTAATTTTAAAAAAGTATGGGATGAAGAATAATAGAGATCAAAAAAAATTGTCATATAAAATTATTTTTAGATAATATTCTAATTCAGGGGGAAGAAAAGATTTTTATTCCTATTAAAAATATTGATCTTTTGCTATTCACAAATAATAGGACAAATATTAGTGTCAATATTATAAATAAATTAGCAGAAAATAATGTAGTATGTGTATTTTGTGATGAATATTATTTACCATCTTCTCAGTTAATTCCAGTTATTGGCAATCATTTAACAGTTAAAATCTTTGAAAAACAAATTAATTGAACAAAAGAATTTAAAGATGTAAATTGGAAATTGATAATAACTCAAAAAATTATTAATCAATTAGATTTAATTTTGTTCTTTAATTTAGGAGAGCCTAATACCATAGAACTTTTTTATAGTTATATAAATAATGTAGAAATTGGTGATCCTCATAATAGGGAGGGGCATGCTGCTAAATTGTATTGGAAAATATTATTTGGTAACAATTTTGTTAGAACCCAAAAAAATTTGATTATTAATGCAATTTTAAATTTTGGATATACCATTTTAAATTCTATGATTGCTAGAAGTATTATTAAAAAAGGATTGGATCCTAGAATTGGAATTTTTCACAAATCAGTTCATAATTATTTTGTTTTAGCAAGTGATTTAATTGAACCTTTTAGAATCATAGTTGATTCATTTGTATATACTTTATATGCTAATAATTTTATAAAAATAGAGAATTTAGTTTTATCCCAAAATTTTAAACAAATTTTAATTGAATACATTGCTAATTATCAATTAAAGGTTAATGGATATTATCAATATTTAAATAATGCAATTGATATATTCATTGATTATTTAATTAATAATAAGATAAATGAATATATGATGGATTTTAATTTTGAGATTAAAATAAATGAAGGAAAAGATGAACTATAATATTATGAGAATCATTGTTATGTATGATATTACATCAGATAATGCATTAGATAATCAGGCATATAATTATTATCGAAAATTATTATTAAAAAATGGTTATATTATGATGCAATATTCTGTATATTCAAAATGTATTAATTCTAAAACTAAATTTAGTGCTGAAATAAAAAAGATATCTCAAAAAATTCCTAAAAAATCAAGAATTAGAGTCCTATTTGTTACTGAAAAACAATATGGTGATATGGTTCATTTAAGTGGTAAGCCAAAAATAAATGAAGAAGTAAATGGAACTGAAAGATATATATGTATTGAGGACTAGATGAATATAATAAATTTATCAATTAAAAAAATTAAGTCTGAAACAATTGAAAAAAAAGTTGTTTCAAATGATATTTTAAAAAAATTAGAAGCTAATCAAATTAATTTTAATACAATGCATTTTAATCTTAAAAATAAAGCTGATAGTTTTCAATTTAATGGGATTAAAATTATTTTTTGTGACAACCCCAATTTATTAATTAGGGATCTTTTAAATGATGATGATAAATTTAGTTTGATTATTAAAAATGATGAACCAATTAAAAATCATAATATCTATTATATTAATCCATTTTCTAAAATTGCAAATTTTTTTAAACTAAAAAATAATGGGTTGATTCATCACTATTTAAGAAATAAAGATATTGAGATGATAAATCAAGAATTGCAAACATTGATTTTAAATAATTATTCCAAATTAAAAGATGATAATCTTGAAAAATTATTTGATTTAGATTTTAAAAATGCTTCCATTTTAAATTTTTTATCATGTAATGATCATTATTTATCTTTGGATAATATTAATAATTTTTTAGATATTTTAAAAAAGAGTTGTTATGAAAGACCATTAGTTATTATAAATGATTATCAAATCATTTCAATTGAAGATATTATAAATTTTCATATTAATGATATTGATTTTTTAATTTTCACAACTAATTTTAAAAATTGAATTAATCAAATTGAATTACTGGAATTAATTTTAATTATGAAAGATATTGTTTATGAAAAATCTAATAATGGGGCAATTGAAATATTAAATACAAAAATATTATTAGATTATTTAGAAGAATTTCATGCTAAAAGTGAGACTAAATTATCATTAAAAAAATGATTAATAAGCAAAAATTTTTAATATAATTATTATGTATTAAGTACAAATAACAACAATTTTACTAATAATCAATCTTAATTACATTGATTTCAATTAAAAAACGCAAAAAATGACATTTTGGGAGCGTACTTAATTGATGTTGTCCTAAACACACATTATGGTAATCAGTCTGATTGCTGGATTTTGGGAGCGTACTTAATTGATGTTGTCCTAAACTTAAAAAAATCGATAGCAAAGAATTGTGAAATTTTGGGAGCGTACTTAATTGATGTTGTCCTAAACAAAAAAGTAAGGAAAATAAATAAATGAACATTTTGGGAGCGTACTTAATTGATGTTGTCCTAAACAGTTGAACTAATAATTGAGGGAGATTGATAATTTTGGGAGCGTACTTAATTGATGTTGTCCTAAACGTGATAATGTCCCATTGATAAAATATGGTAATTTTGGGAGCGTACTTAATTGATGTTGTCCTAAACAAATTAATTTATAAATAGAATTATACGTCAATTTTGGGAGCGTACTTAATTGATGTTGTCCTAAACACCCAACTGAAAATGATGACTTAACTACTAATTTTGGGAGCGTACTTAATTGATGTTGTCCTAAACAACAAGGTTGATTGGCAAGAATAGTGAATAATTTTG
>JBOFJE010000004.1:0-4378 GCA_051650525.1 Mycoplasmoidaceae bacterium
ATAGAATTTACTCAAACAAAAATATATACGGCTGAAGATATTCCCTCAGAAAAACTTCTTGATAAGAATGGCAACAAACTAAAGGGAATGTTACTAGCCAATAGAATTAACAAAATATTATTAGAACTGAATAAGGGAAATTAATATTTTATTTCTATCAATTAAAAAATTTGACATTAGAATATTGCATGATGTATATATGAAATTTAATGGTTAAATATTTAAATTAAATTTTAGGAGGATATATGGGATTATTTGATATTTTTGGGATAGTTGCAAAGGAAGTTAATAATAAAAAGAAAGATGCTGTTAACAACGTTGTCGGAGATGATTATAGAAAAATTTATTTTTCAAGACACCCTGAAAGATTTCAAAATTGTAATAATTGTAAAAAACAATTAGATAGAAATTTAAGTGGACATGATCCAAATGGAATACAAGTTGACCATATTATGCCTAAAAGTTTAGGTGGAACAAATGTCATAACAAATTTACAAGCTTTATGCCCTAAGTGTAACCAATCTAAAGGAAATAGAGTAAATGCTTTAAGACAATTAGGGCACAGTAAGGATGCAATTGTAAGAGAATTAAAAAAAGGTTGGTAATATAAAAAGTAAAAGAGATTCTTGCTAGAGTAAAAACAAAATTCTCTTTTACTTTTTTTTTATTTATCAAAACTTAAATACTTTATTTTAATAACAAACCATTACCTATAACATTTACAACACTCCCTGCAATACTACCAACAGCACTAATCATAGCTATTTCTTTTTTATTTTGACAAATTTTAAAAGTAATAACCCCAACTGTAACCATACCAGCTAAAACAACAGCTGCTCCTATACGTTCATCTTCAAAATTTAAATCAAGTTCTTCTAAATTTAATTTTAATTTCATTATTTTCACCTCATTTACTTTAGAATATAGTTCTAAATAGTTTTTCGTAAATTTTAAAGAATATCTTCTTTTTTTATTTTAATTATAATTAAAACAATTGACATTTAAATATTTCAAAGAGTAGTATATAATTCTAATTAAATAAATTATAAATAGGAGAAACTTTACATGGAACTAAATTTTACAAAAGATCATAGTAAAATAGCAAAAGCTGTCGCAATTATTTTAATGTTTATTCATCACTTATTTGCATTTCCTGATAGAATCTTAAAAGTTGAGTATAATTCAATTTTTCCATATGTTTTTAATAATGGTTCTACTTTGGAATTTAAATTGGCTGTTTTCGGAAAAATATGTGTAGCTATGTATTTATTTTTAAGTGGATATGGTATAGCTACGCTCAATAAAAATAATTCAAATTTTGGATTTTTAGATTGTTTAAAAAGAATAAAAAAACTATATATTAATTATTGGATAATTTTTTTACTATTCATGCCAATAGGATTTTTATTTTTTCAAAAACAATTTATATTAACTGAATTTATTAAAAATTTTATAGGAGCAATAAATTCTTATAATGGTGAATGGTGGTTTTTTAAAACGTATGTTGTATTAATATTAATATCTCCAATAACTAAAAAAATAATCTCAAAAAGTTTTATAAATTCATTAATCAGAATTGGAGCATTATACTCTATTTCTATTTTTAATATTGGAATATTCAAATTATTCCCTAGCTTATCATATATTAGTAATTCTTATTTTTATGCACTTCTTATGAATATTTTATTCAATCAAGCAGCATTTTTTATTGGTTATTTAGCTTTTCAATTTAACTTATTTAAGTTAATCAAATTGAAATTTATTGACTATAAATTGGATAAAAAAATAGTTTATTTAATCATATGTTTATTAATTGTTTTTGTTAGAAATTTAAAATATACATCAATATTAGATTTTGCTTTAGCACCAATTTTTATATATTCGGTTACAAATTTATTTTATAAAACTAAAATTTGTAATATTATGTTTTATTTAAGCAAACACTCTACAAATATGTGGTTAACACATAGTTTCTTTTGTTATAAATATTTACAAAAATTAGTTTTTTACCCTAAAAATTCAATATTGGTTTTAATATTTTTAATTCTTTTAACAACAATAACTTCTGAAATAATAGAATTGATTTTAAATTTTCTAAATTATAATATAAAAATTAAAACTAAAGCCAAACTAGGAATTAATTAAATTTAAACATCCTATTGCTTTTTAAGAGTTTAAGTATTATAATAAATTACAAACGATTAGTATTCAATGTTCAAAAAGCATTGTACGAAAAAGAGTTAGGAGTGAGAAACTAGCTCTTTTTTAATTTTTTGTATCATGGTATAATATTAAAAGTGGTTGCCTACCCTAGAGAGGGGGTGCTTTTTGAAATGTTAAGAATACTAATCGTTATAGTCCTTTTTTTTCTACTAAGTAAATAAAAAAGGGTACTAGGTAATCACTGGCTAGGTGCCTCACTCACCTAGCCTTTTTTATTTTTTGATTAATATTGAATTTTTAAAAAATAAAGTTTATAATCTATTTAGCACTAAAAGTCTCTAATGGAGAGAGATGTTGAAGGGTGACCAGAAAATATTATTCTATGATTTTTTCTTTATATTGGATTTTTATATTTTCATCTCTTGCTATTTTTTCCAACCTTGAAAGCAATGCTCCACCAACTAACTTTTTACCTTTTTTACTCAGCAACTTTTCTTCTTGAATATCTGAAATAGAAATTATTTTTTCTAAATGCTCTTCAGTTTTATGTTTTTCAGGGTTTAGTAGAGAAAAAATATTTCTTGTATTTTCATCATCAATAAGATTATTCAAACTAATAAAATTTTGATAAAGTAATTCAAATTCATTTGTAATCTCTTTAACATCATCTGTAATTTCATATTTATTTTTATTAGCAATATCAAAACCTTTTCTTGTTAACAGATTGTGCTCTTCTCCTGCTGCTTTTAAAAATTTTTGATAGAGCTCTTCATATTCACTTATTGTTATCTTAATTTTAATTTTTTGAATTTCTACTCTTTGTTTTTCTAGTTGAACAACTTCTAAAACAGGTTTAACAACTAACTTTTTTTCTTTTTGCTCTATTCCTGTTTTTATGGATTTAATTAAGTAATTTAAACTTTTAATTTCTTGTTTAATCTCTTTATATGACCAATTTAGACCTTTTACAAGGTTTTTCTCTTCGAACATTTGAACTAATATTTCAACATTATCTATATTTAGTAGAGGCTTGATAAATCTATTCTTTGTTACTTTTTCTATGGTTTTATTTAGATTGTTTGAAATTTCAATTATATCTATTACATCATTTATTTTTTTAGATTCTGTTTTTACACTCCAAGTAAACTTTAAACTTGTAACACTTCTACCTGTTTTTATTTTTTTAAGTTTTAAATTAGGAAAATATTGGGGTAACTCTTGCATTATTGGTTTTAAAACTTTGGTATCAATATTACACATTTGATATTTTATAGGAATTCCTAAGAGTTCTCTAAATTCTATTATTTCAAAAGTTTTTTCTTTTTTAGTTTCCCATTGTTTTAATAACTTAAAAATATTTTTACTGTATGCACTTTTTAGACTTATAAACTCAAGTAAATCAAACCTTGTATAATTTCCCATTATTTTATTTAAAATATATTCAAACTTATCATGAACCTGTATCATGATTGTTTTTTCTTCTCCATTTACAGTATATTGACTAAACAAATTAAATTTTGTAAAACTTAATTTACTATGCCTAATTGTTATATTTAAACTCAACATTTTATCGTATGTTGTTGATAAATCTTTTATAAAACGTTCTAAATTTCTATTGGAATAATTCGAAAGTTTTTTCAATTCATCAAACTGTAAAATAATTTCTCTAGTTCCTGTATCTCTAATTTTAAAACAAATTGAAAAAAATAAATCAAGTTCCTTTTCTTTAAACTTACCAAAGGCTACTGTGTTCATATCGTTATCATATTTTACAACTGATTTCGTCAAAATTTCCTCCATAAATATTTATTATAAATTAATTATATCACACATTTAATAACCTATAAAATATAAAGTTATTTATTTGTAACAGAAAGTTATTGGATTTGTAACAAAAAGTTATTGGATTTGTAACAAAAAGTTATTGAATATGTAACAGAAAGTTATTTAATGTGTAACAGAAAGTTATTTAATGTCTTATCTAAGTCAATAAAATCAATGCAAATCTAAAGCCTAAATGTTTTAAAGATTATTTAAAGAAAAAAGATTCTAAAGAAACGCATACGCGTAAAAGAAAAGAATTTTGATTTTTTAATATTAATAAAAAAATATCCTATTGCTTTTTAAGAATACTAATCGTTATAGTATTTTTTATTTGTAATACAATATTTTTAGCACTAAAAGTCTCTAATAGAGAGAGATGTTGAAGGGTGAC
>JBOFJE010000005.1:0-4411 GCA_051650525.1 Mycoplasmoidaceae bacterium
TTTTCATTAGTTGATGATGGTTTTAAATTAAAATTATAAATAGTATTGGGTTTAATATTTCAGAATGAAACTCCATTTGGTAGTATTAGTGATGATGATGTTCCACTTGCAACAAAAACTCTATTTCCTGTGTGTCTTAATTGAGTTATAATATCAATAATTTCAAAAGAAACTTTATCATCTATTTTTAGAAAAATTACAATACATTTCCCATTAATTGAAGAATAATATACCATTTTTGAGATTGTTTCTTTAATATTAATGTTATTATCAAGTATTCAATCTTTCAGATTGTTATTATTATAATTAATTGTAATATTCTCAAATTCTGATGCTTGTTGATGTGCTAAATCTTGTTTTAATTGATAACTTGCTGATTTTTCATCTTCTTTGTATGAAAAATAAATAAATTTTTGATTTTCAGACATTATTATTCCTTATGTTTTTTAAAAAAAAGATAACTAACTACTGCTAATACCATAGATTGGACTGCTATTGCAATTATTTTTATATCATTTTCAGGTATTTTAATTGCAATAAGTCCTATGCTTATAGTTCAACAAAGTAAAAAAAGTAGAAAAGATATTCAATTTCAATTTATTTTCATATTAAACCACCATAATTGCAATTAATGTTAAACATAATATAGAAAGAATTAAAAAACAGAAAACTTTAACCATTTTTACCTTTCTTAGTTTGATGGATTTGTTTTATTTCAAAATGTTTAAAAAAATATCCTATAACTACCCCTATTAAAGTGTCTCCACTATCAATTATATCTTTTATTGTTTCATTTGAAATAAATATTGCTGCAATAACAATAATTAATATATAAACAATAAAAAATATAAAAAACATTCCTATATTTCAATTTATTTTCATATTTAGTCCTTTATAAATATATTATACCATAATTTCAAAATTATTTTCACTGGTAAATGTTAAATGTCATATTAGAAAGGTCTTGTGGTAATGCAGGTTTCCCATTAGAAAATGCTGCTGCTTGAATGGTTATAACATTTAACTTTTCAAAATAAATTTCATAGATGTAAAAAACTATTTGATTATCTTTATCTATATCAACATCATATTGTCCTTGATATGCTGGGTCTCTATTATTATCAAATGTAGTAATTATATGAGTAAATGCTTTTTGACTTTCTATATAAAATGAAAATAAATAAATTGAATTAGGTTCACATTCAAAATTCACAGAACTCCATTGTTTTCCATTTGCATCATATTGGAAATTAGTTTGGTCTGCAACTTTTACTCAGTCTTTAAAATCAATAGAATTCCCCCCTTGTGATTGTATTCTTACAATTTTTAAGGTTGTTTTTGATGGGTTTGGGAAAAAGTCTGAAACATTTGATGTTGCAGTTATTGTTAATGTTATTAATCCATCTTTTTTAATTCAAGTTGAAGATACTTGAATGTTGTCTCTTGTTCCATTTTGTGATATTTCATTATCTACAAATCCATTTATTATACTATCAAATATTCAACTAATATTATTATTAGGGTCTTCTCCATCTGTAATTCTGATTAGAATATTGGTTTTATCAGTTAAATCATTTCAAGTTTGGTTTGTTATGGTTCCAGTGAGTGTTTTTCTATCTGCACTAACACTCAAAGGAATTCCATCTACATAGTTTGTATTAAAAAACAGATATGTTCCTATACTTGTTGCAAAATTAACAAAATCTGTTTCAAGGTCATCAGTCTTATTTTTATTAGACAAAATATTAGTAGTGTTAGTTGCAATATCAGCAGTGTTAGTTGCAATATCAGCAGTGTTAGTTGCAATATCAGCAGTGTTAGTTGCAATATCAGCAGTGTTAGTTGCAACTTTTATGGTTAAATCATCAATTTTTTTGAATTTATCAAATTCATCATTTGAAACTGCTCTGAATTGGTCTTTAAGTGGGTCCCCATTTCCAAAGGTTGATATTATATTAGGGTCAACAGAAATATCTAATGATGCTAAATTATTAGAAATAAATTTCTTAATAATGACTGAATTATTAGAAGAAATTAAAGAATTTATTGATAAATAATAATCAATACTAATTGGTTGTGGATTATCTGGTAAAGTTCAATAGATAAGGTTTGTTTTTTCTAATATATCTTTTGCAGTTCTGCAAAGTTGGGAATAAGGATAAAATCCAGGAGTATTATTAATAGTAAAATTAGAACCATCATTTTTGGAATATGTTCCTGTTGATGCAATTTCTACAATTCCACCATTTTTTAACCAAAACTCTATTTGATAAAATAATACCTTTTGAATTTGTGATTGTAATGTATTTTCTAAACTATCATAAGGATTATATGAAAGGAAATTATTACAAACAATATCAACTAATGAAATTGCTTTGGATAAGAATTTTCAAAAAAGATTATCAAGTTTAGTAATATCATCTTTATCTGTATCACTATTTATTTGGTATTTATTTTTTATAGCATTTGATAAAGATATATAGAATGTTTCTAATATATAATCAGTGTTATCATATTGTTGTCTTGTTATAGATATATTATTTTTTATTTTCATTTTATTCCTTTTCCAGTTGATTTTCTGTTTCTTTTGGTTATATTATACCTTGTTTTTCTTCTTAAACTCCTATTAACTGAATTCAAAAATCTTCCATCTGTTATTTTATATTTTCATAAATCTGCTATTGGATTTGCAAAAATTTTAAAACCAAGTCCTTTTAACATACTTTGAGTAATAGCATATTTTCAATAAGTTGAGTTATCCATCTGCTTTAATGAATGTTTAAATTGCTTTACAAACCCTTGATTATCCATTCCACCTAAAAATACATAATCCAGTCCAACTCATCTCATTTCTTTAAATATTTCAAGTGAATGAATTGCAAAATGTCTTGTAATTTTACTTAATTCTTTTCATTCTTTTCTAATGTTGTATCCCCACATTATTTTATAATAATAATATGACCCTTTTGATGGACTATTTAATCAAGGTCATATATCATTTAAAATACTTAATCCAGTAATAAATAATGTTTGTTTTCCCTCTGGGTTTTTTGTTGAAGATGTGGTTGATGGAATGAAATATACAAATATGTCTATGATTGCATCTTTATATAGCATAATTTCTGATGGATTAGAAATGACTAATTCTGATGCAGAGTTTTTTAATGTTTTTAGGTAAGAAAAAATTTCTGAACTTTCTCTTGGAACTAATCTTATTCCATAAATTCATTCTGATGCAGAAAAAAGAATGAAATTATCATTCATTAGTAAATCAGCATAGTTTTTATTTCTTAATTTTTGCAATTTTGCAAGTTTTCTTTCTTTTGCTAATTTATTTAATTTGTTTAATGCTGATAATTTATCTAACTCTTTTTCTTCATCTTTTAATAAGTTTTTAACTTTAAAAAATATTTCATAAAAAAATTTCTTCATAAATAATCTTATAGCATATGCTGGGTCTATTCTCATAGCAATATAGTCTACTAATTTTAAAAAGTTTGAAAAAGACAACTCATATACTTGTTCTGAATGATTAAAAAATATCTCTCTAATTGGGTTTCATCTATTTAAATAATTGGTTGTTGTTTGTCCTTTTATTTTTATTGATAATTTATCTAAAAATGATGGGGATGGAGCAAAATATTCTAATCAATTGTCTCTATATTTTCCATCTGCAAAATCTGATAATATTTTAGAAAATAATTCTGATTGTGTAGAGAATGATTTTTTAGTGTTTGTATTTAAAATGTCATCAATATTTTTTCAATTTTTTTGTAAATAATCTTTTAATGAAGAATTGAAATTGGAATTGGTTTCTCTATATAATATTTCTAAATCTTTAAATATTAATAATCTATATTGATTACTTACTAATTTTTTATATGATAAAATATCTCCTATTAAAGGAGTTTCAAATAACATAGTATTTAATAAAAAAGAAGACATATTAAATTTTTGTTTGGTAAATAAAGATGTTCCAAGATTTCATATTATAACAGATTTAGTAGATTTAATACCTGTATCAAGTATTTTTAATTGTTTTATTTTTCTAATACCTTGGATAGATGCTGCTAATTCATCATATTCTAAACTTTCAATTGCAGGAGCAAATTCAGGTAAGAAAAAATCAATAACTGCATCTGCAACAAAAATTCCTATTGTAATTAAAAGTGATTTTAAAAAACCAGAATGTGTAGAAGATTTTGGTTTTGGTTTAATGTATTGAGATTTTGGTAATGTAATATTTGCTTTTAATTTAGTATTAAAATTAGAAAATTGTTTATTTGTTCCCCTTTGGTTAGAAAAACCAGAAATTAATTGATGATTTACTGAATATCCTGGTAATTTCATTTTATCTTTCCTTTGTTTTACCAAATAAATAAAAATATAATAAATAAAAAGTCAAAAAGAT
>JBOFJE010000006.1:0-5093 GCA_051650525.1 Mycoplasmoidaceae bacterium
CATAGCTGTCAACCTAAGAGGAATTTTAAAAGATATCTTTAAGATTAAGTTATTTTTTAAGTAAATTGTTAATATTTTTTATTTTTTTATACAATAAAAAAAGCTGAGAAAATCTATCTCAAACTTTAATTTGAAATTTATATAATTTAATTTTTATGATGCGATTTTGTCGCTTTGGATTAGCTCTATTTTAAGTATTTTTAAAATATCATTTACTGATTTCTTTTGTTTTTTATTTGTTTTTAAACAAAATCGTTTAAAATTAAGGGTTATTTTTTTAAAAACTGCAAAAGATAGATTTCAGTTTTAAGTATAATTGTGGCTAATTTAGGTAAATATTGAAAAATAGAGCCAAATGATTTAATTTCACTAATCTCTTGATTTGTTTCCTCTAAAATAATATTTTTAGCTGTAAAAACAATTGAAGATGACAATAATAAAGCTATTAAACGCCCATAAAGAAAACATTTAAATCGTTCAATTTTTACTTTTTTTACTTGATTTATTTTAAAAATTGATTTCCAAATTTTAAACATTATCTCTATTTGCCATCTTAAAGTATATATATCGTGAATTTCATCTTTACTAAGAATTTTATCATTAACATTAGTTATATAAGCATTTATAGCATTAAAATCGAATCTGTCTTGAGTTAATACTCGCTTTTTTTTTCTAATATTTTCTTTATGAATTAATTCTCTTCTTCGCTTGTTTTCTTCTGTTAATTTTGTTATAATTAATCTGTTTTTTAGTTCCTTTTTGGAACCAATGTAGATATCTTTTAGTTCAATGGTTTCGCCTTCTGCCAAAGGCTTCATCAGCTCTAAGATATCTATTTTTATATATTCAGTCTTTTTTTTAATTTCTCCATTTAAATTCAATTCTGGATTTTTATTTTTTGAATACAAAGAAAAACTACTTTTAACTTTAGATATATAGGATGCTCCATTAGCATCTATTTTTTTAAAATAATCAATTTTATGATATCCTAAATCTGCCAATTTTAGATCTTTAGGTCTACTATCAGTTTCCATTACATCTAAATACGTTACATCATTTTTTGTTCCAGAAAAAATATCAGCTTTCATAAACATTTCAGATAAAAGTTCATACTGTAACTGTATTTTGATAGCAGATGGTGATGCTGAGCCACCTGATCCAAAGAATTCATCAGCGAATTCTTTAGGTAAATTAAATCCAGTTGAATCATTTATAATTATCCTATGAAAATGTAATGTATTCTTCAAAGTGTTCAATATGGAATTTTGAGAAAACATAAGTTGATTAAAAATTTCCTTCATAAACTCGACTGCATATTTATTAAAGCGTTTATTAACAGCTTGTTTAGATACTGCGACATTAAATATCGCATCATATTTAGAAGCTAATTGAGATAAGGAAACTTTACAAACCTCTTCTCCATAAAAAGTATTAAAAAGAATAAAATCTTTAGCATTTATATTACTTTATCTTTGAACAAATTTTGATTTTTTAGCAATCGTGTTAATTTCATTTATATTAAATACATTTTTTAAATTTTCAATTAAATATTTTAATTTTATTTCCATAGATTTAAGTACCGCCTTTGTTGTTATTAATTTAAATTATATCATAAAAATTCCTCTTAGGTTGACAGCTATGGGCCTCGGCCACAGTGCCGTATCTACTGTAATTCTTAGCTCGTATAAAAGCCATATCATCTATCTTAATACCAAAACTTATGGCGGGAATCCACCTCTCTCTCCTCTATCTGCAATCCCCGCCAGAAGTTTAACAAGCAAACTTTTTATCGATTTACCTAAACTCAACAAAAAACTCAAAGAATTTTCTTGTAGATTTAATTACTTATAAGCTATTATAGAGATAATCAACTTTCATATTTATTAACTTAATATTAAAAGAGTAACAGAGTTCTAGCTCTGTTATTTTTTTTATCAACTGAAATTTAAAGTATTTATATATTGAAAAATGGAGTGTAGTCATGAATAAAATAATCTATGAAGCTCAACTAGGAAATCAACAATCTATAGATAAATTAATCAAACTAAATCAAAAATTATTAACATCCGCAATTAATTATTATCCCAAATCTTTTGAAAATGAAGAAGAAGTATTTTTAGAAAAATTAGGTGTTAATTACAATACACCCAACTCAATATTTATAAGAAAAGAGGACTTAAAATTGATAGTTAATAATATTAATGAATTAAAATTTAGTCAATTAGAAACCAGAATTTTAAATTTACTATCTAAAGAATATGAATATTCAGATATTATTAAAATATTAAATGAAAATCCTAAAAAAATTTATATTTTTGTTGTAGATCTTCAAAAAATCATTTAAAATATATTGTAAGATATTTTTCCAATCAAATTTTATAAAAAAAGCCAACTATCGTTAAACTAGTTGGCTTTTTATCTATATAACATTTATTTTTATTTAAAAAAATAAAGATTTAATTGTAGATCCATTCTAGAGCATATTAAACTAAGTATAACTACGTTTGATTTACAATATGCACACAGATTTTATAAGTTTAAAGGTGAAGCACAATATTTACATGGTCATACTGGAATTTTAACTATTGAGGTTGAAGATTCAATAAATGAAGGTGTAAATATAGTTTATCCATGTAATGAAATTCAAAAAACTGCTTGGGATGTTTTAAAAAACTTTGATCACTCTTTAATATTAAGAGAAGATGACCCTCTTCTTCCAACTATTTTAAAAGTGTATGACTTATTGAAAGAAAAATTAAACATAGCTAAAATAACATTCACTAGTGGTGTTAATGCAGCTTCTGAAGAATATTGTGTTTTGCAACTTTTTATATTACCATAAACATTCTTACTAATTTTTAAAATTTTTAAAGAGACTTATAATACTATTAAAATAAATTGGTTGCTAAAAATTTATGAAAGCGGTGAATGGTTTTTAGTTATAGTCACGTTAGTAGTATTCCTTATATATTTTACTGGAACTTTAAAAGAAGGTATTTATAAAAGAATATGTTCCGCAACAATAGTCTCTCTCGTATTAATAAGTGGTCTAATAAGTTTAATGGAAACTCCTTCTAATCCCATGGATAAAAAAAAATACGAGTTTCTTGTCAATGAAAATAAAGTTATTATTTCAAACTATAAAGATAATTATGTTGTAATGGATTTTAAGGTAGATGAAAAACAGAATAGTTTACTAATAGATACATCAAATTATGAGATATTACCAATAAGCCATCAAAAAACACAATATAAATTTTTTAAAGAAATAAAGGTTTCTCATAAGAGTTACTAATAAAAATTAAGGAGAAAAAAATATCTATGAATAAACTAATTAAATTTTGGAAAGAACTAAATATCATAGAGATAGTAACACCTTTAATTTTAGAAAATGGATTACTATTACTATTATTATATTTAAGCTATAAGCCTATCAAAATATTAACTACAAAATTTATTCACAAAATATTAGAACTAAAAAAAATAGATTCTTTACTAAAAGAGTTTTTAACAGCACTTATAGATAGTATAATAATAATATTTTATGTCTTAAATCTAGTGCATATTCTTAGAGTTGAAACTACAACTTTATTGACAATGATAGGTTCGATTGGAATAGATGTAGGATTAGCATTAAAAGGAAGTCTATCTGACTTAACAGGTGGAATTCAAATTTTAATCTCTAAATATTTTGTAAAAGGAAATTTTATCAATGTAGCAGGAGTTGAGGGAACTGTTCAAAAAATAACTTTACTATATACAGTGTTACACACTCCAGATAATAAGGTTATTATAATTCCTAATGGTAAATTATCAAGTGGTGTTATCACTAATGTTACAGCTAATGATGATAGAAGAGTTGATTTTATATTTTCAACCTCATATGAAACTAATGCTAAAAAGGTTAGAGATATTCTATTTGATCTTCCTGAAATTGTTAAAGATAGATTTGATGAAGAGGGAATTGAAATACCATACAATAAGCTTGATATCTATCAAAAGTTATCTTAATAAACTTACTGCATAATAAAAAAATAAAATATTTCTTGTGGATTTTATAAAACATATATTAAAATAATTGTATTCATGTACTAAAAAACTTTTTTCACTTATGGAATATTCCCCCCCTGAAGAGATATATGACATAAGAAAAAAACTGTCTATTTTCCTATAAGATTTTAGGCAGTTTTTTTAATTTGTAGATTTAATTTTAAATATTTATTCTCCCTTTCAGCTTTAGCTGGTTTAATAACATATAAAGCCTTTTATCATATTTTCCACTTATACCTTTTAACTCTGCATCTTATATAAAAAAAAGAACTCAAAAACCTTTTATATGGATTTGAGTTCAGATTTTTTCTATTCAAACTAAAACAATTTGCAACATATATATGTTACATTTAATTATAAAGATCTACAATAAATTTATTGTGGATCTTTATAATTTTAGATATACTTATTTTGTATCTAAATAAATATTTTCTACTTTTCATAAAGAGACCTCTAATTTTATTTTCGTTAACATTAAAATAATTTTATAGGAGGAGGTAAAAAAATTTATTGTGGATCTAAAATTTATATTATACAATATAAATACCTTATGAGAAGAGTTTTCTTTTCATTTATTCGTTTCAAATAATCTAAAAAAAATTCATAGAATAAGGCTATGAATTTTTTTATTGTAGATCCTATTTTTTTAGTGTAAAATTATATAAACTAAAAGCAAACTGTTTTTTATCTTATGTTTTCTTTGTACCCAGGAAAACTTTAAATTATCAAAAGAATGAGACTATTTTGTCTCATTTTTTTATCTTAATAAAAGTAATTATTTAAAGAATTTAAATTTGAAATATATTAAAAAATATTATATACTAATAAAATCACAAAAATGTTGAAAACATTATTTTATGTTTTAACTAGAGGGAAATATGAAGGCTGATATTTGTTTGTTGTAAAATAAAATAGGTTCTTTCCAAGGTTAGTTGAAAGATCTTATTCTGAATCATAGCTCCAGAGTAATTTTTTTCTTAAGGTTTCAAATGAAGCTTTCCCATACATTGTTCTCTTTATTGTTTTTAACTTATTTACACTTC
>JBOFJE010000007.1:0-14079 GCA_051650525.1 Mycoplasmoidaceae bacterium
AATTTTGGGAGCGTACTTAATTGATGTTGTCCTAAACACCCAACTGAAAATGATGACTTAACTACTAATTTTGGGAGCGTACTTAATTGATGTTGTCCTAAACAACAAGGTTGATTGGCAAGAATAGTGAATAATTTTGGGAGCGTACTTAATTGATGTTGTCCTAAACAGTAAGAATTCAGTTTAAAATTCAAGGAGAATTTTGGGAGCGTACTTAATTGATGTTGTCCTAAACAATTGTCAACAGCATTTGGTGCAAGAATGGATTTTGGGAGCGTACTTAATTGATGTTGTCCTAAACTCTTGTGCCAATAAAATTTCTACTATTCATATTTTGGGAGCGTACTTAATTGATGTTGTCCTAAACTTAATAATTCTGCTCGATATGAATAAGTTGATTTTGGGAGCGTACTTAATTGATGTTGTCCTAAACCTAAAATTGTTGGAAAAGAATTATGAATGAATTTTGGGAGCGTACTTAATTGATGTTGTCCTAAACAGGAATTTTAAATATGAAAAATATTGATAGATTTTGGGAGCGTACTTAATTGATGTTGTCCTAAACTAGGTAATTTTAAATTATTGGCAAAACTAAATTTTGGGAGCGTACTTAATTGATGTTGTCCTAAACTATGAATTAATCCATTTCCTCTAGTTGTGTATTTTGGGAGCGTACTTAATTGATGTTGTCCTAAACTTTGAATTGGAGGAAAAAATTGAAGGTATGATTTTGGGAGCGTACTTAATTGATGTTGTCCTAAACTACATTTCAGAACATTCCATAATTGAGGTTATTTTGGGAGCGTACTTAATTGATGTTGTCCTAAACTTTGGATTAATCATTAACCTTATATAATAAATTTTGGGAGCGTACTTAATTGATGTTGTCCTAAACCAATTGTTTTTTGTCAAAATTAATATTTGAATTTTGGGAGCGTACTTAATTGATGTTGTCCTAAACGATCATGAAAGAAAATGATTTTCTGATACAATTTTGGGAGCGTACTTAATTGATGTTGTCCTAAACTTAAAAATAATTTCAAAATCCTTGACAAGTATTTTGGGAGCGTACTTAATTGATGTTGTCCTAAACCATGTTTAGATATCAGATACTTAGATAAATATTTTGGGAGCGTACTTAATTGATGTTGTCCTAAACCCCAACAATTTCAGCCAATATTTTCAACAAATTTTGGGAGCGTACTTAATTGATGTTGTCCTAAACAATAATATCACATTTATTAATAAACACAATATTTTGGGAGCGTACTTAATTGATGTTGTCCTAAACATATTATCATTATTATATAAGGTTATACTTATTTTGGGAGCGTACTTAATTGATGTTGTCCTAAACCATAATTTTAAAAATTTCATGATTGATTTAATTTTGGGAGCGTACTTAATTGATGTTGTCCTAAACTTGATTTACCTTTATAAGTTGCCCCATAAAATTTTGGGAGCGTACTTAATTGATGTTGTCCTAAACCCATCCAATTTTCCAGTGTGTTTAAATGTTATTTTGGGAGCGTACTTAATTGATGTTGTCCTAAACTATACTCTATACTTATACTCTTAAAAGAAAATTTTGGGAGCGTACTTAATTGATGTTGTCCTAAACTTTTCTGCTTATAGCATTTTGTCAAGGAGAAATTTTGGGAGCGTACTTAATTGATGTTGTCCTAAACTATAAAAGTAAAGTAAGATAATAATAGAAGATTTTGGGAGCGTACTTAATTGATGTTGTCCTAAACTTTATCAATAATGAAATAATCTGCAAAGAAATTTTGGGAGCGTACTTAATTGATGTTGTCCTAAACGTAAAAAATGTGCACAACATCTGCTATATTATTTTGGGAGCGTACTTAATTGATGTTGTCCTAAACCTATCTTATATTCTTATTATACTATTCTTAATTTTGGGAGCGTACTTAATTGATGTTGTCCTAAACTATCAAAAACTTCAATTAAATCATTCCTATATTTTGGGAGCGTACTTAATTGATGTTGTCCTAAACTTATAAACTTTTGTGGAGGAGATTAATAGTATTTTGGGAGCGTACTTAATTGATGTTGTCCTAAACACCTATCTTATCTTATATTCTTATTATACTATATTTTGGGAGCGTACTTAATTGATGTTGTCCTAAACTCCAACTTTTTTTAGGTTTAAGTCTAACCTATTTTGGGAGCGTACTTAATTGATGTTGTCCTAAACTCTTACTATTACTATTTATCTCTTATTAAAATTTTGGGAGCGTACTTAATTGATGTTGTCCTAAACGAAAAAGAGAAAAAGAAAGAGAAAGAAAGAATTTTGGGAGCGTACTTAATTGATGTTGTCCTAAACATGATTTTGAGATTGAAAAGAATATTATCAATTTTGGGAGCGTACTTAATTGATGTTGTCCTAAACCTAAAGTAAATTATTCTAAAGCACATTTAAATTTTGGGAGCGTACTTAATTGATGTTGTCCTAAACTATTGAGGAAATTGCAGAGGATTATATTGAATTTTGGGAGCGTACTTAATTGATGTTGTCCTAAACAGCTAAATGATGATCTAAATAAATATATAGATTTTGGGAGCGTACTTAATTGATGTTGTCCTAAACTAGATCAGCATAAACTAGTTCATTATTTAAATTTTGGGAGCGTACTTAATTGATGTTGTCCTAAACTATATCTCAACTCTAATTATACTCTTTTAAATTTTGGGAGCGTACTTAATTGATGTTGTCCTAAACATTCCAAAATAGACCTAAAAACACTGTTAAATTTTGGGAGCGTACTTAATTGATGTTGTCCTAAACCCTTTTTTACTCTATTTATCTCCTTTTATATTTTGGGAGCGTACTTAATTGATGTTGTCCTAAACTATATTCTAATTTTATCTTACTATACTCATATTTTGGGAGCGTACTTAATTGATGTTGTCCTAAACTTCCTTTCATTTCATAAAATCTATCTCTAAATTTTGGGAGCGTACTTAATTGATGTTGTCCTAAACGTGGATGATGCAAATATTGTGGAGATAATAATTTTGGGAGCGTACTTAATTGATGTTGTCCTAAACGTAATATTAATTTTATCAACTATTTAACAATTTTGGGAGCGTACTTAATTGATGTTGTCCTAAACGTTTTTTCATTACATAATATAGACCCCCATATTTTGGGAGCGTACTTAATTGATGTTGTCCTAAAAAAAGAGAAAGAAAAGAGAATAAGAAAGAAAATTTTGGGAGCGTACTTAATTGATGTTGTCCTAAACGTATGACCTTTCTTATAGCAATATAAGAGTATTTTGGGAGCGTACTTAATTGATGTTGTCCTAAACTATATTTATTTAAATCATCATTTAGCTTGTATTTTGGGAGCGTACTTAATTGATGTTGTCCTAAACTTATGAGATATAATAATATTCAAGGCACGCATTTTGGGAGCGTACTTAATTGATGTTGTCCTAAACTTTCCTTCTTCTAATTGTTTATCTCATTTAATTTTGGGAGCGTACTTAATTGATGTTGTCCTAAACGATGTCCTGACTGTGATCTTAGTGGTTTATATTTTGGGAGCGTACTTAATTGATGTTGTCCTAAACAAGATCTTTAATTATTCAATGTAATACTTCATTTTGGGAGCGTACTTAATTGATGTTGTCCTAAACAAACGTCCAAAAGCAACAATATTCATTGGCATTTTGGGAGCGTACTTAATTGATGTTGTCCTAAACAAAACTATTGTTATGATTTTATTTATTACAATTTTGGGAGCGTACTTAATTGATGTTGTCCTAAACAAATGTATGAATAATGAGCGCTGTCTGTTAATTTTGGGAGCGTACTTAATTGATGTTGTCCTAAACTAGATTACTCTACTATTTCCTCCTTGCCGAATTTTGGGAGCGTACTTAATTGATGTTGTCCTAAACTTTAATAAGAGATAAAATTAAAAGAGTTAGATTTTGGGAGCGTACTTAATTGATGTTGTCCTAAACTTTACTCTATTATTCTCCTTGATCTAAATAATTTTGGGAGCGTACTTAATTGATGTTGTCCTAAACTATCTTGAACAAATCACTCAACTCTTTGTTATTTTGGGAGCGTACTTAATTGATGTTGTCCTAAACGTCATCATTTAGCTTGTCAAAATGTTTGGATTTTGGGAGCGTACTTAATTGATGTTGTCCTAAACATTAATGAAACAAAGAATTTCAGTTGTCCGATTTTGGGAGCGTACTTAATTGATGTTGTCCTAAACGAGGATAAGGTTTACCCCTTTAAACAACAAATTTTGGGAGCGTACTTAATTGATGTTGTCCTAAACTCACGCAATGACAAAACCTTTACCATACGGATTTTGGGAGCGTACTTAATTGATGTTGTCCTAAACTATTTAGAAAAAATGGAAGATATTGATCTAATTTTGGGAGCGTACTTAATTGATGTTGTCCTAAACGTAGATTTTGAGGAATTGAACAATGATAAGATTTTGGGAGCGTACTTAATTGATGTTGTCCTAAACTATATGTAGAAACAGTCTTTGATATGAAGAATTTTGGGAGCGTACTTAATTGATGTTGTCCTAAACTAAAAAAAAGAGCTAGAGGAAAACAAATAAATTTTGGGAGCGTACTTAATTGATGTTGTCCTAAACGTTTAATGAATATTTAGAACCTATTTTTAAATTTTGGGAGCGTACTTAATTGATGTTGTCCTAAACAATAGATATTAATAAATGTTGCATTTCTAAATTTTGGGAGCGTACTTAATTGATGTTGTCCTAAACTTTAAAGCTCAACCTTAACTAATTCAATAAATTTTGGGAGCGTACTTAATTGATGTTGTCCTAAACTACAAATGAAAATAAATAAAAACCAAGTAAATTTTGGGAGCGTACTTAATTGATGTTGTCCTAAACAATTAACATGATTTAAATCATTGTGGATTAATTTTGGGAGCGTACTTAATTGATGTTGTCCTAAACTATATAAAAAATTGCTTGAAAATCATTTAAATTTTGGGAGCGTACTTAATTGATGTTGTCCTAAACGGTCTATTGATTTAAACAAATCATAATCATATTTTGGGAGCGTACTTAATTGATGTTGTCCTAAACAATCAACATTTTCCTTATCAAAATGCTTACATTTTGGGAGCGTACTTAATTGATGTTGTCCTAAACATAATTTTCATAACATTAACAGATTTTCCAATTTTGGGAGCGTACTTAATTGATGTTGTTTTTAGATAATTATTAAAAGAAATTGTTTCTATTTATCTTTTATAGACATTTATCAATAATTGTATTTTTTACATTTATATCTCAATTTGTAATTAAATTGTTATAATAAAATGGATTATTATTTAAAAAATATTATGATCAAATGATCTTATATTTAGGTGAAAAAATGAGAAAATTATTTATTTTTGCATATCAAGATGAAATGCCTTATTCAAAATATAACTTTTTATTAACTGGAATTGGTAGAGTAAAAGCTGCATATTCATTAACTAAATTTTTAACTTGTCATAAGCCTGATTTAATTATTAATGTTGGAGTTGCTGGAAGTTCAAAAAAATATAATGTCGGAAGTGTTATAATTGCAAACAAATCTTTTTCAATTGAATCTGAAGATTCAGTTTATCAGCCAAAGCCACATGAATGTAAGCTATCATTATTTTATACTAAAAAAATTATTAATCTTTTTAAAAGTAAAAAAATTTTATTCAAATCAGATTCTGTTGGTAGTTCAGAAAAGTTTATTCATTTTAAAAATTATAAAAAAATTAAAAATCTTCCTGATGTTATTGATATGGAATTATCAGCATTTGTTGAAGTTGCAAATAATTTTAATATTCCAATTGTTTCTATTAAAGTTGTTTCAGATAATTATGATAAAAAACATAAATTTAATTTAAACTCTGAAATTATTAAAAAGATTCTTGGAATATTAGAAAATGATTTGGTCATAAAATAATATATGATCTATTTTAATCAATAAATAATGATATTTATTGATTTTTTGTATTTTTAAAATAATAAAAATTTAATATTATTAATATTGATTTTTAGTGCTGGTTAAAAAATGATTTTAAAGTATAATAAATAGATAGGAGAAAAAAATTGGTATTTGCTATTATAATCTGCTCAATTGTTTGAATAGGAATGATGATCTGAATTTCTGTAGGAATTAAATATGGAAAAAAACGTAATAAAATACGAGAAAAACAATTAGTGAAAGAATGTGAAAATTTAAAATTAGAATTAGAAAAATTGAAATCTGAAGCTATTGATTTAAATCCTGAATTAGAGAAAATAAAACAAGAAAATATCAATTTAAAATCTGAAAACATTAACCTAAAAGCAGAAGTTATTGATCTAAGAGTAAAGTCTGTTAATCTAAAATATGAAGTTGATACTAAAGACACTGATAATTAGATATATTTTGTTAAACTACTTATAATTTCTTATATAAGAAAAGATATTGGAGTAATTATGGATAAAAATAGTAAATTACTCTATAAAAATATTGATCTATGAAAACAAAATCTTTTAGATTTTAGTAAAAAAAATCGCTTAATTAATTATTTAGATACAAAAAGAATGGGTTTTGAAATTATTACAATGGATATTTTTGAAATCTGAGAAATAATTGTACTTAAAAATGATTCAATTCAATTATTAACTGGGATTAAAAATGAGATAATTTCCAATTTTGAAAAAGAGGAGATTAAAAAAACATTAAATAATTTAAAAAATGAATCAAGATCATTTTTAAAAGAAAAAGGCATTAGTATATTATACATAGCTGTGGGTTTTCTTTTATGGAATGATACTAAAAGAAATGATGAAAAAGATTCTATTTTATCTCCATTAATTTTAATTCCAGTTGAATTATTATTTAATTCTAATGATGATATTACAGTGAAGAGATCAGGAGAAAAGATTTTAGTAAATCCAGTTATTTTTCAAAAAATCAAAGATGAATTTAATATTATTCTTCCTCTAATTGAAGATAATCAATCATTAAAAGAATATTTTTATTTAGTTGAAAAATCATTACCGTATCAAATAAGAATGGTTCATAAAACTGTTTTGAGTCTTTTTCCTTTTACAAATATTGCCATCTTCAAAGATCTAGAAATAAATGAAAATAGATTTTTAAATCATAAATTGACAAATCAAATATTAGGAATTTCAAATAAAAATTTAAATAAAATAAATATTGAGCAAGTAAATCTTGATAAAAATTTTTCTCCCTTAAATTCTTTAAATGTTTTAGAATCTGACTCAAGTCAATTATTAGCAATTGATTTAGCAAATCAAGGAATGAGTTTTATCTTACAAGGGCCTCCAGGAACTGGTAAAAGTCAAACAATTACCAACATTATAGCAAATTCAATTTCTATGGGGAAAAAAGTTTTATTTGTGTCAGAAAAAATTGCTGCCTTAAATGTAGTTTATAATAGACTCAAAAATGCTAAATTAGATTCTTTTTGTTTGCCATTGCATAGTCTTGATAACAATTCTGCAGTAATTAAAAATATTATAGAAAAATATTATAATGGACTTAAAATTAATAGAAGACAAAAAGAAATAACTAACCAAGATTTAGATTTATTAAATGATTTAGATATTATTACTAATAGATTAAATAGTTATGTTCAGATATTAAATAATGAAATAGAACTGACAAATGAATTAAATCTTTTTAAAATAATAAATGAATTATCAGTATTGAATAATATTGATTATCAGATATTTAATTCCGATATAGATGATATCAAAAGGTTAACTTATAATGAATATCAATTGGTTTTAAAGAAAATTGAAGAATATACTAAATTAATTGGTTCAAAAGTCGATGATATTAATAAAAATTCTTGGATTAATATTATTTATGATGATTTACCATTTTTAAAAAAGCAATCTTTGTGGAAATTTATTAATAAATTTAATACAAATTTAAACCAGTTCTTGTTAAATATTAAGAATATTGAAAATGAATTCCAAATTGATTGCAATTTCTCTATTTTTCAAATTGAAAATTTTTTACTAATATTAAAAATTGCTCAAGATTATCCCAATATACCACCAGAATGAATTTTAAAAAAAAAAACAAAGTTATTATTAAAATTTGTTCAAGAAATTATTGTAGGTAAGCAATTATTTATTGAACATGTCAATTTAGTCATTAATTATTCTCAAAAAAATCATGATTTAATATTTGATAATGATTTACAAAAGTATTATGAGATTAATTATATTAACCAATTGATTAAAAATGTTTCAAATATTATTTCAAATAATAATATTTATAAAAAATATTTATCAATTATAAACTGAAGTTTTTTTTATGATTTGTTTGCAAGTTATTTTGAAAATCTAAATCAAATAAAAATTATTAAGCAATTGATTTTAGCAAAATATGATCAATCTATATTAATTTTAAATATAACTGATTTACATGAAAGATTTTTAAAAAAATATTATTTTAAAATTAATTTTATATTTCCTAAATACCATGAAGATTTAAAAATTATTAAGAAATATTTAATTAATAAAAAAGAAAAAATCAACTTTAATATTTGTCTTGAATTATTAAATAATTTAAAGAAATTAAATGAATTAATTAATCTAACAATTTTACAAAAAACTAAAATTAGTTCTTATTTACCAAATTTTAATAAGCTAGATGAAAAAGATATTTTTGATTTAAACAAAGAACTATTTGATTTTAATAAGATAGGTAAAATTTATGAATCATTGAATTCAATCAAATCATTTTTAGAAAAATATTATCATAAAGATAAAGACTTCAAAAATCATTTCTCTTTTTTATATCAAGGATTTGAAACAGATTGAAAGGATATTTTACAGAAATTAGAATGAGCAGATCATTTTAGTTCTTTCATTTATCAATATAATTTAAAAAATAATTTTGCTGAAAAATTATGTAATTTTAAAATCAATAAAAATCTAATTAAATATGCTTATGAAACAATTTCAAAAGATTTTATTATAATTAATCAACAGTTAACTGATTTTGAAAAATTATTTAATAATTTGGAAAACATAAAACAATCAAATATTGAAAAAATCCAAATAAAAGTTTTAAATTGCATTAATAATTTTTCACAATTAGATATTATTTTTAAAAAGAAAGAGTTAGATAATTTTTTTAAAACAAAAAATATTATTAACTTTATTAATAATTTTCTTAATAATTATCAAGAGACAAATTTATTAATAAGCATTTTCAAAAAAATCTATTTAGAAAATTTATATGAATATGAAATTAAAAAATATTCTGAATATATTATTTTCAATGATCAATTACATCAAGAATCTATTTCTAAATTGATTGATAACAAACCTTTACAATTAGAAATAGCTATAAAAAGGGTTATTAATGAAATTAATCAAATAGGTGATGGAATTAATGATTATAAGATTGAAAATAAGATTATAGAAGAAGAATTTGAAAAAAAAAGAACAAGAAGTTCAACCAGAGATTTTATTAATTCAATTAGCAATTTACTTTTAGAAAAAATTCCTTGTTTGATGATGTCACCATTAACAGTAAGTACATATTTAGAACATGATAAATTTAATTTTGATGTAGTTATCTTTGATGAAGCTTCGCAAATATCACCAGAGAATGCAATTTGTTCAATTGCAAGATCAAATCAGGTTATTATTGTTGGTGATGATAAACAATTACCACCAACTAATTTTTTTCAAAATAATAATTTAGTTGAACAAGATGATGAATTAGTAATTTATAATTCTTTATTAGATATTGCAACTGAGAAATTACCAAAGATAATGCTAAAATGACATTACCGAAGTCAACATGAGTCTCTTATCAATTTTTCTAATATAAATATTTATAATAATGAGTTAATTACCATTCCAAATGCTATTGGTCAACAAGTTGATCAAGGGATTGATTTTTATTATTTAAATAATGGAATATATAATCGAGGAACAACTCGAGATAATTTAATTGAAGCAGAATTTTTAATTAAATTAATCCATGAACACATTGAAAAAAGACCAGAAAAAAGTCTTGGGATAATAACATTTAATATTAATCAAAGAATGGCAATTTTAAAATTAGTTGAAAAGATTAAAAACAAAAATGCTAAATATCGTGATTTTTTTAAACAAAAAAAAGATGATAATTTCTTTGTTAAAAATATAGAAATGGTACAGGGCGATGAAAGGGATGTAATATTTTTAAGTATATGTTATGGTAAATCACCATCTGGTAAGATGAGTCAATCATTTGGTGCCATTGGGCTACAAGATGGTGAAAAAAGATTAAATGTAGCAATCACAAGATCAAAAATTAATTTAAAAGTAATTAGCTCAATTAATGATGAAGATATAATAACAGATAATGCAACTAATATTGGTCCTGCAATGTTAAAAAAGTTTTTAGAATATGTTAAAAATAAATCGATAATAGATATGTCATTCAATAACAAATTAAAATTTAGTTCCTTTTTAGAACAAGATATATATGAGTTTTTAATTAAATGCGGCTATGAAGCTGATATCAATATTGGACAATCGAATTTTAAAATTAATTTAGCTATTAAAAATCCAAATAATAAAGTTGATTATATTTTAGCTATTACATGTGATGGTAAAGATTATTTTGACTTTGAGAATGTTGAAGATAGAGAATATTTAAGAAGAGTTGTTTTGGATCAAAGAAAATGAAATCATTATCATGTCAATAGTCTTTCATGAATTCAAAATAGAACAAAAGAACAAACAAAAATTAAAAATTTGCTTTCAATATTGATTAATAAAAATTAAAATGAGCAAAATAATAAAAAAAAGCACTCTCGTGCTTTTTTTATTAATTATTAATTGTTTTAATTAATCTTTTAATTTTTTTTCAATGTCATCAGTATTAACTAATTCAAATTTAGAAAGATTCTTTTCTACATAAGAAACGCCAGTTAATAATTCAATTAATTCTTTTCCAGTATATAAATCATTGTTGTATTTTCATTCTAATAAGATACTAGCAGAAAGATATTTTCTTTCCTCTTTTCCAGTAAGTCATAAATATTTTTTTGAAAATCAAACTTTTTGATGTTTATCTGAGAATTCAAGATCAGCAAAAACTTTTTTGAAATTTTCTTCTGAAATTTTGATTAATACAGATTTTTTAGTTTCGTCCAAAATTTGAGAAAACGTAATACCAACACTAATAAATTTATTTTGTTCTCGCTCTCCTCTATTGGATGAATATCTATTATCACTATTTGAGAATCGATCTCTTCTTCCACCACCATTATTTCCTGAGAATCTGTTGTTTTGTTTGTAATTCATAATTATTCCTTTATTTTTTATTACCTAAGAAGAAAAGAGACAATGATTATTCATCCATGTCTCTTTTAGAATAAACATAATATTTAAATTTTATTAGGCACAATTAATGTTACCATAAATAAAATTAAAGGCAAAATTATTATTTATTTGAAATTAATCCCATAATTTGATATTCTTCATGACTTACATCATATATACTGTTTAAAGTTAAATTGAAAATTCATATCCTGGTCTTTAAAATGATATTAATCATTAGATTCATGTTTACTAGATATTTCATTTTTATATGTATATTATGTATAAATTTTTATTTATGTTATTTTGAAACTTGTTTTAAACAAAAAAAGTAAAGAAAAATAAATTTGATTAAAAGAATTACAGAAAATAAAGCAAGTATCATAGAATATTTAAATGGAACAATAGTTGCCTTTTCATTTATGTTTAATTTATTATTTTCTAATTCTATTTTCATCAATAATTTAGAACTATAATAATATTTATCCAAACACTTATCTAATTTCTCAATTTCTAAGTCTAGTTGATTTACATCACCATTTTTTAAATCCTTGTTTCAATTATCAAAAACATTTTCATTATTAAATAATTGGTAATAATAATTTTTAAACATATTATTTTCATTAAAAAAATATGGAACTAAGAATAAAAAATCTTTTTGTTCAATTTTTACATTATCAATTAAATTTTTGTCAAGATTAAATTGAAGGTGGTGATTATTTTTTTTCAAGGTTTTTAAAAGATAATAATTTTTAACTTGAGTAGTTGTTTTAATTGAAAAATAAGTCATTCCAAAGAAAGTAAAAGTTATTAAAAAAATCATAATTTTAATTATAAGTTTTATTTGGTTTTTAAAAAATATTCTAATTTTACTAAGCATTTTCTTTTGATTCCATTATTTTAATTTTTTAAAATGTTATCATAATTTTGATAATATTTAATAAAGAATCATAACAACAGCAGGAAAAATATGGATAATAAAAATGAAAGAAATGAAGTTCATAGTGCAATTTGAAAAATTGCCAATGGTCTTCGAGGGAGTGTTGATGGCTGAGAATTTAAGAATTATGTTTTAATAATGATTTTTTATCGGTATATATCTGAAAATATTACAAACTATATCAATGAAGGTGAATGAGAGTGTGGACATTTAGATTTTGATTATTCAAAAATAGCAGATGATGATGCTAATAGTTTAAAAGAAGAAATTGTAAATGAAAAAGGTTATTTTATTTTACCAAGCCAATTGTTTAATAATGTATACAAAAATAATAATTCTAACGAAAATTTAAATATTACTTTAAATAATATATTTTCTAGTATTAAACAATCAAGCATTGGTTCTCATAGTGAAGGTAATATTTCAGGCTTATTTGATGATTTTGATATTAATAATAGAAAATTAGGTGAGACTGTTTTTGAAAAAAATAAATTATTAAAAAAATTAATGATTGGAATTGCTGAAATGAAATTAGGCAATTTTACAGATAATTCAATAGATGCCTTTGGAGATGCATATGAATATTTAATGTCAATGTATGCTTCAAATGCTGGAAAAAGTGGCGGAGAGTTTTTCACTCCTCAAGAAGTTTCTGAATTATTAGTACAATTGGTGATAAATGGTAAAGATAAAATTAGAAAAGTATATGACCCAGCATGTGGAAGTGGTTCATTATTATTAAAATTTTCAAAAATTATGTCTTTAAATAAACATATTGAATATTATGGTCAAGAAATTAATATTACAACTTATAATTTATGTCGAATGAATATGTTTCTACATAACATTGAATTTGATAAATTTAAAATTGAACATGGTAATACTTTAATTAATCCTAAACATCATGAGATTAAAGTAGATGCTGTTGTTTCAAATCCCCCTTATTCAACAAAATGAGAAGGAGATAATAATTCTCTTTTATCTAATGATGAACGATTTTCTTCAGCTGGTGTTCTAGCCCCAAAAAGCAAAGCTGATTTTGCCTTTGTTCTTGATGCATTATATCACCTTGAAAATGATGGAGTTGCTGCAATTGTCTGTTTCCCTGGTATATTTTATAGAGGTGGTGCTGAACAAAAAATTAGAAAGTACTTAATTGATTATAATTTTGTAGATGCTATAATTCAATTACCAATTAATCTATTTTATGGCACATCAATTCAAACTTATATTATGATTTTGAAAAAAAATCGAAAAGATCAACCAATTTTATTTATTGACGCTTCTAACCAGTATGAAAAAATTAATAATAATAATCGATTAAACAAAGATAATATTAATTTTATTATTAATCTTTATAAAGAGAGAATTGAAGAAAAATATATAAGTAGTTTAGTACATAGAAGTGATATTGAATTAAATAATTATAGTTTGAATGTAAATACTTATATAGAATCAGAAGATAAAAGTGAAAATATTGATATCAATGTATTAAATCAAAGAATTTCTCAAGTAGCTGAAAAGAATGATTTATTAAGAAAAGAAATTAAAAATATTATTAAAGTAATTGAAAATGAATAAAATTGAAAAATCAATTAATCAATTATGTCCTGATGGTGTTGAATATAGAAAATTAGGAGATATTTGTAGCTTAAAAACTGGATCTCAAATTAATAAAAATAGATTATCTAAAAATAATAAAAATAATATTTTATTTCCTTTGTATAATGGAGGAGTTAATTTATCTGGATATCATTCTGAATTTAAT
>JBOFJE010000008.1:0-178675 GCA_051650525.1 Mycoplasmoidaceae bacterium
AATGAACTATTAATTACAAATGTTTAGAAGGAACTAATATGATTAAATACGGAATTGGAGGCAATCACACTAAAACAGGAATCAAATATCAATCACATAAAAGTTTGATTAATGTATTTAAAGAAATTCCAAATTATAAGGTTGAAGAACAAAAAGATAATAATGGAGAATATGATATTTTATACAATAATAAATTAGTTGCTAAAATTTTTAATTCTCATTCTATTTATAAATTTTTATTAAAGAAACACAAAATAGATTGAAAAAACCATATTTCAGCAAAATTGATTCCAGATGACTCAATTTTTGTTTATAAAAATAATAATTTTTATATTATTGAGATTAAATGACAAGAAGTATCTGGATCAACAGATGAAAAATTACAAACTTGTGATTTTAAAAGAAAGCAATGAACTAAACTATTATCAAATTTAAATATCAATAAAGTAGAGTATTTTTACATCTTAAATGATTGGTTTAGAGATTCAAAATACAAGGATGTTTTAGATTATATTATTTCAGTCAATTGTAAATATTTTTTTGAATATATTCCATTAAATGAATTTGGATTACTAACTGAATAACAATAATATCAGATTTTGACCAATGAATATTTTAATTATTGCAATGTTATTAATAAAAATTTATTATCATATTATTTTTGGATACCCATATAATTTACAACTATATTTACTATAAAGATTAACTTTAATATTAATAATTTTATTAAATTAATAATAAATTACTTATTTTAATCTTATAGGGTAATTTATTGGATAATTGGAAATGTTTTAAAATTTTGATAGTATATTTCATTATAATGTTTTCAATAATTTTTTTCAAACTGATTATTTATATCATTGATACAAGTATTTAGAATTGCTAATATGGTTCCTCATAAATCAAATGAACAATATAACTGAATATTATTATTATTATAAAGAATGTTTTTATATAATGAATGCATATAATTGTAATTTCATTTATTATTATCTTTAACTTCCTTTTCTAGTCAATGAGAGTCTAATTTTTTAGGTTCAATTAATAGAAAAAAATTTATATTTTTAACAAAAAGACCGGTTACTACTGATACAAAATTATCAATAAATTCAATTAATACATTATTTTTAGAATTTGGAAAATCAATATTTATGTTCAAATTTATATTAATTGTATTCAAATATGTTTTTATATTGTTCTTAATAATATTAGCTTCTTTTTCCAACCATTCTATACTATCATGGTGTATAAAGATTTCATAGTTCTTATTATTTTTTCGGATTTTATATTTTTCAATAATATGTCTAATAATTTGACAAAAAGCATTAATATGAACATTCGTTTTTTCATTTTCTCTGTTGTTTTTAAAATTATTTTTTTCCATAAAACTTCTAAAAACTTTAATAGAATTTATTATTTTAAGATTTGAATTTTCCAAATTATTTTTTTCGTATAAAAATTTATATTCTTTTCAAAATAGCAAAAAACTATCAATACTTATTTCATTTGTATCAAAAAAATTAATGATTTGTAACTCTCAATTACTTTTTTTGTCCTTTACTAGTTCAGTTGATAATATGCTAATAATTTCATGATAATAATCTTTTTTTACACATACTTCTTCTCCAAACATATAAAAGAAAAAATCTCTTGCTAAATTGAATAATTTATCAGCAAAGACATAAAATAAACTATTTCTATAATTTGAAAATAAACACATTTTCTTAAGAAGAATAGAATTATTATTTTTCGATAATAGTTCATTCCCTTTTATACCTGCATCATTTTCAAACCCATTGATTTTTAAAAAATGATTTTTCTCATCTTCTGTCAAAATTAGAAATCCAATCCCAAAAAATCTATGTTTATCTTTTTCAGTTTCATTACCATAGTTTAATTGATTTGGGTATTTTTTTGATTCTTTTAATATTCCTGTTTGATTTGATTCATCAACATAAATATGTATTTTCTTCTTCATAATTTTAATTTTATAATATTTTAAAATTCTAAGTATACAAAAATATATAAAAAATAATAATCATTTAATAAAATATAAAATTAGTATTAAATATTTTTTAAATAAATATTCAATAAAGAATTTGGCATTTCATTTCTTGAAACTGTTAATTTAAATGAAATAAATAATATTTTGAATTTGAGAAATAATTTTTATAAAAGAAGATTTAATAAAGCCCTTTAATATGCTATTAAGCACTCATTTGTATCCCTTATAAATTAATATTACTAAAATATAAAAAAAATTAACATTCAATGTTAATTTTTTTTATCATCAATAATATCATTAATCTTCTCTTCTAATAATTTGGCCAATTGATTTTTTTGAATTTTGAATCTTGGAACCCGAATTCTTCTTTCACGATTTAAAATAAATTCAAGATCAAAACCTCTTTTTTGATATTCATTTTCAATTTCAGATAAGATTTTTTCAGTTTTCAAGTTGTTTACAATATCTTCATTAAGCTTCATTTGTTCCAATGAAGGTAATTTTTGAGTTTTTTCAATAAAATCTTCAAGGGAAATAAAATCATCTTCTGATTTCTTGATTTCCAATTTAACTTGATCTTGGGTCATTTGATTAATTTCAGCAAGTTTGACTGAAATATCTGGTCCAAAATTTCTTGTAAATTCAGATTGACTCTTAACTGCTGCATTTAATTTTTCTTCAATCTTATTTGCATTTATTCTAATCAATTGAACTTCATAATCTTTATTAAGAGTTTCTTTTTCATATTTTTCAAGGTAAATCTTTTGGTTTAACCTTCGTTCTTCTTCTGACAAGTATTTCAATAAATTATCATTAACTTGTTTAATGTCACCACTATTTCTTGTTTCAGCATTTTTTGTTAATTTATGAATATAGTCAATAATTCCAAGACCATATTCATCAACTAAATTTTCCTTAACAAATTCCATTCTCGCATTAATATGCTCATGAAAATTATCAGCACTAATATCATAAGTTAATCATGCATCAGCATTTTTAATAATAGCGCAAATTTCATTTGCAAATTTTTGACAATTATCATTTGCTAGACCATATTGAATTCATATGATTTCATTAATTGAAAAATCAATAAAAGGATTAACTACTTCAAGTTCTTCATTATAATAGTAAGTTATATTATTAAAATATCAGCTTCTTATGTATCTAACAACATTTTCGGGATTAACATTTCATGTAATATCTCATAAAGTATCAACTTTTTCAATATCTTTGTAAAGTTCTTTTTTAAATTCTGAAACTAAAAGTGATAAATCTTTTTTTGAATTTGACCTTTTTGCAGTACTTTTAATATTTTTACAAAAATCTTCAGTAAGTTCTTCTGTTCTTCAAAAACGAAGACCAAATTCTAAATCTTCGTACAAGCTTCTAATTCTTTTCGGATTTCAATCTAAATATTTAATGGTTTCATTTAGTAATTTATATTGGCCCATTTTCTTTTTCATAACTAAACCCTTTAAAAAAATTATATTAAAATAAAGATATTATTTTTTAAATTAAAGAAATAAAAATAAGTACCTTAAATATATTTTAAAAGATAAAATTAATAAAGTCAATTTATCTATGTTTTATAAAAAATAAATTATAAAATAATTTATATTAAAATATTTTTATAATATTATTCTTATATATATAATGAAGAAATTAGTATATCTATATTATTTGGTTATATTATGAAATTATAGTGAATGGATTAATACAATATGAAAAAATATAAATATATAAAATGATTTTTTTTGGTTTCTACTTCTTTTGGTTCTTTAACTTCTTTTGCAATTTATAATGCTCTAAAGAAGGAAAATAATAAATCAATCAAAATTGATTATAACAAAGTTAATTCAATGCTTAATGATAAGGGTTTTAAAGAAAATTTTTTAAATTCTAACTATTTAGGAGAGAATAATAAAGATTTTGACAAATCTGTCAGCAACAACATTAATTTATTCAAAAAAGAAAAATACAACTTAGGTAATTTAGTTGATAAATCAAAAATATTACAATTAAAAATAAAATATGTAAACAAAATGGATCATCATGTTCAGAATAATAATGGTGAACTGACAATAGGACAAAGAGATTATTTAAATGGTAATAATAGTATAGTTGGTAAGTTATTAAAAAAAACAACATTATATTCTTCTTCCAGTCAATCATGAGATGATTGAACTGATAAAACTAAAATTGACTGAATTGCATTGTCTCGTACACTAGAAATTGCGGCAGGATTACTTATTGCTGTTGCAGTTATCGCAGCAGCAGCAGCAGCAGTATTATATGCTCTATCATTTATTACTTTTGGTGGAACCCTTGGAGATGCAATTATGTGTTCTCAAGTTTGTATTAAAACTGCTACAGCAACAGCAGTGGTTGCAGGAGCACTTGTTGTTATTCATGCTTCAATTAATCAATCAGATGATAGATATACACAAATGAGAAAAATTAGCAAAATTTTCACTGCTGTAGTTGTTACATTAGGAGTATTTATCGGAGGTTTAAATGCTTCTTATTTATTGGATGCTGTTGCTTGCCCAGCAGTTTTAATAACAATTGCAGGTTTAGGTGCTGTTTTAGCAGCTATAGTGGTTATGACTCATGATCAAGATGAATCAAATAATTATTTTTTAATGAAAGGTGTACATTTTAATAAAAATGATATTAAAAATTATAGTCTTGTTATTGATGAAAATAAAGACATGACATTAAATATTAATGGTTTTGAAAAGCATGCCTTTAAGGAAGATAATTATTCTACTGGTTTTGATGATTATAAATCATTGAAAAGTATTTCCCCAAATAAAAGCTTAGGAGAAAATCTTAATTTTCATGGACAAACATTTGATATAACGAAAATTAACTCATATGATGTTCAAGTGATTGATAATAAAAATACAACATTGACAATTAATGATGGTCAAAACCACCAATTCAAACAAAGCCTTGCTGATTCAAACAAAGACTATGATTATTTAAGTTCAATTATGCCAAAACAAGGGCAAGGAGAAAATTTCAATTTTCATGGTCAATCATTTGATTTAAAAAAAGTTAATTCATATGATGTTCAAGTGATTGATAATAAAAATACAACACTAACAATTAATGATGGTCAAAAACACCAATTCAAACAAAAGCTTGATGATTCAAATAAAGACTATGATTATTTAAGTTCAATTATGCAAAAACAAGGACAAGGAGAAAATTTTAATCTTCATGGTCAATCATTTGATTTAAGAAAAGTTAATTCATTTGATATTCAAGTGAATAATAATAAAAATACAACACTAACTATCAATGATGGTCAAAAACACCAATTCAAACAAAGCCTTGCTGATTCAAATAAAGACTATGATTATTTAAGTTCAATTATGCCAAAACAAGGACAAGGAGAAAATTTCAATTTTCATGGTCAATCATTTGATATAACAAAAGTTAATTCATATGATGTTCAAGTGATTGATAATAAAAATACAACACTGACAATCAATGATGGTCAAAAACACCAATTCAAACAAAGCCTTGCTGATGCAAATAAAGATTATGCTTATCTACTATCAATTATGCCAACTAAAGGGCAAGGAGAAAATTTTAAATTCCATGGTCAATTGTTTGATATAACAAAAATTAACTCATATGATGTTCAAGTGATTGATAATAAAAATACAACATTGACAATTAATGATGGTCAAAAACACCAATTCAAACAAAGCCTTGCTGATTCAAATAAAGATTATGCTTATCTACTATCAATTATGCCAACTAAAGGGCAAGGAGAAAATTTTAAATTTCAAGATCAATTGTTTGATATAACAAAAATCAACTCATTTGATGTTCAAGTGATTGATAATAAAAATACAACACTAACAATTAATGATGGTCAAAAACACCAATTCAAACAAAATCTTGACGATTCAAATAAAAATTATGCTTATTTACAATCAATTATGCCAACCAAAGGGCAAGGAGAAAATTTTAAATTCCATGGTCAATTGTTTGATATAACAAAAATTAACTCATATGATGTTCAAGTGATTGATAATAAAAATACAACACTAACTATCAATGATGGTCAAAAACATCAATTCAAACAAAGCCTTGCTGATTCAAATAAAAACTATGCTTATTTACAATCAATCATGTCAACCAAAGGACAAGGAGAAAATTTCAATTTCCACAATCAATCTTTTGATACAACAAAAATCAGCTCATATGATGTTCAAGTGATTGATAATAAAAATACAACACTAACAATTAATGATGGTCAAAAACATCAATTCAAACAAAATCTTGCTGATTCAAATAAAGATTATGCTTATCTACTATCAATTATGCCAACTAAAGGGCAAGGAGAAAATTTTAATTTCCACAATCAATCTTTTGATATAACAAAAATTAACTCATATGATGTTCAAGTGATTGATAATAAAAATACAACACTAACTATCAATGATGGTCAAAAACATCAATTCAAACAGAACCTTGCTGACTCAAATAAAGACTATGATTATTTAAGCTCAATCATGCCAACCAAAGGGAAAGGAGAAAGTTTTGATTTTCATAATGATGCATATAATTTAAGAAAAATTAATTATTTTAAAGTCAAAGTAATTGATCCTGATTATGCTATTTTAACTATTAATGATGGTCAAAACCACATCTATAAAGAAAAATTATCACAATCTAAATATGATTATATTTATTTATCATCAATTACAACAAATGATGGGCAAGGAATTAATTATCTTGATTGAAATTTAATTCAATCTATATCTGTTTTATTATCAATAGTATTATTAATTGGTTTATTAGTCATTGGATTAGAAACAACAAGAAGGAGATCATTAAATAATAAAAATCACAATATTAATGTTAAAAAACCAAGTTTTGAATATAGAAATTCTAATTTCCAATTCAAAAAAACCAACCTTGAATCAAAGCATTAATTTGGTCTCAAATAAACTAAATCTAAAATAAAAATAGAATTTATAATTAAAATAAAAATTATTTTTCTATTTTTTTTATACCACAATCAGTTATGAATAATGTTAATAGAGATAGTCAATATAAAGAACAATTCTTAGAAAATGAAAAGAAGAGACAAGCAATAATCTAATATTATAATTTTATATCTATTAATAAAAAAGTAGTTAGTAAAATTGTATAATAATGCCCTCATCATGAATGACAAATATCTAGTATTAATATTGATTTAGATGACTTCATTATTAATTGAATTCCTATATATATAAGGAATATTAGAAAATTATTATTAAATTCTTAGATATTATTAATGTATATCATTTCAATAATGATGATAGGAAAATATTATGAAAAAAATTAGATATATAAAATGATTATTATTAGCTTCTACTACTTCAGGGTTGTTAACTTTTTTTACAATTTATAATTCTTTGCAGAAAGCAAATAATAAAGCAATTAAAATTGATTATAGTAATGCAGATATTAATAATGGATATTCAATTAAAGGCAATCTTAAAAGTGGAATTGGTAAATCTATAGCATTACCAAAAATTATTCAAAATGATCCTCATAATGATTATTTTAAATTCCATGGACAAACATTTGACACAGATGAAGTTACTTCTTATTATGTTCAAGTTGTTGATAGTAAGAATACAACATGTGTAATCTATAGTGGGTGAATGCATCAATTTAATGAAAATATTGCTGATGCAAATAAAGATTATGATTATTTACAATCTATTATGCCAAATATAGGAAAAGGATTGATTTTCAATTTTCATGGTCAATCATTTGATATAACAAAAATTAATTCATTTGATGTTCAAGTTATTGACAATAAAAATACAACATTAACAATTAATGATGGTCAAAAACATCAATTCAAGCAAGATCTTAATGTCTCAAATAGTGATTATGATTTTTTAGAATCAATTATGTTGGGAAGAGGACAAGGTGTAAATTTTAATTTCCATGGTCAATCATTCAATATAAAATCTATTTATTCTTATGATTTAAGCATTGTTGATAACAAAAATACAATATTAACAATTGATGATGGTCAAAAGCATCAATTTAAACAAAGCCTTGATGATTCAAATAAAGATTATGCTTTTCTACAATCAATTGTGCCATCCAAAGGACAGGGAAAAAATTTTAATTTCCACGGTCAATCATTTGATACAACAATAATTAACTCATATGATGTCCAAGTTATTGATAACAAAAATACAATATTAACAATTGATGATGGTCAAAAGCATCAATTTAAACAAAGTCTTGATGATTCAAATAAAGACTATGCTTTTCTACAATCAATCATGTTAACTAAAGGACAAGGGGAGAACTTTATAATTCACAATGAATCATTTGATTTAGTAAAAGTTGTATCATATGATGTTCAAGTAATTGATAATAAAAATACAACATTAACAATTAATGATGGTCAAAAACACCAATTCAATCAAAATCTTGATGATTCAAATAAAGATTTTGCTTTTCTGCAATCAATCATGCCAACTAAAGGGCAAGGAGAGAATTTTAATTTCCATGGTCAATCATTTGATTTAAGAAAAGTTAATTCATTTGATGTTCAAGTAATTGATAACAAAAATACAATATTAACAATTGATGATGGTCAAAAGCACCAATTTAAACAAAGCCTTAACGATTCAAATAAAGACTATGATTATTTAAGCTCAATCACGCTAACTAAAGGGCAAGGGGAAAACTTTAAATTTCATGATAAATTATTTGATATAACAAAAATTGTTTCATATGATGTTCAATTTAATGATAATAAAAAAACAACATTAACAATCAATGATGGTCAAAAACACCAATTCAATCAAAATCTTGATGATTCAAATAAAGATTATGCTTTTCTACAATCAATCATGCCATCCAAAGGACAAGGGGAAAACTTTAAATTTCATGGTCAATCATTTGATTTAGCAAAAGTTGTTTCATATGATGTCCAAGTAATTGATAACAAAAATACAATATTAACAATTGATGATGGTCAAAAACACCAATTTAAACAAAGCCTTGATGATTCATATAAAGACTATGATTATTTAAGCTCAATCATGCCAACTAAAGAGCAAGGGGAAAACTTTAAATTTCATGATCAATCATTTGATATAACAAAAATTGTTTCATATAATGTTCAAGTAATTGATGTTAATAATGCAATTTTAACAATCAATGATGGTCAAAAACACCAATTTACTGAAAACCTTGCTGATGCAAATAAAGATTATGCTTTTCTGCAATCAATCATGCCAACTAAAGGGCAAGGGAAAAACTTTATAATTCATAATGTATCATTTGATTTAGCAAAAGTTAATTCATTTGATGTTCAAGTAATTGATAACAAAAATACAATATTAACAATTGATGATGGTCAAAAACACCAATTCAATCAAAATCTTGATGATTCAAATAAAGATTTTGCTTTTCTGCAATCAATCATGCCAACTAAAGGGCAAGGGGAAAACTTTAAATTTCATGATCAATCATTTGATATAACAAAAATTGCTTCATACAATGTTCAAGTAATTGATGTTAATAATGCAATTTTAACAATCAATGATGGTCAAAAGCACCAATTTACTGAAAACCTTGCTGATGCAAATAAAAATTATGCTTTTCTACAATCAATCATGCCAACTAAAGGACAAGGAGAAGGTTTCAAAATTCATGGTGATACATATAATTTAGATAAAATTAATTATTTTGGGGTAAGAGTAATTGATCCTGGATTTGCTATTTTAACCATTAATGATGGTCAAGACCATATTTATAAAGAAAAATTATCTCAATCCAAAAGCGATTATGCTTATCTATCATCAATTACAACAAATGATGGAAAAGGAATTAATTATTTTGATTGAAATCTGATTGAATTACCTTCTATTTTATTATCAATAGTATTATTAATTGGTTTATTAGTCATTGGATTAGAAACAACAAGAAGAAGAAGATCATTAAATAATAAAAATCACAATATTAATGTTAAAAAACCAAGTTTTGAATATAGAAATCCTAATTTACAATTGAAAAATACTAACTTTGGAGTTGACTCACTAAATTTAGAATCAAATAAACCAAAATTTGAATATAGAAATTTTAATTTTCAATTAAATAAAATGAATTCTTGATCAAATAAACCAAAGCTAAAATTTATAAAACCTGATCTTGAATATAGAAATCCTGATATAAATATGGAAAATTAAAATATTAATCATTAAAAATAGTCATTATAATTAAACTAAGAATTATTTTCTTAGTTTTTTAATGTCGTTTATATTAATAAAGTTTTATTTTTCCATAATTAGTTATAAATAATACAAAAATAAAATTAATTATGAATTAGATATTATAAATTTGTGCTTATTCATCAAGCCATGATTAGCAAAATTTTAAAAAAATTATCTCATGTGCAATAGATAATTTCTATGTTATTAAATCAGAAGAGTTTAGCATTAATTTTAGTTAAGACAAGTTATATTTTTATTTATATCCTATATATATAAGAAAAATTAGATAATTATTAATTCTATTTCATTTAGTATTAAAGTATGAATTTAATAAATTCAAATAAAGGAATATTATGAAAATAAATAAACATGTTAAATGATTTTTATTAGTTTCTACTGCTTTAGGTTCTTTAACATCTTTTGCAATTTATAATTCCTTAAAAAAGGAAAATGATAAATCAATTAAAATTGATTATAATAAAGTTAATTCAATGTTAAATGATAAAGGGTTTAGAAAAAACTTTTTAGATTCAAACCATTTGGGGGAAAACAATCCAAAATTTGATAAGATTGTTAACCAAAATATTGATTCTTTTAAGAAAAAAAAATACAACTTAAATGATGTAGTTAGTCAATCAAAAAAATTGCAATCTAGAACAAAATATATGAATCTAAAGAATTATCATATTAATAGTAATAATGGAACAATGACATCAGAACAAAGAGAATATTTAAATAAAAGTAATTTATTTGGTGGTATATTTAATAATCATAAAACAACTTATTCTTCATCAAATGAATCATGAGATGATTGAGCAGATGATGTTAGACTTGATTGAACAGAGTTGTCAAAAATATTAACATCTTTTGAGGCAGCGGCTATAGCTGTAGCAGTTTTAGCAGCAGCTTGTGCTGCTGGGTATTTTGCTTTAGCATTTTTTACTTTTGGCGAAACAATTGGAGAAGCAATTGAATGTACTACAGTTTGTGCTCAAACCGGTGCTATTGCAGTAGTTGTTGCTGGTGTACTTACTATTATTAATGCCTCAATTAATTATTCTGATGATAGATATAAAGAAGTAGATAAAATCAACAAAGTTTTCGCCGGTGTTGTTACAGGATTGACAGTAGAACTAGTAGATATTAATATGCTTTATTCAGCTTCTATTATTCCATGCCCAGCTGCTGCAATATCAATGACAGCTTCAATTGCTGTTTTAGCAGCTATAGCAGCTTTGGCTCACAAAAAAGATGAGGCAAGTAATTATTTTTTTATGGATGGTGTACATTTCAACAAGAAGGATATTAAAAATTACGCCCTTAATATTGATGGAAATAAGAATGTAACATTGTCTATCGATGGTCATAAAGCACATGTTTTTAAAGAAAACAATTTATCTGAAGGTTTGAATAATTATAATTCATTAACAAGTATGTTTCCCCACAAAGGACAAGGTGAAAATTTTAGATTACATGGTCAATCATTTGATTTAAGAAATGTAAATTCATTTGATGTTCAAGTGATTGATAATAAAAATACAACATTAACAATCAATGATGGTCAAAAACATCAATTCAAACAAAATCTTGCTGATTCAAATAAAGACTATGATTATTTAAACTCAATCATGTTAACTAAAGGACAAGGAGAAAATTTTAAATTTCATGATCATACATATGATATAACAAAAGTTAATTCATACGATGTTCAAGTGATTGATAATAAAAATACAACACTAACAATTAATGACGGCCAAAAACACCAATTTAAACAAAATCTTGATGACTCAAATAAAGACTATGATTATTTAAACTCAATTATGCCAAAACAAGGACAAGGTGAAAATTTTAAATTACATGGTCAATCATTTGATATAACAAAAGTTAATTCATTTAATATACAAGTGATTGATAATAAAAATACAACACTAACAATCAACGATGGCCAAAAACACCAATTTAAACAAAATCTTGATGACTCAAATAAAGACTATGATTATTTAAACTCAATTATGCCAAAACAAGGGCAAGGAGAAAATTTTAATTTCCATGGAAATTCATTTGATTTAAGAAATGTTAATTCATTTGATGTTCAAATTGTTGATAATAAAAATACAACACTAACAATCAATGATGGTCAAAAACATCAATTCAAACAAAACCTTGATGATTCAAACAAAGATTATGATTATTTAAACTCAATCATGTTAACTAAAGGACAAGGAGAAAACTTTAAATTTCATGGTCAAACATTTGATTTAAGAAAGGTTACTTCATTTGATGTTCAAGTGATTGATAATAAAAATACAACATTAACAATCAATGATGGTAAAATACATCAATTCAAACAAAATCTTGCTGATTCAAATAAAGACTATGATTATTTGAATTCAATTAAGCCAAAACAAGGACAAGGTGAAAATTTTAAATTACATGGTCAAACATTTGATTTAAGAAAGGTTAATTCATTTGATGTTCAAGTCATTGACAATAAAAATACAACATTAACAATCAATGAGGGTCAAAAACATCAATTCAATCAAAATATTGCTGATGCAAATAAAGATTATGATTATTTATATTCAATCATGCCAACTAAAGGACAAGGAGAAAATTTTAAATTTCATAATCAAACATTTGATATAACAAAAGTTAATTCATATGATATTAAAGTGATTGATAATGATGATAATATCTTGACAATCAATGATGGCCAAAAACACCAATTTAATCAAAATATTGCTGATTCAAATAAAGATTATGATTATTTATATTCAATCATGCCAAAACAGGGTCAAGGAGAAAACTTTAAATTTCATGGCCAATCATTTGATTTAAGAAAGGTTACTTCATTTGATGTTCAAGTCATTGACAATAAAAATACAACACTAACAATTAATGATGGTCAAAAACACCAATTCAAACAAAATCTTGCTGATGCAAATAAAGACTATGATTATTTAAACTCAATTATGTCAACTAAAGGACAAGGTGAAAATTTCAATTTCCACGGGTATTCATTTGATTTAAGAAAAGTTAATTCATTTGATGTTAAAGTTTTTTATAGTAATAATACAACATTGACAATTAATGATGGTCAAAAATATCAATTCAAACAAAACCTTGCTGATGCAAATAAAGACTATGATTATTTAAACTCAATCATGCCAAAACAAGGACAAGGGGAAAATTTTTATTTTTATGGCCAGTTATTTGATTTAAGAAAGGTTACTTCATTTGATGTCCAAGTTGTTGATAAAAATAATACAACATTGACAATTAATGATGGTCAAAAACATCAATTTAAACAAAATCTAGATGACTCAAATAAAGATTATGCTTTTCTGCAATCAATCATGCCAACTAAAGGGCAAGGAGAGGGCTTTAAAATTCATGGTGATGCATATAATTTAGAAAAAATTAATTATTTTAAAGTTAAAGTAATTGATCCAAACTATTCCATTTTAACTATTAATGATGGTAAAATTCACACTTATAAAGAAAAATTATCACAATCTAAAAGTGATTATGCTTACCTATCATCAATTACAAAAAATGATGGTAAAGGAATTAATTATCTTGATTGAAATTTAATTCAATCAGCATCTGTTTTACTATCAATTACATTATTAATTGGTTTATTAGTTATTGGAATAGAAACAGAAAGAAGAAAAAGATCATTAATTAATAAAAAGCATAACATTAAAATTAATAAGCCAAATTTTGAACATCGAAATCCTAATTTACAATTGAAAAAACCAAGTTTTGAATATAGAAATTCTAATTTAAAATTAGAAAATAAAAATACTAAAAATTAATTATTTTAAAAAAACTAAGAATATAATTCTTAGTTTTTTTAATGTTATTTATATTAAAAATATCTTATCATTTTATAAGCTAGTTATAAATGATATTAATAAGATATAGAAATGATAAATATAATAAATAAGATTAATAATGAGAAAAAATATAGAATTAAAAGAAAAATAATAATTAATCAAATATCTAAATCTTATGTTTTATTAATTAACTATTGTTACAAAATTATAAAATAATTGATCTTGTATAATGAATTAAATCCTATATTGAATAATAAAAATTTAGTTAAATAATTATATTTATTAATTTAATTTCCTATATATACAAGGAATATAAGGAAATTATTGATTATATTTCATTTAGAATAATTTTATTAATTGGATAAATTAAAATAGGAAATTAATATGAAAAAGAATAAATATATAAAATGATTCTTTCTAACTTCTACTGCTTTAGGGTCTCTAACTTCTTTTACAATTTATAATTCACTAAAAAAAGCAAATAATAAATCAATCAAAATTGATTATAATAAGGTTGCTTCTTTTGTAAATGATAAAAAAATAAAAAGATCATTATTTAGTGATGGAATTAATAATAATTCATTTGATAAAGAATTTAATCAACAAATTAATGATTTCAAAAATAAAAATTTTTCTTTAAATGATATAAAATCTTATGCAGATAAACAATTAACATCAAAACAATTAAATAAGAAAAATATAACTAGTTATCATAAAAATAGTGCCAATATTTCTTTAAAAGACAAGGAATATTTATCTAATCCTAATAATTTTTTTAGTAAAATATCACAAGATGTAAAAAAATTATCTAGCTCTGATGGTACATGAGACAATTATGTAGATAAAAATATAGTAGATTGAACTAAAGTGGCTAAAGTTTTATCTGATTTAGAAATAGCAGCAATTTCATTTGCAGTTATATTAACAGCTGCTGCTGCAGGTTATCTTGTTTTGGCATTTTTTACTTTTGGAGAAACTATTGAAGAAGCAGCTGCATGTTTTAAATTGGTTGTTGGGCTTTCTGTAGCAGCAGTAGCTGATGCTGGAGTTCTTGCAGCTATAAATTCTGTACTAGTATATAATGGTGATGATAGATATAATGCAGTGGAAAAACTTCAAAACATTTTAACTGGATTGCTAGTTCCAGCAGCAGCTGGATTTGGTTTATTATCAGTGTCAATATCTGAGTGATTTTGTGTTTGTCCAGCTGTTTTGGTTGTTGTTGGTATGGTTGCTGCAGTAACAGTATCAGTTACAAAAGTATCTCATGATAGAGATGAAAAAAATTATTATTTTGAATTTCATAAGATTCATTATAATAAGTCTGATGTTAGTCATTATGGTTTAAAAATAAATGGTAAAGATGATATAGAACTTACTATTGATGCTAAACATAATTATGCATTTAAAGAAAATTATGCAACTGGAATTAATGATCTTAAAGAATTAATAGGAATAATACCTAAAGTACCCCATGATAATTTATTTAAATTTCATGGAATATGGTTTGATACAGATGATGTTAGTTCTTATTGTGTTAATGTTGTTAATGATAAAAATACAACATTTGTAATTAATGATGGATCAATGCATCAATTCAGTGAAAATATTGCCGATGCAAATAAAGATTATGATTACTTACAATCATTTATGCAAAATGAAGGAAAAGGGATGAACTTCAATTTTCATGGTCAATCATTTGATATAACAAAAATTAATTCATTTGATGTTCAGATTATTGATAATAATGCAACAACATTGACAATTGATGATGGTCAAAAACATCAATTCAAACAAAATCTTAACGATTCAAACAAAGATTATGATTACTTACAATCAATCATTTTAGGCAGAGGCCAAGGAGAAAATTTTAAATTTCATGACAAATTATTTAATATAAGAAATATTAATTCTTTTGGTTCAAGTATTGTTGATAATAAAACAACAACATTGACAATTGATGATGGTCAAAAACACCAATTTAATGAAAGTCTTGCTAAAGCAAATGAAGACTATGATTACCTATTGTCAATAATGCCTAATCAAGGGCAAGGAGAAATCTTTAAATTTCATGATCAATCATTTGATTTAAGAAAAGTTAATTCTTATGATGTTCAAGTAATTGATGATAAAAATACAACATTGACAATTAATGATGGTCAAAAACATCAATTCAAACAAAATCTTGATGATGCAAATAGAGACTATGATTACTTACAATCAATCATGCCAACTAAAGGGCAAGGGGAAAATTTTATAATTCACAATGAATCATTCGATTTAAGAAAAGTTAATTCATTTGATGTTCAAGTAATTGATGCTAAAACAACAATACTAACAATCAATGATGGTAAAAAACGTCAGTTTACTGAAAGCCTTGCTGATGCAACTAAAGACTATGATTACTTACAATCAATCATGCCAGGAAAAGGACGAGGGGAAAATTTTAATTTTCATGGTCAATCATTTGATTTAAGAAAAGTTAATTCATTTGATGTTAAGGTTATCGATGCTAAAACAACAATACTAACAATCAATGATGGTAAAAAACACCAATTCAATCAAAATCTTGATGATTCAAATAAAGATTATGCTTATTTACAATCAATCATGCCAGGAAAAGGACAGGGAGAGAACTTTAAATTCCATGATCAATCATTTGATATAACAAAAGTTGCTTCATACAATGTTCAAGTAATTGATGCCAAAACAACAACATTAACAATCAATGATGGTCAAAAACACCAATTCAAACAAAATCTTAATGATTCAAATAAAGATTATGCTTATCTACTATCAATTATGCCAAAACATGGACAAGGGGAAAATTTCAATTTTCACGGGCAAATGTTTGATATAACAAAAATTAACTCATATGATGTTCAAGTAATTGATGATAAAACAACAACATTAACAATTGATGATGGTAAAAAACATCAATTCAAACAAAATCTTAATGATTCAAATAAAGATTATGCTTACCTGCAATCAATTATGTCAACTAAAGGGCAGGGAGAGAACTTTAAATTCCATGATCAATCATTTGATATAACAAAAGTTAATTCATATGATGTTCAAGTGATTGATAATAAAAATACAACACTAACAATTAATGATGGTCAAAAACACCAATTCAAACAAAGCCTTGCTGATGCAAATAAAGATTATGCTTATCTACTATCAATTATGCCAGGAAAAGAGCAGGGAGAGAACTTTAAATTTCATGATCAATCATTTGATATAACAAAAGTTGTTTCATATGATGTTAAAGTAATTGATGATAAAAAAGCAATATTAACTATTAATGATGGCAATAAACATCAATTTACTGAAAACCTTGCTGATGCAAATAAAGATTATGCTTATTTGCAATCAATCATTCCAGACAAAGGACAAGGGGAAATTTTTAAATTTCATAATGAATCATATAATTTAGGAAAAATTAATAATTTTAAAGTAAAAGTAATTGATCCTGACTATACAATTTTAACAATCAATGATGGTCAAGACCATATTTATAAAGAAAAATTATCACAATCTAAAAGTGATTATGCTTACTTATCATCAATCACAACAAATGATGGACAAGGAATTAATTATCTTGATTGAAATTTGATTGAATCAGCTTCTGTTTTGATACCAATAATATTATTAATTGGTTTATTAATTATTGGATTGGAAACTAAAAGAAGAAGATCACTAATTAATAATAAATATAATATTAATGTCAAAAAACCAAATCTTGAATATAGAAATCCTAATTTTCAATTGAAAAGGAATAACTTTGAAATTGGAACATTAAATTTAGGCTCAACAAAGCCAAGTTTTGAATATAGAAATCCTAATTTTCAATTGGCAAGAATAAATTCTTGATCAAACAAACCTAAACTAGAACTTAGAAAACCAAATCTTGAATATAGAAATCCTGACTTACAATTTAAGAACCAAAATAGTAAACATTAGAAGATTTAATCATATAAAAAGCTAGGAATTATTTTCTTAGTTTTTTATTATCATTTTAGTTTATATAAGCAAATAGATGATAAAAAAACATAAATAATAATTTATCTACAAAAATATTATAAAAAATAAATATATAAAATGATTTTTCATTTTTATTATTATTCTTTACTTATAATTATTTTGAATAACAAATAATAAATTAATAAAAAAAGTAAATAAGAATAAAATAATAAACAATTTTTTAGTGAATTAAAATTTTTTAATATAAATTTATAAAATTCTTAGTTTATTATTTAATTTATAGTGAATTTTTAATTAATGATTATGTATTTTACTGGAGTATTTAAACATGAAAAAAAAATTAATTGTTTGAGATTTATTTGGCGGAGGACAAAATAGTATTTATAAAGCTTTAAAAAATAATAAAAATTATGAAATTTATACTTTTGACATAACAGCACCAACTAGAAAATTGCACTTTAAAATTGATTTATCACAAAAAAATATTGTTGAAGCTTTTAAAGGATTTCCTAAGCCAGATATTATAGTAAGTAGTACACTTTGTCAATCATTTAGCTCAGTTTTATCAATGAAAGGAGGAGGAACTGCATTTTGGAAGATGAATAAAGATGGAACAAAACTTGAAATGAGAACTGTAGAAGAATTTGAAAAATTAAAAGGTGGATTTACAAGATTTTTAAAGGCAGACGTTCAAGAGTTTATTGCAAAATTAGGAAAAAAATGTATAAATAATACTGTCAAATTAATAAAAACATATAAGCCAAGATATTGATATATAGAAAATCCTAAATCCTCATTAGTTTGAAAATATATTACATTAAATAAAAAAGATTTTTATAATCCAAAAACTCAATATTTTAATTTAGCAAGTTATGGAAAATATGGATTTTTAATAAGAAAAGATACTTATTTTTTAAGTAATATAAAAATGGATTTGTTGTTTGGAAAAATTAAACCAATCTATCATATTGAATTAGAAAGAGTAGACGAATCAGAAGTTTTAGACTTTAAATCAAGAAAAAAAATGTATACACAAAAAGAAGGGTTGTGGTATAAAAAGTGATATGTTCAAAATGGATATACACTAAACGATGATAAAAAATTTGCTACACTTTTTCCAAAAGATGCAGGTTTAGGTATACTTCAAAAAATAGATGATAAAACTAAATTACAAAAAAATAAAAAATCCAATGAACAAATATGTGAATCTGGAAGTGTATCACATATACCAGCAAAATTAATAAAAGATATATTTAGTTATTTTAGAGCTTATATATGGGAATAATTAAAATGAAAATTCAAGGTGGAGGTAAAAACACCGGCAATTTTTTGGCAAATTTAAAATTATTGTATGATGATGATTTTGGTTATTTAATAGATTTTAAAATAGATTTTATAAATGGAACGATGGATACTTTAACAACTAAATCATGATTTAATACAAAAAAAAGTAATAACAAAATATTCATACTAAGAAAAGAAATTTTTGATTTGATTAATTTTCCAGAACAACAAGAGAGATTAGGTAAATCAGAGCACAATTTAAGAACTTTAAATGAAGAACAGCTTAAAAAATTATCAAAATATTTTTCAAAGGAATATAATTCTACTATTTACAATATTGTCACAATGTTTAAAGGATCAAATCCTAGTGGTTCCTACAAAAATTCTGATGCATCACAATTATGAGAAAATGATACTGGCAAAGAATATAATTTGAATATTTTTTGCACTAAATTTATGGAGAAAAAAAATTCTAGAATAAGTAAGCTATGAAATGATTCTTTAAATAATGAAAATAAATTGGAATATTATTTAGAATTATTTCCCATAATACATGACATTTTTATTAAATTGCAAAATAATAATAATAATAACACCATTATGAAAGAGTTAAAAAAAATTTCTGATTCACTAATGAAAAAAATTAATAAAGCAAAATTAGATATTAAAAATGAATTAAGACATTATAGCAGAAATATTGGAAATGAATATAAAGATATAACAAATGCATATTATAAAATATTTTCAAACCAACCTTATGGAAGTTCTAAATTGGAAAGAGCTCATATCTTACCAAAATGATACATTATTAAAAAAATGCAAGAAAATTTTGATTATGAAAATCAATATAAATATTGGCTAAAAAAAGTTTCTGATCCACATAATTTTTTACCTTTAGAAACACATATTCACAAACATTTTGATTCTTGCCCTGCTAATTTTTTTTGAAATGAATTTGGAAAATTAATAGAAAAAGACAAAAATTTATGTAAAGAATTTGAAAAATATCTAGAAAAGTGTAATAAAATAAGTGATATTGAATTAAAAAATAGATCTTTCTTTTTAAAAGAATATGTTGAAAAAAAAATTTATGAAAGAAACCGTTATTACAAATTTTAATAATAATGAAGATAAATAATAGAAATATTTATCTTTTAATTAATAATATTTTTCATTTTTTGATTGTTATTATTATTTGAATTATTTTAAAAATGACTTTATGAGTTCAAGCTTATTCAACAAATTAAGATTTATACTATATTAAAAAGCATGAGATTATCTAAATATTGTAATAAAAAACTATCAAATTGTAATTAAAGAAATATTTATCAAAGAAAATTATTTAATCTGAAAGTGATTAATTAAGTTACTATATAAAAATAAAATTTAAATTGCAATAAAAAACGTATAAATTAAATTTTAGTTTTAAATATATTTATTTCTGTTGGCTTTATATATTTTATTTTTGTAATCCTATTTTCATATTTTTTCTTAATAGAATCTAAAACTTCAAAATTATTTTTATTATTCTGGGAAAGGTGAATGATTATAAATGATTTTGTTTTATGCGTCCTATATTTTTTGTAAAAATTCTCAATATTATCACTATTCATATGATTTTTTATATTTTTATAGTGCTTATTCATTACATGTTGATTAGTTGTGCCATAGCTACCATAGTTACATTCAATTAGATAACATGTCATCCCCTTGAATATTTTTTTTTCAAAATATTCACTGTCTGTTAAATATAATATTTTTATACTTTTATTTTTGATGATGTAACAGACAGAACCTACAGCATTATGGATTGTTTTAATAGATTTAAATTTTCAATTAGAATTAGGAATCTTAATTCAATTATCAATTTTTATATTGATTTTATTAAAATTAAAACTTTTGATGTTGTTATTATAAAATAAGTCTGCTCAAATTAAATTTGGAGCATATATATTTATTGAGGAAGTAATATCTTCGAATATAGATCTTGAATGATCTATATGAGAATGGGTTAATAAAATTCCAGCTATATTATTTTTATTAATATTATTTTGTAAAAAATTATCATTTATTAGTTTTTTTGATGCTCCAAAATCTAATATAAGATTAGTGATATTATCATTTAAAATAATACAATTTCCTTCAGAAGAAGTTTGAATTACATTAATTAATATTTTTGCCATTTAACAAAATACTTTTATCATTTGTAACTTTACAAAAAATATATTGATTGTTTTCTTTTGTTTGGATTTCATTAATGGATTCTGTATTGTCTAAAATAGAGAAGATATTAATATTATTCTTAGATTTTAAAAAATCATTAATTTCACAAATTATATTTTTTTTGAGGAATAATTTAGTTTCTTAAATTCAACTCCATTTTTTTGGATTATTAAATTAATATCATCAGATAAATTAATTTTAAAACTTTTAAAGGTGTTGTCAAATATATTAACAATAATTTTAATTAATTCTTTTTTCTCATTCATTAAGATATTTTTATCATTTTCACATTTTAAAATATTCTCACTAAAATTTTCACATTCTTCATTTAATTTAGAATATCTTTTCAACATTTTTAATTTGTATTCATTTTTTTCTTCAGCAAATTCTTTTTCTTTTTTTAACAAGTTTAATTTTTCAGTAATTTCAATATTATTGATCTTATCGATTTTAGAAGATAGTTCATCTAGTTCTTTTTTTAGTTTAGATTTTAATTCTTCTTTTTTTTTATTATTTTGAAATTTATTAGATTCATTTTCACTGTAATTATTTTTATTTTTTAAAAAAAAGTAGTAAATACCTAATGTTATAATAATTAATATTATATCAAAAAAAGATTTTTTACTTGAATTTGTATTTATGCAATTTTCAAATTTTATATTTTTAATATCAAGATCCTTAATATTTGCATTTATTAAATCAATTTTATTTTTTAAACTATTATATTCATTTAATTTTTCATAATATTTTTTTTCGATTTCATAATCATAATTGTTATTATTATTAATTGGTATTTCAAAATCTATATCCTTATTATCTTGAACAAGTTGAGCTATATTATATTTATTTTCTTTTAAATCATTTTTGAATTTCTTAATTTTAAATTCCAAATTAGATATATCTTCTGTCAATGAAATAAATTTTTTTTCATCAATTATATTTTCATTTTCAGCATTAATTACTTTTAATATTGAATCTCTAATCTCTTTAGATTCTGATGCTTTTTCTGAAAGTAAATGTTTTTCTAGTCAATTATTTGGATCTATTTGAGAAATTATTAAATTGACATCATTAATCTCAAATATTTCAGATAATCTTTGTTTGTAATCATTTTTTTTGTAAAATATATTATTTATCATTCAATTTTTTTCTTTATTTATAAGAACGATTTCCTTTTCATTAACAAATAAATTCATGGATATATCAGGAGGTGTTTTATCAAAAGTTAGATCTTCATTTATAAAATATATATTATTGTCGTTAAAGCAAAACATATATTTGATTGCATCTAAAATTGTAGATTTCCCCAATCCATTTTTTCCTTCAATTATATTTATTCCATTAATAAAATCCAAGCAAAAATTTTTTATCCCCCTGAATCTTTTTATTTCAATTGATTTTATTACTATGTTAATCATATATATTTTATCCAATATTAAATTAATAAATATATTATATAGATTATTAATTAATTTTATTAATGAAGTATAAGTAACATATAAATTGAATTTCAAAAAATAAATCTTATTTAAAATAAAAGTTATAAATTTCGGTAAAATGATAAAAAATAATTTATGATATTTTTTTCTTCTCTTCCCCAAAAATATGAATAATTTAAATATCAGAATCCTTTAAAAGTCTGTTTCTTTTTTCTGCAAAACTTCGATGTTTATTTGGATTATCTTTTCTAGATTTCTTTAATTGTCTACTATTTAATTTCATATTTAATATTGATTCCTAAAAATTAAATAAATTTAATAATTATTTAATTATAAATCATTATTAAAAAAATTTTAATAATGATAAATAAAATGGAAGTATAATAATAATTAAATTAGTTGAATAATATTTATCATGAATCAAAATCAAATCAATAAACTTATTAAAAATATAGATAATATAAATATTATTTTTATTGATATTGAAGTTGATATGTTAAAAAAGAATTTAATTCAGTTTGCTGCTGTCAAATCAGTTAATGGTGAGACAAATTTATTTAATTGATATTGTAAACAACATACATCTCTTTCTTATTATGCAAATTTAATTATTAATAATAATATTAAAGAAAAAATTAATAATGGATATGAAGAGAAAGAATTGATTCAAAAGATTTTTGATTTAACTAATAATTGTATTTTTATAAGTTTTGGAGATTTAGATATTAATTTTTTAAATGATTTATCAATTAAACATTTGAAAAAAAGTTTAAATGTATCTTTTATTGATTTTCAATTAGAATGGAAAATAATAAATCAGAATATAGAAAAAATCTCATTAGTAAATTTGGCTAAAATTTTTAAAATTAAAGTAGATGAAAAAGAACTTCATAATGCTTTATTTGATGTTAAATTAATGTATTCAATTTTTAAAAAATGAAAGATGATTGGCAATAATAAAGTTATTGAATATATTTTTGAATATAACACTAATAGTAATAATTTTGATCTATTATTTAACAAAAAAAAGCAAGCTAAATACATCTTATTTAAGATAGAAAAAGAAATTAGAAATGATGTTTCTAACAAGAAACAATTATTAATTAAAAAATTTTCTTTAATATCAACAGAACAAAATAAAATTATTGAAAATTGAGAAATAGATTTTGCCAATTCAGAAATTTCTTATCATAATGAGATTTATCTTCATAATTTAATTGATTGTCTTAGAAGGTTTATTTACTCATCAAAAGGTCATATATTTTATATATTTGAAAATCAAAAAAAGGAGCTTTTTTATTTAAATCAATTATGTATTGATTTTTTTAATCATTCATTAAATCCTAATTTTTATATTATTAATGGCATTGAACATTATCTTAATCAATTAAACAAAGAAGAAATTCAATCAGATATTACTAATTATGACTTAATTATAATTTGAAAGGCAATCATATTGATTAAATCAAAAATAAGATTAATTAGGAAATAATATGAAATTATGTTTTTCTATAGCAATTGCCAATAATCAATGTGTTATAATAATCTAAAATTATCTTAATTTATAAAATTATAAAAGGAAAAAATGGATCCATATAAACGGAAATGCGCAGGTTGTGCAAATTGATTATCTAAAAATAAGGAAGATTTGGGTTATATACCAGAAAATAGTAAAGAAAAAAAATTATGCATGAGATGTTTTAAATTAACAAATTATGGAGAAATGACAAAATTTGCTAGCAATGATTTTATTGAAAAGCAGCTTGAAATTTTTGATCCTCAAAAAAATCTTTTAATACTTGTGATAGACTTATTTGATATTAGAAATAGTTTAATTGAAAATGTTAAAAAATATGAAAATTATGTCTTTGTAATCAATCATTTAGCAGTTTTGCCAAAATCAATTAATCAAAAATTTTTAATTCAGAGATTAAGTAATTTTTTTAATAAAAATGGCTATTTCCCGATTGATATTTTACTTTATGATGGAATTGAAAAAAAAGGAATTAGGGCAATAAATGATTATATTAATCAGGCTTATGATTTAAAGAAAAAAATTTATTTTATTGGTAAAACAAATGTTGGTAAATCAACATTAATTAATGCACTACTAAAATTTAATAAGATTGATCGTCAATTAACTGTTAGCTGTCATAAGAACACAACTTTGAGTTATTCAAAAATTAAAATTAAAAAAACAGATATTATTGACACCCCTGGTTATCCTAATTTAGGAAATATTTTGAATAATATTAATGCTGATAATTATCGGAAAATAATTAATCACAAAGGGCAAATTAAAACCTTTCAAATTATTGATTCAGAACAAATGTTTTTTATTGATAAACTTTTTAGTTTTATAATTTATCATGATAAAGAACAATTGTGTACAGTTAAGTTTTTTACTAAACATGGGTTTAAGATTCACCGTTCTAAAGTTAAAGACATTGATAATATTATCAATAATAATAATTATGATGCAATTTCATATAATAAAGCAAGTATTTTTATAAAAAAAGAAGAAAAATTAGATTTTTCTAAAAGATATAATCTTTTTGTTTCAGGAATTGCTATAGTTTTGATTGAAGGAGCTTTTAAATTAGAAATTTTTGTTCCTGAAAATATTAATTATGATTTAACTTATAATATAGTTATTTAGCGAAAGGGATATAAATGAATTATTTGGGATATATATTTTTTTCTACAGCAGTAGCACTTGGATTAATTTATATATTTTTAGTCATTTATTATTATTTTGCAAAAAAAAGAGAGATAGAATTAAAAAAACGTTTTAATTTAGCAAAATCAGTAGATTTTGATTGTCGACAAAAACTGATTGTTGCTTTAGCTGAACATGATCCTCAAATTGATCCCATTTGTGGTTATTCATTGACTTTTAAAGAACAATATCAATTATCATTGAGTATTATTGAAAAAGATATCTATATTTTATCTGGTTTGAATAGACGTTTTAATTTTAGTAAAGCAAATAAAGCACAAAAAATAATTAATCAAAATTTTGAAATTATTGAAAATGCTTTATACAAACATGATTTGATTGTATATGATGCATCAAAAAGTTTTTTTATTGTTTCCAAAATTGCTGTTTTTCATCAAAAAATTATAAAAAATATTATTAGAAACTTTGAAGACCGACTATCAATTGATCATCATGGAGCCAAGGTAAACAAGCTAATTTATGAAATTAGTCAAATATTAATTATAATTGAAGAAAATAAAATGAAAAATGATATAAATGTTATTTGTAATGCATTTGATAATATTAATATTGCTACAAAAAAACTAATAAATTATTTAAAAACTGTTAATCTAATTTTAATTGCTAAAGTTTATTTAAAAAATAAAATTGATAGTATGGATTTATTATTATTAAAAGAACAAAATAATATTCATTCCAGAAGGGATTTGCATGAGATTGAAAAATTATTTTTAAAATTAAAGAATTATTATCAAGAACTTAATGATGAGCAAGTTGATTTTGATGTTGACAATAAAAAAAAATTAATTAATGATTCATTAAGTATTTTAAAAAAGATAAATCAAAGTATTAATTATAATCTTTCTACTAACTATTTCCAAGAAAATGCTATTAAAGTCTTGAGAAATTGAATTGGATTTATTAAATTAAATGCTGATTCAATTGATAAAGTATTTGATTTAATAATTAAAACTGTTGAATGTGATAATAAAAATATTAGTCAATATTTTGAAGATAAAATCTCTAAAATTAATTTTGTTAGAAAAAAATTAATTAATGATGAATATATTCTTGAAGATGAAAAAGGTTTCCAGAAATGTGGAATAATTGATTATGTCAATAAAATTAGAATTATAATTAGTAATATTATTATTTTCAATAAATTAGTTGATCGATTAAACCAAAAATTTACTAATATTTCCAATACTTATTATTTAATGATAACCTCAATAAATTCTTATAAAATAGTTCTTGTCAACATTCAATCAAAAATTGTTAATTTAAAAAATGCCTACAGAATTCCATACGATCCAATTGAATTATTAAGTGAATTAGATGATTTAGAAAATCAAGTAGTACATGCTTTAAATGATGTTGAAAAAGAAGACCATCTTAATGATAAAATTGTTGAAATTTCCTATAAAATAATTGAGATTAATGCAATTATTCATAACGATGAAAAAATGATTTCTTATATGAAAAAATTAGCAATCCATTTTAATCAATTTTATGATAAAACTGAGTATAATGAATTTATGAAAAATGCTTTTGATTTTTATAATAATAATAAATATTTTGAAGCAGTTAATTACTTATTAAAAAAATACAATTGGCTTGAAAAAAAATATTCAACAAAAAGGATTTAATGTTATGCCAAGAAAACATTTGATTGTTGGTGGAATAGTTAAACAACAGCAACAACAAGCAAAATTATGGATGAAAATAGCTCGCGAAATTAAGGTAGCCTCAAAAGAAGGTGGCCCAAATCCTGAAGCAAATCCTAGATTAAAGGCTGCAATTGATAAAGCACTAAGGCATAATTTATCAAGGGAGTCAATTCATAAAAATATTAATGGACAAAAAGATGATGTTAACATTGAAGAAATTGAGTATGAAGCCTATGGACCTAATGGACTTGCTATAATTTTAAAAATTTTAACTGATAATAATAATCGAACATTATCCTCAATCAGAGGTTTTTTGAATAAATTACCAGGAAATTTATCAAAATCAAACACTGCAAAAACAGTTTTTGAATACAAAGGAATTATTTTAGTTAAAAAAGAAAGTTTTTCTTTGGATAATTTTTTTGAAAAAATTATTGATTTTAACATTAATGATTTATCTGAGACTGATGACTATTTTAGAATTATTGCTCTTGAAAATGATTATTATCAAGTTTTAGAATATTTAAAGAAAAATAATTTTGGAATAATAGAAGCTGAACTCAATTATATTCCATTAAATTCAATTGATTTGACCATTGAACAAAGAGAAAAATTAATTCGTTTTTTAGAACAATGTGATGAAGATGATGATATTCAAGCTGTTTATACAAATTATAATTGAGAAAATGAAAAGGATTAATAATGAAATATGAAAATAAGTCATATGGTGACTTTGAAAAAATTATCACAGATTTTGAGTTTGAATTAAAAGGGAAATTAATTGTAGTAACTTCAATCAATCCAACTGGTGGTGGTGAAGGAAAAACCACAACTTTAATTGGATTAAATGATTTGTTTAATAATTACCAAAAAAAAGCAATTGGTTGTTTACGACAACCATCAATTGGTCCTTTTTTAGGCAGGAAAGGAGGAGCTACTGGAAGTGGAGAATGTCAATTAATTAATGACCTTGAAATAAATTTAGGTCTAACTGGTGATTTTGAAAAAATTTCCCTTGTGAATAATTTAATTGTAACTATTATTGAAAACCATATTTTTTATAACACAGAATTGAAAATTGATCCTAAAAGGATCCTTTTGCATCGATGTGTTGATTTAAATGATCGATCATTGAGAGAAATCAAATATCAAATATCTGATAAAGTTCAAAGAAATGAATCTTTTCAAATTACAGCAGCTTCTAGTTTAATGGCAGCCTTTGCTTTAGTAAATAGCCCAGATGAATTTGAAACAATATGTAAAAAAGCAATTGTTGCTTTTAGTTATGATAATAAACCAATTACTGTTGATGATTTAAAGTTGAGTAAAACTATTACAAAAATTTTGAAAAATGTTTTCTACCCAAATATTGTTAAAAGTAAATATGGTTCTGAAATTCTAATGCATGGAGGTCCATTTGCTAATATTGCTCATGGATGTAATACAATAATTGCTACAAAAATGGCTTTATCTAGAGCTGAATATGTTTTTACAGAATGTGGATTTGGTTCAGATTTAGGATTGGAAAAATTTATAAATATTAAGTGTAGAAAAGCTGGTTTATACCCTAACTTGATTATTTATGCAATAAGTTTACAATCTATTATTATTCATGGTGATGGCTTAATTGATAAAGGGATTGAACACTTAAAAAAACATTTATTAATTGCTAATACATTTAATGTTAATGCAATTGTTATTTTAAATAAATTCATTAACGATCAAGATATACAGGTTAAGGAATTTTTAGAAAAATGTAAAATTGAAAAGATAAAAGTTATAGTATCTAACTTATGATCAACAGGCCCTAATACTTCCGAAAGTAAATTACTATTTAATTTTATTAATGAAAATATTTCAAATAAAACTCCTTTGCCACAATTTACATATTCTTTAAAAGATCCAATTATGACAAAAATTGATAAAATAACTAAAAATATTTATGGTGCAAAAAAACTTCAGATTGAAAATAATGTTATAGAAAAGATTGCTAATTTAAAAAATGGGGAAGATGAATTTATGATTTGTATTGCAAAAGATCAAACATCAATTATTGGTAATAAATTAAATAATGATACATTTTACATTACAGATATAAATATTAATTATTTTTCAAAATTGATAATTTTAATATCTAGCAAAATATTTTTAATGCCCGGACTGCCAATTAAACCCAATGCAGCAGGTGAATTATAATGAAGATTTTATTTATTGGTGACATTAGTGGCGATGATGGCAAAATTGCTATTGCTAAAAATGTTTTAGAATTAAGGAAAAAATATGCAATTGATTTTGTTATTGCAAATGGAGAAAATACTTCCTTTGGAAGAGGATTGATAAAAACTGATTATGAATATTTGAAAGTATGTGGAATAGATTTTTTAACAATGGGCAATCATACATGATTCCACAAAAATGAAATTGCTGAGATTCTTAAAAATAAAGATATTATTCGACCATTAAATCTTAATGCAAAAGAAAAAATTTCTCAGTATGGAAAAGGTACTAGAGTTGTCAATGTTAATGGTAAATCTATTAGAATAACTAATTTAATTGGTAGTTCAGTTCATTTTCATGATTATCAAACAAATCCTTTCCAAACATTGGAAGAACTTTTAAATCAGGTAGAATCTACTGATTTGCACATCATTGATTTTCATTGTGAAACCACTAGTGAATCAAATGCTTTTTTTTTAAATTTTAAAGGAAGGGTATCTGCAATTCTGGGGACACATACTCATGTTGCTACAAATGATTATAAAATAAGAGATGAAACTGCATATATCACTGATGTTGGAATGACTGGGAATCAGGATGGAGTAATTGGTGCTAAGCCAGAAGATATTATTAGTGTTTTTAAAGGAGAAAAGGAAAGGTTTAAATTAGAAACTATTTCTGGCAATTATCAATTTAATTCAGTGTTACTTGAATTTAAAAATAATAAACCAATTTCTATTGAGCCAATTATTATATATGAAAGAGAATAAAATGAAAATTATCGAGGCATCTTTATTAGCGTACAGTCGCGATCAAGAAATTTTAAAAAATGAGTTATCACTTCTAAAACAACAAGGAATTACTTCAATCCATTATGATGTAATGGATGGATTTTTTGTTAAAAATAGAGCATTCGAAGGTGAGTTTATTGATTTAATCAAAAGTTTTGGTTTTGATATAACTGTTCATTTAATGGTTATTAATGTTAATGAATATGTTGAAAAATTTATTAATTACCCAATTAAATCATTAACTTTTCACATTGAAGCAATTAATGAAAATGATTCATTAAAAATATTAAAAAAAATTAGGAATAAAAATATTTTAGCAGGGATTGCACTAAAACCAGAAACAATTTTTTCTAAATATATTGAAATATTCAAGAAAGTTGATTTAGTTACTTTAATGTCTGTGGAGCCAGGACAAGGAGGGCAATCATTCATTTCTGAATCAGTTAGAAAAGCTAGAGATTTACGGAATATCTTACCAGAAAATACTATTATTCAAATAGATGGTGGCATTAATAATTTAAATATGCATTTAGTAAAAAAAGATGTCAATTGATTTGTAATGGGTAATTGTTCTAAACGTAACATTAGCAAATTAAATCAGTGACAGAGAGAACTTAATGAGTATAATAAAAGAGATTAATAAAAAAAACCCCTTTTTATTAGTAACACTATCAATTAGTGGTATTTTAGAGTTTAATGCAAATTCAATCAAACCATTTTATGAAATTATTAAATTATTGGCAAATAAATATTCATTAATTTTTGCAGTAGATTCTGGAATGAATAAATCTTTACATTTTTTAAAAAACATAAAAGCACACAACTCTTATATTATTTCTCGTTGTGGTGGATTAATTTATAGTTATGAAAAAAAAGAAATTATTTATATGGCGAATTTAAAAAATGATAATATTTTGCGAATATTTAGACAATGTGCAATTAATTTTGACACAATCATATTTCAAGGTGAGAAAAAATCTTTTATATTTACTTCTGACAAAAATTTAGCACATACTCAATTTGCCAAAACTATTGAAAAAACATTAGTAATTGATAATTATTCTGAAGCCATTAAATTAATTAGAACTCAGAGAATTATTTCAATTAAAATAATTTTTACTTATTTTGATTTAGATAATTTAGAAGAGAGAAAAATCAAAATTAAGGATATAGCAAGGGAAACAGATTTGATTATATTGGAAGTTTCTGATGGTTCCTTTATTATTTCCGATATTCCAATAACTAAATGTATGGATATCATACTAGAGCTTGAAAATAATTATAATTATAATTATCAAATTTTATCTTTAACCAATATTTTTGATGATAATTTAAAGTCACTGGAAAAGAAAATTTTAAAATCATGAGTTAATTCAGAAGATGTTTACAAGAATAATACTTTTTCTTTATTTAATTCAGAATTAAAAAGGTATTTAAAAGAATTTAATATTTTATAAAAGTAAGCAAATATGCTTACTTTTTTTAATCTAAAAGGATATTTTATTATTTATTATAAGTAGAAAAAAAAGGAACAATATGGCTATTGTTTGTCAACATAATAATTTTAATCATCAAAAAGATAGCAGACTAATTACATTAATTGAAAAAAATATGTTAGATGCTAGTGATCAATATTTTTATCGTCCCGTTGGGTTTAAAGGAACGATTGACTTTGAAAATGGAAAATTTTTAAAAATTATTGGTTTATTTTGTTTTGATGCTTGAATGAGTTTTGATGATGGAACTACATTTTTAAATGTCACAATAGGAGATCAATCAATTAGTAAGATTCCAATTCATCAACAAGTTGCATCAGCAGTTTGAAAAAAAAATTACGGTGATAAATTATGAGAAGTACCAATTAATCTATCAATTGATATTAGTGATAGTAAATTATTCAATAGCAATATGAATGATAATGTTAATATTAATTTTAGTCTAGATTTGAATGATAATGTATGGCAAGGAAATATTGATTATTTTTATTCAAATGAAGATTATCAAAAATTAATAGTGGATATCAAGGAAAATGTTTTTTCATCAGCTTTTACTTTTTGTAATTCATTTAATTTAGTAGAAAATAAAACTATCAATATAATGAATAAAATTGTAATAGACTCTTTTAATTTGAATAATCAATTAATTAAGGAAGTTGATAAAAAGAAATATTACTATAAAAAAATAAATGTAAACTATCCAGATTTTAAAAAAAATCATTCAATTGATAATATATTAGAATTTAGTCTTGATGAATCTATCACAATAGAATTAGATTATTTGAATTATATAATAACAAAAAGTAAAAATAATGATGTTTCTGAATATGTTTATAAATCTGATTCTGGATTTAGTCAAAAATTAATTGGTAAAAATATTTATTTTAAAAATAAATTAGTTTATTATTACGATCCATCAAAAAACGATTTTGATGCAACATCTAGTAATATTGGAACATTCATATTTGAAAAATGTCAACAAATTAAAATAAAGGGAGAAATGATATTAAAAATTGCTGGTATAAAGCAATATATTTATTTTGAAAATTCAACAGTACCAGTTTTTGAAAAAGTTAATTTAAAAATTGAAAAAATTTAATATAAATAAATATAAAAGACCATTTAATATAAGCAATGTTTGTATATTAATTTTTTTAATAAGTAGTATTATTTTTTTTTCTAAAATGCTAATACTAGCAATTTTAATTAGCATAATTAATGTATTAATATTAATAATAATTAATCCCAATTATAAAACTAAAATTGTAATATTAGTTATAGTAGTGATCTCTAATATATTTTTTATTTTTAATAGTTCATCAAAAATTAATTTGCATTTAAATAATATTATTATTAATTTTATTAGCAATCACTATTCTAAAGATTCTAAATCTTTTATATTATTAATACTATTTAATCAAAAAATAAGCAAAGGAAAATTATTTTTTAAATTACTGAATGAACTTTCGCTTGCCCATTTGGTAGTAGTTAGTGGGATTCATTTTAATTTATTATTTAATTTAAATAAAAAAATATTTAGAAAAAATAAAATAGTTAAATTTTTTTTGTTTATTTTTATTTCTACAACATTGTTATGGTATCAAAATTTTAATTATTCAATTTTAATAAGTGTTTTCACAAATGTATTTTCTTTCAGTTTTTTTAGAATAAAAGACTATCATGAAAAAATTAGTTTATCAGCTATTATTATTTTAATTTTTTTTCCACATGCAATTAATAATATAAGCTTTCAATTATCATTAATAGCAAGATGAGGAATATTCATTTTTAGTTTATTGCAATTAAAAAACAAATATCTTAAGATGTTTGTTCTTACTACAATTATAAATCTATTGATATGACCAATAATTGGAAATTTATCTCATATATTTTCTTTTTGAACTTTTTTCATTTCTTATTTTTATTTTTACATATTTGAATTCAATTTTCTATTAACATATTTTTTCTGGCCATTATTTTCAATTGATTTTATTTATAAATTATTATTTTTGCAAGAAACAATAATTTTAAATTTCTTTAATTCTATTAATATATATATTAAATTTACTGGTTTAGATTTTTATAAATTAATTATATATGAATTTCTATCTATATTGCTATTGTACAAATTATTGAATATAAAGCCTAAAATTAATGATCAAAAATTTATTAGATTTAGGAATATTTTTTTTGTAAAATAGGAATATCAAATAAAAATTAGCACTTGAGCATTTAGTGTGATAATATTATTACGATTAAATATTTAACTGTTACTTGAAAGGAGAAAAAATGGCTAATAGTGACTATTATAAAATTTTAGGAGTGGAAAAAAATGCTACTCAACAAGAAATTAAGAAAGCTTTTAGAAAAAAAGCAATGGAGTTTCATCCTGATAGAAATAAATCTAGTAATGCAGAAGAAGAATTTAAAAAAATTAACCAAGCATATGAAGTGTTAAATGATGAAAATAAAAGAAAAACATATGACCAATTTGGTGCAGAAGCTGCTAATGGTAATTTTTCTGGAGGTCAAGGAGGATTTAATGGATTCTCTGGTTTTGAAGATATATTTAGTAAATTTACAGGATCTTCTAGTAGTTCATCAGGTGGTTTTGATGATATTTTTTCTAGTTTTTTTGGTGGTTCTAGCAAAAGAAGCTCTAGACATTCAAATGAATCAAATTTAGATATTCATGTTGAAATTGAAGTTCCCTTTGTTAAAGTAATAAAAGGTGGCAAGGAAGTTTTTTCATATAAATACAATAAAAGTTGTCTAAAGTGTTCTGGTTCTGGAGTTAATCCATTAAAATCGAATTCTGTATCAAAATGTGTTAAATGTAATGGAAGAGGCGTTGTAACAATTGCTCAGAAAATTCCTTTATTTGGCACAATAACTTCTGAATCAGTCTGTCCATCTTGTCATGGGGAAGGTGAATCGATTATACATAAATGTGTAGATTGTCACGGTAAAAAATTTGTTCAAGATGTTAGAAAATTTGAATTTGATGTAATTCCTGGAATTAAAAACGAGGAAATTTTAAGAGTTCCTTCTAAGGGTAATGAATCAAAAAGTCACAAAGGAGATTTGTATATTACAATATATGTAACCCCTTCCAAAACATTTAAGAGAAATTCAACACATGTTTTTGCAGTCTTGAATGTTGATCCATTAAGAGCCATTGTTGGAGGGCCTGTTAAAATTGTAACTCCTTATGGTGAAGAAGAAATAATTATTCCTGCTGGAACTGAGAATGGCTCTCATATAACAGTTAAAAATAAAGGAATTAGGGCAGGTGTTGGAAGTGCTAGAATTGGTGATTTAATTTTAATTGTTAATTATACTAAACCACATGATTATTCAAAATCTCAATTAGAAATTTTAGCTAAATTTGTTCCTCAAACAAATAGAGTTCAAGATAAATACATAAAAGATGCTTTAAATGAAATTAATCATAAATAAGGAGAAATGAAATGTCAAAAGAAACTAAAAATAAAATAAATGAGGAAAATACAGTAAATCCTCAAATTTCTATTTTAGAAAATGAATTAAAACTTGAAAAAGAAAAAAACCTTGATAATCAAAAAAGAATTGAAAATTTAGAAAAGGAAAAAAATGAATTATCAATTTTTTTTAAAGATGAGCTAATTCGGAAAAGTAAACTTGCTCAAGAAGAAGTGAATCGTAAGGTAGAAGAAATAAAAAGACAATTGGATGCTGAAACAAAAATTGCTAAAAAATATGCAATAGAAAATCAGGCTTTAGATTTGATTAATATTACTCAGCAACTAAAAAGTGCTGTTTCCCAAGATGTTGATGATTTAAAACTTAATAATTATTTACTCGGATTTAGAATGATTTCAAGAATGCTAGAAGAATTATTAATTAGTATGGGAATTAGAGAAATAAAAGTAAAAATAGGGGATCCCTTTAATGAAAAATTCATGGAAGGTGTCGCAACTTCAAAATTAGATGGTGTAGAAGTTGGTTGTATTTCTAAAATTATTAGAAATGGATACTCTTTGTATGAAAGAGTCATTCAGTTCGTTCAAGTTGAAGTAAAAGAATAAAGTTTTATTCTTTTTTTTAATTTTAATGGTATTAATATAATATAAATATGAATTTAAATCAAAATCTATTATTTGAAAGAAAAAGCAAAGAAAATGGTTTTCTGGAATATGTAGAAAAAATTAAGCCATTTTTGAATTATAAAAATTTAACAAATTTTTTTTGAATTAAAAAGAAACTATTTAATTCAGAGAACTATTTTTTTTATGAAAGATATGTATTTTTATTAATCAAATTATGGGCGATGGAACATGAAGAATATAGTGATAAATACATAAAAAAATTGGTCAGAATAATTAGAAAATTTAAATTAGAAGAACATTTATTTGGAATTGAAAAAGAATATATTAGTTTGTTTAAGGAAATTATTTTTAATGCTAAAAGAAATTTGAAAAATCTAGTTGTTGATTTCCCTGTTTTTTCAGAATTTAATCAAAAAGAAGAAATATTTTATATTCTAAATAATGTCAATTGCATATCTGATAGAGTAAATGATATGGGAGATGTTTTTATCACTAGTAAAAGAATTGTATTTTCAAAGGAAGCTGTAGTCTTCAGCATCCCCTATAATGAAATAGTTTGATACAAACTTACTAATGATGGTCTTGAATTATTTGCTTATTCTAGAAAAATATTTTTAAATCCTCATAATGATGATCCTAGAGTTCTATATGTTTCTTTTGAAAGAGTTTATAATGGAAGCTATTAAAAATCAAATTATAAATAAGATAAAGCAATCACCAAAAAAACCAGGTTGTTATTTTTGGAAAGATTATACTGGTAAAATTATTTACATTGGTAAAGCCAAAAATCTTCAAAAAAGATTAAAACAATATATGCTTGAAAATAAGGATCCAAAAACTACAATGATGATTAGTAAAGCGGTAGATTTTGATTTCATTATTACAAATTCAGAAGTAGAATCTCTTATAATGGAGGCTAATTTAATAAATAAATACCAACCAAAATACAATATCCTACTTAAAGAACAGTTAAATCATCAATTTTTATATATTACAAATGAAAAGCATCCGAGGGTTGTTTTATCTAGAAATTTTCCTTCTAATAAAGTATTATTGAAAATTGGTCCAATTATAACAGACTCTTTTAAGAAAAGAGCATTGATGGATTTGATAAATCACAATTTTCTTTTTAGAAAATGTAAATTTATTCCAAAACAAAAATGTATTTTTTATGATTTAGGACAATGTCTTGCTCCATGCATTAATCAATATGATTTATCAATTTATAAATACTATATTAATGAAATTGAAATGTTATTTAAAGGGAAGAAAACTGATTTTTACAAAAAATTAATTAAGAAGGAAAAGAAGTTTTCTCAAAACTTAGAATATGAAAAGGCAAATGAAACATTGGGAATAATAAATTTGATAAAAGAAATCCCAAAAATGTTAATTGTAGATCAAAATGAATTTGATGTATTTAGTTTTTTTTATAAAGACAATATTATTACCTTTTCTATATTTGAATATAAAGATAATAATTTAATTTCAAAATTTTTACAAACTGATTTTTCAGGAGAGGAATTAATTCAGGAAAATCTTGAAAGATTTATTTATCAATATTACATAGATAAAAATTTTAAATCAAAAAAATTAATGTCAGCTGTTATAATCAATCAAGATATTTTGAGTATTTTGAAAATAAAATTATTAATTTCTAATAATAATAAATACAGTCAAATTGTCAAATTAGCCATTGAAAATTCAAAAGAAAGTTGGAAAAATGAATCCTTGAAACTTTTAGATAAATTTCAAAGAACTGAAGAATCTTTTGAAGAACTAAAGAAAATATTAAAAATTGATAACTTAAATTTGATTGAAATCTATGATAATTCACATTTTTATAATGAAAACCCTTTAGGTGTGAAGGTTGCATATATTAATGGTGAAAAAAGAAAAGAATTATATCGAAAGTATAATATAAAAAATACTGATTCAAAATCTGATGTTGCATATATTTACGAGGTAATTTCGAGAAGGCTTGATTCAATTTATAAAAATAATAGTGATATTATTCCAAATTTAATTATTGTAGACGGTGGTATTATGCAAGTAAATTCAGCATATCAAGCAATTAATAATCATAATCTTTCTTTGATTATTAACGTAATTGGACTTGTTAAAAATTCAAGGCATCATACAGAGGCTATTATTTTGAAAGATGGGACAAAAATAAATATAAATAAACAAACTAGTCTTTATTATTTGCTTTCTAATATGCAAGATGAAGTTCATCGATTTGCTATTGGGAATCTAAGAAATAAGCAATCAAAAAAAATTTATCATAGTGAATTATTAGATATAAAGGGAGTTGGAGAATTATCAATTAAAAAGATATTTAATTATTTTTCAACTATCGATGAAATTAAACTAGCTTCATTAACAGAGATTGAACAAATAGTTGGCAAGAAAATTGCAAGTAAAATTTTTAATTATTTTAATAATATTTAATAAATATTTATATTTATAAATAAAAGACTATAATAAGTGTGTAAATATTCAAAATTGTTGTTTTGTCTATTTATAGTAAAAAAAGGTTTTCAAATGATTAATGTATTTAGCGAAATAGGGGTTTTGAAAAAAGTTTTAGTTCATACTCCTGGAAAAGAAATAGAATATATTTCACCTTTTAAACTAGATGAATTATTGTTTTCTAATGTGCTTGAGCCAAACACTGCTATTGAAGAACATAAAAAATTTGTTCAAATTTTAAAAGATAATGGTGTAGAAGTGATTCAATTAGTGAATTTAGTTAGTGAAACATATGATTTTGCTTCTCCAAAAGAAAAAGATGAATTTTTAAATCAGTGATTAGATGAAGTTGAACCCTCAATTGATTCTGATCAATTAAGAAAAAAAATTAAAGATCATATTTTAGGTCAAAAAACAACTAAAAATATGATTGAATTGATGATGTCTGGTTTTTTTTCAAGTAGTATTGGGGTAAAATCAAAAGATGAATTAATTGTTCATCCTTTGCCCAATTTATTCTTTACAAGAGATCCATTTGCTTCTGTAGGCAATGGGGTAACCATTCATAAGATGAAATATAAAACAAGGCAAAGAGAAACGCTATTCTATCATTTTATATTTAATGTTCATCCAGAATATAAAAATGTTGAGAAATTTACTTCAAGAAATAGTTCAACTTCTATTGAAGGTGGAGATATCTTTGTTTATAATGATGAAAATTTAGTAATTGGGGTTTCTGAAAGAACCGAGCTTGAGTCTATTGAGAAAATAGCTCTTACTTTAAAGAAGAATAATTCAAAATTCAAAAGAATCTTTGCAATTAATGTTCCAAAATTTCCAAATTTAATGCATTTAGATACATGGTTAACTATGATTGATTATAATAAATTTCTTTATTCTCCAAATATGTTGAAAGAATTAAAGATATGGGAGATTTTTCTAGATGAAAAAGAGATTATTAAAAAAGAATTAAATATCTCTTTAGAAGAATTATTAGCAATTGTTATTAAACAAAAAGCAATATTAATTCCAGTTTCTGGAAAAAATGCAACTCAATTAGATATTGATATTGAAACTAATTTTGATGCAACTAATTATCTTGCTATTAAACCAGGTTTAGTAGTAGGTTATGACCGTAATAGCAAAACAGAAAAAGCTTTAAAAGATGCTGGTGTTACAGTATTATCTTTTAAAGGGAACCAATTATCACTTGGTATGGGTTCTGCAAGATGTATGTCTATGCCTCTTCTTAGAGAACCAATAAATTGAAAAAAATAAAATAAAAAATAATAAAAAAAGGAAATATATTTATGCCAGTAAATTTAAAAGGAAGAAGCTTAGATTCACTTCTAAACTTCACAACTGATGAAGTTCATTATTTAATCAACTTATCACTTAATCTTAAAAAAGAAAAATATACAGGAGCACATGTTAATAATCGTCCATTTACAGGAAAGAATATTGCAGTTTTGTTTCAAAAAGATTCTACTAGAACTCGTTGTTCTTTTGAAGTAGCTTCAGCTGATTTAGGTGCAGGGGTAACTTACATTGGACCACAAGGGTCAAATTTTGGTAAAAAAGAATCTATTGAAGATACTGCAAAAGTTCTTGGGAGATTTTATGATGGAATTGAATTCAGAGGTTTTAAACAATCTGATGTCGATGCACTTGTAAAATATTCAGGGGTACCAGTTTTTAATGGGTTAACTGATGATGAGCATCCAACACAAATTATTGCTGATTATATGACTATTAAAGAACATTTAGGAAGTTTAAAAAACAAAAAAATTGTTTTCATTGGTGATATAAAAAATAATATGGGACATTCTATTTTAATAGGAGCTGCATTTGTTGGAATGCATGTTACATTAATTGGTCCAAAAGAATATCAAAAAGGAATGAGACCAGCTGTTTTAAAAGCATGTGAAAAATTATTTGCTGTTAATGGTGGATCTTTGACTTTTAGTGATGATAAAATTAGTGGATCAAAAGATGCAGATGTAATTTACACAGATGTTTGAGTTGGCCTTGGTGAAGATTTTGCGCTATTTGATAAAAGAATTGGTGATTTAAAAGATTATCAAGTTGATATGAAAATGATTAAAGCAGCAAAGAAAGATGTAATTTTTCTTCACTGTTTACCAGCTTTTCATGATAACCATACTGAATTTTCAGAAAAAGTTAGTACTCAATTTGGTAAAAAATACCCAGAAGTTGCTTCTGGAGCTATTGAAGTTACTGATGAAGTATTTCAATCTAAACATAATAAAGCTTTTGATCAAGCAGAAAATAGAATGCATTCTATTAAAGCTATCATGTTAGCTATGATTGGTTATTAATTTTATGTCAAAAAGAATTGTTATTGCTCTTGGAGGTAATGCGTTAGGTAATTGTCCAAGCGAACAGAAAGAACTTGTAAAGGTTCCTGCAAAGAAAATAGCAAATCTTATTCAAATGGGTAATGATATTATAATAGGTCATGGTAATGGCCCTCAAGTTGGAATGATATTTAATTCATTTAAAGATGCAAAAATTAATAATCCTAAAACAGCAGATGTTATGCTTGCTGAATCTGGAGCTATGTCTCAAGGATACATTGGCATTCATTTATTAAATGCAATTAAGAATGAACTAATCAAAATAAATACAAAAAAAGATGTTGTCTATTTTTTAACTCAAACTATTGTTGATAAAAACTGTCCATCATTTAAAAATCCAACAAAGCCAATTGGTCCTTTCTATACTTCAAAGCAGGAAGCTGAAATATCTAATCCTGGTAGTATCATTATTGAAGATTCTGGCAGAGGGTATCGAAAAGTTGTTGCTTCCCCAGAACCATTAGATTTTTTAGGAATAGAAACATTCAAAAAAAATATTAATGAAAAAGCCATTGTTATTTTAGGTGGTGGAGGTGGGATTCCAACAATATTTGATAATAATGAATATAAAACAGTAGATGCTGTTATTGATAAAGATTTTGCTCTTTCAAAAATTGCTGAAAAAGTTGATGCTGACACATTATTAATTTTAACAAGTGTTGACTATATATATATTAATTTTAACAAACCTAATCAAAAAAAATTGGAAGTTGTTTCTGTTAAAGAACTTGAAAAATATATTGATGAAAATCAATTTTCAAAGGGAAGTATGCTTCCAAAAGTTCAAGCTGCAATTAAGTTTGTTAAGTCAAAACCTGGATGTGAAGCAATAATTGCTGATTTATTAAAAGTTGAATTAGCAATTGGTGGCAAATCTGGAACTAGAATTGTTGCATAAAATAAGTTTAAAGGAATTAAAATAATGACAAATAATATTATGTCCTCAGCTGAGGAAAAATCAATTGCTAATGCTCCAAAAAATAAGAAAATATCTTTTTTTTCTGCTATGGTAATTGTTATTGGATCATCGGTTGGTGCTGGAATATTCTTAAAATCACAAGCTGTCTTATCAGGCTCTTGGGAAAGTTTGGGTTTGGCAATTTTTGCATGATTAATTGCTGGTTTTGCTGTAATTGCAATGGCTCTTGCATTAGTTGAAGTTGCAAGTGCAAATGTAAATAACAATTTATCCTTAATTGGTTGATGTAAACAATTTAATGGGAGAACAATTTACAAAGCATCTAAAAATTTTATGTTTTATGTCTATTTGCCATTAACTTATTTTTTTATGCCATTATATGTATTGATTCAACTTTCCGATGGGATAGGAACTTTCATTCATTACGATCAATTTACAGCAGCAGCTAAGTCTGGTCATGGTGATGATTTTCAATATTCTTTTAATTTTGGTACTCATAATGATGCTTTGATTTGAACGGTTCTTGGGCTTATCATTTCTGTTTATTTTATTTTATTTTCTGGTTTTTCTTCAAAAATTGGAAATATTCAAAATTTAGGGATTACATTTATAAAATTCATTCCATTAGTAATTGCTGGTGTAATTGGATTTATATATATTGGAACAGGTGGAGATAAAAGTAATATTCATGGTGGTATTCCAAAACACGATCCTGTTACCCCTGCTTCTCCAATTTCATCTTTTTCACCAATGTTTGGGATGTCTTTAGCAATTTCTGGGATATTCTTTGCTTATGATGGATTTTATGTTACTACAGGATTACAAACTGAAATGAAAGAGCCTAAGAAAACTCCTATGGCACTTTTATTTGGTTTAATAATTGTAACTGTAATTTATTTAATTATAGCTATATCAATGTCTTTAAATGGTACAGGTTCTTTTTCAGGATTTGGAATTTGATTAGCACAAAAGAATGCTTTATGAGTATTTGGAATTATCAACATTTTTATTGCTGTTGGTGTTTTAGGGATAATCAATGGGTTTGCAATGTGAGCTCCTAGATTTACTGAGGATTTAATTTCTGAAAATGAAGTTCCATTTTCAAATAGATTTAAAGATAAGTTGAATCCAACTCATCCAAAAATAGGGATTATGTATTCATTAATATTAACAATTCCAATCGTTGTTTTATTTTCTATTATTGGAACCTTTGCTTATATACCTTCTTCTTTCTACAGTCAATATGGTACTGGCATGGATAGATTAATGAGTTTTGCTGATTTGATTGCTAATTGAACTTCTTTATTTGCCTTTTCATTTATCACATTAGCTATCTTTGGTTGTTTAAAAAATAGAAAAACTAAAACTATTAACACGGATCAAAAAAAATATTTTGTTCCCATGGCTATATCAGCAATTATTATTGTTGGTTTCATCTTCTTAATTCAAATTTTAGTACCCTTCATAGACTTTTTTATGGGATTAGCTCCAGGTAATAATGGAGTTTCAAAGGATGAGATGATTGGTAGAGGAGCATTAGTTCTTGTTTTCTTGTTATATTCAGGAGTTTGTTTCTTTCCAACAATTATTGAAGATATTTATATAAATAGGAAAAATAAATTAATTAATCAAAAATTAAATTAGATTTTATAAAAAAATAAAAAATAAGAAAACTTATTTTTTATTTTTTATTCATAAGATTGTTAATGTTATAATGATTTCAAGAAAATAAAATATAGGGGAAGTTGTGTCACAGGAAGAATTAAAGAAAGATATATCTCACACTCCCAAAAAAAATAAAATTTCCTTTTTTTCAGCCACTACAATTGTTGCTGGTTCAACAATTGGTGCTGGAATATTTTTAAAATCTGAATCTGTTTTAACAGGTTCTTGGCATAGTTTAGTTCTAGCTATTCTTGTTTGACTTGTTTCAGGTATTTCTATTATATGTATGGCTTTATCATTAATTGAAATAGCAGGAGCTAGTCCTAAGAATAATTTATCTTTTATTGGTTGATGCAGGGTTTTTAATAAACCAATTATATATAAAGCAGCAAAAAATTTTATGGTTTTTATTTATATACCTATAAATTATTTTTTCATACCTTTTTATATTCTGATGCAACTATCTCAAGGAATTGGAGCTTTTATTGGAGATCATTCCTCTCCTTTTTCAATTGGAACTAAATATGATTCATTAATATGAAGTTTTATTGGATTATTAATTGCAATTTATTTTGTGATTGTTTCCGGAAGATCTTCAAAAATAGGTAATATACAAAATTATGTAATTACATCTGCAAAAATTTTGCCAATACTAGTGGCAATGACAATTGGTTTTATTTGAATAGCTATTGAACACAACAAACCTGGTTATATCCCGCCTCATATAATTCCAGATGTAAAACCTGGACCCAAAAAAGGACCAATGAGTTTAGATGCCTTTTCTCCCTTTTTTGGTTTTGTATTAGCAATGGCAGCTGTTTTTTATGCATATGATGGTTTTTATGTAACAGCAGGATTACAAACAGAAATGAAAGAACCTAAAAAAACTCCTATTGCCTTGTTTTTAGGATTAGTTATTGTTACAGTTATATATTTAACAATTGCAATTTCAATGTCATTAAATGGCAGCGGATCTTTTTCTGATTATGGGAAGTGATTAAATTCAAAACATTTATCATGATTATTTGGCCTGGTTAACATCCTAATTTCATTTGGTATTTGTGGAGTTTTAAATAGTTATTCAATGTGAACACCAAGATTAATTGAGAATTTAATTGAATTAGATGAAATTCCTTTTTCTCACAAATTGAAAAGTAAATTAAATAATAATTATCCAAAAATTGGGATACGTTACTTTTTATCTATTTTTGTCCCAGTTTATTTCATCTTAGTTTTCATTGGAATATATGGATATAAAGACCCATCTTCTAATTATCCAGCTTTTGGAAGTCATGATCTTCATTTATCTACAGGATTAATCCCCTTTGCTGATTTAATGGCAAACTGAATCACTTTATGAGCATTTTTCTTTATTGTTTTGTCCATAATTGGTTGCTTAATTAATAGAAAAACTAATAAAATTGTTACTGAACAAAAAAAATATTTTATTCCTACTGCATGGGTTGCAGTTATTACAATATCTTTTGTTTTGGCTATTCAAATTTTGGTAACAATTGTAAATGTATTTTTACTTGGAACATCTCAAGGAGGTGTAAAAGCTAGTCCAGATGACATTAAATCTAGGGTTTTATTACTTTTAATACTGATTTTATTTGGATCAACAGCTTTTTTACCTACTATTATTCACACATCAATAAAAAAATATAATAAAAAAAGAAAATTAAAAATTCAACCATAATTTTTTATTTGCTATTCATAATTTCATGAAACAATAATAAAATTAATGATTCTTTTCCCATATTTATTTGACACTTAATGCCTGTATCAAAATATTCATTGGCATTTATGGCATAAAAATATAAATCATCTTCCTTGCTTTTTGTAATGATAGTGACTAAATAATTTTTTTTATTAACTATTATTTCCTTTTTTTCATTAATAATTAATTTATTTTCTTGAGTTGTTAGAAAATTATAATTATTATAGTTTAAAATCATCCCTGAACTATATTGATTTATTTGCATAAAAATTAAAAATGCAAAGCAGAAGAAAATAGAACAGGCAAGAATTAACAGTAAAGAAATTATATATTTTTGCATCTTTTTAACTCCATCTTATTATCAAATAACCTAGTTAAATGAGGATCATGTGTGACCCATATTAGAAAATTATTTTTCATTAGATTTTTTTTAAAAAGCTTTATAATTTTAAATTTTAGTTCTGTGTTTAAATTAGATAAAGGCTCATCTAGAATTAAAATTTTATTTTTAAAATTTAATAATGTTAAAAATTTTATTATTTGTTTTTGTCCAGTACTTAAACTATTAAAATCACCTAGATTTATTTTATATTTTTTAATAAAAAGCATGATTTCTCTTGTAAATTCTTGATTGCCATAAATAATATCTTGTGTTTCCAAAATACTTTCATCAAATTTTCCTGTGTAATATACTACATTATTATTTAGTCATTGTTCTGAGATAAAATTTTGATCAATATTATTTATATAAATATTATTTCCTAGATTTTTATTTAAGATAGATTTAACAAGTGTAGTCTTTCCTATTCCTGATTGTCCAAAGATTAAAGTTCCGTTTTTGAAATTAATATTTATATTTTTAAAAATTATATTATCTTCTATTTTTATTAGTGATTTTTGATATTCAATAGAAAAAATTTTTTTAATATCGCAACTAGAATTTTTATGGGAAAAATTTTGGAAATCATTGAAATATTTTTTAAAATATAAATATTGTGGAATATCAATTACAGTCAAAAAAATATCTTCAAATGATTTAAGCAATGTTGTCATTAATGTCATTATAAATATCAATGTAGAGATCGGGATGTTTGAATCCCCGATAATTATTAAGAAAATAAATATAGTTGTAAACAACATAATAAAAATTCTTTTAAAAATTGAATCAAAATGTTCAATTTTTTTTATTTTTATGTTCCATTCAACATCATTATTTTGGAAATCGTCAATTAAAGACAAAAATTTATTTTTGTATTTTTTAAAAATAAATTGATTATTCTCCCCTTTTTTAAAATGAAAATATTTATTAGAATTATTTTCAATTTCATTTTCTAGTCTTATTTTTCTTATACTATTAATTGAATTAATTTTTATTTTCATAAAATTAAATAATAAAATTCCACCTGCTAATATTATTTCTATAAAAATAAAGTATTGATTTAAAAAACAAATAATTATTGTAATAATAAAGAAATTAATGAAAGCAGTAACCCCGTTAGGGATGGAAAATATTAAGAAATTAAAAACAATTTTTACAGAATTAATATAATTGCGATATTGGTTATAATCTAAATCATTATTAGATTTAAGCTGTAATCCATTAATATAATCTATTAATTTAAAATAATATTTCTTTCAAAATTGGTTAAAAAGCTTCTTTTTGACAAAAAAAATTAATTGCTCTAATGTAATTGATATTAAAAAAAATATTAAAAATAGTATTGAAGCTTTGACAAGGAGATCAATATTATTTTCAGGAACAATCAAATCTAGCACAATTTTGAAATAAAAACTGTTGATAATAACAAGAAATATTACAATTAAGTCAACTATAATAAAAATAATATTCATTTGATATTTAATTTTATCTAAACCACTAAAAATAGCTTTTTTTTCTCAATCAATTTCTTTAATCTCTCAAATTTTTTCAATGTTAAATTCTTTAAAATCATCTATTTTAATTCCATTATTAAAATCTGAATCTGATTCAAAAATTATTTTTTTATTTTCATAATAAAATAATTTTAAGACATGATTATTATTTTTATTTATAAAATAAGATAGATAAATTTTTTTACTTTCTAATTGGTCTAAATTAGGCATATACAAATATTTAATATTTGATTTATCCAAACTTTTTTCAACATCAAATCATGTAAAATTATTTGTTACTTGTTTACTAATTTTACTCAATGATTCAGCAGAAATTTTTTCATCATTTATCTGATAAATTTTTTTTATTATTTTAATTATTTCTTTATTCATTTATATAAATAAATATATTTTTTTAATAACAGATTAAAAAAGATAAAATAAATATATATTATTTAACATAGGATAATTGATGAATATAAATCATGCTGAATCAAATTGTTCTAATAATAAATATTTTAAAAAGCATAAAAATAATCATCCTTATATTATCAATAAAATAACAATAGCTGCAATTTGCACAAGCATAAGTATTATTTTTAGTTTTTTAAGTTCAGATACACCACTTGGATTTTCTCCTCTCCCAATTACGTATTTAAGAATAAATATTGCTGTTGTATTTCTTGCAATAATATTTTTAATTACAAATTTTTATTATGCAGTTGTTGCTAACTTTATTTCTTCTTTATCAGCCTTTACAGGAGGTCCTGTTGCATTTTTTGCAAGTTTTTTATCTAATATGTCATATTTAATTATTTTATATTGGTTTAATTTATTTTTTTTAAAAGTGCTTGATAATATTAAGAAAAAAAATGCCAATGATAATGACCATCGAAAAATTTTTTTAATTTGTCTTCCAGAGATATTTGCTACTCTATTTATATCTATTTTTTTATCTTTTTTAAATGGAATATTAATAACACCATTATATTGATACTCTTATGAATATATTAATAGCCCATCTTTTATTGAAGCAATGTATAATTGAAAAAATGATGCTATTACTTCATTGAGAAGTAAAACTTTTCAGGCTTTTAGTTTTATTGACAATTATTGGCAAGTGATTTTTATTGTTTATATATCTTTTAATTTAATTAATTTTTCTATATGTAGTATTATTGTAGTTAATTTTAAAATAATTTTATTAAAGATCAAGAATAAAGAGGGTTTTTTAAATAAGAATCTAGGGGGGATTTTATGAAGAATATAATATTTTTAGCAAAAGAAACTTGTTATATTGATAAGAATGTTACTTTTGGAGAGAATGTAACAATTTATCCTTCAGTTGTAATTAAAAACAATGTCTTTATTGGCAATAATGTTACAATTCAAACCGGAGTAATTATTGAAAATGATGTTCAAATAGGTAACAATGTTCAAATTCAATCTGCAAGTATTATAAAAAACAAAATCTTTATTGCTTCAGATGTAATTATAGGACCTTGGTGTTTAATTCGTGATGAAACTACTATTGGGACAAATAGTATTATTGGCCCAGGGTGTGAAGTTAAAAAAAGTATTATTTCCAAAAAAGTTAATTTAGGTCATAAATGCTTTATTGGTAATTCTGAAATTGCTGAATCTGTTGAGCTTGGCTTTGGATGTGTTACTGCTAATTATTTTAATAAAAAGCATTCTGAGACTACAATTGGTTTTAACACTAAAATAGGTTGCAATTCTGTTTTAATAGCCCCAATTACCATTGGTAGCAACTGCATCATTGCAGCTGGTTCAATCATTTCAAAAAATATTATTAATAATGTTAAAATAATACAGAAAAGAATAACTACAATTGAAAATATTTAATTTAGTATTTTTTAATAATAATTTTAGGAATAAAAAATAATGAAAAAATTAATAATTGCAAATTGAAAATTAAATTTTAAAAAAAATGATGTTACAAATTATTTAAAAGTTTTTTTGAATTTAATAGAAAAAAACAAAATTGATCATAATTATGGGTTTGCCGTTCCTTTTCTTTTTCTAGAAACTGTTAAAGCAGCTTTCAAAGAAAAAGAAAATGTTTTAATAGCTTCCCAAAATTGTTTTTATAAAGAGTCTGGAGCTTATACTGGAGAAATTTCTTATTCTCAACTTTTAGATATTAATATTAATAGTAGTTTAATTGGACATTCGGAAAGAAGAGAGTATTTTAATGAAACTGATGATATTATTAATTTGAAAATCATTGAAATGCTAAAAAATAAAATGGTTCCAATTTTATGTGTTGGTGAATCTAAAATTCAGAGAGATAAAAAGAATCATTTTGATATTGTTAAAAACCAAATTAGTGCTGCTTTAAATAATGTTTCTGAAAATTATGTTGGAAAGTTAATTATTGCATATGAACCAATTTGAGCTATTGGCACTGGTATATCTGCAACAGCTGCTGATGCTGAAGAGATGTGTGGATATATTAGAAAATATTTAAATAAATTATATTCTGAGACAATTTCTAAAAACATTATAATTTTATATGGTGGAAGTGTTAATGATGAAAACAAAAATGTTTACTTAAATCAGCCAAATATAAATGGAGCATTGGTTGGAGGAGCTAGTTTGGTTCCTGAAAAATTTATAAAACTATTAATGGAGTAAAAATGAAAAATAAAAAAATATTATTAACTATTTTAGATGGATTTGGAATTAGTGAAATTAAAAAAGGTAATGCTATTAAATTAGCAAATACACCAAATTTAGATTTATTAATGTCAGGAGAATATCCTTTTATTAAATTGAAAGCTTCTGGTAAAAGTGTTGGACTACCTCATCGACAAATTGGTAATTCTGAGGTTGGTCATTTAAATATTGGAGCTGGACGGATTGTTTATACAGGTCTTTCTAAAATTAATAATGCAATTATGAATAATGAATTTAAAGATTTAGATGCTTTTAAAAAGCTTTGTAAACATGCAAATAAATATAATAAATGTGTTCATATTATGGGGTTGTTATCTCCAGGTGGAGTACACTCACATGAAAAACATATTCATGAAATAATTAAATTAGTATCAGAAAATGGATTAAAACCGATTTTGCATATTTTTGGAGATGGAAGAGATGTTTCACCTAAATCTATTAGCAAATCTATTGTTAAAATTAAAGAAATTTTAAAGAAATATAATGGTTTGATAGCAACTATTTCTGGAAGATTTTATGCAATGGATCGTGATAAAAGATGAGAACGTGTATTGCTTGCATATGACAATATGATTGGCAAGGGAAATGCTAAATTTAATGATATTTTAAATTACATAGAAGAACAATACAACAAAGATATAAACGATGAATTTATTGAACCAGCTTATAAAGATAAAGATGATCTTTTAAAAAATAATGATGCAATATTATTTGCAAATTTTAGACCTGATCGTGCTCGAGAATTGTGTCATTTAATCTATGGTTCAAATTATTATGATTATGAATTAAAAGGTAGACTTTCTAATATTTTTCTTGCAACAATGACAAAATATGAAGGTATTGAACCTAGTGCAATTTTATTTCCTCCAGATGATATAGTTATGACATTTGGAGAAGTTATTAATAAAGCAGGATTGAGCCAATTAAGAATTGCAGAAACTGAAAAATATGCTCATGTTACTTTCTTTTTTGATGGTGGTAAGGAATTATCATATTCTAATTCAAAAAGAATTTTAGTTGATTCTCCAAAGGTGAAAACTTATGATTTAACCCCAAGTATGTCAGCTCTTGAAATTTGCAATCAACTAGCCCCTTTAATTCCTAATTATGATGTAATAATTTTAAATTTTGCAAATCCTGATATGGTTGGTCATACTGGAAATTTTGATAAAACTGTTGAAGCAATTGAGGTTATTGATACTTTAATTGGTAGATTAAAGTTAGTTATGGAAACAAATAATGGAACAATGTTTATCACTGCTGATCATGGTAATGCTGAATATATGATTGATGCTAAGAATAATATTGTTACTGCTCATTCTACCAATGATGTACCTTTTATTTCTACTGAAAAGGAAATTGAATTTATGAAGAAGAAAGGTTCATTATCAAATATTGCTCCAACCATATTAGATTTTATGGGTCTTTCTATTCCTAGTGAAATGACATCTAGTTCACTATTAAAGAAAAAATAGTATTTTTTTAGTATAATTGATATATAAAAATCAAATTAAGGAGAATTATTGTGAAAATCATTATTAAAAACATTAATGCATATGAAGTTTTAGATTCGAGGGGGCTGCCAACTATTGCATGTGATGTTACAGTAACTCATTTATTTAAAAAATTTACTGCGAAGGCAATGGTTCCATCAGGAGCTTCAACTGGTGAAAAAGAAGCAGTTGAATTAAGAGATGGAGATAAAATTAGATATAATGGTAAAGGTGTTTTAAAAGCTGTTAAAAATATTAATACAGAAATTAAAAATGCTTTGAAAGAAAAGGATGCTTTGTTACAATCTGAAATTGATCAAATTATGATTGACTTAGATGGGACTCAAAATAAATCAAGATTAGGTGCAAATGCTATTTTAGCTGTTTCACTAGCAACTGCAAAGGCTGCTGCTGGTATCTTGGAAAAACCACTATATCGATATATTTCTGAAAACTTAATGGGTAGAAAAGAAAATGATAAATTTATTATTCCAGTGCCAATGTTAAATGTTATTAATGGCGGTGCGCATGCTGATGGAACAATCGATTTTCAAGAATTTATGTTTATGCCTGTTGGAGCTAAATCTATTAAGAGTGCTGTTCAAATTGCATCTGAATGTTTTTATGCTTTACAAAAAATATTAAAAAATAATGGCTATAACACAAATAAGGGTGATGAAGGTGGATTTGCTCCTACATTAAAAAATGCTGATGAAGCTTTTGAATATATGATTCAAGCAATTAAAGATGCAGGTTATTCTGCTGGAATTGATAAGGATGTTGTAATCGCAATTGATCCAGCAGCTAGTGAATTTTATGATAAAGAAACTAAAACATATAAATTAAAAAAAGCAATTAAAGCTGGCATTATTTCTGAACAAGAAGGAACTTTTTCTACAGAAAAAATGATTGAATTATGAAGTAAATACATTGAAAAATATCCAATTATTTCTATTGAAGATGGACTTGATGAAAATGATTGAAATGGTTTTGCTAAAATGGTTGAATTACTTGGTTCAAAAATTCAAATTGTTGGAGATGATTTATATTGTACTAATCCAAAACTTGCTGCTGAAGGTGTTGAAAAAAAACTATCTAATTCAATTTTAATTAAGCTAAATCAAATTGGTACTTTAACTGAAACTATCAAAGCTGTTAATATTGCTCATAACGCAGGATGAACTGCAGTTGTAAGTCATCGTTCTGGTGAAACTGAGGATACAACAATTGCTGATCTTGCAGTTGGACTTGGTGTTGGGCAAATTAAAACTGGTTCAATGTCAAGAAGTGAAAGAATTGCTAAATATAATCGATTAATTGAAATTGAAAATGAATTAGATTCTAATTCTATTTATAAAGGTTTGGAAGTTTTTAAAAATTTAAAATAAAAAAAACATTGCTATAAAAAGCAATGTTTTTTTATGTTAATTGGTGCTTGAGAAGGGACTTGAACCCATACAATTGTAAAAATCTGTAGATTTTGAGTCTACCGCGTCTACCATTCCGCCACTCAAGCATATTTTATTATATAAAATTATATAAAAAATCATTAACTAAAATAATTATAATAGCATTTCTTATATTATAATTATTTAATATAAATTTATAATATAGGAATTTTTTATGGGTCTAGCTTTGGGATTGTCACTGGGATTTGGAATTCCAATTGCTCTTTTAATTGGAGCAATTTTAGGTTATTACTTTGCATACAAGAGAATTAAAAAAGAAATTAAGGATAGCCCTCCAATTAATGAAAAACAAATAATTTCCATGTACAAGCAAATGGGAAGAACTCCAACTGATAAGCAAGTAAAACAAATTATGGCATCTTTTAAAAGAAATGCTAATAAATAATCTATGAATGTTAAATTCATTAAATCTGCAGCATGTGCTAGTGATTGAATAAATGATTCAAAACCAGAAATTGCTTTTATTGGTCGTTCAAATGTTGGTAAATCTTCATTGATTAATGCTTTTACAGAATCTAAAATTGCAAAAACATCTAATACACCTGGAAGAACTCAACTTATTAATTTTTTTGATTTAGGAAACTATAGGATTGTAGATTTACCTGGCTATGGTTATGCTAGAGTTTCACATGAAAAAAAAGCTGAATTAAAAATTATGATTAACGAATATTTTTCTCAACGGGAAAATTTAAAATTAGTTTTTCAAGTTTGTGATATTAATGTTTTAACATCTGATGACCAAGATATGGCAATTTATTTAAGAACATATTTTTCAAGTAATCATTTTATTTTAATGAATAAAATTGATAAATACAATAAAAGTTTTTTTAAAAATAATCTTTTAAGATTTTCAAAATATCTAGATGTTGATCATGAGCAATTTATTCCTGTCAGTGCTCTTAAAAAGCAAAATCTTAATCAAATTTATAATGCTATTGAAAGGAATCTAGACTAAAATTATTATGGAAAAAAAATATTTACCACTTAATTTTGAAAAAGAAATTTTTGATATTTGGGATAAAATATCGATTTATAAACACATTAATAATTCTACAAAGGAAAATTATTCAATTGTACTTCCTCCACCAAATGTTACAGGTAAATTGCATTTAGGGCATGCTTGAGATGGTACAATTCAAGATTTTTTAATCAGATTTAAGAAAATAGATGGCTATAACACATATTGGGTTGCAGGAAAAGATCATGCTGGCATTGCTACACAAACAGCTTTTGAAAAATATTTACAATCTAATAATCAAAAAAAAGGAGATTTTTCCAGAAAAGAATTTATAGATTTATTGATCGATTGAGTCAAAATCAATGATAATAGCATTACAAAACAATGAAAAAGAATGGGTTTTCTTTTGGATTATACTAATCAAAAATTTACCCTTGATGATAATGTCAATGATTTTGTAAATTCAATATTTAAAAGTTTTTATAATGAAGGACTAATTTATCGAAGATTGGCTTTAGTTAACTGAGACATTAAATTAAAAACAGCAATTAGTGACATTGAGGTTATTAAAAAAGAAACTAATACTAAATTGTATACCTTAAAATATAAGATCGTTGATAGTGATGATTTTCTTTTAGTTGCAACAACAAGACCTGAAACAATATTTGCAGATATTGCCTTAGTTGTTAATCCTAATGATGAAAGATATCAAAAATACATCGGTAAATTTGTTATTAATCCTTTAAATAAACAAAAAATTGAGATTATTGCAGATAATTATGTTGATCAAGAATATGGGACTGGGGTTATGAAATGTACTCCTGCCCATGATTTTAATGATTATAAAATTGCTAATAAATTATTTAAATCATATGAAAGTTGTATAAATCCAGATGGTACCATGAACTCATTATCTGGACAATATAAGGGTTTAGACAGACTTAGATGTCGAGAAATATTAGTAAGAAATTTAGAAGATAAAAATTTGTTAGTGTCAACACAAGACCATATTAGTTTTATTGGATACAGTGAAAGAACAAATGAAATCATAGAACCATTGCTTTCGAAACAATGGTTTATCTCAATGAAAGAATTAGCAAATAATGTTATTGATGATCAAATGAATAATTCTGGAGTAAAAGTTTTTCCAGGAAATTTTAATTGTGAAATGATAAAGTGGCTAGAAAATATTCAAGATTGATGTATAAGTCGTCAACTTTGATGAGGTCACCAAATTCCTATTTGATATCATAAAAAAACTGGCGAAATTTCTGTAGAAAGAAAAACAGATGATTCATGAGAGCAAGATAGTTCTGTTTTTGATACTTGATTTTCCTCAAGTCTTTGACCAATCATTGTTTTTAATCAATCAGAAAACTGTAGGGAATATGAACAATTTTTTCCTTCTTCAGTTTTAGTAACAGCTTATGATATTATCTTTTTTTGAGTTGCAAGAATGATGATGATGTCAAAAAAAATTGCCTTACAAATTCCTTTTAAAGATCTTTTTGTCCATGGACTAATTAGAGATAAATATGGCAATAAATTATCTAAATCACTAGGTAACTTTGTAGATCTATTTTCTTTGTGTGATAAATATGGTGTCGATGCTTTAAGATTATTTCTTTTATCAAATTCAGCAATTGGCCAAGACTTAATTTACTCAGAAGATAAAGTCAGTGCTGCATGAAATTTACTTAACAAACTTTGAAATATTGGTTATTTTATTAATCTTAATTGGTCTAATAAGATTGAATTATCTATCAGCGAAATAGAAAATTCATTTGACAAGTGAATTCTTTTTAAATTATCTAAATTAAGTTCTGATTTAAAAAAATACTTTGATAATTATAATTTTGTTGTAGGGATTAAGAAATTAGTTAATTTTATTAAGAATGATTTTTCAAATATTTATATTGATTTAAATAATAAAAGAATTAAAGAAGATAAAATATTTATAAAAATCTGTGCGAAAGTTTTAAAGGATATTTTGGTAATGTTGCATCCTGTTTGTTGTTTTACAACAGAAAAAATTTACCAAGAAATTTTTAGATATAATGATTCAATTCTTAAAGAAAAATGACCAGAATCTAATTTTAATAAACCAGAAATTTCAGTTGACCATGCTTTGGAAATTTTAGAAAATGTTCGTTTTTTTAAATGAAATCATAAGATGAATCGAAAGTCTTTTTTAAAAATTAATATTTATCATGAAACTAAAATGGATTATCATTTGATACAATCAATATTAGACATTGAAAATACAAACATAGCATTTGTAAATGAAAGATTTGATATATCAAAAATAACTGAAAATAAAACATTTTATTCTATAAATAATTTTATTATCTTATATGATGAATTCAATGATAAACAGGAAGAAATAAATCAAAAAATCATTACTAAATTACAATTTGAAATTGAAAGAAGCAAAAAAATATTAAGCAATGAAAATTATTTAGAAAAAGCACCTAAGATTTTGGTTGATAAAGAAAATAATAAATTAGAAGAAAATAAAAATAGATTAGAAAAATTAATTAATAAGAATAATTAAATCTATACTATTAATAAAGGAAGAATAGATGATCTTTTTAAAAAAAATACAAGCGAAAGGATTTAAATCCTATTCAGATAATGTGGTTATTAGTTTTGAACATCCTATGATTGGAATAGTTGGTCCAAATGGAGCAGGTAAATCTAATGTAATTGATGCTATTAAATGAGTACTAGGAGAGAAATCCCATAAAGCATTAAGAGGGAAAAAAAGTGACGATGTTATTTTTCATGGTTCGGAAAAACAAAAGGCTTCTGACTATGCAGAGGTGACATTAACTTTTTTAAATAATTCTGGTATTTTATATCTTGAAGAAAAAGAAATATCTGTTACGAGAAGACTAGAAAAAGGAGAAAGTAATAATATTTATTTAATAAACGGCAAGGAAGCAAGATTAAAAGATATTCAAGATATTTTTTTAGATACTGGATTATCAAAAGGCTCCCTTGGAATTATTTCTCAAGGAACTGTTAATTGATTTGCTGAAGCAAAAGCTGAAGAAAGAAGAAAAATTTTTGAAGAAGCTGCTGGAATTGGTAGATATACAAAGAAAAAATTAGAGTCTATCCGTCAATTAGAACGTTCAGAAGTTAATTTCAATCGTTTGAGTGATTTAATTAGAGAATTAGAAAAAGACTTAAAAAAATTAAATTTGCAAGCAGATAAATTACAAAAATATGATGATATGAAGCAAGAATTAACTAAATTAGAGTTAAATATTCTTGTCAAGGATATAATGTCTGCAAAAAATGAAATTGATGAAATTAGTAATAGCTTATCAGAAGCTAGAGAAAAAAATGCCCTAATTAATCCTGAAATAATTTCTTTAGAGCAAGAAAGAAACAATTTATCTAATATCATAGATACTTCTGAATCTAAAATAATGATTGCTAGAGAGAAAATTGAATCTTTTAAGAAAGAATTAAATAACAATGAAATTAAAAAATCTATTATTGAAAATAATGTTTCTAAAAATAGAGAATCTGGAGATGATAAAATTAGAGCTTCTGCATTATCAGCTACTATTACGAATTTAAAATCTGATATTGAAAGCAAGAAAACATTAATAGAAGAAAATAAAAAATCATTAAATTTACTAAAAAATGAATATATTGCAATTGAATCAAAAAAAAATTATCTAAATGAAAAATATTTCAATAATAATTCCGAACTTTCAAGAATGAGAACAATCCATGCAAATTTAGTTGATAATAGTAAAAATAAAAATTTTTTGGCAAAAGGTGTAAAAGGTATATTGGACAATAAAAATGCTTTGAATGGTATTCATGGTATTTTATCTGATTTAATTGATGTTGAAGAAGATTATGAAAAAGCAATTTTAACAGCTCTTGGAAATTCTACAAGCAATATTATTGTAAATACTCATAATAATGCTGCTAATGCAATTAAATTTTTAAAGGAAAATAGAATTGGACAAGCAACATTCTTACCAATTTATTCTATAACTCCAAAATATGTACCAGAAAATATAATTTCAGTTTTAGAAGAAATAGAAGGTTATTGTGGGATTTGTAGCGAAAAAGTTATTCCTAAAAATAAAATTTATCAGCCTGTAATTGATTATCTTTTAGCAAGAACATTAATTTCTAGAAATATAGAAGAGGCAGAAGAGATTTATGAATATTCTAAAAAAAATTATAAAATAATTACTCTTGATGGTGATGTAATTATGCCAGGTGGAGCTGCACGAGGTGGTTATAATAGAATTTTTAATTCTTCTTTAAATGAAGAAAAAAAGATTAATGATTTAGAATACCAAATAAATGAGATTGAAACTATTATTAACAAAGATAAAGTTCAATTGTCTAATTTTATTTTAAAAATAACTGAAATTTCTGCAATTTTAAATGAAAAAAATATGACAATTGCAAGAATTGAAGAACAAATTCAAAACAGCACTAAAGAATTAATTAAATATGAAGCTGAATATACCAACATTAGTTCTAAACCAATTGAGGAAAATCAAATAATTGAAGAATCAGTTAGTAATTATGACACTTTAATTTTTTTAATTAAAGATTTAACTTCAAAAATTGATGAATTGAATGAGATTATTAATTCGAATGAAGAAATTAAGAAACAAGCAAAGTTAAATATGATTGAAATGGAAAATAAAATCCATGATTTAAGATCACAGTTACATGCCAACACGGAATATTTACTTAAATTTTCTAAAAGAGAAGTTTATTGCCAATCAGTTTTAGAAAATGCTAAAGAAAAAATTAATTCAACATATAAATTAGCACTTGAATTTGCAATTGAAAATTATAGTGGAGAATTGCCTATTCCAGAGAGTGAAGCAAGGGAAAGAGTCATATTTTTAAATAAGCAAATTGACTATCTTGGTAATATTAATATGGATGCATTAAATGAATTAAAAGAGAAACAGGAAAGATATGATTATACTTCAAAGGAGTTAGAATCAGCAAGAGCTGCTAAAGATAATATTTTAAATATTATTAATGAAGCTGATTCTAAAGCAACCATTGATTATGAAAATACAATTAATAAAATCAATGAAGTTTTGCCAGGAATTTTTCAATATTTATTTGGTGGAGGAAATTGCAAAGTAATGTTTTCAAATAATGAAAATATCTTAGAATCTGGAATTGAAATTATGGCTGAACCACCAGGGAAAAAAGTCAATTCTTTAGTTGCACTTTCTGGGGGTGAAAAAACATTAGTTGCTCTTTCAGTATTGTTTGCAATTCTTAAAATTAGTCATTTTCCACTTGTTATATTAGATGAAGCAGAAGCTGCTTTAGATCCAGCTAATGTTGAGAGATTTGGGAAAATTATTTCAGAATTTTCAAAGGAAACTCAATTTATTGTTATTACACATAGGCCGGGTACAATGGAAAGATGTGACTCTTTATATGGAGCAACTATGATTGTAAAAGGTGTAACAAAAATGTATAAAGTTCATCTTTCTCAAGCTAAAAAAGAATTCGCTGAAGAACTATCTGAGGAATAATATGGGTTTTTTTAAAAATATAATTAATAAAATTAGAGAAAAAAAAGAATTATCAAAAAAGATTTCTGCATTAAACACTAAAAATAAAGAAAAAATATATGATGTAAAATCTGTTGAACAAGCAAAATTTGATGATGGATTAAGAAAATCTTCTGGTATTTTGAAAAATGCAATAAATGAAATTGCCAAAAGTTATCAAAAAATTGATGAAAAATTTTTCGAAAAATTAGAAGAAACATTGATTCTTTTTGATATTGGTGTAGTTGCTACTAATAAAATTTTGCATTCTATTGAAGAAGAAGTTAGATTACAAAGAATACAAGATCCAAATCTTATTAAAGAAATAATAATTGATAAAATTTTTCTATATTATATACAAGACAGCAATCTTGATGTTTCATTAAATATTGAAGATAATCGTTTAAATGTCATTCTTGTATCCGGAGTTAATGGTGTTGGAAAGACAACAACTATTGCGAAACTTGCAGCAAAATTTAAAAAGGAAAAAAAGAAAATTTTATTAATAGCAGGGGATACTTTCAGAGCTGGAGCAATTGAACAATTATCAATTTGGGCTCAACGAGTTGGAGTTGATATTGTTGTCCCCCCAAAATATGGTTCAGATCCTGCTTCTGTAATTTATAAGGGACTTGAAAAAGCAAAAAAAGAGAACTATGATATTGTAATTTGTGATACAAGTGGAAGATTACAAAATAAAGTTCATTTAATGGAAGAATTCAAAAAAATTTATAAAGTCATCCAGAAATTTGAAGCAAATGCTCCTCATGAAATGCTATTAATTTTAGATGCCACAACTGGGCAAAATGGTATTAATCAAGCAAAAGCTTTTCAAGATGTTTCCAAAATAACTGGTATTATATTAACAAAAATGGATAGTTCTTCTAGAGGTGGCATTATTTTAATGATTAAAGATATATTTAACATTCCAGTTAAGTATATTGGTCTTGGTGAAGGATTGGAAGATCTTTCTGGATTTGATATAGAAAAATTTATTCTTGGGATAACAGCTGAATTATAAATATGAAAAAATTGCATATCATTTCTAATTTAATTGATATTTATGGGGCTATATTAACAAAAAAACAACTTAATGCAATTACTTTATTTTATTTTAATGATTATTCATTAGCTGAAATTGCTGATATTCAAAAAATAACTAGGGCAGCTGTTTATAATAACATTAATAAAGCTACAAGAAAATTGTTATACTATGAGAATAAATTAAAAATTTTTGAAAAAAAATCCTTGAGAGAATTAATATATCGTGATATTAAACAACTTGATATAATTAAGAAACTTGAGAAAATTGATAAGGGAAAATAATAATAATGAAATTAACTACAATGAATATTTTTATAGAAATGGATTCAACTTTAAAGCTTATTGATAATGACAATTATGAAAGTTATAATGATATTTTTTTTAAAATGTTATCAGATATAAATAATACAAAGATTAAAACAATTTTTATCCTACAAAATGAGGAAAGTATGAATGTGATCAAAAAATATTTTCATGATGATATATTTGATTTTTTTGATATTAAAGTTATTAAAGATAAAAAAGATATTTCTAACATATTAATAGAAAAAAAAATAGATATATATTCATCTTTATGTATTTTAACTACTGAAAAATTTTTAACATTATTCAAGGAATTAGATATTTATACAACATTTTTAACATACGACAATTTAGAAATTATTAATAAGGACATTATTAAATTAATTGATTACAAAAAAATTTATTTTAATAATTTAACTGATATAAATTTCCAAAATTTAATATTCGAGTGCAATAAATATTATATGAATATAAAAGATAAGAAATATGATGATAAAATCTAAAGCAATTTTGAAAGATGGTGCAAACTTCAATTTTGGGAGTGAAATTTTAATTGATAATATTGATATTGCCCCAATTCATTTTGAAAATATATATAACAACCAAAAAAAATTATTTCCAAACAAAAGCGAAGATGAAATCAAATATTCTACTGAACAGATTTTAACAAATGAAAAAATAATTACAAAAATTTTTGATTATTTAATTCCAATGTTTGATTTTACAATCGAAAAAGAAGAATTTTTAAGTAATTACGAAAAATTTAAAAAATATAGTAAAAATCCACATCCAAATAAAAAACAAAATTTAGTGATCATAAATTACATAGAAAGAATTTTTAAACAACAAATGATTATTGACTATTTTGTTCAATATTATAATCCTGAATTATTACCAAGTGATGAAGAAATTAAAAAAAAAATTGATGTTTTTAAAAATTTAACAGGAAAAAATATTAATACTTTTGATAATGAAAATGGTATTTTAATTGCAAAAGAAACAATTTGTCAACAAAATTTTGTTGATTGAATTAAGAATAAATATAAAATAAAAATAAGCACAGGGAATCATTTAAATTCATAATCAAAAATTTTTATTAATAGATTTTATAAAGGGCTTGCATGGAAAAAAGAATAATAGACAATATCGTTAAATTGATTTATGAAAATGATTTTAAAATTTTAGAAAAATTATTAAAGCATTTTCCTAATTTAGATTTAGATTTCAATTTTGAGTTAGAAAACAGACAACAATGTTTTTTAGGTTATGCTCTAAATTTTAATCATGAAGAAATTGTCAATTTACTTCTGGAATCTGGTGCTAGTTTAAACAATTATATTAATGAAAAAACAATCCCAATTTATATAATTGATAATCATTTATCAATGTATTATGATTTATTAGAAAAATATCCTATTGATTATGAATTAAAAACTAAAAAGGAAAATAATGCTCTACTATGATATTTAATTAAAAATAATTTAAATGATCTAATTAAAAAAATTATTAAAAATCCAGATTTAAGCTGAAAAAATAACTTAAACCAGTCATATTTATGGATAGCTGCTGCAGCAAATAATGAAGAATATGTTAAATTATTAGTTGATTATGAATTAGATATTTATGAAAGTGATAATGTTGGAATTGCTCCAATTCATCTTTTAATTAAAAATGATATTAAATTAGCTTTATATGATATTAATTACCTAGATAATTTTGGTAATAATCTTCTAATGATAGCTCTCCAAAATGATAATATTTTATTGAGTAAATTGATTTTGAAATATTACAATGATTTTGAGTACATTAATTACAATAAAGAATCAGTTTTAGAATTAATAGTAAAAAAGATGCCAACAGATGAAATTCACAGTTTATATAATAAAAATCCAAATGTTTTTTGCTATTTGGAGAAGATGGAAAGTATTTTTGATTGATTAATTAAAAGAAATTTGAATGAAATTGTCATTAATTTAATTAATTCTTTTGAAAGTAAGTTAGATTTTAATAAGGTGATTACTGCATGTTTAATAAACGATCAATTAGATATATTTAAAACTATTAAATTTTTCTTTTTAAAAGAATATCATTTAAGTAATAATATTTTTAAAAAAATTACTGAATTGAATGCAATTAAAATTCTTGATTTTATTTATAAAAAAGAAATCTTCAAAGTTGAATTAATTGATAATATTCCATTAATATTAGAAGTTGCTGATTTTTATGATTATAATAAAATAAAGTCTTTTATTAATGTTGTTGAAGAAAAATTTTTAAATAATCATAAAAAGGAAGGATAAAATATGAATTTAAATGATAATTTGTCACTTGTTATATTAATTTTTGGTTTAATTGCATCTTTTACATTAATTATTAGTTATATTCCTTTATTATATCGAGTAACTAAAACAAAACAGACATATGGAATTTCTTTTCTATTTACACTAATAATTTTATTGGCTGATACTGTATGAATTATTTATGCTGCTGTTTTTTGACATGTTATAATTCTAAATCCAAAAGAGCCAAATAATGATGTTTGATATTTAGTTTTTCCACTTTTATTTACCAATATATGCTTATGAACCTTTTCAGTTTATCTTTTTGGTTTTAAACTTATTAATATTTATAAAGCTAAAAAAATGAAAATTTCGGAAAAGGAATATTGTGAAATTTTATATAAAAAAAATAATAATGTTACTTTAAAAACAGAGGATAAATAATATGAATCATTCTGAATATATTTTATGAATAATAGGTTTGATAGCTGCTATTCTAACTGTTGTTTCTTTTTTACCACTAGCATACCGTGTTTTTAAAATTAAGCAGACTTTTGATGTTTCGATGTGATTTTGCTGGATAATCTTATTTTCTTCAATTATATGAGTAGTATATGGAATTTTACTTTTTATTAATTTATATTCTCATCCACCAGCTGAGCATGGCCATTTATTTTCTAATAAATTATCATATGCTTTATCTAAAACACTTCCTCTTATTTTAACAGATTCATCAGTTGCAGTTTTACAGTTAATAATTATTTTTATTAAAATTAATATTGTTAAAAAAGCTAAATTAAAAAATATTTCAGAAAAAGAATATTGCGATTTAATTTATAAAAATATAAAAGATAAAAACAAAAAAACCATTTAAAATGGTTTTTTTGTTTTTATGTACAACTTTCACATTCTATTGTTTCATTTTCTTTTTCAGTTTTACAGTAATATAATGTTTTTACACCAAGTTTAAAAGCATATAAATGGTGCATCGTAAAATCTGTTAATGATGTAACTTTTCTAAAATACATATTAATTGATTGAGATTGATCTAAATACATTTGTCTAATAGCTGCTGCTTCAATTAATTTATATTGATCACATTCCATGCCAATTTTATAATATTTTCTGTTCTTTATATTAGGAACTAAAGTGATAATATTAATTTTTCCATCTTCCTTATAAAAGAAATTTTGAATTGGTTCAATTGACTCAGTTGCATTGATAGCTTTTCCAGTTGTTGCAGTCGGAGCAATTGCCATCAATTGTGCATTTCTTATTCCAAATTTTTTAATCTCATGTCTTAATTTATCTCATTTTTTTCTGTCAGGTTTATATTTAGTTAATTTTAAAGCATATTCATTTGCAAAATCAATTGGTAAAAGCCCTTTTCTTCATTTAGATTTTTGAAATTCACTATATGGTCCTTTTTCTTTTGCAATTTTATGACTTGCAAAAATGATTTGGTAACTCAAATTATCAAATAATTCACTACAATATTCAAGAGCCTCTTGAGTATCTATGATTATCTTTTTTGAAGCAAGTAAATTTGCATAATTTAAAACACCAATTCCTAAATAACGATATTTTAAATTACTAATTTTTCCTTCTAAAACAGGATATGTAGCTAAATCAATTGCATTATCCATTGCTTGTACTAACAAATCAATCATTTTTTGTTGTTTGGTAGTTTCCATCTGTTCTCATTTTATTAAATTAACCGATGCTAAGTTGCAAAGCGAAATTTCTCCAGCTTTATAAATTTTATGAATTTCAGTATTGCCATTTTTTGTTATATAATTTTGTTCTTTAAATTCAGATTCACGAGATGGTAAAGTTATTTCACAACATAAATTTGATGAGTTGATATACCGATTTAATAAAGAAGAATTATTGACATTTTCTTCATGAAACAGGTAAATATTACCATTTTCAACTCTTTCCTTCAACATTAAAGAAAATAAATCTTCTGCTGAAATAACTTTCTTTTGTATTCCAACCCTTTGTTCATTTTCTTCATAACATTTTTCAAATTCTTTGCCAAATTTACCTTGTAAATTGTGCACTTCATGAGGGTTAAATAAAGTTACATTTTTCCTTGCTAATAATCTATCAATTAATAACTGATTGATTTTAACTGCATATTTTAAATGTCTTGCTCGATTTTCTTCAGTTCCGGAATTAGATTTTAGAACAATTAATTCTTCAAAATTTAAATGTCATCATTGAAAATAAATTGCGCAAGCTCCAGGACGAGAAGAACCTTGGTTGAATGCTTTAATAGTTGATTCAACAATTTTTAAAAAAGGAACAGGGCCAGAAGAAACACCTGCATTACCAATAATATAACTCCCTGAAGACCTAATACTTGATATATCAATAGCATTTCCGCCTTTGAATTTTGAATAAATTGCAATATCTTTGGTGCTATCCATAATAGAGTTTGCACTATCACCCATTTTTGATAAAACACAGCTAGATAATTGAGAGTTTGGACAGCCAGCATTCAACATTATTGGGGTTGCAACTGTAAAATAATGACTAGATATCATTTTATAAAATTCAATAACCTTTTTTACTCTAACACTAATATTTTCGTTCACAAATAATGCCATAGCAACACGCATATAAGAATGTTGCATAAGTTCCATAGTTTTAGTCTTAGATGATTTTATACAATATTTAGTAAAGAAAGTTATTAGTGATTTAAAAGTAAATAAATAATCAAGTTCTGGATCTATTGCTTCATTAATCTTTTCAATTTCTTTATCAGTATATGAACCAAATATTTCCCTACTATAAACTTTACTAGCAATCCCTTTATCAATAATTTGTTTCATTGTTGGATAATGCTCAGATGTTTTCATTTTTCAAGTTATACGATAAATTTTTAATAATTGTAGCTTAGCAGCTATCATTTCATATTTTGGATTCAGTGGCGATATTTTATTAATAGCTGTGTTAATTAATTGGTCAAAAACATCAGCAATTTTAATTTTATTATAAAGTTTGATTTTAGTAGAGCTCATTAATTCTTCTGCAAAAGAAGAATTAAAATCACATGCTCACATACAAACACCACGCATTTTTTCTGGTTTATATTGTTCTTCTCTTCCATCTCTTTTAATAACAATTAAGTCTTCTCCATGAATTTTATTATCCATTTTTGAATTAGTGGTAATTATTTTATTTTCTGAAACACTTTCTTGAATATTGGATAATTGAATTTTGTTATTATTATTAATCATATTGTTTTAGATCCTTTTTTTTAGCAATTGATCAAGTATATTTTTTAAGTCTTTATCATTATAGTCCATTTGCATTGAACCAATATTATAATTAATAGCAGTAGCTTCTTGTTGAGCTGTGTTATCTTTATTTATATCCTTATATGTAATAAATCATTCTACAATATCAGTTTTTTCAATTTTTGGTCATCTAGGCTTTAAACCAAGAATTTTAATTCTATCATTTGCATAATATTTCATGAAATTTTCAAGTACCTGTTTTGTCAAAGAAGCAATATTTCCAAAACTAAGTAAATAGTTTCCCCATTCAATTTCATCTTTTACAACATCTTCTACTATGCTATAGACTTCACTTTCATATCAATCACTGTTGATTAAATTTGTAAAACCTTCATGTTTATCTCTAGATAAAATTCTTAATAATCCACCAATTACGGAAACATGTAAATCTTCATCAAAATTAATTAATTTAATTATTTTTGTTACGCCAGGGATGGCATTATCATAATTATTATTGATTGTGTATGTTACAAGGAAAGAAACATAAAACTTCAACCCTTCTAAAAAGAAAATTCTGATTAAAGTTCTTAAAATTTGTTTTTTTAATTCCTCTTCTTCAAGCTCCAAATTTCCTTTTAAATATTCTTTCAAAATTGAATAAGATTCTATTTCTAAATCAGTTCTAGTTTTTATTTTTTCAATTTTATAAATTCTATCAAAAATTTCAGTTGCATTAGAAGAAAACATTTCTCTAATAATATGTGAATAAGATAATGAATGAATTAGTTCAAAATATGCTTGAGATTTAAAAACAGATTCTCATTCACTTGAAGTCACCAGTTCTGACATAGTTGAATCAAGTCCACGATTTTGAACACTATCCATAAATGTTTGAAATAATAAATTGTTAATAAATATTTCTTTAATATAATCTGGTAAATCTTTAAAATTTTCACGATCAGATATTAAAGATATTTCTTCAGGTGTTCAAAATGCTTGTCGCATTTTTCTTTCTATTATTTTTGCAAAATCATGAATATAAATATCATATCTTTGGAAACCATTATATTTTCCAAGAAAAATTTTTATATCTTTTTTTTCCACTAATAAATTTAAATTTACAATTTTATTTTTTATTGCCATATTTTCTACCTTTTAAGTGTGTAAAATTATTATCACACATCATTATTAAATTATTAATTAAAAATTAAATAATTATCCCTTTTGTAATTCTAAAATATAAAACTAAATCATCTAAAATATTTTGTCCGGATTCAATCAAATCACAGGCAATATGAATATCAATTCTTGAATAAAAATTATCTACTTTAATTGTTTTAAATTTTTTAATTTTAAGTTGATATTTAAGAATAAAAGACAACATGTCATTAATCTTTTCATTATCTATTATAAACTGTAAAATTAAATTAAAGTTTCTTTTTCTATTTTTTATTTTTTCTTTGTTTCAGTGAATAATATATTTTTGCTTGTCAGGTGATATTAAAGGACATTTGTAATTATGAATAACCAATATTTTTTTTTCTAACTGACAAATACAATCAATAAATGGGGCCTTAGTACAACATGATGGATACGATATTTTTTTATAAAGAATAAATTCTGGAACATCAAAATATAAATTACTTAACAGAGCATAATTTAATTTCGAAGATTTAATTTTTTGACTAGCAGCTTTTCATCATTTTGAAACATTAGAAGCTAAATCATAAATATCACTTTTAGTTATTAAATGATTATTTTGGGAAAAATAATTCATTAATTCATTGATATCATTAAATCCAATATCAGCAATTCTTATTTTAAAATTATCATTTCCAATATATTTTTGCCCTAAAAATTGTTCTAAATCATTATAAAATAATAAACTAATTTTATCTTCTTCTGCTTTATTTTTATTCAAGAAATTTTGAATTCATTCTTTTGTTACAACATTATTAGAATAATTAATTCAATTAGGAGAAATTTTTAAATGATAATCATATTCAAATAAAAGTGATTGATTGTGTTTGATTTTTTTAGAAAATAAATCTTTCTCATTATCTATTTTAACTAATACTAAATAAGGAAATTTTTCAGAACTTACTCTAAAAGCTACATCAAGTGCTGTTCAACTACTAGGTATGGAGTAAGTTTCTTTATTATTAATAACAGAAACATCAATTAATTTATTAATTTTAAAATCCATAACATCAATTGATTCACCCTTAGTTTTACTAGAGCTTTTTTCGATTGCATCATAAAAAACTTCTTTTATTTTTAATTTATGATCTTCCTGTTTATATTTTCAATGGGAAGCAACCCCAAAATTAGCTACATCATCCATTTTTTCAGTTCTAATTTGAACTTCAATAAAAACTCCATCTTTTATCAATACTGTATGCAGTGATTGATACAGATTGCCTTTAGGTTGAGATATATAATCTTTAAAAGAATTTGGAGAATTTTTGAAATTTAAATGAACAATACCTAAAATTCGATAACATTCTAATTCATCACTATTTGTAATAATTCTGATTGCAAAAATGTCTTTAATATCCTTTATTTTTTTATTGTCTGTAAGTTTTTTACTAATAGAATAAATCCCCTTTATTCTATTATTGATATTACATTTGACAGAATTAAATTCCAATATCTTTTTTAAATCAATAATAAAATCTTCAAATATATTTTTATATTTTGCCAAATAATCATTTATTTTTTTATTAACAATTTTATAATTTTCAGGATCAATAACACTGTATGAATTATCAAGTAATTCTGTTTTTACAGAATATAAACCAATTTGATCAGCAATTGGAGCAAAGATATGGAATGTTTCAAAAGCAATTCTTTGTTGTTTCTCCTTATTTAAATGCATTATAGTTTTAATATTATGTAATCGATCTGCTATTTTTACAGTTAAAATTCGAATATCTTCAGATACATACATTAATAAATTAATAATATAATTATCATTTTTAATTGAATCTTCATCACTAATTTCTTTTCTTGTTTGGGCAGACAATTTAGAAGCCTTAGTAACATTTAAAACAATTATTGCAATGCTATAGGAAAATTCTCTTTTTAATTCTTCAAAAGTGGTATCTGTATCCTCTAAAGTATCATGTAATAAACCAGCCACTATCGATTCATTATCCATTTTTCAATCAAGCAAGTATTCTGCTGTAGAAATAAGATGAATAACATATGGATCCCCACTTTTACGGAATTGTTTTTTATGTTTTACATTTACAAATTTTCAAGCTTTCTCAATTAAATCGATTTCTTCACTTATAATTCCCCTATTTTTTAATTTATTATAAAAATTATTTCATAATTTTTCCATCTGAATTTCCATTTTTACTCCTATATTATCTTTATTAATACTTCATTTAACAAATCAATATTTTTTAATTTTAAACGATTATCATTTTCTGTTAGAAAGGGTTCTAACTCTTTTTTGAAATACATGTAAGCATCATAGTGTTTTTTTCTTTGCAAATTCAATCCTTCTATTAATCTTAAACCCATAATAATAACATCTTGAAAATATCTTTTTTCATTAATCTTCTCTATAGAATAACTATAATTCAAATTATTTCCATGTGTTGATAAATAATAATTTTTGTGAAAACCAACTGCCCCATTGCCAATTCCATATCATTGTTCTAATCTCCAATAATTTAAATTATGTTGAGAAAAATATTTTTCTTCTTTGGCTCAATTTGATATTTCGTATCTTTTTAATTTGGTTTGTGAAAGTTTTTCTTGAACCAATACCATAAATTCTTCTTCTAAATCTTCATCAATTTTATATGCATTTTGATTAAGATTTGAGCCTTCTTTAATTTCTAATGAATAAAATGAAAGATGCTTAACATCATATTTATTAATAAATTTGATAATATTATCAACATCATCAAAATTCATTTCTGGAAGATTATAAATGAAATCACAAGAAATATTATCAAAATGTTTAGTTAATAATTCCATTTTTCCATAAATCATTTCACTATTATGTTTTCTATTAATTGTTTTAAGAATTTTATCATTTAAACTCTGAACTCCTAAGGAAATACGGTTGATACCAGCCTCTTTTAATATATCTATTTGAGAATCTGTAATATATTCTGGATTTAATTCAATTGTAAATTCATATTCATTATCTAACTTTGTTTTAATAGTTGTCAAATATTTTTTTAACAAATCATCATCTAAACAATTAGGAGTTCCTCCTCCAATATAGACAGTTTTAAGTTTGTTTGTAATTGCACCTAATTGGATAATAAGATCACTGATATATATTTCTGCCTCTTTTTTAATTAATAATGTTCTCTTAAAATCACAATATGTACAAATCGAACCACAAAAAGGAATATGAACATATAAACTATTTGGTTTTTCAATCCCATCAAGAAAATTATTTATCATTATTTCCAATAAACTAAACTGTATTTTTGAACTATAAATAAAGTCAAAACTAAATTTATTATTGCATCATGTCAATTGTCTTTTTGCATAATTTCTTGTTTTTTGTTGAATTTTATTGATTAAAAGGTCATCTATTTGAAAATCATTATTCAATATTTCCTGATATCCAATTGCCTTAAATGCTTTCAGTGATTTAAAGTCAAATATTTTACTAAGTTCTTGAACTTCTTTAATTCAATTTTTTTCAAACATTTTTTTAGTTCTAAAATTAATTTTTTGATAGATATTTTCTCTAGAGTCATTAATTAATATATGGAAATAGCTAAAATCTGATTTATTTTTTTGATTTATTTTGCCTTGAATTAAATTTTCATACATTCTTGTAAGTCTTCTATGATTTTTTTTATTTGAGTCATTGATCAGATCTGGATTAATCTTTTTTATTTTATCAATTAGCTCTAGAGAAGACATACTATCATATTTATCAGTTCTTGAAAAAGAATTTAAATCATAATTATTTATCAAAGCATCAATATATAAGACGCTCCCGCCAACAACAATAATGTTTTTTTGACTATGTTCAATAATATATTTTGCTTCCTTTAAAAAATGGGCAATACTTCAATCATCTTGAACACTAATATTATTAATTAAATGATGTTTTATTTTGCCCATTTCTTCTTCTTGGATTTTATCAACACCTATATTTAATTCCTTATACACTTGGAAACAATCAGCGTTAATTATATCAGCATCAATATTTTTTGCTAAGTCAATAGATAATAAGGTTTTTCCAGCACATGTTGGGCCAGAAATAATAATTATTTTTTTCATTTTTATATTTATATGTTTTTTAGAATTATAAATGATTAATGATGATATTTTTATTTTTAAATAGTCATTTTAATTTTTAGCAGTTTTAAAATGAAAATTTATTTTTATTATAGTTATAATATTTTTAGATTGAATTTAATTAATAATAATTTTTTAAAAGGATAATTATGGCAGTGCAAATTTTGGTAGGTGCTCAATGGGGAGATGAAGGCAAGGGGAAAGTTGTTGATTCTTTAAGTAAGGACATTGATTTTGTTGTAAGATTTGCTGGTGGAAATAATGCCGGACATACTATTTGTGTCAATAATGAAAAATTTGTCCTTCATTTATTACCATCTGGGGTTTTATATTCAAAAAGTACCTGTATCTTATCATCTGGTATTGTTTTTGATCCTAAAGTATTTTTAGGGGAAATTGAAGAATTGGAGAAAAGAGGGTTTTCTACAAAGCATATTTTAATAAGCAAAAGGGCTCATTTAATTATGCCATACCATGTTCTTTTAGATTGTTTGTGAGAAAACTTTAAAGGAGATGGGAAAATTGGGACAACAAAAAGAGGTATTGGCCCATGTTATAGTGATAAATATGATCGGATTGGAATAAGAGTTGGAGACTTATTAAATCCAAACATTTTTATGAAAAAATTAGAAAAAACACTTTTTATTAAAAATGAAATTATTACTAAAATATTTGGAAAAAAGGCTCTTGATTTGGATGAAATTTTTAAATCGTATATGATGATGGCCAAATTATTAGAAAAAAGAATTATTAATAGTGAAGAATTATTAAAAAGAGCAATTGATAATAAAAAAAATATTTTATTAGAAGGTGCTCAAGGAATGATGCTTGATATAGATTTTGGACATTTCCCATATGTTACATCTTCTTCCCCTACTACAAGTGGAGCATGTGTAGGTTCTGGGATAGCTTATCAAAATATAACTAAAAGCATTGGCGTTTGCAAAGCATATGCTACTAGGGTAGGAGAAGGACCTTTTATTACAGAATTAGATGATGAAATTGGTAATTTTTTAAGAAAAACTGGTAATGAGTATGGTTCTACTACAAAAAGGCCTCGAAGATGTGGGTGACTTGATTTAGTTGCTCTTAACCATGCTGTTTTTATTAATGGGCTGACAGATATTGCTTTAACAAAACTTGATATTTTAACTGGTTTAAAGGAAATTAAAATCTGTATTAAATATAAATTAGATAATAATGAAATTGATTATATTCCAGATACAATTGAAGAAAATGTAAGGTCTAAACCAGTTTATATTACTTTGCCAGGATGACAGGAAGACATATCAAAATGTAAAAATTTTGATGATTTACCAAAAAATGCAAAGAATTTTATAATTAAAATTGAAACTTTAGTAAATTGCAAAATAAGTTTTATATCTACTGGTATGAATCGTGATGAATATATTGTTAGATAAGGAATAGATATGAAAAAACATTATGAAGCTCCTTGAGCTGAAAGATATAGTTCATCTGAAATGTTAGAAATATTTTCTAATGATTATAAATATAATTTATGAAGAAAATTATGGATTTCTTTAGCTGAGTCACAACATGAAATGGGATTAAATGTGACAAAAGAGCAAATGGATGAATTAAAAGAACATCAATTTAACATTGATTATAAGAAAGTAAAAGAATATGAAGATAAATTACACCATGATGTAATGTCACATATCAAAACCTATGGTTTACTTGCAAAAAATGCTAATAAAATAATTCATTTAGGAGCAACTTCTTGTTTTGTTACAGATAATACTGATTTGATTCAAATTTATGAAGCTTTTTTGTTAATAAAAAATAGATTAATTAATTTAATTAAAACTTTGAGTGATTTTGCCATGAAATATAAAGATACTCCAACTTTGGGATTTACTCATTTTCAAGCTGCACAATTAACTACTGTTGGAAAAAGGGCTACTTTATGAATTCAAAGTTTCTTATTTGATTTAAAAGAAGTTGATCATTTTTTAAAAAATTTTGTTTTAAGAGGAATTAAAGGAGCAACTGGGACTGGTTCTGGATTTGCCAATCTATTTGATGGAGATTATAATAAATTTAAAAAATTAGATGACTTAGTAATCAAAAAAATGGGATTTAAAAAATCAATTGCAGTAAGCGGACAAACTTATGATCGAAAAATTGATTCTTTTGCTGCTAATATTATTAATCAGATTGCTCAATCAGCACATAAATTTACAAATGATTTAAGATTATTGCAGCATCTAAAGGAAATGGAAGAAATATTTGAAGAAGACCAAATTGGTTCTAGTGCAATGGCATATAAGAAGAATCCAATTTTAGCTGAGAGAATTTCTTCAATTTCTAAATTTATTTTATCATTGAGCTCTTCTCCTGCATTAGTTTCATCTACTCAATGATTTGAAAGAACACTTGATGATTCTGCAAATAAAAGAGCAGTGATTCCCCAATTATTTCTTGCAGCAGATTGTATATTAATTTTGGCAAATAAAATTAGTTCTCGCTTGATGTTATATCCTAAAATGATAGAAAAACATATTGCTGAAGAACTACCATTCATTGCTTCAGAATCATTATTAATGAAAGCTGTAAAAAAAGGTGGAAATCGCCAGGAACTTCACGAAATTATTCGTTCACATTCAATGACAGCTACTAAAAGAGTAAAAAATGAGGGATTAGATAATAATTTAATTGATTTACTAATCAATGATTCAAAATTTCCATTAAACAAAAAAGATATATTGGATATAATGAATGCTAACAATTATATTGGTTATGCAATTGAACAAACTGATGATTTTTTAAATAATGAAGTTAAACCAATGTTAAATAATTTAAAAAATACAAACGAGAAAAGTAAAATTCATGACAAAAATAAAAGTTTCTAGTGAAAATAATGGAATTAAAATATCAACATTCCTTAAAAAATATTGCCCTGATAAATCTATAAGTGCAATTAAAAAATTAATTAATAAAGGAATGGTAAAAGTCAATCGAGAAAATGTTTTTGACAATTATGTTTTAAAAACTTTTGATGAAATTATTATTTATTTAAACATTAAAATAGTTAACCAAAAATTTAAGAAAACTTTAATGAATGCAAAAATTTTTTATGAGGATCATAATATTCTTATAATTGATAAAAACAAAGGTGTTTTATGTCATGAAGATAAACATGAAAGATTAAACACTTTAAATAATTATTTAAAGATGAGAATTTTCCAGAAAGGTTATTGAGATGGTATCAATAATGAAAATGAGCCAGCTCTAGTTAATAGAATTGATAAGAATACAAGTGGTCTTGTTTTATGTGCTGTTAATAAAAATATTTTAAAAATGATTTTTGAAGAGCAAGAAAAGAATAATATTAAAAAAGTTTATTTAGCTGTTGTCCATGGTAATTTTAATGAAAAAAAAATAATTTTTAAAGCTTTTATTGAACAGATTGATCAAAACAAAATGATGGTTTCTAAAACAAAAAATAATATTAATAAACCAGTTGTTACACAAATTGAGTTAATAACAAAAAATCAAGATTTCTCATTATTAAAAATTACTGTTCTTAGTGCAAAAAAACATCAAATAAGAGCTCATTTAACATACATTGGTTACCCTATAGTTGGTGATTATAAATATGCCAATAAGAAATATTTTTCACCATATAAATCCCAAATTTTGATTTCTAATGAATTTATTTTTAATTTTGAAGAAGGACATCAATTAAATTATTTAAATGCACTTGTTTTTCAAAAAATACCATATGGTGAATTAAAGTTAGAACCATTTATTGAAAAATATTATGAAAAGAGTAATTAGTATTTATATATAAAGAACACAAATATAAAATAATTTAAAATGTAATATTATTGTTAAATTTCAATTAAAAAGAAGTAGTGATTTAAACTACTTCTTTTTAATATATAACTATAATATTATTAATAAAATTTAAAATATTATACAATTAATTTTTTTTGTTCTAAAAATTTTTTAACTAGTTCATTGACTTGGTATTCAGTCTCTAGTTGGATTGCTTGGTCTGCCAAGATTGCACATTCTTTGCTATCTAATTGAGAAATTAAATATTTAACTTTAGGAATTGATGTAGCAGACATAGAAAGCGCATCAAGTCCTTTATTATTTAAACCAATTAAAATTGGAATGGATAAAACTTCACCAGCCATTTCACCGCACATTGCAACATGGCAATTATTTTTTTCAGCACCAACAATGACATTTCTAATTAATTTTAAAAGGGAAGGGTTATTTGGTTGATAAAGATATTTAATATCTTGAGACATTCGATCCACTGCAAATGAATATTGAATTAAATCATTAGTTCCAATTGAAAAAAAATCAGCATATTTTGCAAATTGATTTGCAAGAATTGCACTTGAAGGAATTTCAATCATCATTCCAATTTTTATATCATTAGAAATTTTTTGACCCTCTTTTTTTAATTCTTCAATTGTATTAAGAGTAAACTCTTTTGCTTCTTTAAACTCATCAATTGTAGCAATCATGGGAAACATAATTCCTAACTGTCCATAGTTTGATGCTCTTGCAAGAGCTCTTAATTGAACCTTAAAAATATCCTTATTATCAAGACAGAATCTAATTGCTCGATAACCTAAAAAAGGATTTTCTTCTTTTGGAAATTTATAGTATGGTAGATTTTTATCACCACCAATATCAAGAGTTCTAACAACTACTAATTTATCTTTTTGATTTTCTAAAACAGTTTTATAGGCATGAAATTGTTCATCTTCAGTAGGTCATTTAGAATTTTCCATATAAAGGAATTCACTTCGATATAAACCCACACCTTCTGCTCCATAAGAATCAATTGATTTAACATCTGCTGGTTTACCAATATTTGCTTCAATAAGAATTCTTTTTCCATCTTTTGTTTTGGCAGATAAAGGGATATATTTTTCAAAAATAATTTTATTATTTGCATTTCTTTTTTTCAATTCGTTTCAGTGGCTAACATTTTTAGGATCAATTTCAACTTCTCCAGTATCTCCATTCATAGCAACTAAACAGCCATTTTTAATCTTACTAGTAATATCACCTAATCCTAAGACTGCTGGAATTTCCATAGTTCTAGCCATTATGGCAGCATGAGAAGTTCGACCACCAACATCAACTAAAAATCCTTTTATAAATTTTTTATTTAGTAATGCAGTTTGTGAAGGAGTTAAATCTTTTGCAACTAATATTACTTCTTCATTAATTAATAATATATTAGGCAACTTAATATTCTGAACATTTGCAAGCATTTGGATTCTTAAATCTTCAATATCAGAAGCTCTTTCTTTGAAATATTCATTATCCATTTTTTCAAAAATACTTTTAGTAGTATCAAATGCTTTATTAATCGAATTAGCAGCATCCATCTTTTCATTAGTTATTTTATTTATAATATCTTCATTAAGAGAAACATCTTCTAAAATCTGAATATGAGCTTCGAATATTAAAGCTTTATCAGCCCCTAATTTTTCTAATGATAATTCCTTTATTTTCAAAATATCTTTTTTAGTTTTAGAAAGTGCATTCTGATATTTTTTAATTTCATCTTTAATAATAATATTTTTAACAGGTAATAAATTGATATTGGGGGTTTCTAATAAAAAAGTTTTTGCAATTGCAACACCTGAACTTGCTCCAACACCCTTTATATTATTTGTATTCATTTAGAATAGCCTTCTTTCTTCTCTAACAATCTTTAAAATAGAATCACATAATTTAGAGTCGGCTCATTTATCATGATTTCCAAGCAATATTGAAATTGATTTTACTAGTGCAAGCACAAACTCTTCTTTTGACTTAATCTCACTAAAATCAGGAAAATAATGATTGTATACAAAGAAAATAATATCATTTGCTAAATCCTTTGTAGAAGGTTCATTTTGATATAAATCATTAATTTTAATAACTGTTTCTTTAAATAAAGGATCGTCTTTTATAAAAACTTGTTTTGCTAAATTAATCTTGTAAATTTTAGAACTAAACAAAGAATGAAAATTAAATAATCCAGTTTTGCCACAAAGTTTTAATTGTTCTAGCAACACAATTTTTGTTTCATTATTTATATTTTCATTAACTAATAATTTTCTAAATTTTGCCAATTCCTTCTTTGTTAAGTCACCTTTATATCGATCAAAAAATTCTAAAATAGCATAAACCATAGAAATTATATTAGAAAATATATTATTAAATAATTCTTCTCTACTCATTAATTTAAATTTATTGCCCTCTTCGCTATTTTTTCTTTCAAAATTTAAACTAGCATAAACCTCAGAAATTTTTGCTTCAAATTCAAGAGGTATATAAGAAGCTTGTAACTCTTCAGTTAAAAGTTCCAAAGCTTGAGAATATTTTTTTTCTTCCCCCAATTTTTCTGCCATCTTAATTACATTTAAATAGTATTTATTTATTTCTTCACTCATAGTTATTATCTCTATTCCTTTTTAATTTTAGTCAAAGAATTTGCTTTTTCAAGTAATTTTTTAATTAATTCAACTGAAATTTTTGTTCTAATTTCTTCTATTTTATCTTGTGAATTTAATTTTTCAAGTTCTAATTCAATTATTTTTGATAATTTTACACCATATTTAAATTTTTCTTTATGTTCAATAAATTCATCTTTATCAATAATTATGTATGATCCATTATTACTAATTCTAATATCATAATCAAAGTCAATATATTTTACTGCTTCTTCTTCATAAATATATGGTGAAGCAATATTTATATAGTAACTAGATTTATTATTATTTAATGTTGCAATAATATTAAATCATTCATCCTTGAAAAAAAATCACAATGAATCATTTTTATTAATCGAATGAAAATTACGTTTTGAATCTTTTTCAGAAGTTATTATTCTTGAATTCTTGATAAATAAGCAAATATAATCATCATTAGATTCTACAATAATTGGAAATTCTCATGTTCGATATAATCAACCGTTTTTTTTATAAGCATGAACCATGATTTTATTTCCTATCTTCATCTTATGTTTTTTATCCTTTTCCAACAATAATTATAAACAAGAAAATTTTATTATTATAAATAAGTTATATAATATTTTATATATAATAATTGAGTAGGATTTAAGATTGATAAATAAAGGTAAAACAAAAGGTATTTTTTCTTCTTTTAGTTTAGTTATTTCTGAAATAAAAGCCAATCGAAAAGTTATAAAAGATCTTGACAAGCAATTATTTTCAAAAAATAAAAAATTGAAAATCAAAACTATGTTATTTTTTTCTACTTTTATAGCTTTATTTCTATTTGCTATTTTTTTAATAATTTCTGGAGTAATAATTCATTTTGTGACTAATTTTAGTTACAAAGATGATATTTATCATTCATTTTTAATTTTTGGATCAATAATTTTATCCTTTTTATCTATTTATTTAGTTATTTGAAAAAAACTTAAAAATGATATATCAGAAGAAAAAAGGGATGGTTTATTTAATGAAAATAATGCAATTAAATGAAGATGAATGATCAATTTTTACAAAATTAAACCTGCCAAACCTAAAAAAATAAAAAATATTAAGGAAGTTAAAAGTTTGTAAAACTTAATAAAAATTATGAATAAATTCAATTATCAAAAACCAACAACTAAATGAATTACATATGATGATAATAAAATAATAAGAGAAAAATCTCAATTAGTTAAATTACCTTTAAATGAAGACCAAATTGATACAATAGAAAAATTAATATCTTATGTTGATTATTCTTATTTAGGAAATAGTAGAAAATATAATATTAGGCCAGGGGTTGGAATGGCTGCAATTCAAATTGGGAAAAAACACCAAATTGCATATATTCATTTTGATGATAATAACAATATTGAGCATAAATATTTATTTGCTAATCCAGAAATTATTAAAGAATCATCACAAAAAATTTATTTAGAAAATGGTGAAGGCTGTTTGAGTGTGGATTATGATCATAGTGGATTAGTTCCAAGAAGTGCTAAAATCACCATTAAAGGATTAGATTTATTTTTGGAAAAAGAGTTTGTAATTGAGGCTGAAGGATATTTGGCAATTGTCTTTCAACATGAAATTGATCATTTAAATGGAAAACTTTATTATGATAAAATTAATAAATTTCAGCCTTTTTTAGCAAATGAAAATTGAAGAAAAATTTAGAAAAGGAATTGTAATGGTCAATAAAAAAGAAATAATTTTAAGTTTTAAAGAATATATTAAAGAATCAAAAGATCAAAAAGATTTACAAATAAAAAAGAATATTTTTTTAAAAAATAACATTATTCCACTAGTTAAAAATATAAAAAATATTGACATTAAATTACGTAAAAATTTTGGTCAAGAAATAAATGAGTTAAAAGAAGAATTAGAAAAAATATATGAAGATTATTTTAAATTAAAATCAATTGATGACACTTCTTTTCCTGAATATCCCCCAATAATTCCCACAAAAATTTTAGTTAGTGGGGCAAATAATTTAATTGATCAAACAATTATTGAAATTTGTGATTTTTTTGCCAATTTAGGTTTTAACTTAATTAATGGAGATGATATTACAACTAAAAATTATAATTTTGATTTTTTAAATGTTCCAAAAAATCATCCAGCAAGAGATGATCATGATTCTTTTTATATTGATGATGATAAATTATTAAGAAGTCATTGTACTGCAGAAACTGCAAAATTAATTTATCAAAATCAGGATGATGAGATCAAAATTATTTCGCTTGGAAATGTTTATCGGAATGATGAAGATGATGCAACTCATTCTCACCAATTTAATCAAGTTGATATGGTTTGATTGAGAAAAGACTTATCAATTAAAAACTTAAAATGATTGGTAGATAAATTTTTAGCTCATATTTTTAAGATTCAAAATTTAAAAACAAGATATAGATTATCTTATTTTCCTTTTACTGAACCATCTTTTGAGGTTGATATTGAATGTTTCAAATGTCATGCAAATGGATGTAATATTTGTAAAAAATCTGGCTGAGTAGAAATCTTAGGTGCTGGTATTTTTCACCCGAATGTGATTAATAATCTTAAAGTAAAAAAGGAGATGATTGGGCTTGCCTTTGGTATTGGAATTGATAGGATAATTATGATTAAATATGGAATAACTGATATTAGATATTTATATAATAATGATTTTCGTCTTTTAAAACAAATTAAAAATATATTCAATTAAGGAAAATTAATGCTGTTATCAAAGAAACTACTAAATAGATTTATACCTTTTATAGAAAATATAAATAATGAAGAAATGATTAATTATTTCAATAATATTGCAATTGAAACTGAATCAATTTCTAATTTTAAAGATTATTTAAAGGAAAATTTTCCCAAATATAATCTTAATGATGAATTTAAAAATGATCAAATATTTGAACTATCTATTCCAAATAATAGAAATGATTTAAATACTGTTTTATCTGTTTCAAATGAACTAAAGGCTTTATTTAAGAAACCATATTTTTGATATAAAAATCCAAAAATTGAAAAAATTAATGTTCTTGACATTAATACTAATTTAGAAAATATCAATTATTATGCTCTAAAAATTTCTAAATATAATTATTCTTCAACCACAAAAGAAATACAAGAAATTTTATTAGCATCTGGTATTAATTATAAAAACAATATTGACGACATTGCAAAAATGACTCAATTGATTTCTGGAATTCCATTACTATCTATTGATACTAATAATTCAAATGATTTAGAAATAATTAAATTAGAAAAAGATTATATTTTAAATATAGTTGATATAGGAAGTATTAATGTTCCAAAAAATAATTTTGCCCTAAAAGTAGACAATAAAATAGCAGCAATTCCTGGTATTGGTATTGTTACTGGTTATGAAATTTCAACTAAAACTATTGAAACATTATTTTTAGGGTTTTGATTAGATTGAATTGAGTTTAAAAAAATAAATTCAAAACTTAAAATTATGTCAAATTGCATTAAATTTTATTTAAAACCAATTAGCATATTTTATTTAGAGCAGTCTTTTAATATTTTATTGGATAATTTAAAATCTTACAAATCTAAAATGTCATTTAAGAAAGTAATTAAATTACCAAAAAAGATTCAATTTGAGGTTGATTTTAAGAGAATTAATCTAATAATTGGTGAAAATTTTAATAAAAAATTTATTAAAAGTAATCTTAAATTATTTGGAATTAAATTTAAAAATGATCTTGCAATTATTCCTGATTGAAGACTAGATTTAACTAATAATAATGATTTGGCCGAAGAAATAATAAAAATTATTAATATTAACCATTTAGATTCAATTAATATCAATAATTCATTAATTAATTTAAATCAAAAAAATGATTATAAGGTTTTTGAAAATATTTCCTTTGAATTAATTGCAAAGGGTTTTTTTCATATTAAAAATTATAATTTGACATCTGAAAAATATTTAGAAGCATTTAATTGGGATCAAAAAATAAGAATTGGAATTTTGAATCCAATTTCCCAAGAAAGAAATTTTTTAAGATTATCTCTATTACCAGGACTTTTAGAATGTTATTCGTACAATAGTAGTCACAAGAATGAATTATTTCCAATTTTTGAAATTCAAAAAATTTATAGTAAAAAGAATTCTGAAATATTTTTTTCCTTTTTATTACCAAAATATCTTATTAATAATCAATTAACTGGATCAAATATCATAAATAATATATACATTTGTAAAGATATTTTATCTATTATTGAAAATAAATTTAATATAAATTTTAAATATAGAACTGTATCTAAATCAAATTTTTTTTATCCGAATGATGCTCTAGAAATTTATCATAATAATTTAAAAATTGGTTATATTGGAAAATTTTTAAATTCTATTGTTAATGAATTAAAGATAAAATCTGATTTTGTTTATGGTGGAGAAATTAAATTAAATAGTCTTCTAGAGTTAAATAATATAAATAATAATATTAATTGCAATTTTGATAAGGCACATCCAATTATTAAGGAATTAACATTTCATTTGAAAAATGAGATGGGAATAAACCAATTATATTTGGAAATTAATAAACTTGAACAAATTAAAAATTTGAAAACTATTTCATTTTTTAAAAAAGAAAATATTATAGCTATTAGCATTCAATTTGAAATGATTTGCTTAATAAAATCTAATCCATCTGAAACTTTTCAATTCTTATTGGATCATTTTAAAAAATTAAATATTTTAATCCCAGAATAAATTAATTGTTTATTGTAATTAATATGTTTATAATACATATATAACATTATTTTGTAATGTGCACCTTTAAATATAATAGTAAGAAAGAATAAGAATATGAATGAAAATAAAATAGAAAATTTTAATGAAGATAAAAAAGTAAATAATTTAAAAAAATACGAAAACGGAGTTTTTATTTGAGCTATGGGTGGTTTGAATGAAATCGGCAAAAATATGTATATTATTGAAGATAAAGATGAAATATTAATAATTGACAGTGGTATTAAATTTGTTTCGCAAGAACTATTGGGTATGAATGGATTAGTTCCAAATTTTCATTACTTACAAAATTTTAAAGGAACTATCAATCTTTTGATAACTCATGGTCATGAAGATCATATTGGAGGTATTCCTTATTTAATATCAAAAATTGAGAATATTAAAACTATATATTGCCCTCAATTACCTGCTGAATTAGTTAAGAAAAAAATTGCTGAATTCAAATTAAAAAATCCACCTCCTATTATAATTTATGATAAAGACTTTTCAATTAAAACAAATAGCTTTGAGATTGATTTTTTTACAGTTGCTCATTCTATTCCACATGCATTTGGTGCTGCCATTAAAACAAAAGAAGGAATAATTGTAACTGCTGGTGATTACCGATTTGATTTTGGAATGACAGGCAGTGAAACTGATATTCATAAAATTGTTGAAATTTCAAAAAGAGGTGTTGATGTCTTTTTAGGTGAATCTACTAATGCTGAAACAGTTGGTTTTAGTGATACTGAAATGATAATTGTCAAAAATGTTTTAAATATTATTAAATCATCTAAAGGAAGGGTATTTCTTTCAACATTTGCTTCTAACTTAGGAAGAATTGAAAAAATTTTAGCTGAAGTTGAAAATCTAAATCGTAAAATTTGCTTAATGGGTCGTTCAATGGAAAATAATGTACGAGTATTTAAACAACTTGGTTTATTGAACATTAAGGAATCCAATTTTATTTCTGCAAAGGAAATAGCCACTGTTCCAGATGATGAACTATTAGTTATTTTAACTGGTTCTCAAGGTGAAGAAAGAGCTGCTTTAAATCGAATTGCAAATGATGATTTCCCCAAAGTTTCTTTTAAACCAAGCGACACAGTTATATTATCATCTAATCCAATTCCTGGCAATTTTCTAAATGTTGAAAATCTTGTAAATTCACTTCATCGTTCTGGTGCAAAAATTTATCGGCATACAGCTTCAAATAAAATTCATGCATCTGGCCATGCAACTGCTTCTGAAATGCAATTGATGTTTAATATTATTAAGCCAAAATATATTATTCCCATTCATGGAGAATATAAAATGCTAAAATCCTCACAAAAAAATGCTAATTCAGAAGTTGATTCATCTAAGAATGTAATTATTATTGCAAATGGTCAAAAAGTATTTTTCAAGAATCATATTCCACAAATGACAGATATTTGAGTTGATGTTACAGCTAATATTATTGATGGAAAAAGCATATCTTCAGATTCAGAAAAAATATTGCAAGAAAGAATAGATATTAGCAATGATGGTATTTTTAGCATCACATTAGTTATATCAAAAGCTAACAATAACTTAGTCACTAATCCAACTGTTTCGACAAGAGGAGTTATTATTGTTAAAAATTCAATTCCTTTAATTTCTAAAATTTCATATTCTGTTAAAGATGAAATAGAAAAAGCACTTAGTGAAAATACTGGTGTAACAGAAAAAATATTATCAGATATAGCAAAAGAAGTTATAAATTTTTTTATTTGAAAAAATTATAAAAAAACACCACTAGTAGAAGTAATTATTTTTTATGTTTAAAAAATAAAAAAGACTTTTTATATATAATCGTTATAATAAAATTATTATGGAAAAAATATTAAATAACAAATTTTATATTAATCAAAAGCTTTTAAAATTAACTAAAAAATGCTTTTCAGGCAGTGCTTTTTATTTTGATTTTATTAAAAGAATTTTGATTTCCATTATTTTAAAAAAACCATATTACATTAAAACAAATTTTAATCAAAATAGTGATTTAAAAAATGTTATGCATATTTTTTCAAATTTTAGAATTTTTAGTGCTGATTTTAAAAAGATAACAGATATTGAAGATATTATTGGCAAAAGTCAAAATAATGATTTACCAAAAAAAATCGGTTTTTGTCCCAATTCTGATCTGGCATTTTTTGATAATATATTTTCTATGAAAGATGAATTAATAAATAATATTTTTGATATTATTTCAAATAATAAATTTACTATTAATAATAAATTATTTAAATTTGATACAAAAATATTTATTTTATCTTCTTCTTTTAAAGAATTCCCATTGAATAAATATACAAATATTTGAAATAGCCTTTTTATTAAAGATATCTTACCATGCGAGTCAAATAATTTTGCAATGATATCAAATAATTTTTCAATTAATATTGAAGATCAAATAAATTTAACTGATTTGTATCACATTGAAAGTAAGTACAAACATATTTTAATTGAAGAAAATATATTAGAAAGATTAAATTTAATAAAAAATGAAATTATAAAAGCTAATCGTCCTTTTATAAATAGTAATCCTCTTCATCATTTCTTCATAAATGATGAAATTTGAGAAAATACAATCAAAGCATTAAAAATATCTTCATTATTAGATGGTCATGAAAAAGTTGATATTTCTTCATTTTCAATTATTAAAAATATTGTTTCTTCCTTACCAATTCATTATGAAATAATTAATAATATTATAGATAAAGTTTTTAGTTTAAATGAATCAAACTCTGATTCCGTATTATTAGAAATTAATAAGGATATTGCTTCAAAAATAAATGATGTTGAAAAAAATTTAAAAAAAGTTAAGTCTATTGAATCATCTAATGGAGATGTTTTGAATAAATTATGGAATAATGAGGCTAAATTTAAAAAGTTTAAGGGCATTAATTCTATCAATGAAGTGGAATTGAAAAAAATAGAAGAAGCAAATTTATTAAAAAAAGAATATATTAACAATAACGATAATTTTAATCTATATACTAATAATGATGAAATCAATGATTTTTGAAATCCTGATGATCCTTATGAAAATATAAATGGCAGCAATATAGATAAATATATTGATAGCAATGCAGAAGATGCTGAAATAATTGCTCAAAAAATTGAAAAAGAAATAAAAGAAAAGAATGATATTTTCTTAAAAAGAATTGAATATTTTAATAATTTATTAAAAAAATTATATGAAGAATTTAAGAATGAAGTTTATCATTATTTAAATAAAAATATTTTTTTTCCTCTTGAAATAGAAAAGAAGAAATTTTCTAATAAAATTAGTAAATTTTATTGATCTATCGATGAAGATGAAAATATTTATTTTTTAGATTGTTTTTATTTTAATTCTTTAAATATTAAAAAAAAAATTATTGATATTCCATATTGCACTAAAAGAGAATTTATCAATAATTCTTCTTTATCAAATTTCATTAAAATACTTTTAGAAGATAATCAATACTACATTTTAATGCATAATAAAAAAAATAAATTAAATTTTTTTCTTGAAGAAAAAAATGCAGGCTTTATCAATGCTAATTTTTTTGGCCAAAAAAAAATTAGAAAATTATATATAAAAACTGATTTTGTCTTATCAGAAGTGCAAGATATTATAATTAAACTTCAAGATTATTTAAATATTAATAATAATCATAAAAATAAAGAAATTGTAATAGATACTTTAACCATTAGTATGTTTATTAAAAATAAACTTAAAAATTTTATTAATTGATTAAATAATCCAATGAAATTGGCCAAAATTGAGGTTCTATTGCCTGAGTTTAAAAATATTTAAAGGAATTAGAATGGGTTTTATAAAAAAGCTAAATAAAGATTTCTTTATAGACGGAGATAAAATTGTTTTATCAAAAATATATTTAGAAAATAATAAATACAAATTTAGAAAAATTACTGGTTCTAGATTTGCAAGTGTTTTGGGAAAAAATAAATATTGTTCACCTTTAAAGGTTTGATGTATTATGGTTGGCATTTATAAAGAGGAAATGGATCCATTTTTTATGGATATTGGAAAAATTATTGAACCAAAAATCCTTAATTATGCATCAAAAAAAATGAATCTTAGTTTTTTATCATATAATCCCAAAATTATAAATTATGATTTATTTTCTAATAATAAAATATTTGGTGGAATTCCTGATGGTGAACCAATTGATGAAACTGGTAATTTTTATTATGAAAATAGCAATCCAATGCTAGAGATTAAGACAACTTCAATTGATTCTTTTTGCTACGAAAATATTAATGGTCAGTTTGTTTTAAAAAAAGATGAAAACCATTTTCCCATTTTAAAAGAAAAAAAAGGTAATTTAAAGAAATGGTTCAATGATACAAAAATTATTATGCCAATAGAATATATTTTACAACTTTCTTTATATTTGTATTTAAGAAATGTTGAAAATGGTGTTTTCTTTGTAGCATTTTTAAAATTTGATGATTATTTAAATCCAGATAATTTTAATCCAGATAATTCCTGAATTAAAGCATGCCGATTAAAGATTGATCGTGATAGATTATCTAAATACATTGATATTGCAACTATATGATATAAAAATCATATTAATCTAGGAATTTCTCCTAATTTTACCAATGAAGATCGAAATTATTTTTTATTGGAATTAAAAAATGACTTCAGTAACTAATAAACCAATTATTGATATTAATTCTATTATGACTTTTCCAGCTGATGATAAAATTGATAAAATAAATAAAGTTTTTGTAAATGTAAAATGGGATTTTAAAGTTGAGCAAAAAAATAATATCATTATTTTTGTTTTATTTTTTGGTAATCCTAATTTTTCTCTTGAAGAAATTTATGAAAATGGAGATTATTCAATTATTAGCTTTGGAATAGATAGTTATGAATGTATTTGTACATTATGTGATATTTCATATAAGAATAATGATAAAAAATATTCCTGTGTTCATTTGCAACAAAATATTATCAGCATTAAAAAATATATAAATTCACTATTAATTAATCCTTCATATGCAATAAAAATAAATTTTGATGTAGGATTAGAAAAAAAAAAGAAATACCTTTCTAAAGCTATTTTTAATTTTTCACTTGATTTTTTATTAAATGAACAAATTAATTTTTTATATATTGTAAAATCAAAAAAACATATTTATGAAATTATTAAAATGGTGATTAGTAGAACTATTAATTTATCTGATGTAAATATGTATCATAAAATTAATAATTTTTACAAATTTATTACTGCATATCAATTTTCAATTAATACTTTTTTAGATTCTAAACTTTTAGTTGAATTAATTTGTATTCACCCTTTTGAAATGATAAATTTTATTAGTTTAGTTTATTACGATTATAGTGGAAATAAAAAAATCTATTCTAAAATTGATTTAGCTTACGAAAAAAAATTGAAAATAGAAATTTATTATGAAAATGAAAAAATCATTGCTAGACAAAAATATTTTGTTTTTGATTACACCAATGTTTTTAATAGCAATCAAATTTATGTATTAGCTATTGATGATAATTCTTGTGATAAAATTCTTGTTTTTAAAGAAAATATTAATGAAACATTATCAATTTTAAATTTTGAAGATATATCATATAAAACAATGAGAGCTTTTCATCATAATTTTGAAACTATTAAGGATTCAATTGAAAGTAGCAGGATAATTAATTCTTTGAATTTACCAGAAGATATTAGTTTTGGCAACCCACAATGAAAATTTATGATTATTATTAATGATTTTGAAATTAATGATATTAATTTTAACGAGAGCAAATATATTTCTTTAACAATTGATCTTATTTTTGAAAATAAAAAATATAATATTTTAACAACTGATGTTTATTCTTGATTTAAAACAATTAATGAACAATTATTGAATGAAATTTATAAATTTATTGAAGTGGGTAATTTATATAAAGACAAAATAATATTTAGTTTTAATAATCTAGATTCTATTAATTTTCTTGAAGAAAAGATTTTGGAAATTAATCGAAACAAAAATGTTGAATTTTTAATTAATTCAGGATATATATCAGGGGGAAAAAAATCAAAATTTAATTTTAGACCAAAAATTATTAATGACCAGTTAATTATTGAAGTAGAATTAAAAAATCATTCTAAAGAAGAAATTAATGAAATTTTAAATGCATATAGAAATAATTTATCACTTATTAAATTGAGTTCTGGAAAAATAATTAATTTTTTAAATTTAGATTTTGAAAATTTTGAAAAAGACATAAAATATTTTAATACAGAAATTTCTGAGATTGAAGAATCATCTTTTTTAGCACCAAATAGTAATATTTTTTTTGCAGCTACATTTGAGAATAATTCTGAAGAAGTTGTTAATTTTGTTGATAATTTTAATAATTATAAACCAGCTATTAATATTTCTAAACACCTTCAATTTTATTTAAAACCTTACCAAATAAATGGTTATTTATGGATGAAAAGAATGCTAGAATTTAATTTTGGATGCTTGCTAGCAGATGATATGGGTGTTGGTAAAACAATTCAAACAATTTCAATAATTGATGATTTGTTAAAAATAAATAAAAATGCGAGAATCTTAATTGTTTGTCCTGTAACACTGATGTATAATTGAGAAAAAGAACTATCAGAGCACATTGATGGAGTTAAAGTTGTTCAGATTGAAGGTCGGAAAGATTCAAGAATTTCTATAATAACTTATTCCAATGTTAATATATTTATAACATCTTACACAATGTTTTCAAAAGATAGTGAATATTATAATAATAGTATTATTGATTTAATGATTATTGATGAAGCGCAAACAATTAAAAATAGTGAAACACAAATTTCAAAAAGTATTAGAGAAATTAATAGTATTAATAAAATTGCAATTACTGGAACACCAATTGAAAATAATTTATCAGAGTTGTGATCAATTATGAATTTTTTAAACCCGATGATTTTAGGAAATAAAAAAAGATTCTATAATAATTATGAAAAAGATATCTATTCTGGAGATAGTCAAAAACAAGAAATATTAAAAAAAATTATTAATCCTTTCATTTTAAGAAGAACTAAACAAGAAGTTTTAAAAGAATTACCAGAAAAAATAGAAAAAGTTTATTCAATTGATTTTAGTATTGAAGAACATGAAATTTATAACTCTTTTTTAGAATATATTAAATTGGAATTGAAATCAAAAGATAATAATAAGGAAAGAGGAACATTGTTATTTAAAACTATTTTAAAATTAAGACAAATTTGTTGTGACTCTCGATTAATTGGTGAAACCAATAAACCTTCTTCAAAACTAATTTTTTTGGTAAACACCATAAAAAATTTAATTAAAGAAAATTCTAAAATAAAAATCATTGTTTTTTCACAATTTACTTCAATGATTGAATTAATTCAAAAAGAATTAGAGATTAATAATATTAAAAATAAAATCTTAACTGGAAAAACTAATAAAAATCTAAGAGGCAAAATAGTTAGTGAATTTGAAAATGATGATAGTAATGTATTTTTAATTTCTTTAAAAGCTGGTGGAACAGGGTTAAATATTGTTTGTGCAAATCATGTTTTTCATTATGATCCTTGATGAAATATTGCAGCAGAAATGCAAGCTACTGATCGAGCACATCGATTGGGACAAAAAAAAGTTGTAAATGTTTATAAATTAATTATGAAAAATTCTTTGGAAGAAAAGATATTGACAATCCAATATAAAAAATATGATTTATTTAAGAAATTTATTGAATCAAATAGTGAAAATAAAATTGATCTTAATGCATTATATGAATTATTAGGAATTTAATATAAAAAAGTAAAATATATATATATAATCTAATATAATAGATTCTATAATTATGAAGAGGTTTGTATATGATGAAAAAGAGAAAAATATTTTATACTAGTTTTATAGCTTTTGGTTTCTTTGGAGGATCATTACTTTCTTTTTATGGATTGAATTCAAAACATAGTAATTATTCTAGTTTAAATAGTTCTTTAAATAATGGGGGTTTTGATATAAAAACCCCAAAATATGATGGTAATTCAAGTAATATATATGAAAGACATTTGTTACATGGAGAATTTTCTCCATCTAAACAACCAGATGTAGTTAATGTTTTGGAGCAAAGTTTTAATTCTTCAGAAGCATATAGGACACCATTATTTTCAAAAACAATTGTATCTAATAATAAATATAATATTAAATTTTATAAAACTCATTTTACAGATGTTTTTGGGAATATAAATAATTCAGAACCTACTGCTATTTTATCAACTGGATTAGAAGCAAATAATCAGCAAGATAATAGATGAAATAAATTTTTGTTAGAATCTGGAACAGGTCAACCTAATTCATTTGAATCATCAATTCATAATGGTGTAAGATCTGCTATGTTAATTGGTGATAAATTATGATTATTAACTTCTGGTGCCTTTTCAAATAATGAAGAATTACATTTAATTTGTTATAGACTAACTGATAATCGTGATAATCCTTTCATCTTAGTTTCGCAATGAAATGTTTCTGATATGTTTGATAAAACTAAAACATTTAAAGATTTTCCACTAGTCATTTCTCCTGTTTATAAAAGGGGTAAAAATAATGATATACAACAAGATCCTAATCAAATGATGATTTTCCAACAAAATATGAATTTTAATACTATTTCTCAAAAAAGTGACATTAAGATATTTAAAAATGGTTCAACTAACCCTAATGATGTAAGATTGGCAGGATTCACTGATCCAAATATCCATAAAGTTTTATCAATTGATGCTATTCAACAAAATTATAAGCCATATTCACAAGATAATGATGGTATGGTTTATATTGTTAATAATTCAGATAACAATAATATAGGGGATCGACTATCATATTATTCTTTTAATAATAATCTTTCTCCTTGATTTAAACCACATGTTGGAGATCATTTAATTGATTCATCATTCGATTTAAATAATTTGGATGTAGATAATGAATTACCTTACATGAAAATATTTCAAAATATTAATCATAAACAAAATATTGATTTATTTTATTTTACCCCAGATTTAAATCAAGGACTTGAAAATTTATCATCTAATTTTAATTTAGATGATTATATAAATTTTCCTTCTATTGATGTTCATAAAAATTCTTTTTCTGATGGTATAAAATGAATTCAATATACAGATATAGGTAATTATTCTGATAATAATGCTGCCATTTTACTTTCTAAAAAAATCTATGGTACCCCTGATTATAATCCTGAATTGTTAAGTGTTAGTGATTTAAAAAATGACATATTGAATAATGAAAAATCATTTGACATGGATAGTTTTTCAATTATTAATCCTGGGATTGTTAAGCCTCTATTAATAAATAATGCTTTTTTAAGCAATGTTAGTCATGACTCTATATCTTTCAGTTTTCTATTAGGCAACATAAAAATATTAGAAGAAAAACGTTCAATCAAAAACAATCTAAATGATTTTTCAAAATATTTGGGTTATGATACACAAACTCCAAAAGAAATTATAACTCAACAAAAAAGTATCAATGATCCAGATATTAAAGATTTTAATAAGAATGAAATTCAATTCTTTATTTCAGATGCTACAAAGAATTTAATTTACCATGATTATCCTTCTTCTTTTGTTACATTAAAGGAGGAGAAATTTTCTCCATCTGATGATTCTTGAGATGTTAAATATTCATATGATAATGGAGCTTGAAAAAATGGTCAATATATGTCTACCATTAGTGAACATGAAGCATTTATATATCAACAAAAATTAAACAGTACAATTAGATTATCTACAAGTTTTAACCAAAAATATTCAAAAAATTCAGATGCTACTAAATTTTCAGATGAAATAAATAAGAAACTTCCAAATGGTGGTGTTTTAGGTGAGGAATGACAGGATGATCCATATCTTTCAAAATTAATTGGTAGTGAATCTAGCTGTACATTTCAAATAAATAAACAATATTTAAGTAGTTTAAGATCAATTACTTCATCTGCTGATACTTATAAAGGGATTGTAAAAATTTCTTTAAAATTTAGCTCTTGAGATAAGAATAATAATCAAGTTTTACATGAAGAAGCTATTACATTATCTGGATTTAGTTCTGTATTATATATTTTATCTATTACTCTTCCTGTTATTTCTATTACTATGATAATCATTTTAATTGGAGTATTTGTTTATTTACAAAAGAAAAAGAAGATTCAATTATCTAAAGCATTAGGAGCAGGATTTGCTTTATCTAAGAAAATGGGTGAAGTTAATGAACCTACTAAATCTGAAATTGAAAAAGCAAAAAAATCAGAAAAGAAAATTGATAAGATTGATCAAAATAGTTCATTAAATAAATCAAACGTTCAAAATAATGGTTTTGATAAATTAAAGTTTGATATTAATAAAGATAAAAATAAATTAATGTCTCAAAATAAGATTGATACAATCGGTCAAAATAGTGATGTTGATAAATTAAAGAATCAAGATAAAATTTTAGATAAATCAAAATCTCAAAATTCTGTTATTAATAATAAAACAACATCTTCTGCTGATAAAGATTTTAAAAAATAAATCTCGTTATTATAAAAATAAATATATAAAAAAAGAACCATTGATTTGGTTCTTTTTTTATATATTTAATAGTAATTATTTTATTTCAATTGTAGCAGTAGTGCCTTCAAATTTTTTCTTTAATTCAGCAGCTTCTTCCGGTTTAATTCCTTCTTTAATAGCTTTAGGAGCACTATCAACAAGAGCTTTTGCATCCATTAAACCTAATCCAGTAATTTCCCTAACTACTTTAATAACTCCAACTTTTTGATCACCACTTGAAATTAATGTTAAATTAACTTCAGTTGGTGTTTCTACAACTTGAGCAGCTGCAACAGCTGCAACAGGTGCAGCTGCTGAAACACCAAATTCTTTTTCAATTGTTTCAATTAATTCTTTAATTTCTAACATTGTCATTTCTTTTAAAGCATTAACAATATCAGTTTTATTTATTTTTGACATTTTTATTCCTTTTTATATAAATATTAATTATCTTTTTTTAAATCAGAAATAGATTTAAGACCATACATAAAGCTTCTGATTGGAAAAGTTAAACATGAAAGTAACATTTGGTACATTTCATTTCTTGAAGGTAAACTAGACAACATTAATGTATTAGTTCCATCCATATATTGTTTTTGAATTACACTTCCTTGAAATAATAGAAAATCATTTTTTTCCATTAATCTTTTAACCATTTTTAATGGAACAATTTCATCTCCATTACAAATAATAATTGCATTTCCACTAGATAAATTTGAAAAATCTTTATAACCTGCTAATTCAAGTGAACGAATTATAATATTATTTTTTAAAACATGAATTGAAGCATTGTTTTTTTTCAAATCTCTTCTTAGAATAGTCATATCTTCAGCATCTAATCCAATATATTTAAAAACAATTATTCCAAAAGATTCTTTTATTTTTTCAGAATACTTTTTGCACAAATTGTCTTTAATTTGAATTGCTTTTCTCACAAAACTCTCCTATATTAATACAATATGCAAAAAATGCCCATGTTAATAATAAAACATAGGCAAGATATTCAAAAAGAGATATCCCTCGGTAACAAATTAAGGTATTTACCAGTTACTGTCTATGGCATATTGCATAATAATTATACAATAGATTTGTATTTTATATATATATTTATATTTTTTATGCTAATATCCATTTATAGTTTTAAAGGAATAGATTATGTCTAGAAAAATAAAATTAAAAGCAAAAAATATAAATGAATTAGAGTTTACTCTTTTGGAAGATGCTGTTATAGGTGATTATATTTGCATAAAAGAATTTATAGATAATAGTCATCAAGTCTTTGAAAAATATAAAGAATCAGATGAAAAATATAAAGAATTAATAAATAAAGTTATCATTGACGAAAAAGATAATATTATTAATGAATATAAACAAACTATAGAATTTAAAAAAATTTTAGAAAATGAAAATCAATATAAAAATGAAATTTCTAGTTTAAAAAATGAGCTAGATAATAATAGAAAAATTCAAGAAAAAGAATTGAAAATTTCTAAAATTTCTGCTATTGAGGAATTTCGTAAATCAGATGAATATATTGAGAAGGAAAATGCTCTTAAAGAAAATGCTAAATTAAAAGAAAGATTGTCTTTACAAGAAAAAAATATAATTAATGAATATAAGCAAACAAAAGAATATCGTGATTTAGAAGAATTAAAAAAACTTCATCCCTTAGAATTAGAGAAGGCAATGTTAGAAAAAGATAATAAATATAATTCTATAATTGATGGTCTCAAATCAGAGAATAATGAATTAAATGATAAATTAAGAAATTTTAGTAAAACAACAGTAAAAGTTATGGGTGAAGAGTATGAAAATTGGGTTTCAAATCAATATGAACTTGTTTTTCAATTTGATCAAGATACAGAATTTAGAAAAGATAGTAAACATGGAGAAAAGGCTGATTTTATTTTTACAGTTTTCAATCCTGATACAAAAAAAAAGATAGAAAGTGTTACAATTGAATGCAAAACTCAAAGTGTGACTGGAACATCAAAGAATGAACAATTTTTTGATAAATTAGAAAGAGATCGGAAAAAAAATGATTCTCAATACTCACTTCTTGTGACTGAACTTGAACCAAATTCAGAATTTTGAATTAAACCAGTTTCTAACTATAAGAACATGTACATAACAAGGCCACAATATTTTGTAACTTTTTTATCATTAATAAAAAATATTGCAATGAAAAAGAGGGATTTAATTAATTTAGAAATTAAATTTGAAGATAAACAGAAAATTATAAAAGATTTTGAAAATTTTAAATCTGATATTTTAGACAAGACAATAAAAAATATTAGTCAAAAATGTGAATCTATCAGAAAATCAGCAGAGTCTATTGAAAAGGAAGCAAGAAAAATAAAGGAAGATATCACAGTAGTTATTGACACACATGTTGAGGCATTAAAAAATAAGATTGATAAATTTAAGATCAAGAAAATTACTGAACCAATTGAAAATTTAATATAGATTATTAATTTTATCAACTTAAAAATAAAAAATATAGAAATTAATCTCTATATTTTTTATTTGATATTAAAAACTTGAGTAAAGGCAAAGCCAGTTCAATATATTAACATGCTGGCAATGTATGGAATTAAAATTCCTAAACCAATGCTTTGTAAAGTTATTTTATTACCAAATTCTTTTCTCATAACCGCTAAAGTAGTAATACATGGAATAGTTAATAAAATAAAAACCATAAAGGAAAATGCAATTAATTTACGATTTATAAAAGGACCAAATGAATGTCACTCTCCAGTTTGCATTCAACTTGCAATCCCACTAACATCTGTTGATTGATAGAAACTTGAGAATCAATAAATTGGAACAAGCCCTTTAAATGCTGAAATAACTGCCTGGCCTAAATCACTAAAAAGAGTTTTATAACCTAATGGAGTAAATGATTCAGAGTGGTTAGTTAAAGTCCCAAGAGTTGAAATAACAACTTCTTTTGCTGAAATTGCAGGAATTATGGTTGCTACAAATTGTCAAATATGACCAAATCCTAATGGATAAAAGACATAACCAAAATATTTTGAGAAATAAAAAAGGATTGATGTAGGATGATGTCCTGGATCACTTGAATGTGGGAAGTATGAAATAACTCAAATAATAATTGAAAATAATAAAATCAATGTCGATGCTTTTTTTAGAAAACCAACCATATTTCTACATGAAGAATGAATAATTATTTTAAAACTAGGAATATTATATAGTGGTAATTCATCAATTGTAATATCATCAACTCTTTTATTATAGAAAATTTTAATTACATAACCTAAGATAATTGCAACTATAATTCCTAGCATATAAGAAAATATTAATATTAAAGGAGCATATTGACTAAAAAAACTAACTATAATTAATGAAACTGTTGGTATTCTAGCACTACACATCATAAAAGGAGATAATAGAGCAGTTGATCTTCTTTTCATAGGACAACCTATTGTTCTTGATGCATAAATACTTGTAACATTACAACCAAAACCAAGCACTAAAGGAATAATCGATTTTCCTGATAATCCAATTGAATTAAACATTCTTGTTAAAAGAAAACTTATTCTGGCCATATAACCAGATTCTCTTAAAATATTAATTCAAATGAATAATAGAAATATAACTGGAGTGAAGGTGATTACAATTCCAACACCTCCCAAGATACCATTAACAACTAAATCACCTAATCATTTAGGCATACCATGAATTTTTCAAATCTCACCACCAATATATCGGTTGATAAATTCATCCAATCAGTTTTTGAATGGTAAAGAGAAATTAAAAATGAAAATAAAGGAAACAAAAAATATTAAAAAAAGAAAAAAGAGAGAACCTCATTTGCTTAAAAGAACATTATCTATTGATATTGTTCTATCAATAGCTTTTTTATTAACTGATTTATTGTCAAAAGAAAATAAAATATTATTTAAAAGGACATTTCTTTTTTTAATTAAATAATCCTTAGCATCCATTGCATTATTTCCTTCAAATTTTGCAATTAAATTATTTATTGGTTTTGGATCTAATTTCTCCATTTTTATGTGGCTATTAAAATGATTACTCTTCTCAATCATTTTAATAGTAGTAAATTCTATAATTTTTTCATTTTCTTTGTTAGAAAAACCCATGGCAAAACCATAACCTTGTTTTTTTAGATTATCATAGATTTCTTTTTTTAATGAATCTAAATCATTATCATAAAGATTCAAGGGTTCATATCCATTTACCTTAATATTATTGGCATAATCTATAATTTTTTCCAATGATCCATCAATATTAATTTTTTTCTTTGAAGAAACTTTTTCTACATTTGTTTTAAATGTTTTAGCAATTTTTTCATATGAAATATTTTCTCCAAATTCATAAATTAAATCAATAAAATTTATGATCACAAAAATTGGTAGATTAATCTCTTTTAATTGTTGTAATAAAAACAATCCTTCCTTAAGTTTTGTTGCATCAATTACTAATACATACAAATCATATTCAGCAGAGATAATGTTACTCATAGTAATTTTTGCATCAATACTTTTTGCATTTAAATCATATATTCCAGGAAGGTCAATAAAATTATATTTTTTATTTTCGTGATATATAATTAGTTCCTTTTTTTCAACAGTAACTCCATGTCAATTTCCAATAATCAGTTTATTTTTTTTAGCATACCGATTAATTAAACTACTTTTTCCAACATTTGGGTTACCAATGAAAGCTATTCTATAATTTTCATTATCATTATTTTTTATCTTTTTCATTTTCGATAATTTTCTCCAATACTATATTTTTAATAGTTTTTTTATCTAAAATTATGAATCTATTGTCAATAGAAAAAGCAATTGGATAACCAAAAATGCTTCTATTATAAAATTTAATAATACTACCCTTTACTATACCAAAACCATACAAGCTTAATCTTTCAGATTCTGATAACAGAATATCTTTTATTAAATATTTATTTCCTTTTTTGAATTCAATTTTATTCATATATATAAGTCTTTATCATAATATTCTATATTTTCATAAATTATAAGTTAATAGTAGATTAACATATAAATTAATAAAAAGCAAAATATTTATAATATGTTTGTAAAATTATTATATACATATTTTTATTATTTTCAATAATTTTTTAATTATTTTTTATTGTAAATAAAATAGAACTCTTTAAAAGCAAAAGAGTTCTATTTGAAACTGTAATTGTATATAAATTAATCTATATCACTAAACAATTCTTTAAATTTTTTTAAAAATATAAATTTTAATTTTATCTTTTCCAATAAATTAATTTGTTCACCAGTTGCTGGATTTCTACCAATCCTTGCTTTAGTTTTTACAATTTTAACTTTACCAAAATTAAGAATCTTTGCTTCTTTAAAAACCTTTATTTCCTCATATATTAATGATTCATAAGTATCTAACACCAAATTTATTTCTTTTTGAGAAAGATTTGTTATTTCATTAATTTTTTTAATTAAACAAATTTTAGACATTGGTTTTTGTTCATTAGTCTTTTTATTTATTATTTTTGCCATTTTAGATGATCTCCTAATTATTAAACATAATAATAATATTTTATAATGTTTTTTTATTATTTTAATTTTAATTACTATTTTTGAAAAAATTTATATTTTAATTTGATTATTAAAGATTGCTTTTGCAAAATATTCAACTGCTATCATTGCTCTAACATCATTTTCACAATAAACTTTTAAATCATAAATTAATGATTCTCATTCTCTATCATCAATTATTTTAAAAAATCTCTTAATTGTTACTGCCTGGCACTCCTTACCATTAGAAATTTTTAGTTTTTTGTAATCAAAGCATTTAGTTAAATCAAATACATTAGGTAAATATTTCTGAATTAAGGGAAGAACTTTTTTAATAGAATAAAATCCTTTTAATTCTTTTAAAAAAATATATTTATTATTTCCTGAAAATTTAAATAGATCAGCTAAATCTATCATATTATTTTGAATACAATTAATTTTTTTATGATAACCGATATCTCTAATAAATTTTTTCATTTCTTCAAGTCGATTTTTTTCAAATGATTGATTATAGACTATATAAGAGTAATTTATACCTTGATAGATACTATCAACAACATCTCTAAATCATTTTTCATTTATATTAATAGGATCAACTAAAAGATTGACACATTTAAAATCTTTATTGATTCCATTATCAATAATACAAGAAGATTGAGTTACTATTTGTTGGAATGGAAATGTATTATTATATGATCTAATAGCTGTGTTGATAGTTTCAAAATCAAAGTAAACTTTTTTTGTTTTTATAGTATTAAAAAATGATTTTATTTCTGGATAAACAATAACATTTTCTTTTTCTAAGTAGAATTTAGATATTTCATTTTTTTTAAAATTAATTAAATTATCATCTTTTTGATAACTAATAATTGCATTATAATCTTGATAAAAAATATTTCCAGAATAAGCATATAATTGATAACCATAGTTTGCATATATTTCACGATTATAATTAAAATAATCATTATCTTTTCATCTAGATTTATCTCCATGACCAGGTGATCGGATAATGGGCATCATATCTGGTTTAATTGCCCTTTGATAATTTTTTAATTCATCAAGAATATTATTAAAGTTAGAATAAATTTGTAAAGCATCTTGAATAAAATCATCAATTGACTTTTCACTTTTTTTTGCAACTGATTTTCTTTCTTCCAATTGAGATAAATCATGGTTAATAAAATTGTTGATATTAAATGGAAAATAATGATAATCAACACTCTTTGATGTTCACATTCCCATTTTTTTATTTTGTCCATATTCAATTGCTTTATCAATTCCAAAATTTTCATTGTATTCTTTAAATTTAAAATCAACAGTTTTACCAATATTACAATAAGCAGTATCAATTAATGGGCAATTATTCAATTCTGCAACATCATATGCTACAATACATAAATAATAATTAAATGTAAATTTTCTTTTTAATTCTTTGATTGATTCAATTAATTTAGCCTGGAAATAAACATCAAGTAAATGATGTTTTTTAGTAGATGATGTTGCTTTAGTTTCATATAGATGTAATTGATTCTTTTCAATCACAATTGCATCCGGTCTAGTAATGATATCAACATTATTTATATTTGAAATAAAAACAGCTTGAAATAAAATTAGTTTTTCATATTTACTAATTAATTCTAAAGTTTTTTCAGCCTTTAATTCATTATTTAATTTTGGAAAACTCTCATTTAAATCAATTATTTTAAATTTATTATCATATAAATCTTTAATATATTCCTTACTTTTTTCATCAATAATATTACCCTCAATAATTAAAGAATTATTTTTATCTACACTTTGATTATCTTGGATAATTTCTTTGTATTTTTCAAGGTAATCTTCATGATTTTCTTCATCAAAATCAACATCAAGGTAACATGATTGATTCATTTTCGAATACTCAACCTCAATAGCTGCTTCAATTTCTGAGTTACTAAAAAATCATGCTCATTTAGGTTTTGAGAAATATCCTATAAAATCATATTTAGATATATATTTACTAATTTTCATTGTTAACTTTTTGTGGGCATTATATAAAAAAAGTGATTTTAAAGCACTTTCTATTTTCTATTTTTTATCTTTTGGACTGATAATTCAGATAGAAAATATATTTCTGTAACTAAGGTTCCACCAATAATGTTACCAATTGTTGTAAGTGGGAAGTTAATCACAAATTCTCTAAAGAACAGGTCTCCTGCACCATGAAAAGATGGATCAATACTTAAGTAACTAATAAATTCCTTTTTATTAATTATGTAAACAACAACATCTGCAGAAAATAAAACCATGTTAGCTACAATATGTTGAAAACCAAATAGAGCAAATACCACTAGCATTAAGAATACAATGAAAAGTGCTATCCCCTTTTCTTTGACAATAACATATACATAAATAGAACCAGCTACTAAGAAATTACAGAATACTGCAGAAAATAGCGTATTGTAAAAAATAGAATAATGTTCACTTTTTAATTTATGAATTGATGTAGCAACTAGAGCCTTGATAAAAGCGGGTTCAAAAATACCAACTAACCCACACAATATTCCAAATAAAATTGCTCCTAAAAAATTTGATAAGAAAACAATTAATAAATCTTTGAGATATTCCTTAATATCAATGATTTTATATCTGGATATAGCAGATATCAAACAATTAGAAGTAAAGAGATTACCTCCCATAAAGATCACTAAAATAATTCCAATGGGAAAGATTAAAACACCAAGTAATTTTGCAAAAATTTTAGATGTAGCATCATCCCCTTGCATTCCAACAAATTGTAGATATGCAATGTATGCAAATCCAATAAATACCCCACCCATAATCCCAAATATTATTTTCTTTAAAAGAGAGTATTTACTTTTTTTATAACCAAAATTAATAATTTCAGCTAAATTTTTTGGTAATGAATTCTTTATATCTTCAATGTTAATTTCTTTTTGCACATTTCCTCCGTTATCAAATCATTAAAACAATAATATTATATCAATCAATTGAATTCATTAAAATTATTTAACAACATTATTATTCATAATAAAATATTTTTTTAATATATTAACTAAATTTTGATATCCACTTAAATTTTCTATTTTATTAATTGTAATATGAGAAATATTACTTTTTATATAAGGTTTCTCATCTATGTCTTCTAAAAATTCTTCTAATCTATCCTTAAATTCATAATAATATAATCCAGAATCTATCACATCATTCAAGAAATTATCACTGTCTATTTTTAAATTATAATTCTTTTTATAATCTTTATAATCTCTATCAAAAGCAATAAAAGAATTTATAAAGAAAAACTCCTTGATAACTTTAGCAATTTTTTTAATTGTTTGCTTTCCTCCACAATCATAAATATCATAATAAACATCATTCATATTATTTTCAATAATTTCAAAGAATAATTGGTAGTCTTTTAAACCCTCAACTAAAATAGGATTATCAGAGAAAATTATTTCAGAAATTAATTTAATTTCTCTCATATTAATATCGCTAAAGAACATTTGATTAATCTTTATTAAATTAATTTCAGGTGCATGAACATTTTCTTTTCTATTTTTTTGAATCATAAATGAATTCATCTTATTGCTATAGGAATATTTTAAAAATTCAAAAATAGAAAATGGTGAGTGTGTTGAAAAAATTACATTAAGATTTACATCTGCCATCTTTCTAAATATTCTAAATATTCTCTTAATTAAACTAGGATGACAATAAATCTCTGGTTCATTTATAAATAGAATAGTTTTAATTTCATTTTTAGGGTCTGCAACATCTCTAAATGCTTTAATAATTTCTAATAAAAATTTAAGTAAGGTATATACTTCTGAACCATTTCCTAATTCTTTTGATCATATATTATTGGAAAAATCAAAATATTTGCAATCATCATTATTATTTGATGTATTATTGCAAATGATTCCCTCAACAATACTTTTTTCAAAGTATTCATCATTATTCAATTTTATATTTTCAATAATTTTTTCAAAAAAAACTTTATGGACTTCATTTCTAGTCTTTTTATTTAAGTTATTTTCATAAAAAAGTTTGTTTAAAAATGTTTCAATTTTTAAATTTATTTTTTTAATAAAATCTTCAGAAACAAAATCCTTTTCTATATCTTTATCAAAACTAATACAATTTATATTTGATTTTTCTTTCAAATCATAATAAATATTTGATAATAATTTAGTTTTTCCTGAATTATTAAATCCAAAAACTGGATAAACAAAATTATTTCTTTTTAAGATTTCATCAATTACTTTTTGCATATTATTTATTCTTTTTAACTCATTCTTGGTATTTTTTATCAATTAATTTTTTTAATTCATGAACTAATAGTTCTTGCTTTAAAGTTTTAATTATTCTACCATTTTCAAACAATATACCTGTCTTATTTGATCCAGCAATCCCAATATCAGCATTTTTAGCCTCTCCAATTCCATTAACTATGCAACCAAGAATTGATATTTTAAGGGGAAATTCATATTTTTTTACATATTCTTCAATTTCATTTGTTGTATCTTCAAGATTAAAATTTAATCTTCCACATGTTGGGCAAGAAATAATATCAACATTATTTTCATAAAGATGGAAAGAAGAAAGTATTTTTTTACATACATTGATTTCTTGAACTGGATCTCCTGTAATTGAGACACGAATTGTATCTCCAACTCCATGATAAATTATTGGAGCAAGCCCAGCACTTGATTTAATTGATCCATTTTTAAGACTTCCGGCTTCAGTTACACCTATATGCATAGGGTAATTAAAAACTTTAGCAGCCATTAAATATGAGTCAATAGTCATTAATGGATCAGAACATTTTAAAGAAATAACAATATTAAAAAAATTGAAAGATTCAAATAATTTAACATATTCTTTAGCAGCAGCTACCATTGCTTTAGCACTATGACCATATTTTTTTTCAATCTTTTTTGGCAGTGAACCTGAATTGACACCAATTCTAATAACAACAGAATGCTCATTTGCTAATTGGCAAATATTTTTAATAATATTATGATCATCAATATTACCAGGATTTAAACGGATTTTAGAAACTCCAGCTTTTATTGCCATAATTGCAAATTCTGGGTTAAAATGAATATCAGCGATAATTGGGCATGGAGATTTTTTAACTATTTCATTTAAAGCATTTGCATCATTAATATCAAAAACAGCCACTCTTACAAGTTCACAACCTTCATTAACTAGATCATTTATTTGTTTTAGAGTTTTATCGATGTCATGAGTTTTAGTGTTAGTCATTGATTGGATCACAATTTTATTTTGAGATCCAATCTTTACATTTCCAACCAATACAGGAATTGTTAATTCTCTTTTTAATAATTTCATACTTTTTTATTATATATGAAATATTTTTTTTAAAATTATTTTATAACTATCAATAATAAATAATATAATAGAAATAGAAATTTAGGGTTGAAAATGAAAAATCAAAAATATTTTTTTAAAAACCAAAGATTTATTTTGAATGAATGTTCATCAAATAATTTTTCATTTTTTAATTTTTAAAAAAGACTTGAATAATTTCAAGTCTTTTTTTTAGTAAATTTCACTAACATAATGGAGTAATATGAAAATAAAAAATTTAATTTCAATTAGTGATATTTCAAAAAATGAAATAGATGATATTTTAAATTTAGCATACGATTTTGAATCTGGAAAATATCAAAATATATTAAAGAATAAGGTTATATCTAGTGTTTTTTTTGAAGATTCTACTAGAACAAGATTATCATTCGAAACTGCTATAAATCAACTAGGAGGGTCTGTAATTGGATTTTCAAGTAGTGTAGGCACTTCAATAAATAAAGGAGAGACATTATCTGACACAATTAAGATGATAAGTAGATATTCTGATTTAATTGTAATGAGACATAATTGAGATGGTGCAGCCAGATGAGCATCCTGTAATTCAAATGTTCCAGTAGTTAATGCAGGTGATGGATCAAATCAACACCCCAGCCAAACTTTACTTGATTTATACACTATTAAAAAAGAATTTAAAAAATTAAATAATTTAAAGATAGCAATTGTTGGTGATTTAAAATATGGAAGAACAGCTCATTCATTAACAATTGGGTTAAGTTATTATAACCCTGAATTATTTTTTGTTTCTCCAACATTTTTGAAAATTCCTGAAACAATAAAAGATTCTTTAATTAACAAAAAAATAAAATTTCATGAAATAAATAGTATTGAAAATATTATTGATGAAGTTGATGTGATTTATATTACAAGATTGCAAAAAGAAAGATTCTCTTCAATTGATGAATATGAGAAAGTTAAAGATTACTTTATTTTATCAACAGATTTAATTAGTAATGCTAAAAAAACAATGATTATTTTACATCCACTTCCAAGGGTTAATGAAATTCCAGTTGAAATTGATGATACTATTCATGCACGATATTTTGAACAAGCTAAAAATGGTGTTCATGTAAGAAAAGCCATAATTGCCAATTGTTTAGACATAATCAAAGATTATCAGGAGCAAAAATATGAATAAATTAAAGTTATCATCAATTAAAAATGGTGTTGTTATTGATCATATTAAAAATTATTCTACAAAAAATATTTTCAATATGTTAAATATTGAAAAATTAGGTGTAGCAAGTAGTATGGCACTAAATTTAAATTCAAGTAAATTAGGTATGAAGGGAATTATTAAAATAGAAAGCAAAATATTAACACCAGAAGAAATTAATAAAATATCATTTCTTAGTCCAGATTGTACAATAAATCTTATTGAAAATTATTTAGTTGTAAAAAAAATTATTCCAGAAACCCCAAGAGAATCCAAAAATATTTTAAAATGTAAAAATACAAATTGTATATCAAACAATGAACGATCGATTTATACATCTTTTTTACATTTTTCAAAAGATAATGATTATTATGCTCAATGTTATTTTTGTGAAAGAACTTATCAATTATCAATTTTGAGATTAAAAAATGAAATCAATTAGGGTAGAAATAATTGATAATAAAAAATTGTCACAAGATTATTATAAAATCAGTTTTAATATAAAAAAATTGATGCCATCTGAAAATATAATGCCTGGCAATTTTTTTATGATATCAACAAGCGATCAATCATTAATATTAAAAAGACCGTTAGCTGTTTATTCATATGACAAAGCAAATGGTGTTCTAGAATTTGTTTATAAAATAATTGGTAAAGGTACTAAATCAATTGCAAATATAGAAAAAGGTAATTATTTACAAATAATAGGGCCTTTGGGAAATATTTTTCCTATTGTAAAAAACAAAAATATTTTAATTATTGCAGGTGGTGCTGGATTATTTCCACTTTATTACTATGCAAAAAATAATTGTCATTCAAATAATATTATATTTATTAGTGGAGTTAAAACTAAAAGCCAATTACCAATTATTCAAGATTTAGACGCTTTAAATATTAATAATATTTATTATAGTGAAGATAATACTTTAAACTATCAAGGATATGCAACTAGTGATATAAAAGAAATTATTAAAAAACATAATATTGAAATAATTTTATGTTGTGGCCCAGAAGGAATGATGCTTGATGTTTTTAATAAAACTAAAAATCTTGATATTCTATCATATGGTTCATATGAAAATAGAATGGGTTGTGGTTTCGGTGCATGCATGGGATGTTCAATTAAAACTAAAAAATCAATGGCAAGAGTATGTTTACAAGGACCAATTTTTTTAATGAAGGATGTATATGAAGAACAATAACTGCTATTTACACTCTTTTGTCTTAAACCATAAATTTAATAATCCATTGATTAGTTTAAGTGGATGTTATGGATATGGGTTTGAATATAAGGATTTTTTTAATATAAATTTACTTGGAGCAATTACTCTTAAAGGATTAACATTAGAACCAAGGAATGGCAATCCTGGGATTAGAATTGCTGAAACTCCATCTGGAATTTTAAATTCCATTGGTTTAGAAAATCCTGGGTTTAATTATTTTGCTAAAAACATATATCCTAATATTAAAAAAGAAATTAAAACCAATATTATTATTAACATTAATGGAAGTTCAATTGATGATTATATTCAATTAGCTTATAAAATAATTGAATTAAAAGATATAGAATTTGTTGAATTAAATTTAAGTTGCCCCAATGTTAAATCTGGAGGAATGATTATTGGAGTTGACCCAAAACAAGTTTATGATGTTACTAGCAAAGTTAAAAAAATTTTAAAAGATAAAATTTTAATTGTAAAGTTGTCCCCTAATGTTACAGATATTACTGAAATTGCATTAGCAGCAGAAAAAGCTGGAGCTGATTGTTTGTCTTTAATTAATACACTTGTTGGAATGGAAATTGATATTAAAACAAAAAAGCCATTATTGGGAAATATTTTTGGAGGTCTTTCAGGACCATGTATTTTCCCAATTGCTTTAAAAATTATTTATCAAGTTTATCAAGTTGTTAAAATTCCAATAATTGGTATGGGTGGTGTTAATAGTGCTGATGATGTTATAAAAATGATGCTTGCAGGGGCTAGTTTAGTTGGTATGGGGACAATGATGATGACAAATCCTGAAAAAGTAGCAAATATTATCAATGAATTGGAAAAATATTGTAAGGATAATAAAATTAATAATATTATAGATATTATAGGAGCATGTCATGGATCAAAAAATCACTGATAAAATTATTATTGCCTTAGATTATCAAGATTTTAAAGATGCTAAGGATTTAATTGATCTTTTAGATGATGAAATATCAATATATAAAGTAGGTCTGGAAGCTTTTTTAAATTATGGAACTGATTTAATTAATTATTTAAAATGAAAAGAAAAAAAAATCTTTTTTGATTTAAAATTTAATGATATTACCAATACTGTGCTCCAAGCTTGTAAGTATGCCCTAGAACAAAAATTTTTTATTTTTACAGTTCATTGTTCTGTTGGTAATCAAACATTAAAAGAATTAAAAAAATTATTAATAAATTATGATTATGAATTTCATATAGCCTTAGTTACTATTTTAACTAACTTAAATCAATCAGATTATGAAATTACCTTTCAAAAAAATTCATTAATCAGTGATCATATTAAATCCTACGTTCAAGAGTTAATTATAAATAATGGTTATTCAACAATTGTTTGTTCACCTTTGGAAGCAAAAAAAATTAAAGTTTTGTTTAAAAATTTAACTATTATTTGCCCAGGCATTAGGATGAATGAAGTAAACCATGACCAAATCCAAATATCAACCCCTTCACAAGCATTAAACAATGGTGCTGACTATCTTGTTATTGGAAGAGAAATAACTTTATCAAATGACCCTAGAAAAAAATTGGAACTTGTTAAAAAGGATATATATGAAAATTATTTTAAAAAATTGCCGATTAACTAATGGAAGAATTGTTGATATCTTAGTTGAAGGTTCAAAAATTATTAAAGTTAGTAAAAAAATTGAAATTCATGAAGATCAAAATGAAATCCAAACTTTTGATGTTAGAAATATGTTAGTTATGCCGGGAATGATTGATGTTCATACACATATGAGAGATTTTGATTTAGCATATAAAGAAGATTATCACAGCGGCAGTTTCAGTTGTCTTTCAAATGGAATCACAACTTTTTGTGATATGCCAAATTCAAAACCAGAAACAACCACTCTAAAAAGATTAGAAGAAAAAATTGATAGAATGAGTTATTCTTGTGTAAATTGTTTTCCATATATTGGAATTGACATTAATTCTACTTTAAAAGAAGTAAAATTAATGCTTAAAAAAGCAAAAGGTATTAAAATCTTTTTGAATAATACAACAGGTGATATGAAAATTGATTTAAGCAAAATAAATGCAAAAATTTTTGAATTAGATACTTTATATTTGTTTCATGCTGAAGGAAGTCAAATTTTGGATATTATTGATATTATAAAAAACAGAGATACAAGAATTCATATTTGTCATATCAGTTCTAAATTAGAATTTAAAAATGTTTTAAAGTTAAAAAAGCATTTTAATAATGTCACTTTTGAAGTCTGTCCTCATCATTTATTATTTAATGAGAATTCAATTTTAGATAAAAATATTTCTATGGTTAAACCATCTTTAAAATCTGAAGAGGACCGTTTATTTTTAATTAATAAATTTATTAATAAAAAAATTAATATTGTAGCATCAGATCATGCACCTCACCTTTTGTATGAAAAAACTCAAGGAGCATATGGTTTCCCTGGTGTTGAAACAATTCTAAAAATTTTATTAACAATTTGTAAAAAATATCATATATCTTTAAGTTATATTGAAAAAATCTTTTCTTTTAATCCAGCTAAACTTATTCAAGAAGAACTTTTAGGAAAAATTTCGCCTAATTATCAAGCTGACATTATTGTAGTAGATGAAGATTATGAAAATATAATTAATGAAAATGATATTTCAAGTAAATGTCAATGAAGCCCTTACACAAATGAAAAATTATATGGTAGGGTACTTTTAACAATGGTAAAAGGAGTTGTAAAATATGACAGATTATAAAATTATTGAAAAAATGTTGGAAGCAAAAGTCATTATAATTGACGAAAATAATTTAATTACATTTGCTTCTGGAATAAAATCTATTGTTTATTGTGATCTTCGAAAATTAATAGCTGATATTGAATTGAGAACAATTATAGTGAATTTATTTTTATCTTATGATTTCATAAAAAATGCTGATATCATAGTTGGAACAGCAACTGCTGGCATTCCTTGAGCAAGTTTTCTTGCTTGAACATTAAATAAACCACTAGCTTATGTTCGTTCTGATGTTAAAAATCATGGAACTAAGTCTTTAATTGAAGGAGCAAATGTGAATGATAAGAATGTTGTTTTAATTGAAGATATGATCACAACAGGCTATAGTGTTATTAATGCTTCTAGAGAGTTACTAAAAAATGGTGCTAAAAATATTAACATCTTTTCTATTTTTAATTATTCTTTTAAAAAATCAAATGAAAATTTTAAAAATGCTAATTTAAATTTTGAATCTTTGTTTAAATTTGAAATAATCCTTGATTATTTTAAAAATAATGATCTTAAAAAATACAAAAATTTAAAAGAATGATGAAATAAAATTAATCTTTCTTAATATATCAAGAACTTGTATATATAAATAATTATTATATTTATATATTATAAATATTTTTATGATTAAATTTTTAATGAAGATAGTTTGGAGTAAAAATGAACTTAAAAACAAAAACTCAACCTGAAAAGATTAAAAGTCATTTTTCTTTTAATTTTATTAGAGATTTACCCATTAAAATTAGAAATATTCCAAAAAAATATAAGAGGACAGATATTATTGCTTCTTCTTTATGATTACTTACTTTTATTTTATTATTGATTTTAGTTGGAATTGCTGCATTCCATCAAAATATTATTGATCATAATAGCAAAGATTTATATGCAAATCTTATTGCTGCGGTGACTTTATCTTTTATTATTGTGCTAATTTTTTCCATTTTTTTTACTGTTGTAAATAAATATTTAGCAAAGAAAAGGGGGAAATAATAATGCAAAAACAATTAAATTCTTTTGGAGTTTCTTCTCAAAAAAAGAAAAAGAATTCTGCTGTATTTACTTATATTCAAAGTTTAGGTAGATCTCTTCTTTACCCAATATCTATATTGCCTCTTGCAGCTATTTTTATGAGAGTTTCAGCTATCATACCGAATGATACTGAATTTTCTAAATATGTTGGATTAGTTTTATCAGCAGTTGGTAATTCTATTTTTGGGCCTTTGTTGGCAATAATATTTTGTGTTGGTTTATCATTTGGTTTAACAAAAGATGGGCGAGGAGAAGCTGCCCTTGTTGGCCTTGTTACTATGACATTATTTCAAATCATGTTAGGTAGTAATTCTGGTTCTGCAGGAGCTGCTGGTTTATCTGGAATAGGATTGATTGATGCTTTCTATGGTCATATACCATTTCATGGTTTTGATAAAGACGGTAAGCCTGCAATTGTTCATGGATTTAAAAAATTATTTGGCGGTTCAATGTATACCAAGGTTATGGTTGATAATGTTTTAACTGGTATTCTTGTTGCAATCTTTGTTTCAACTCTTTATAACAAGTTTCATGGAATTGAATTACCTTCAATTTTAGGGTTCTTTTCTGGTAGGAGATTAATTCCTGTTTTAGCATTGACTTCTGGGTTAGTATTTTCAATTTTATGAGCTTTGATTTTTCCTTGAATTGGGTTTGCTATTTATGAATTTTCAATTCAATTACAAAAAGCAACCGGAAATAGATATGGTAATGCTGCAATGATGTTTGTTTATGGTTTTATAAATAGATTATTAATTCCTTTTGGCTTACACCATATTCCAAATACATTATTATGATTTACATTTGGTTCTTTTGATACTTATGATCCTAATAAATTTGCAAATGGTGATATAAATATATTTTTAAATGGTAATGTTGTTGATAGACATGGAAATTTTAATAATTCTGGAACATTTCAAACTGGTTTATTTCCAATAATGTTATTTGGATTACCTGCTATATCTTATGCATTTTATAAGAATGCACAAGATGATAAACAATCAAAAAATATAGCCAGTGTTTTATTAGGTGCTTCTTTAGTTTCTTTTTTTACTGGAATAACAGAACCTATTGAATTTACTTTCTTATTTGTTTCTCCAGTGTTATTTGGTATGCATGCCTTACTAACAGGTTTTTGAGGATTTATTTGTGGGTTGTTTGGAATTCAATTAGGATTTGGTTTTTCTGCTGGATTTATTGATTATGCATTATCACTACCAAAATCTTTAGACATCATTAATGCAAAATTACATGGTGCAGTTGATGTACTAGGTACTTTCCATAAAGGTATTTATAATTCAACACAAGCTGCATTTGCAAATCCTTTAATGTTAATATTAATTGGTCCAATGACTGCATTATCATATTATTTTGGAGCATCCACTTTAATTAAGAAATTTAATCAACCAGCCCCTGGTATTGCTCCAAATTTAATTATCTTTGAAAAAGAATCTGAGGAAGAAAGTTTACAAAATATTCCAAGTGAATTTAATAAATTTACTCGTGATTCAACATTTATAATTAAAGCAGTTGGAAAAGAAAATATTGAAGACGTGAATTGATGTGCTACTCGTTTAAGACTAACATTAAAAGATAATTCTAAAATTGATGAAAATTTAATTAAAAGAACAACATCAAAGGGAGAAATTAAAATTGGCAATAAAGGTTATCAAATAATTATTGGAATAAATGTTGAAATGTATGGGAATGAAGTTAAAAGATTATTAGATAACAATAATGATTATGAAGAATCTATCAAAACATTTTTAAATAAGAAAAAAGAAGCTAATAAATCAATCTCAACTAATAATTCTTTAAAAAATAAAAAGATAATTTCAACAAAGGAAATTTTTTCAATTGGGAACGGTACAGTATCTGATTTATCTACCTTAAAAGATGATGCTTTTAAAAATAAATTACTAGGAGATGGAGTTGTAATTGATTGTAAAGATGGAAAAATTTATGCCCCTGTTGATGGTAAAATTAGTTCTATCTTTCACACTAAACATGCCTTTACAATTTCAACAGTTGATAACATCAACATCTTAATTCATATTGGTATTGATACTAATAAATTACCAAAGAAAACTTTTAATCAAAAAATTGAACTTAATGACGAAATTAAAAAGGGTCAATTGATCTATGAATTTGATCGAAACAAAATTATTGATGAAAAATTAGATCATAGAGTAATTTTAATTATTACAACTGATTCTGAAAGAAAAATTAAGAAAACTTGTAATTTTGGAAAAATAAAAATTGAGTCTCCAATTATAGAATTAAATAATTAAATATATAACATTTTTGGTTATATTTTTAATTATTTTTATTCAATATTTGTTATATTTAAATAAATGTATAAATAAAATAAAATTAATTTAAGGGAAAATTATGAAATCAATTATTGAAGCAAAAATAGGATTTGGGACATATTTAATTAAAGATCAAGTAGAAATAAATTTGGCAATAGAAAAAGCTATAAAATCTGGATATGATTTTATTGATACTGCATCTATTTATAATAATGAACAACAAATTGGTAAAGCATTAAAATTGTTCAAGAAAAAAAATCCCAATATTAGTTTAATCCCTATTCAAACAAAAATTTGAACAACAGATTTTCAAAATAATATTTCTAGAAAATTAAAACAATCATTGAAAAAATTAAATAGAATTAAGCAAGTTGATTCTTGTTTGCTTCATAGACCTCACATTGATAATTCTGTTAATGTTACTGCTTGAAAAGGATTAATAAAAGCCCAACAAAGTGGGTTAGTTAAGTACATAGGTGTTTCTAATTTTGATCCTGATATGATTAGAATTTTGATGAATGAAACTGGTGTTTGTCCACAAATTGTTCAAGATGAAGCTAATGCTAATTATGTTAGACATGATAGAATTACTTTTGCCAAAAAATATAAAATAAATGCTCAAGCATGAAGACCACTGGGTTTAATAAAAGAGAATTTAAAAGATGAATTCTTAAATTCATTAGCTGCAAAATATGATTGTTCTGTTGTCAATATATTAATAAATTATGTTATAAAATTAGGTTATGTACCTATTGTAAAATCAGTAGATCAAAAAAGAATAGAATTAAACATTTCAAAATTAGATATTGATTTATCAATTGAAGAATGTCAAAAGATTGATATCTTGTTAAATAAGCATGAAACCACTTCTAGTTCTAAAACTGATAGCTATGCTTTTCATAGTATAAAAATGATTAATCCTAAATAAGATTTAATATGGAAATAAAATATTTTTTAAAAAAAGAAAAAGCATTTGAATTAATGGCTAAAATAATTATTGAAAAAGTTATAGAAAAACCAAATGTTGTTTTGGGACTTGCAACTGGTGGGACTTTTGAAAAAGTCTATGAAAATGTTATTTGTTTATCAAAAATTAAAAATGTTAATTTTTCTAAAGTTTTTACATTCAATCTTGATGAATATGTTAATTTAAAACAAGAACTTTATAAAAATTCTTATCATTTTTATATGGATAATAACTTATTTAATTTTATCAATATTAATCATGATAACATTCATTTTCCATGTAATTTTCAAAACAATTATAATTCTGGTGAATTATTTCAAGATTATGATAAAAAGATCCATGATATTGGGGGGATTGAAATTCAATTACTTGGTTTAGGGGCAAATGGTCACATTGGATTCAATGAACCAGGTTCTAAAATAGATTCTATAACAAGATGTATTGAATTATCCCATACAACTATTAAGGATAATTCTCGTTACTTTCAAAGTATCAATGATGTTCCAAAAAAAGCTGTTACAATGGGTTTAAAAACAATTATAGACAATTCTAAAATGATTTATCTATTAGCATTTGGAGAAAATAAAAGAGATGCATTAAAGAGATTAATTGATTCAAAAGGTTTTGATCCAAACTACCCTGTTACAATTTTAAAAAATTTTAAAAATCTTATAATTTTTACTGATTTAAAATTTAATTAATAAATAGAACTTACATTGATAAACTATTGATATATAATTTAGTTAATATGATAAAGGTTTAAATTTATGAGTATATATCAATTTAGTGTTTATGATAAAAATAATGATTTAGTTAGTTTGGAAAAATACAGAGGTAAGCTTGTATTAATTGTAAATACTGCAACAAAATGTGGTTTGACAAAACAACTACCATTATTAGAAGCAATTTATAAAAAGTATCGAGAAAAAGGATTTGAAATTATTGGATTCCCTTGTAATCAATTCTTTAAGCAGTCGCCTGAAGAAATTAATGAATTCATTGGAGTTTGTCAATTAAAATACGGTGTTTCTTTTACTCAATTTAACAAAGTATTTGTTAATGGAGCAAAAACTATTGATTTATATAAATATTTGAAAAAACAAATAAATAATGCAAATGGTACAGAAAAAATTCTTTGAAACTTTGAAAAATTTTTAATTAGTAAGGAAGGAAAAGTGATTAATCGTTTTTCTCCAAAATTAGAATTAGAAAAAGTTGAAGCAGAAATAATTAAAGCATTAAAATAAAAAATTGGTATTAGACACCAATTTTTTATTTTCTCATAAACAGTATTTCTGAATAATTTAATTTATCATTAGAATTTAATTCATAGTTAAACAAATTATCAATGTGAGATTGGCTTGAAGAACATTTTAAAAATTCTAATGCCTTTTTTCCTTTATTAACTAAAATAGGTTGGAAACAATAAGCATATGTTAAAACAGCATTATAAAGAACAACTAAAAATTCATTTAATTCTTTTTGTTTATTTTCTTTGAAATAAATTCATGGTTTGCATTCTTCTATAAATGAATTTATATAATTTGCTAATTTATCTAATGAAAATGTAATTTCATTAACATTTAAAGAATTTATTTTAAGTTTAAATTTTTGAATTCAGTTTTTGCATTTATTTTCAAATTCAATATGAATAGGTGTTTCAAATTTTTGGTATTTTGGAATATAACCATCATTATACTTTTTCAATAAACCAATAGTTCTTGAAATAATATTGCCAAAATTATTGGCTAAATCAGCATTGTATACATTTTTAAAAACTTGCATATCAAAAGTCGAGTCTGAAATGACATTAATTTGTTTCATTAAAAAATAGCGTAAAGAATCAGAATCATATTCATTGATAATTGAATGAGGATCAATAACATTATTTAATGATTTAGACATTTTTAATAATTGGTTATTATCATTATTATTTGTAATAATCCAACCATGAGAAATAATTTTATTTGGTAATTCAAAATCAAGCATTTTTAATAATATTGGTCAATATATACAGTGAAATCTAGTTATTTCTTTTGAAAGCAAATGAACTTTTTCACATTCACGATTTCAAAATTTATCATTTACATGATTAATTGACAAAGAAGATAAATAATTTAATAATGCATCTATTCAAACATAAATAGTATGTTTTTGATCATTTAATAGTTTAATTCCTCAATTGACATTAGTTCTTGTAACAGATAAATCTTCAAATTCATAGTTTAAAAAATTATTAATTAATTCATTGACTCTATTTTTTGGAAAGATAAAATCTTCATTTTTTTGATAAAAATTAATTAGTCAATCTTTGAAAATAGTTACTTTTAAAAAATATGATTCCTCTTGTTTTTTAATCAATTCATGGCCAAATGAACATTTTTTAATGTTATTTTCTTCGACAATATCACTTTTTCTAATATTTTCTTCACATGAAACACAATATCATGTTGTTCAATTGTCTTTATAAAGGTAATCTTTTGCAAAAAGAATGTCAAAAATTTTTTGAACATATTTTTGGTGCCCTAAATTAGATGTTCTAATAAAATAATTAAAATCAATATCTAATTTTTTTCATAATTTTTTAAATAAAAAATGATTATCATCAACAAATTCTCGAGGATCAATATTTAATTCAGCTGCCTTATTTTCAATTTTTTGTCCATGTTCATCCATACCAGTCAAAAAAAAGACATCATAATCTAATATTTTTTTATATCTAGAAAGCACATCTGCCATAACAGTAGAATATGCATGGCCTATATGGGGTTTGCCAGAAGAATAATAAATAGGTGTTGTAATATAGAATTTATTCATTATAATGTTTCTTAATTATTTACTGTTCTTTATTATATCTCAATAAGCAAGCATTTTTTGTTCTAATTTTGAAGATTTTTTTGGAATGTAATATTTTTTATTTTCTAGTTTTTTTGGTAAATATTCTTGATGGACTCAACTATTGATATAATCATGTGGATATTTGTATCCAAATACTCCAATTGCCTTTGATGATGGATAATTATTATCTTTAATATGATTAGGTATTGGATAAATCATTCCATTTGCAATATCGTTTAAAGCAGTTGTAATAGCATTATTTGCAGCATTAGATTTTGGACTTAAAGCAAGTTCAATCACCAAACAAGCTAAAATTTGATTAGCTTCTGGGAATCCCACCTCTTTAGCAGCAGCAATACCAGCATGTATTCTTCCAATAAGAAGTGGGTTTGCTAATCCTATATCTTCATATGCACATGCAATTATTCTTCTCGAAATTGCAATTAAATCACCTGATAATATAAGTCTTGCTAAATAGTATACAGCAGCATTTGGATCACTTCCTCGAATTGATTTATGCAATGCAGATTTTAAATTATGAAAATCTTCACCCTGTTTATGATTTGGGCATTGATTTTCAAATTTTAAATTTTTAATATGATTTAATTTAATATCATTGTCATACACATTTTTTAAATATTCAACAATATTTAAAGCACTTCTAAAATCATATCCACTTTTTATAATAATTTCTTTTAAGGCATCATTTTGAATTTTTATATCATATTTCTTTATAATTTTATTTAATCCAAACATCAACTCTTCTTCTGTTAAATTTTCAAATTGAATTATTTGACATCTACTTCTAATTGCAGGATTAATTACAAAAAAAGGATTTTCAGTTGTAGTTGCAAAGATAATAATTTCTTTTTTTTCAATTGAGGATAATAATATATCTTGTTTATCTTTATTTAATCGATGAATTTCATCAATTATAATAACATAATAATTTTCACTCAATTTAGCTTTATTTAAAATTTCAATTAAATCCCTTTTACTATCAATTGATGCATTAAAAAAACTAAAAGGAGTGTTAGTTTCTAAGCAAATTAATTGTGCAATCGAGGTTTTCCCAGTCCCTGGAGGACCAAAAAAAATTAAACTTGTAAAATATTTATTAATAATCATTTTGGTAATAATTCCACTATTACCAAAAATATGTTTTTGACCAATAAAATCATCAATTTTTTTTGGTCTTTCTAATTCTGACAATGGTTTATTATTCATTTTTTATCTTTTCATAATCTAAATATAATTGATTTGGTTTCATTTCATATTTATAAGCAACAATTTTACAAGCATCTTTTAATCTATTACCTGATTTCACCAATTTATTAATTTCATATCAAATGATATTATTATCAATTTGTTGATTAAATATATTTTCCATAACAATAACAAATTCTCCCCTTAAATCTATTTGATTTAGTAAATTAGATATTTTTCCAAAATACCTTTTTTCATTTAACTTTGTTAATTCTTTAAGAACACAAATGTTAATATCACCAAAAACTTTTTGAATAAATTTTAAGCTATCAAGAAGTTTATTGGCACCTTCAAAAATAACTATTGTAGCATTAATTTTTTTTAAATTTAATAGTTCTAATTCCTTTTTACTTTTATTATTTGATAAAAAACCTTGAAAATAAAAATTATTTGTTGGAAATCCAGAAAGTAAAAGAGCATGTAAGATAGCAGAACTACCATTAATAATTTCTGGAATTATTTTAAGTTTATTAAATATTTCTCAAAATTTATATCCAGGGTCAGAAATCATTGGATACCCAGCATCACTAACTAATGCACAAGAACCAACATCAATCATTTTTTTGATTAACTCAAAATCAATTTTATTTTCAGTATAAATATTATTTACAACAAATATTTTATTATCATAATTTATATTAAGTTTACTCAATAATTTTTTAGTTACACGTGTGTCTTCACAAAAAAAAGTTTTACTATCATTAAAGGCTTCAATAGCCCTTTTATTAATTTCTTTCATATTACCAATTGGTGTGGAAATAATATAAAATTTATTACTCATATTTTTCTTTTTCCAAATCATTTATTATTTTATTAATATCATTATAGGTAAGCTTTAAATAATTTAATATTTTAAATAATTGTTTATGATTTAAATAGCAAATATTTAGATTATTACATAATAATAATCTTTTTTCATTTGTGTTTAAAGAAAGTGTTAAATATTCATTTCAAGTAATTGACTCATCAGCATTCTTTGAAAATGTAACTAAATTTTTCAAGCTTTCTTTTATTTTATTATCATAAGATTCTGCCACCCCAATTTTTTTTGTTTTATATTTGAAGTTTGTTTTAGAAATAAAAGCATGTTTTGCATTTGGAATAAAATTGATAATTTTGTTTCTGATAAGCTTTCCGTTTTTATCTGGATCTAAAAAACAAATAATACCTCTTGTCTCATTTATTTTTTTTAAAGTATTGATTTCATTAATTGAAAAATTTGTCCCATTTGTTTCAAAAGTTTCAATATCAGGATAAATTTTCTTGAGTTTTGCAGTATCAGTTTTACCCTCCACAACAATTATTTCTTTAATCACTAATTAAATCTCAATACTTTTGATAAACTTGACCAACTGAACCAGATGTAAAATCTGATATTAAAACATCAGCAAAAAATTCTGCTAAATTGACAATGTGAATATTTGGATGTTCAACATGATAATTACTTTCAATACTATTAGTTATATAAAGATCAGAAATGATTCCATCAGCAATTGCTTTTTCAAAAACTTTAATGGAATTATTTGAAAACAAGCCATGAGTAGCCATTACAGTAATACTTTTTGATTTCCTAGATTTTAATATCTTGCAAGCTGCTAAAATAGTACCCCCTGTATCAATCATATCATCACATATAATACAGTCTTTCCCTTCAACATCTCCTAATACATTATCTGAAATAACTTGATTATGTTCAGGCCTTCTTTTATCAATGATAGCAAGAGGGGCTCCTATTTTTTTTGCAATTTGTCTAGCATTTTTAACACCACCATAATCTGGAGAAACTATTACAAGATTTTTTCGATGAATTTTAGAAATAATTTCACGAAGCAAAATCATAGCTGCTTTTAAAGTATCAACAGGGATATCAAAAAAACCTTGAGCTTGATCAGAATGAATATCCATTATAACAACTTTATCAGCACCAGCCATTTCAATCATATTAGCCACTAATTTAGCAGTAATTGGCTCTCTGCCACTAGTTTTACGATCTTGTCTGGCATATCCAAAATAAGGAATGATTATAGTAATTGTTTTTGCTGATGATCTTTTTAACATATCAATTGTTATTAACAATTCTATCAAACTATCATTTACAGGAGATGATGTTGATTGAAAAACAACAACATCTTTATTTCTAACAGATTCTAAACTTTTAACAAAAATTTCTCCATCAGAAAAATTTTTAATTAATAATTCAGATTCTTTAATATTTAATAATTTTGCAACTTCATTAGTAATTAATTTAGATTTAGATAATCCAAATAAAGCAAAATTATTTAAAAATACAGGTTTTTTTTTTGTTTTCATAATTATATTAAAATTAAATATTAATTTTATTCCTTGTCTTTTTCAATAATTATTTCAATTGGTTCTAGAATAATATCTTTGTCTTTAGATTCTATTTTATTATTAGTTGAATCTTGTTGTTTATCATCATTTTTTTTGTTATCTATTTTATTTATTGACTCATTAGTATTATCAATGTTATTAATATCTGATAAACTGTTTTCATCTACTTGATTTTCAATTAATTCATCAACAAATTCTCCATACTCATTTTTATATAAAAAAATTTCATTTTCTCTTTTATTCTTAGCATTATCTTTTAAAATTTCTAATTCAAGAATTTCATTTATTATTTTCATTGATTTTGAAGTGCCAACAACATCAGCTCCAGCTTCAATCATCCTTTTGCACTTTAAAAATGAATCTATTCCTCCACTTGCCTTAATCTTTATATTTGAGCCTCTTAAAATTTCTTTTCACTTAGAAATAATATTTTCTCTTGCTCCAATTGGTGAAAATCCAGTTGATGTTTTAATGTAATCTGCTTTTGATAATTTAACCATTTCACATACTTTAATATTCTCTTCATCAGACAAAAGTCCACTCTCAACAATAACTTTAACGATCGAACTATTACTAGAATTTTTAATTTGATTAATCTCATCAATACAATAATCAATGTTACCTTCTTTAAACTTGGAAATATTCATTACCATATCAATTTCATCAACACCATATCTTATTGCATTAAGAGTTTCATAAACCTTTACATCTGTTGTATTTTGTCCAAGGGGAAATCCAACTACAGTTACAATCTTTATTTTTGAATCTCTTGGAATTAATTGCCTTACTAATTCAACATTGCATGGATTTATACAAATTCCATGATATTTATTTTCCAATACTTCTTCAACAAGAATTTTAATATCATTTTCTGAGCAAGTAGAACTTAAATTAGTCGCCTCTAAATATCTATTTATTTCCATAATTAAACTCCAATTTTATAATTTTATTATAGAATTTATTTTTTACATAATTAAAATAATTTTCGAAATGTAAAAAAAAAAATTAGCACTTGTGCTAATTTTAACTTACTACTTAATAAACTTGACAATATTAAGTAAAATAAATCTATGATAAATAAATTTATTTCGAAAACTTTACTTATCTTTACTTAAATAAAAATTTAAGATATGTTTTAAAAGTATTCTATTATATTAAATCAGAATTAAATTGGATTTCAATATTAATAAATAACTTTAATTATTTTTTACGATAAATTATTTAAAACACCATAATTATCAAGTGTCTTTAAAACAGTTTTATTTATTTTAGTTCTAGAAAGAAAATCCTCCTTATCAGAAAAATATTTTTCTTTTCTTGCAGTAATTATTGAAGATGCAGCTGTCTCACCAAGACCTGGAATAATTGAAAATGGTGGAATTAAATAATCAGATTTAACAATGAATTCTTTCTCAAGTGAATACTTTAAATCTACCATCTTAAATTTAAAACCACGTTCCATCATCTCTAGTAAAATCTCATAAATAACCATCAAGTCTATCTCCTTCTGTTTTACTTGATATTTAGTTTTAGAATTTTTTAATAAACTATTAATTTCATTGTATTTTTCTCTAATATATTCTTTTCCTTTAGTTATAATTTCCACATCAAAATTACTAATTCTAATTGAAAGATATGAAGCATAAAAATCAAGAGGGTAATATTTTTTATACCAAGCAATTTTTCATGCCATATCCACATATGCTGTTGCATGTGCCTTTGGGAATAAATATTTTATTTTTTGGCAGGATTCAATGTATCATTCAGGAACATTAGCAGATTTCATAATATCAATATATTCTTTTTTTAGGCCCATGCCTTTTCTAACATCTTCCATAATTTTAAAACTAATTAATGGATCAATCATCTTTTCTTGTAAATAAACCATAATATCATCACGACAAGAAATTACTTCTGAAATATCTATATTTTTTTTAGAAATCAATTCTTTAGCATTATTATTTCACACATCAGTTCCATGAGATAAACCAGAAATTCTCACTAGATCAGAAAAATTCTTAGGTTTGGTAATTTCAAGCATTTCTCTCACGAATTTTGTTCCAAATTCTGGAATCCCAAAAGAAGCTACACTGCTATTAAAGAGATTTTCCTTCTTGATTCCAAGAGAACTTATATCATTAAACATCATCATAACTTTCTCATCATTATTAGGAATTAATTTAGGATCATATCCAGTTGATTTTTTTAACATTTTTAAAACTGTTGGAGAATCATGACCTAATATATCAAATTTAAGCAAGGCATCATGTAGGGATTCAAATGCATAGTGAGTGGTATATCAATCTTGGGTTTTATCATCTGCAGGATAATTAAATGGAGTAAAATCATAAACATCTTTTTCTAGCGGAACAACAATAATTCCTCCAGGGTGTTGTCCTGTAGTTCTTTTAACATTACAACATTTTTTTGCCAAACGTTTAATTTCAGCATTTGTAACATTATGTTTGTTAGTTAATTCACAATAATTTTTTACATATCCATATGCAGTTTTTTCAGCAACAGTACTAATAGTCCCAGCTCTAAAAACATGTGTTTTACCAAAAGTTTTTTTAATATAATTATGTGCTTTTGATTGATACTCAGCCGAAAAATTTAAATCAATATCAGGTACTTTATCACCATTGAATCCCATGAATACTTCAAAAGGGATATTATGGCCATCTCCTTCCATTTTTTCTCCACATTTACCACATTTTATTTTTTCTAAATCAAAGCCTGAATTTACATTTTTCACAAATAAAAAATTTTTACAATTATGACATAAATAGTATGGTGGTAAAGGGTTAACATCAGTAATATTTATAAGAGTTGCAACAAATGAAGAACCAATTGAACCCCTTGAACCAACAAGATAATCATCATCATTAGATATTTTCACTAATAAATGACTAAATCAATAAATTACACCATAGCCATTATCAATTATTGAAGATAATTCCCATTCCAGTCTTTTTTGCAAAAATTCATGAGGATTATCACCATAAATTAATCTCAAATTTTTATAAGCAAGTTCTTTTAAATTTTCTTCAGCATTGCTAATAATGGGTGTTTGCAATTTAGTTTGAATTGGTTGAATATTATTATCAATCATATCTACAATTAATTTTGGATTTTTAATAACAATTTCATATGCAATTTCTTTACCTAAAAATTTAAAATCACTAAGCATTTCATCCGTGGTTTTAAAATAAAAATCAGTCATAATTGCATTTGATTCATTATAACTATATAACCTATGTGGCTTACCACCAATTGCTTTGGTGTGAATAAAAATGTCATAAACAATTTGATCTTTCTTATCAATATAAAAAGGTTCATTAGAAGCTAAAACTTTTTTTCCTAATTTAATAGATGCATCATAAATTCTCTTTAATATTTTCTCAATTTTTTTTTCATCAAAATTTTCTCTTAAAATATCATGATTAAAATTTGAAGGTGGGCAAATAAAAATGAAATCATATTTCTTAATTTTATTTTCTAAATCTAAATCAATATCATATAAAGCAGATTCAAAAATATCACCACTAGTTGGTGAATTTGAAAATAAAAGATTTTTAGTACTATTTAAAAAATCCTTTTCTAAAAGATATGGATAATCATGAAGATTATCAGTTAATGATTTAGAAATTATTTGATACATTTCTTTAATACCTAATTGATTAAGACAATGAAAATTTGCAAGGTAAGGTCTAGTTTTATTTATTAAAGATTCATTTACAATATTATTATTAATATTCAATAAATTATCAATTTTATTTTCCAATAATTGATCAATTAAAATTTTTCATACATCTAACAAAACTTTTGCATCAAAATCTGCTCTGTGAGCAGTTATATCATTATATTCAATTTTATATTTTCTACACAAAGAACCTAATGAATGAGATTTAAATTTATTTAATGATCTAGATAATACCATTGTATCAATTAATGGATTATCCACTTTTCCAAGACTATATTTTTCAAGTTTACTATTAATAAAATTAATATCAAATGATATCCCATTATGAGCAATTAGAATAGATTTTCCAAAAAAATCCTTTATCATTTTTAAAGCTTTTTTGATTTCAAGTCCTGTTTTTACCATATCGTCTCTAATACCTGTTAGTTGACTTATTTTTTGGGGAATATTTACCTTAGGATTAATAAAAAATTGAATTTCATCAACTATCTTTTCATTTTCATATTTAATTGCCCCAAACTCAATAATCTCATCCAAAAAAGGGTATAAACCAGTTGTTTCAATATCAAATACAACATATGATGCATTTTTTAATTCAATATCAACAGGGTTTATAACAGCTTTTAACCGTGATTCTACTAAATTTGTTTGAAATCCATAAATTATTTTTATTTGATCTTGGTGTTTTTTTGAAAAATTAAATGCCTCAGGGAATGATTGACAATTTAGCTTATCTGTTAAACCTATGGCATGATGACCATTCAAAATTGCTCTTTTTCCAAATTCAGTAAAATTATTTAATCCTTCAAATGAACTCATGTTAGTATGTGCTAAAAGTTCAATTCTTTTTTCAGCAGAAGTATCAATATTTTCTAGAGTATTATGTTTTTCCAATTTTAAAATTTCAATAATATTTCCTGTAATATCATTTTTTTCATATTTATCTATCTCTAAAGCAATCCTTGTCTTAATTAAATCTCCAATTTTTAAAGTGCTTACAAAATTAATAAAATTTTTACAAAGTCAGGGAAGAAATTTAATAATAATAGAACTAGTTTCATCTGAAACATATAACTTATAAATTTTTTGATTATTTTTAGTATTCATAATTTCAATTTGGAATATTTCACCAACAATAACTGCTTCTTTATCATTAATATTTAAATTGATAATTTTACTTTCCTTACCACTTATTCTCACTCGTTTGATTAAATTTTCACTATTACCAGGGTTTTTTTCAGATATTAAAATTTTCTGTTTTGATTCCCGATATAGTTCAATATCTCTTTTTTTTTCATCAAATTCAAATTTAATATCAGCAAAAATAATTCCAAAAGATGATAAAAAATTTTTTATCATTTCCAAGTGGTTTTTTAAATCATATTCTTCTGAAATATTTAAATATTTCATATAAAGAATATTATTTTCAATTCTTCCAGATTTTCTTTCAAGAACATTTTTAGTTTTATTATTTAATAATTTATTATCTTTTGAAAAATAAATTAAATAGGAACTAACATCTTCAAAATTATAAATGCAGTTTTTAAAATTAAATACAAAATTTATTTCATTTTGATTTTGAATTTTTTTTATTAAAGGGATTAAAATTTCTGGTAAAAGTAGTTTTTCAAAAATTAAATGAATCTGAATAATTTCATTATTTAAATTAACAGAAAAAGAACAACATCCCAAAATTTGTTCAATTTCTATGTTGTCTAATAATTTTGTTTTTTCAAAAAAGAGTCTAATTTTATTTTCCATTGCTGTTTGTGCTTTCTAATTATTAATATGTAGATATCATCAATGTAATTAAAGGTGATAGTGTTAAATAAAGAATAAAAATAATTCCAATAATTCCAATTCTTTCAATAGTTTTTTGATTCAATGATTTTTTTGAAATAAATTCATAATTGATAGTTAAAATTTTAAACATATCAAGTGGTGGAAAAGGAATAGAATTTAGTATTGCAGTAAATAAATTAAATATCATTATTAAAATAAGAAAATTAATAAATTTATTAGGGCTATGATATAAAACTATATTTTCTGAATTAATAAAAACAATTGGAGAAAAGATTTTTTCTAGAAATAACTTTAGTTGATAAAAATCAAAATTTACATTTAATTTATGAATTTGTAAAATCCCAAATATTATTCAAAATATAAAAAAATTTACTAAAATACCAGCTAAAGTAATAAAATTTTTGCCCAAGTTGCCACAATCATTAAAAATAATTTTATTCTCTGGTGTTTTTTCTAATAATCTACTATATTTTATATAGCCATTGATTTGCAAAAATTCTTTAATATTTTGATAATTATAATTTCCTTTTTTGTGTAATCAAAAAAAATGTTCTCATCTTTTCAATTTGGCTTTATTTAAATCGATTTTAAGATTTTGATATTCAAGTAAGCACTCTTTTCCATAATTTCTAAGTTCTTTAGAATCTAATAAAACAAAAGCACCAATTAAAAAAAACCGAAAAGAAAATTTTACACCTTTAAAATAAAAATAAAAAATAGTTGGTCCAAAACCAATAGAATATTCAGATATATTGATCTTATAAAATTTAGCAATAAAAAAATGACCTAATTCATGAACTGATAAAGTTATCACAATGGCTGATAAAAATATAATTATTTCTAAAAAAATAGTCATATTAAAATCGTCCTTTAATTAAATCTCTAATTTTTACATCCAATTTTTTAATATTTTCAATTTCATTAATTTCTTCTTTACAATATTTTTTTATTAAATCATCAATAATAGTAACTATTTGGTTAAATTTAATTTTATTGTTTTTAAATAACATTATTAATTCTTCATCAGCTGCATTAACAATAATTGGAATAGCTAAATATTTTTTTTCCATAAACATTTTAGCTCATTTCAAAGGAATAAAAGAATTATTATCAATTTCATCCAAAATCAAAGAATTTTTAAAAAAATCTAGTGGTTCAATAATTTCAAGATTTTCTTGATAATTATTTAAGGCCAACAAAATTGCATGTTTCATATCAGGTTTTGAAAAATTAAATAAATAACTATTATCTTTTTTTTGAACACCAGCATGAATAATACCATTTGGGTGATATAGTACTTTAACATCCTTTTTAAAATAGTAATAAACTTCAATTATTTCAAAAAATTTATTTATCATAGTTGAAGAATCAATTGAAATTCTTTCTCCCATTTTTCACAAAGGATGATCAATAACTTGATTGTAAGTTTCATTTTCCAAATCAATTAGTTTATTGAAATAATATTTTCCACCACTTGCAGTAATATATAAATTTTTAATACTATTCTTATCAATGTCCTTTAATATTTGATATAAAGCACTATGTTCAGAATCAATTGGAAAAAGATTAATTTTACTTTTCTCAACTTTTTCAAGAAATAGATTCCCACAAATAACAATTGTTTCTTTATTTGCTAAAGCTAAATCTATTTTATTTTCAACAGCAAGCAAGGAAATATCAATTCCAGCAAAGCCGATAATGGCATTAACAATTAAATCAGGACAAGTTTCATCAATTAACCTTTGATATGAATCAACATTGTTTAATTCTGTTTCAACAATTGAAAAAACTTTTGCTTTTGGAAATATTTTTTTAATATGATAAGCTTTTTGTAGGTTTTTGTAGAAGGAAAAGCCAACTATTTGGTACCTATCAGAATATTTTTGAACAATTTCTATTGTATTTAAACCAATTGAACCAGTTGCTCCAAATAATAAAATCTTTTTCATATACTAACCTTGAATAACAAGACAATTATTTTTAATTGTTAAAAATAATGATTTCTTTAAACGATATTGCTTATTTGATTTTATTTTAATAAATTGAATAATTGCATTAATTTTATCAGATGTTGGATTAATATCATTATCTGTTAAAAAAAGATAAATAAGATGGTGTTGAAATAATTCATTATATTTAATAAATATCTTAATATCAAATGCATCATTTTTAAATTGATGATAAATTTTTTTAATTTTATCTAGCAATTTTTTATTTTTAGAATTATGTCTAATTATTTTTTGTTTAAATTTAAATTGTTCATCAGGTGTTAAATAATTTATTTTCATTCTAACACTGTTTCTTTCATAAATTGGTAAATCATTTGTTTCATCCAAACCATATTTTATTTGATTTCTCTTACAATAATTTTCAATTCATTTCCTTTGCATCATTATCAAAGGTCTATCTATTTTTAAATTATTTCAGTGAGATTTTTTTTTAATTCCATAAAATAATAATTTATCTGACCTCTTTTTTTGCATTCATGCAGTTTCTAAAAAATCATTAAAGTTATGACCTGTATAAATTGTATTTAAATTATATAAATTACCAATTTTTTCAAAAAAATCATAACGAATTTTTCTAGCATTTGCTTGAAAATTTCCTTCTTGATTTTTATTATCATTAACATTCAATATTTCTAATTTTATATTATTATTTTTGCAATATTCTTCTACTATAATTTGATCTCTATTACTAGAATCTCTTTTATGATAATTAACATGACAAGCAACTGCCACTTTTTTCTTATATAAATCAAGTAAGCACATTGAATCAGGACCACCACTGACAGCAATCATAATTTTTTTATTTAATAATGATTTGATTGACAAGTTCAACCACCTTTTCTATTCCCTGATCTATAATTACTAATTCCGAATCTGAAAAATTTGACAAGACAAAATCTGCAGCATCACTTTTTCTATTTTCTATACCAATTCCAATTTTAAATCTTCTTATATTTTCTGTACTGAGACATTGAATAATATTTTTCATTCCATTTTGTCCACCAGAACTACCATTTTCTTTGTATCTTACTTTCCCGGTTTTCATATCTAAGTCATCATAAATGATATAGACATTATTTAAATCTATTTTAAAAAAATCAATTATCTGCTTTACACAAAAACCAGAATTATTCATCATAGTTTCAGGTTTCAAAAGTAAAATTTCTTTTTCTAAAATTTTTTTCTTTCCAAAAAGACCATTAAATTTCTTATTATCTAAAACAATATCATATTTACAAGCAATTTTATCAATCGATAAAAAACCAACATTATGTCTTGTTTTTTTATACTTTTCACCAATATTTCCAAGCCCAACAAACAAAATCTTTTCTACCATATTAAAAAATTTTGTTTGCAATCAAAAATACTTGCCTTGCTTTAAAAAGCGCTGATGGGACATCGTGTGTATTTGAGCTAAAAACATTGTGTATTTTTGATAAATTAATTAAATTATTTTTAATAATTCCGTTTTCAATTGTTTTTTTGCTAATATCATAAATTTTATTATCAAAAGGAATTTTAAATTCTGCAAAATATTTTTTTAGTAATTTTTCTTCAATTGATTGGTTATTAAATAAAATAATTGCTTTATTTTTTATTATTTTAGAAATTTCTTTGAAAGCAATTTCTAATAGAATTGGATTGTTACTGTGTTTGTTTTTATTTTCAATATGAAAATGTTGACATTTATATTCTTGTTCTTTTCAAATTAATCCAATTTGAGTTATTTCAAATTCATTTGAACCAGTTACAATAATTTTTAGATTAATAGCTACAGCATCTTTTATCATTATTTATCCTTTCTTTAAAGCTTGTGCAGCAGTAATATATGCGATTGCTACAACAGATTCAACACTTGCACCACGAGAAAGGTCATTCATTGGTTTGTCCAAACCAACAATAATTGGACCAATAGTTAAGTAATGTCCACATCTTTCAAGAATTTTATAACCAATATTTCCAGCATCAAGATTTGGAAAAACAAAGATATTAGGTCTTAATGTCATAGGACAGTTTGGTGCTTTCTTTTTTCTAATAGCATTAACATATGCTGCATCAAACTGAATTTCCCCATAAACTTGATTTTCTTTAATCTCAGGCATTAATTTAACAATTTCATAAGCCTTTTTAACTTTATCAACAGATTCTCCAAAACCAGATCCATTTGTTGAATAAGAAAGCATTGCAGTATTTAAATTTGAACAACAAAGTGATCTAGAAGCAAATTTAATCAATCCTTTTGTAATATAAGCAAGCTCTTGACTAGTAGGATTTAAAACTAATGAACAGTCACCAAAAATTAATAAATCATCGTCTTTTTCAAACAAAATAGCACTTGTGACAATTTCAGAATCAGGAGCTGTTTTAATAACTTGCAAAGCTGCTTTTAGTGTGTCTTTGGTAGTATATTCAATTCCACAAACAACACCATCAACTTCACCCAATTTTACCATTAAAGCAGAAAGAAAATTTGGTTGCTTCGAAAGTTCCATGGCAGATTCTAGAGTCAATCCTTTATGTTTTCTTAATTCATATAATTTTTGACCATATTTTTTAATATCAATTTTTTCTATAATAACTTTTTTAATATTATTTAAACTAATAGAATCTTCTTCCTTTGTTCTTAGGATAATCATTGGTTCGATTAAACCTTCCATTTTCAGAACAGAACAAGCAGATTTAATCTCATTATTTCAACCTTCAGCAAATAAAATAATAGGTTTATTTTTAGAATTTAAAAATTTTGATTTGGCACATTCAATAAATTTACTCATAAATACTCCTTTTAATCGGGTAAATTTCTTTTTCCAATATCTTTTCTTCAATAAAGCTGATTTTTTTGATTATCTGGAATAAAGGAAATAATTTCCCGATGAATGTTTGCAAAAAGTTTTTCATAATCATTTCCATTTTTTATATACATAAAAATTCTTCCGCCATTTGAAATTAATTTTCCTTCATTTCTTTTAGTCATTCCCATTGGAATGATAGAATCATTCATCCTTTCTTTTAAAAAATTTAAATCAATTTCACTCAAATATTTATCTGGATAACCTTTGGCAGAAACTACTATTCCAATTGAATTATATTCATAAAAATTTATTTGAATTTGTTTTTTTTCAATAAAAAAATCATTTATAATTTGATAAAAATCACCTTTTATTAACGGTAAAATTATTTCAGTTTCTGGATCTCCCAAACGAACATTATATTCAATAACCTTAAATTCATTTTTGCCTACTTTCATAATTCCAGCAAATAAAAACCCGAAATAAGGGTGTTCATTATCATTAAAATAATCAACTATAGGTCTAAATAAAGTTTCAACACATTCTTTTATATCATCTTTGTCCAAAAAAGATGGGTTGTTAAAAATACCCATTCCTCCAGTCATTAATCCTGTATCATTTTCACCAATGGTTTTATGATCACAAACAGGAGGAAGAGCAATAATATCATTGCCATTAATTAAACAAATTAATGAAAATTCTTCTCCTTCTAAAAATTCTTCAATTAAAATTTTATTATCTTTTCCATAAATATTTTTATTAAATATTTCATCAGCATATTGTCAAGCTTCTGAAAAATTATTAAAAATTTTTACACCTTTTCCACTAGCAAGGTGATCTGATTTCAAAACAATTGGCAAAGAAAAATCATTAATTATTTCTTCATATTCAATTAGATTGCTAGCATAAGCAAATTTAGCTGTTGGAATTTTAAGTTGATTCATTATCCCCTTAGAAAATATTTTACTACCTTCTAATTTTGCACCGTATGAATCAGGACAAATAATAGTTACACCCTTAGTTTGAATGCTATCCTTTATCCCATTAATAATTGCAATTTCAGGACCAACAATAACAATTTTAATATTTTCTTTTTCAATAGTTTTTTTTATTAAAGAAAAATCTAAAATATTAATATCTTGAAAAGAGATGACAGATTCTCAAAGATTACATCCCGGAATAGCAAATAATTTAATATTTTGATTAGATTTTAAAAAAGCATTAACAATGGCATATTCTCTACCACCATTTCCAATAATTAGTATATTCATATTTTTCACCTTTTAATGTATAAAAAATCTTTCATTTGTAAAGTACATAATTAAATGATTCTTATCAACAGTTTCAATCACATCAGAGTCATTAATTGAACCTCCTGGCTGAACAATTGCTTTTATTGGTACTTTGGCAATTTCTTCAATTGAATCAACCATGGGAAAAAAAGCATCGGAAGCCAAAACAGCATTTTTTATTGCATAACGATTTTGATTAATTGCCAATTTTACTGACAAAACTCGATTTGTTTGACCAACACCAATTCCTAAGAGTTTACCATCTTGAACAATACAAATAGCATTTGATTTTAAATATTTTACAATTATATATGATAATCTAAGGTCATCAATATATTTTTCAACATCTTGATTTTTGGATTTCAATATTCATTCATCAATGTCATTTATGTATTTTGGATTTGAATGAATAATCATTCCTCCATTAATTGTTTTTTGTGATAAAGGTTCATTTTTTTTGTTTTTGACTGAAAATTTTATTAATCTTAGATTTTTTTTACTTGAAAAAATTTCTAAAGCTTCTTTTGTAAAACTAGGTGCAATTATAATTTCAAGAAAGATTTGATTCATCTCTTGCGAAATTTTCTCATCTATTTCAAAATTACATGCAATTACTCCTCCAAAAATTGATATTTGATCACCTTCATAGCATTTTCTTCAAGAATTGTATGAACTATCTAAATCAACACCAACACCGCATGAATTCATGTGCTTAATAGCAACGCAACAATTTTTATAATATAAATCAAGTTCATTTAATAACTTTATAGCAGAGTCTCCATCATTTACATTATTAAAAGAAATCTTTTTGCCTTGAAGTTGTTCTCCATAAATAACTGATAAACTATCCATATTAATATTATTTTTTATAATAGTTGCACTTTGATGAGGATTTTCACCATAGTTTAATTCAATTGTTTCTGGAAATTTTAAATTTTCAGGTTTGATTAATTTATTTTTTTCAACTTGAATATTTTCAAAATAATTAGCAATGTTTTTATCATATTCAGCAGTTAAAGAAAAAACTTTTGCTGCAAGATTCTTTCTTGTTAAAAGAGAAATTTTCCCTCTATTTTCAATCATTTCATCTATGATTGATTGATAATCATCAGGGTTTGTTAAAACAACAACATTTTTAAAATTCTTAGCAGCAGAACGTAACATAGATGGACCACCTATATCAATATTTTCGATTGCATCAACAAGAGTGTGTTCATGACTAGAAATAGTTTCTTTAAATTGATATAAATTAATAACAACCATTCCAATAGGATATATATTGTGAGTTTTCATTTCTTTCAAATGCTCTTGATTTTTAACATCACCTAATAAACCACCATGAATTTTTGGGTGTAATGTTTTTACTCTTCCATTTAAAATTTCAGGAAATTTTATGTAATTTTCAATTTTTTTTACTTTTATATTTTTTGATTTTAAATAATTTAAAGTCCCACCGGTTGATAATATTTCATATCCATATTCTATGACTTTCATTGCTATTTTATCTAAATTTTCTTTATTACTAACAGAAAAGATTGCATATTTTTTTTTCATGTTTTTATCCTGATTATCTATATATTTTAAATAAGACCAAAAAATTTAAGGTTATTTTCAATAACATTCATTCAATTATCTCGATCATGTTTTCCGTTTTCAACAATTGAAGTTGAAACATTATTATTAATTTCTAAAATTTTAATAATTTCTTGTCCATAATGAATGTAATCACGTTCAGAACCTTTTGGCTCTTCATTAGTTCCATAACTTATTAAATAATTTTTATTTTTAATATCTTTAATTGCATCATATAACTTATTTTCATTACAAAAAACTGCTGGAGACAAAGCAATAAAGTTAGTATAATTATGAAATTGTTCCAATGATGAAGCATAAAGAGTTATATAACCTCCCATACTGGCTCCAATCATAGATATTTGATTATTCTTTAAATTATATAAATCTAATAATTCATCAACAATTTCTTTAACTAAATCTAAATATTCTTTCCCAATTGGTTTATGCTCACTTTTAAGTTTTTCATATTTTACAATATTATCAAACTTATTTGAAATTATAGGAAATGGTGTTAGCAAGGAAATTCTTTCAAAAAAACCAAATTTACTATCAATAGCTATTACAAATACATCTAAATTTTTCTTTTCTACTAATTCTTCAAAATGTCAATCAGAAGATTTTTCAATTGGAACTGTAGTAAAAATAGCTTGTCCGTCATGAAAAACTAAAACTTTTGTCTTGGAAGTTAATTGGTAATTTTGATTGTAAAAAAAACGATAAGTTCCTTCAAACCCTAAATTATTTTTCTTTTTGTTAATTTTAATGTCCATAATATATCCCTCCATATTATGATATATTTAAATACTTATAATCAATATAATATTATAAATATAATATAAAATTGTTTAATTATAAATTAAACTAATAAATAATATTAAACTGAGCATAATTATTTATTAAATCATTTCTTTTATATACTAATATTTTTTGGATTATAATAAAAAAGCACAGGAAAATAAATATGAAAAAATTAATTGTTTTAGATGAATCTAGTTCACATTTTTGCCAATTTTTAGATAACAATGGAGTTATGAAAAAAGGAATTAATCCAACTTTAGATAATAAGACTGCGGTTGAAATTCTTAAAAAAATGATTATTGGGAGAGAAACTAATAAAAAAATGCTCCAATGACAAAGAACCGGGAAAATGCTTACTTTTGCTCCAAATTTGGGAGAAGAAGCTCTTCAATATGCGACTGCTTATGCAATGGATAAAAAGAATGATTGATTTGTTCCAGCATTTCGTTCATTTCATTTAATGGTGGAACTTGGGGTTGAAGTTTATCAATTATTTCTTTACTGAAATGGAAATGAATATGGTTCTAAATTTAATGATGGTGTCAATGTTTTACCAATTAATATTACAATTGGCGCCCAACTTTCTCAAGCAGCTGGTCTAGCTTATGCTTTTAAAGTAAGAAAAGAAAAAAAGGTGGCTATTACTTTCATTGGTGATGGAGGAACTTCTGAAGGTGAATTTTATGAATCTATGAATATGGCAGCAATTCACCAATGACCAGTAATATTTTGTGTAAATAACAATGAATGGGCTATTTCTACTCCAACAAGAAAAGAAACTAAAGTCAGTGATATTTCATCAAAAGCTATTGCTGCTGGTATTCATCGAATCAGAGTAGATGGTAATGATGTATTTGCTTCATATGAAGTAATGCTAGAAGCTTTTCAAATTGCAAGGGAAAAAAGTTTGCCTGTTCTTGTTGAATTTGTTACTTACAGACAAGGACCACATACTACAAGTGATGATCCTTCTATCTATAGAAATAAAGAGGAAGAAGCAATTGGTAATGAAAAATGTCCAATTATTCGTTTAAGAAAATATTTAATATCTAAAAAACTTTGAGATGAAAATTTGGAAAATAAAACCTTAGAAGAAGCAAAGGGTTTTATTGAAAGAGAATATGAAAAAATGGTATTAATGAATAAGGTTTCAATAAATGATATTTTTAATTATACATATGAAACACTTCCTGATGACTTGATTGAACAAAAACAACTTGCAAAAAAATATTTTGAATAGGAACTATGATGTCAAATAAAAATATAGTAGTAAATAACATTGAAGCAATTAATAATGCTTTAGATATTGCATTAGAAAAAAATAATAATGTTGTTTTATATGGTCAAGATGTAGGATTTGAAGGCGGTGTTTTTAGAGCAACTAAAGGCTTGCAAAAAAAATATGGAGAAGAAAGAGTTTGAGATTCTCCAATTGCTGAAAATAGTATGGCAGGAGTTGCTATTGGTGCTTCTATTGGTGGCTTAATTCCAATTATGGAAATTCAATTTTCTGGCTTTTCTTTTCTTGCAATGAATCAAATTTTTACTCATGCTGCTCGAATGAGAAACCGATCTAAAGGTAAATTTAATTGTCCTATTGTTATAAGGATGCCAATGGGTGGAGGAATTAAAGCACTTGAACACCATTCAGAGTCCTTAGAAGCATTATATGCAACTATACCAGGGCTAAAAATTGTATTACCTTCTAATCCTTATGATACTAAGGGACTGTTGCTTGCTGCAATTAATGACTCTGATCCAGTAATTTTTTTCGAACCTAAAAAAATTTATCGTTCTTTTAAACAAGAGATTCCAGAAGTTTACTATGAAATACCAATTGGTAAAGCAAATTGTGTAAGGGTTGGAAAAGATTTGACAATTGTTTCTTATGGAAGTAATTTAATTGATTTAATTCATTTAGTAGATGAAATGAGAATCACTAATCCTGATATTAGTATTGAATTAATTGATTTAAGAACTATTAAACCATTAGATGAAAAAACTATAATCAATTCTGTGATTAAAACAGGAAGATTGTTAGTTGTTCATGAAGCTTGTTATTCATTTAGTGTTTCTTCTGAAATAATATCGAGAATTTCTACTAAATGTTTTTATCATTTAAAAGCTCCTCCTGCAAAAGTAACTGGATGAGACATTACAGTGCCGCTTGCACAAGGCGAAAAATACCAATTCGACCTTAAAAAAAGAACAATTGATAAGATTTTAGAAATTATGGAAAATCAAATATAAGGAGAGATATTATGGATAATAAAAAAATTTTTCATTTCACAGATATTGGTGAAGGATTGCATGAAGGAACTATTCAAGAAATAAAAGTAAAAATTGGTCAAAAAGTTAATGATGGTGATCCAATTCTTTCTGTTCAAACTGACAAAGTAGCTAGTGATTTACCAGCTCCATCAAGTGGTATTATTTTAAAGATATATGTTAAAGAAGGGCAAGTTGTTCATGTTGGTGATCCATTAGTTTACATTGGTGATAAAGATGAAATAATAAATGAAACAACATCTAATAATAATGCTGTTAAAAAGAATGAAACTAATAATGTTATTTTACAAAACAAAACAACTGTTATAAAAGAAGCCTCTGAAAAAACAAATGAGGGAGCATCAGTTGTTGGTGAAGTTAAAGTTTCTAATAAAGTTATTGGTTTATTTGGTAATCAAGTAAATAACTCAAATTCTAATTTTAATGATACATATGGATCACTTTCTGCAACACCACTTGCAAGAAGAACTGCTAGTAAATTGAGAATAAATTTATCCCAAATTATTGGAACAGGACCAAGTGGTAGAATTATTAATGATGATATTTTACTTTTTCAAAGAAATAGAATGGCTAATGAAATTAATGCATTTAATATTCAAAAAGCTAAATCTGAACAAGTTGCTGTTGTTTTAAAACCAAATGATTACTCAAAACCAATTACTCAAATTAGAAGACAAACTGCAACTGCAATGACAAATGCTCAAAATAATACTGTCAATACTACTTTATATTTTGAGGTAAATATTACTGATTTAAATATTTTAAGAAATCAATTTAAAAATGAATTTAAACAAAAATATAATGCAAATTTAACTTATTTACCTTTTTTTATCCAAGCTATTGCTCTTTCTTTAAAAAAGTTTCCTATATTTAATGCAGTTTATGATAGTTTAAATGAAGAAATTGTTTATCGTGGAGATGTTAATATTGGTTTTGCTGTTGATAGTCCTGATGGATTATTTGTTCCTAATATTAAAAATGCTGATAATTTGACTTTGCCAGAAATTGCTCAAGAAGTGACAAGATTGGCAAAAGATGCTCGTAACAAAAAATTGGCTCCAACAGAAATGAAAAATGGAACTTTTACAATTACTAATTTAGGATCAATTGGTGCTATGTTTGGTTTTCCTATTATTTTTTATCCACAAATAGCAATCTTTGGTTTAGGAGGCACTGAAACTAAATTATACTTGGATGCAGATGGAAAAGTTAAATCAAAAGATGTGATGTATTTTACTGTCAGTGCTGACCATAAATGAATTGATGGTGGAGATATTGGAAGATTTGCTCAATTTGTTAAAGACCAAATTGAATTTAAATTCTATGAAAGGAATTTTAAAAATGCAAAATAATAATATTAAACCTGAAAATCATTATGACTTAATTATTATTGGAGCAGGTCCTGGTGGATATGTTGCAGCAGAACATGCTGCAAAAAATGGTTTAAAAACGATTATTTTTGAAAAAGAACATTTTGGTGGAGTTTGCTTAAATAAAGGTTGTATCCCAACTAAATCTTTACTAAAATCTGCTAAGATCTTCCATTATATAAAGGAAGCTGAACAATTTGGTATTATTTTCAATAAGGAATGTTCCTTTAAAATTGACTGAAATAAAATGCAAAATAGAAAAAAAGAAGTAGTTGCAAAATTAGTGGAAGGAATAAAATTTTTATTAAAAAGTGCTAGAGCAACATATGTCGAAGGTTATGCTACATTAATTGGCGATCACACTGTTGAAGCAAATAAAGAATTATATTATGGGGAAAAAATTATTCTTGCAACAGGAAGTTATCCAAGGGATTTAAATTTACCAGGATTTAAAGAAGCAAAAGCAAATAAAATTGTTATTGATAGTACTGATTCTCTAATGCTTGATGAGGTTCCAAAAGAATTTGGTGTTATCGGTGGTGGTGTTATTGGTGTTGAATTTGCCATTTTATATGCAGAATTGGGTAGTAAAGTTACAATTTTCCAAGGATTAGATACTATTCTTGAATTATTAGATAAAGATATTTCAAAATCCATAACTGAATACCTTATCAAAAAAGGTGTTAAAATTTTAACAAATGTTAAAGTTAAATCAATTAAAAAGGATAGATTAATTTATGAGGTTGATAATAAAGAAGCAGAATATAAAGCTGATAAGTTATTAGTTTCTGTTGGAAGAGTTGCAGATTATAGTGCTTTTAAAAATATTGATATTAATTATGATGAAAAAAATAAAATAGTTCTTAATCAACATTTACAAACATCAAAAAGACATATCTATGCAATTGGTGATGTCTCACAACAGATAATGTTAGCCCATGTTGCATACAAACATGCGATCATGGCTGTTGATCATATTAGAGGGGGGGATGTCAAATATAATTTATTTGAAACTCCTTCATGTATTTATACATATCCAGAAGTTGCCACAATTGGTTATACTGAAGAGCAATTATCTGGTGTTAATTATATTTCAAGTAAAATTCCAATGTCTCATATTGGAAAAGCCTTAGCAGATAATGAATCTTTTGGTTTTGTAAAAATGTTATTTGAGAAAGAATCTGGAAAAATTCTTGGTTGCCACATTATTGCTGCAACAGCATCTGATTTAATAAGTGAAATATCTTTAGCAATGCAAGTTGAAGCAACTGTTTTTGACCTTGCAACAACAATTCACCCTCATCCAACTTTATCAGAAATTTTCTATGATGTTGCAAAAAAGGCAATTTATGAAAATTATTCAAAGTAATGAAAAAATTTGGCTTTTTATTTCAGATAAAACTAATCCTTTTTATAATTTAGCCCTTGAAGAATTTCTTTTAACAAAAATTTTTGAAAATTATCATGTTCCTATTATTTTCCTTTGAAGAAATCAAAACACAATTGTCATTGGACAAAATCAAATTGCAGAAATAGAAATTGATTTAGAAACTGCTGCAAAAGATGGTGTCAATCTTGTAAAAAGGTTATCTGGTGGTGGAACTGTTTTTCATGATTTAGGTAATTTTTGTTTTTCTTTTATTGTTAAAAATGAAAACCAAGCTGGTAATTATCAAATATTTTTGGAGCCAATCATTGATTTCTTTAAAAATTATGGTTTGGATGCTAAAATACATGGAAAAAATGATTTGACAATCAATGACATAAAAATTAGTGGAAATGCTCAATACCTTTATAAAAATTCTCTATTGCATCATGGAACATTATTGTATGATGTAAATCTTCAATCAATTAAAAAATATCTAAAATTAAATCCAATTAAATTAAATACTAAGGTTCAAAGATCACAAGTTACCCAAGTTGCTAACATAATTGATTTCCTTGAAAATAAAATTGATAAGGAAAATATGTTTAAAAATTTAGTTGATTTTTTTAAAAAACAAAAAAACATAATTAAATTTAATTTATCTGAAAAAACCGAAGGTATTCAAATTTTAAAATCAAAGTTTGAAAACTATGATTGAACTTTTTTCCATCCTGCTGGATTAAAAAAACATAATTCTGCAAGATTTGATGGTGGGACAATTTCACTTTGATTAAAGTTAAATGATAATATTATTGAAAAAATCATTTTTGAAGGTGATTTTCTATCCATTAAAAAGCATGATGAACTTCAAGAAAAATTTGTTAATCAAGAATTAAAATTAACTAGTATTGAAAAATTACTAGATGAAATAATAATTAGTGATTATTTTGGAAAAATATCTAAGAAAGAACTATTGGCTTTATTTTTTAATATTATTAAATAACTTGTATCTTGGATAATTAATATAATATAATGTTTATGTATGGATAAACCAAACATTGGTTTATCCATATATTTTATTAAATTGAATATGGAGTTAAAATGAAAAATAACATTTGATTTGATTTGTTTAATTCTCTTGCTGTTAAATATAAAACTAGTGAAGCTAAAATTATTGAAAATTTTGCTTTTTCAATTGAAAAAGCATATTTAAAAGAATTTCCTGATTTAGAAATTAGAGTTGATATTAATTCTGAAAAGAAAACAATTAAACTAATTGAATTAAGAACAGTAGTGAAAGATTATCCTGAAATTGATGATGATTTAGAAATTAGTCTTGAAGATGCAATATCTGTTGATCCTAAAATTAAAATTGGTGAAAAATTAGAAACAAAAATAGATATTTCTAATTTTGAAAGAAGAATTGCTGCTCATGTAAAGCAAATTTTTTCCCAAAAAATGTCTGAAATTTCTAACCTTCAAATTTATGATGTTTGAAAAGATAAAATAGGAACTATCATTAGAGCACCTATTGAAGAAAATAAAGATAAATACATTGAGATTAATCTAGGTGTTAATATAAAAGGTGTTTTATTAAGAAGTGAACAAATTAAAAATGAAAAGTTAGAACATAATAAAAAATACTTTTTTTATATTAAAGATGTCAAAGAATCAACTAAAGGATGACCAATCATATTGTCAAGAATCCATCCTGGATTGGTAGAAAATTTAATTCAAGAATTTGTTGATGAAGTTAAAAATAATATTGTAGAAATTAAATCAATAAGTAGAATTCCTGGTTTTAAGACAAAAGTTGCAGTATATTCTAATACTCCAGGTGTGGATCCAGTTGGAGCATGTGTTGGCATGAATGGAGAAAGAATAAAATCAATTTCTCGAGAAATTAATAATGAGCATGTTGATTTTATTAGGTATAGTGAAGATATTTTACAATTGATTGTTAATGCTTGCTCTCCTCACAAAATTTTAGGGGTTGAAATTAATAACGATGAAGAAGATGATATTAATCCATTCCATAAATTTATTACACTAATTACAGAACAGGAAAATATTCCTAAATTAATTGGTAAAGAGGGAAATAATATTAAGTTAATTTCTAAAATAACTAATGCTACTATTGAAGGAATTTTTTCAAAAGAAGATGCGATTGAAAATGAAATTAAATTCATTGATGTATCTGGTTTAAATCCCATTAAATATGGAACATCTTTTAAAGGATTTAATAGAAATAATAATGATATTTTTGATGATGACATTGATTCTTTCTTAGATGATTTTACATCAAATTTTTCTAAATCTAAAAATACAAAAAATTATAAAAATAAAAATAATTATAAAAATCAAGATTATCATAGCAATACATATTATGAAAGGGAAGAAATTATTGAAGACAATAATTCAAAATCTCTTGATGATGATTTCTTTGATGACATTATTAATAATATTTCTGTTGCAAAAAAACAACCTGTAGTAGAAAAATTTGCTGTTAAAGAAAATATTGATGAAATGATTTTTGGTAGTCATAATTTTAATAAAGATAATGGTCCAAAATATAAAAAACCAAAAAGAGTTAAACCTTTTGCTAATAAAATTGAATCTATTTTTAAAGATGAAGTTGATGATTTTCAAGATATTACAGAAGATTCTTTAAATGATGCTAGTGGAGATGAAAAAATTACTTTTTCTGATTACTTAGATATTGAATTAGATGAAGAATAGTTTTAAAATAAAAAAATAAATTTAGGAGTTAATGTGAAAAAAACAATGTTTAAAAAGAAAAATGTAAAGGGGAAAAAATTTCCTGCCAAAAAAGTAGATAACCGAAAGAATATTGATATTAAAACTTCAATTAAGAGTGTTAAAACAGGCATTAATCAACAAGGTATTTTTATTTTTACAAAACAATTAACTCCAGATAAATTTGCAGAAAAACTATCTAGATCTCCACAAGAGATTATTAAATATTTTTTTATGAAAGGTCAACTTGTTGTTTTAAATAATCTTTTAACTGTGGAACAGATGGGAGAATATTGTTTAGAATGTGGGTATGATTACAAATGAGAAGAAGAAATTAATCAGACAAATTTTCTAGATAAAGTTGATCATTATTTTGTTGGATTAGAAACTAAAAAAAGACCTCCAGTGATTACAATTATGGGTCATGTAAATCATGGTAAAACAACTTTATTAGATTTTATTAAAAATAGTAAAATTGTTGACAAAGAATTTGGTGGGATAACACAACATATAGGTGCATATTCGATTGGAGAAGGTGATAATATGATTACCTTAATTGATACGCCTGGTCATGAAGCTTTTACCCACATGAGAAAAAGGGGAGCTAGTGTTACTGATATTGTTGTCATAGTTGTTGCTGTTGATGATGGAATCATGCCTCAAACTAGAGAAGCCATTGATCATGCAAAAGCAGCTAATACTAAAATAATTGTCTTCATTAATAAAATGGATAAATATGGTTCTGATCCAGAAAAAGTGATGGGACAACTTGCAGAATATGGTTTAAATCCTGAAGAATGAGGAGGAGATACTATTTTTATTAAAGGTTCTGCAAAAACAGGCTTGGGTGTAGATGAATTAAAAGAATCAATCTTGTTGGTTGCTGAATTAATGGATTTAAAAGCAGTTTATGATGCAGTAGCTACTGGAACTGTTATTGAAAGTAATATGGATCGTGGTCTTGGTCCAGTAGCTAATATTTTAATTAAAAATGGAACTCTAAATCTTGGTGATTTTGTTATTATTGGAAATTGTTATGGCAAAATTAGAAGAATAATTAATGATATTGGAAAAGATATAAAATCAGCTAATCCTTCAATGCCAGTTTTGATTTGTGGATTGAATAATACTCCAGAATCTGGTGATAAATTTTTGGTTGTTAAAGATGAAAAAACAGCAAAAAATATAATTAGTGTAAAAATAAATGAACAAGGTCAAAAACCTCTTAATCAAATTTTTACTGATTCAGATGGCAAGAAAACCTTAAATGTCATAATTAAATGTGATGTTAATGGTTCAATTCAAGCAATTAATTCAATCTTGGATAAAATTAAAGTTGATGGTACTATTTTAAATATTGTCAGAACTGCTACTGGAAATGTTAGCGAATCAGATATATCTCTTGCAAAAGTTACAGATTCGATAATTTATGGTTTTAACACAACTGTTAATAAGCAAACTATTAACTATGCTAAAAGTGAAGATATTATGATTAAATTACATAACGTTATTTATCAAATGAAAGAAGAAATAGAATCGATTATGATTGGAATTCTTGATCCAATTTTTGAGGAAAAAATTAATGGTAAGGGCATTGTGCAACAAACATGAAATCACTCTGATATTGGACAAATTGCTGGTTGTTTGATTAATGAAGGTGAATTTCAAAGAAATTCTTTTGTTAGGGTTTTGAGAGAAAATAAAATTATAATTGAGAAAGCAAAAATAACATCTCTTAAGCATGAAAAAAACTCTATCACAAAAATTGCTGCTGGAAAAGAATGTGGTCTTACTTTAGAAAATTTTAATGATTTTGTTATTGGAGATAAATTAGAATTTTATTCTTTAGAAAAAAAAATGATTGGTAAATTATAAATGAACCAAATGAAAAATATTAAAACACAAAAATATGAATCTCAGATTACAAAAGAATTAAATCAATTTATTCATCAAGAAATTTATAATAAAACTTTAAAATTTGCTAAAATTACATATGTAAAACTTTCTAATGATTATTCATCAATTAAAGCATATGTTGATTGCATGCAAAGAGATAAATTAGATATCTTAATCAAAAAATTAAATGAAAGTCATAAGTTATTTAGAAATCAAATAGCTCAAAATTTTAGTTTTAAATATTGTCCTAATATTATTTTTATTAGAGATGAAACTATTGATCGTGTTGAAGAAATTGAAATTATCTTCAATCAGATTCACAATAAGGAAAATAGAAATGATTAAATTAAGAAAAAGTGATGGTGCTGAAAAAGGTACTTCTGACAGTAGAAATATTGAAAAAAACATTACTAATAATAATTCTATTGTTAAAAATAATTTAGAAAGGAAAGTAATTCAACCAAATGAGAAATTAATTACAAATATCACTAATGATACTTTTTTCCAAAAATTTGATAAAAGTAAAAAAGATCACAGTAAAAATATTAAAAAACTTAAATTAGAAAAAAAGGGAAAGGAAATTAATTCAGGGACAATGACTGTTCTTGAAAAAAAACTCCAAGGAAATAAATTTGTTATTAAATTATATAGCTCTTTTGCAATAGTTAGTGCATTTATTATTATTCTAGGTGTTGTATTATTTACTCTTCTTATTGATTTTTATCATGGCACTCCTGCTGTATTACCAAAAGATATTATTATTGCTAAACCTTTTTATGAATTTATTAGAGATTGCCAATATCAAAATCAAATTGATATTTATAAGCCTTTAGTGCAGACATTAATTATTATTTCAATGATAGCAGTAGTTTTAGTCTTTTTACCAATAATATTTATGATCACTACATGGTTTGTTGGAATTAGTAATATTCATCAAGATAAAAAATATGCAATTTTTTATATGACAACATTATCTATTTCTATATTTTTATTATTTTTCGCCATGATACTATTATTTGCAATTGGTTGAGGTCCAAAATTACCATTTGTTTATCCAATTAATCCTGCTCAATAAATAAAAAATAAATTCTAATTAATAGAATTTATTTTTTATTTATTCCTATATTAATTCATTTCTTAGCTTCTGCTATCTGTTCATCAGTTGGTTCAGAAACACCAGGTAATGGTGTTTTCAATCCCATGTTTTCATATTTTGAATACATTAAAAGATGGTATGGAAGAATTTCAAATTTTTGACAATATTTTAATTTTGAAACAAATCATCCAAGATTTACTAAATCATCAGGCTCATCAGTTAATCCAGGCACTATAACTTGTCTTACTCAATAAGGTTTGTGTATTTTTTCTAAATACTCAATAAATTTAATTTCAGATTGTTTTTCAGATTTAACTCCTGTAATTAGTTCATATTTTTCAGGATTAATATGTTTAATATCTATTAGTCAAAGATCTATTAAATCAATTAATATTTTATTTTTGACTTCAAATTCAGGCTTAAAGAAATATGCAGCAGTATCAATTGTTAAATGAATTTTTTCTTTTTGGCAAACTTTTCCAAGTTCAATCAAAAAGTCTAAATGTAATCAAGGTTCTCCGCCTGAAACAGTTATCCCACCACCATTTTTATAAAAATTAATGTTTCGATTATAATTATCAATAACTTCTTCAACACTTATTCAGGTAGAATCGCCTACCATATCTCAAGATTCAGGATTATGACAATATTTACACCTTAATGGACATCCCTGTAAAAATAATATCATTCTAGTTCCAGGACCATCTACATTACCAAATGATTCAATCTTAAAGTATCTAGCTTTCATTTTTATTCCTAGTGTATTATTAATTCAATCATAAAACAGAATTTCATAAAATAAAAAATTAAAACTAAATAGTTTTAATTTTTAAAATTTCCATTATTATCTTCATTATTATTATTCTTTTTTTGATTCTTAATTGAAGGCATTTCAGTCATTTGATTAAATAATTCACTCATATCTATTTTACTAATATCTATATTATTTAATGCTTCTTTTTGTTCATTTGATAAGCCTTCAAATTGTTTAGAACTATTAGAAAAGTTTTTTAAAATGTATTCAATGAAGTTATCAGTAGATCAAATATTTATCAATTTTAAACTATTCTCTTCTGCTTTATATTTTTTTTCTAAATCCTTAAACAAATCTTCACTTATCTCAATTGATATTTTATTTTTACTCATATATTTATTTCCTTATTTACTATAATATTCTGGATGTTCTTTTTTCATTTTAGTTAAAAAATCATTTTTTTCTAAATTACTGTATTTATTAAACAACTCCACACAGATATTATATTCTTTAATTGCTCATTCATACGATTTAAAACCTTTTATTAAAACTTTTTTTTCTTGTAAATTTTTATAATTGATAAAAAAATCTTGAATTTCTTTTAATAAATGATCATTAAGATCATCAATTTTTAAAATATTATTGTATCTTGGATCACAATCAATTACAGTAATTAATTTAGTATCTGTTTCTCCATTATCAATCATTTCCATAGCACCAAGAACTCTAACTGGAACAATCGATCCTGGCATAAATTCTTGATCTGCAATTATCATTGCATCTAATTCATCACCATCTCAATCTAAAGTTTTACTTATAAATCCATAATTAATTGGATACGGAGCAGAACCATATAAAATCCGATCAACAATTATATTTTTAGTCTTACGATCATATTCATATTTAATTTTTGAATTTTTTGGAATTTCAACAGTAACATTAATTTTCATACATTGCCTTATTTTAATTTATTAATCACTATATTTCTAATTGATTTTCTAACTTTATCTGAATCTTTTTTATTTTTGAAGTGTTTAGTTAACACTATAATTAATAAAATGATTAGTAACAAAGCAATAAATCCAGCAACTACACTAACTATTAAAACTATTGAAATAAATCCACTAATAGAAAAATCAACAGATCATAATGAATCATCATTATCTCAATAATAAATCTTTCCATTTAAAGTTCCATTTAAATCACTAGCATGACTTTCAATACCAGCAAAATAATTATTAACATCTGTGTAATTTAATTGAATTAAATCTTTGCTTCCATCAAATCCAATTGTTTTTTGATTTCCAGGAATTACCTTTTCCCTAATTGATTTACCAGTTTTTAATAAACGATTATAGTATCCAGAAGAATTAAAATTATCTAATGCAATTTTATTAGAATCTGGAAAAGAGAAATGAAATCCACCTTTGATTGTTATAGGAGGATCATTACCTGGGTTATTATACATAGTAAAATAATTATTTATTTCTTCTCCAGGTGGTGCATATCAACCAAATAAAATAGGTCTAGGCTGAACTATACCATAAACTGATGTGTTTGCATTTGGTGGAACAATAGAATCATCAGAATTAAAAATTTCATTCCCATCTCTATCAATAAATGATGGATTAGCTCTTAATTTCATTATAAAATCATTAGTTTCAGTACCACCAATTAAAAGCTTATATTGATTATCTGTAAGATCAGTTGCATAATTTCTTGAATATCATAAAGCACTATTATTAGGTATATTAATATTAGAGTCTCCTCTATATTTATATTGCATTTGATTAATTTTATAAAAAATATCTTTAGGATCAGTAGACTCAGGATAATATTCTTTTGCATCTTCTTTGTTAGAAGGCAACACAACATTATGATTAGTTCAATTAAATTTAAATAAATTAGTAGAACCCACTCCAGTAGGTGCATATATAATATCATCAACTGAATAATAATGAATATTAAAAGGTTGTTCTCTTAAATCATTTCCTGAGGAATCATAAGGATCCCATCCGATGGATTCAAAAACATTATTGATAACGACAGAAACCATTTTAGTATTAGGTTGAGATTTATTGCCAGTGTACTTCCCTAATCATGTAGAAGTATTTTTTATTCAAGAAGCTAAATCAGCAGTATTTAAAATACTGTCCTTAGAATTTAATTTAATATCTCCACCGCAAATTGAAAGACGATTATTACCTGATAATGCAATCCCATCACGAAAGGTAAAAGCAATATATGAAGGATTTTTATCATCTAAATCTCCTGCAATACCATAATTAATTGTAACCACTTGAGAATTACCAGGCATACCTGATACTTTTTCAAAACCAGAATTTTGGTATAAAGGATCCATTACAGAAAAACCATCATAATCAGATTTACTAAAAATAAGTTGTTCTGGAGTTTTTAAATCACTAGAAGGGTAATCTACTGTACTATTTTGCAAAATTCAATAAATATTAAAAGATCTATGATTAATATCCATATCAGAATTTCTATACATACCATATGGAACTATACTGTCATAATCAGGCAATGTAAACTTTCTGCTTGGAATATAATCTAAATCTAAAACTTTTTGGTTATTCTGAGTCCCAGATTGCCCTTGAGAATAAAATCTAATTCCTGTTACAATACCATTTTCATCATCATGAACTGAATAAGCATAAAAAATAGGTTTGGAAGCACCATAAGGACATGCAACAGTTACAGATAAAATTTTGTCATCAGCACTAAATCTTGCCAATGTTGGAATATTGAAATTAATACCAATATTGTTAATATCAATTTTTCCCTCTGAATTTATTGATATATGTTTAAAAATTGAATTTTTATTATTAACATAATTGGAAGCAGTTGCTCCAACAGGAAAAAGAAGAAAGTCATTGACATTTGATGATAAAGTTTTATTATATGGTGATAATCCATATTTAATATTACTAGGATAATCACTACCATATTTGTTAAGTTTAATAGAATCTTTTTGTACTAATTTAACACTTTCTTTATTTACATATTTATATAGATTTTCAAATTGATAAGTTCTTATAAATTTATTTCCATCTTTTGTACCAATTAGGATTAAGCATTGAGATTTTCAAATTGCAGAATCTTCAATACTATCAAAATCAGTTTCTAAAATAAAAGGTTTATGATTATAATTCATATCTAAATTAGAAGAAACAACAACTATATTTATTTTGATACTATTAGTTTTTGGATCATATCTTTTAATTCAATTAAAAAAATATTGATTATTATAGACAGTATTAATTGAATTGACAGACAAAGGAGACTGAATTATTGGATTATTTGGATCAGCTTCATTATAATCACCATATTTATCTTTTAATGTATCTCATGTTAAATAGCTTTTTCTCCGAAAAAAATTACCTGTAAATTTTTGAATAGTTGGGGAAGAATTTTTTTTAGTTTCCAATTTTTTAGAATCATAATTTATAATGCTAGCATTGTTATTATGAGAAAAAGTTGAAAATAAGGGGATAACTGAAAATATTGATAATGTAGCTATAGAAAATATTTTTTTTGTATTTATTTTTTTCATTATTTACCCTTTCCTAATTGGAGGTCCCATTGGTGGTTTTGGTGCTCCAACTTGTGGTCCCATTGGTGGTTTTGGTGCTCCAACTTGTGGTCCCATTGGTGGTTTTGGTGCTCCAACTTGTGGTCCCATTGGTGGTTTTGGCCCATTATTTGGTAAGATATTACCAGTCATTTTCGTTGGAGCAGCTGAATTAGCTGTTTTCATCCCCAATACTAACGATTTTGTAAGATTAGATTTATGTTTCTTTTTAAGAAGAAACAATGTAACAAAAAAGATTGTAATAATTATTAATAAACTTAAAATAGCAATAGGAATAAAATATACATTACCTCAAAATCCTGAAATAATTATCTCATTAGAAATCATTTGTTCAACATCATTGTTTTGATCATTTAAATTTGATTTAATATCATAATTAATTTTAATTTTTCCTAAAAAATCATCCTTATGAGTGACAAAATTACAGAAAAATGGGATCATTTTTTCGTTTAATTGTATTAATTCATTTTTTGAAACTCCAATTACACCATTATGATAATTAAATCCGTCTTGTGTAAAAGAATGATTTAAAATATCATTATATGATACAGTGCTACTAAATAAATTAAATTTTTTATTTATTATTAATGGATTTTCAATGTCATTTAAATTAGGTTGATTGTAAAAAATTGTATTTCCATATTTTGAAGCAAATGATAAATCGCCATGATCTAATCATTGTGTTAAAACATAATCAACTTTCAATGAATGATTATTATTATCATATAATGGAGAACCTAAATAAGCAATAACACCTTGAGAAAAATTATTAGGTAAATTTTTTGAAGTATTTTTAATGTAATTGGTAATATCTCCATTTGTTAAGCCATTATTTGGATTTATATTATCATTTTTAGGAAGAACAATTATATTATTTATTTTGGTATTATAATTATTTTTTCACGAAGCAATATTTCTAGATAAGCTTTTTATTTGTTGTCTTTTATCTGGTCAAATGGGGTTTGATACAATACCAGTTGCTTGATCATAATTTCTATTTTGAGCACCAAATATACCAACATAGTTAATATTCCCATCTTGAATAGGAGAAAAAACATCATCTGCAATCCCAACTCTTCCAGAATGTAAAACAATATCTAAAACATTTAAATTTGGAGAAAATATATTTCCAGGAACAGATGCAGCTTCGTTAGACCAAATTTTATCATTTCATGGTTGAATTCATTTTATATATCCCAATCTTGTTAGATTTATATCATTTCCACTAAAAAGCCCTCTATAACGAGTACTTATATAAATTCCATTTTCTAAATTATCATTCCCTTGCATAGGGTTATAATAATATTGTTCCATATTAAGTTGGTTTGAAAGAACAAAGGAACCATTTTTTTGACAATAAATATAACTATTTTTATTTGAATATATATTATCATCATTATCCATATCAATATTGAAAGAAGAAATAACAGATTTAGTGTTTGTAAAAGAATTTTGACTCGAAATATAGAAAAAATTAACTTTATGTGAGCCTACACCATTTGGGTGATTTTTGTCTCCTTTATAAGTGAGAGAATAAGGAATAATGGCATTAAGATCATTATTAATAAAATCATCATAATTAGCAGATTCTCTCATAGTGACTGGCATTGGATTTTGTAAAAACTCTTTAGTTTCATATCTATTATTTTCAATTTTAATTTTTGAAACTAAAATAACAAATGAATTAGGTATTCCTGGAGTAATATTTAGAGTATTTAATAAATAACTATAAACAAAAATAGATAATCTACCTTTATCATTAATTATAGGAGTAACATTAAAAATACGAGAATTTAATATATCTTGATCTACATAATTGCCATTTCAGGTTCCATTTTGGGGAATTTTATCAGAACTTCAATTATAAATCTTTGGAAATGCAATTCTATTATCAATAGAAAATCCATTAGGTTGTTGTGAAGATATTGATTTTGAATTAATATCATATGTAACAATTATTGGACAAGTTCCATTATTTCAATTATTGAAAGTATTATCTCCTGAACCAGTTCATATTAATAATTTAATTTTTGAATCATTTTCAATCTGAAAATTCTTAACTGGGGACATGTAAATTGGTTGTGAAGGAACTTTTTCAAACATATATTGGGTATTATAAGGAGTACTACCTTGTGAAAAAGTATTAATCAATTTATAATCTTGTTTAGCAGCATCTCAAAGTCAATTAGTAAATAATTGACTTTTTTCAAGGTGAAATAAAGCATTTGGTCTATCATTAACATTTATTTTGATAATTTCATTTAATGAAGCGATTTTATAAATATTTAATTCGACTCCGTTCTTTGTATTACCAATAATAATTAATCTATTATTTGAATAATAAGCTGAACCATTAAAAACATTTGATTTTGAAATATAGTCAGTAGTTAAAAAAATTGGATTAATTTGAAATAAATTATCTTTTGCAGTTGCTACAATATTAAAATGAGTATCTTCATTTGTATATGAATCAGTTCCTGGCTTGATGAAATTAAAGTAAAAATCATGATTATCAACAGTTGTTAATGATTTATTACTTAACACTGATTGTCTATTAAATAAATTATGGTCATTAACTTTATCTTGACTTACATAATCACTATAAAATTTTTGATCGAACAATTCATCATTACTAACTAAGTTAGCATCATCATTATAATTATCAGGATTGCTATAATTTTTTGAAACAAATTTATCAGGATTAATATTATTTATTTTATTTCCATTCTTAGATGACTTTAAATCATTTGTATAAGTAACATCTCTATGGGCAAAAAACAATGGGGCAAATGATGCTACAGTAAAAAATAAACAAATAGATAATGGTTTATAAATATTTTTTTTAATTTTTTTCATAATATTATTCCTTTTTTGTTAATTTAAATAATAAAAGCATAATTATATATATAATAGCAAATTATATTAACTAATCAAATTATAAGATATCTATTATTATTTTTTTAATAATTTTTTTTCAAGAATTGGCAATATAAATAAAGAATAATTTTGAAGGTGAATATCATTAAATTCCTTTAATACCTTTTTAATAATATTTAATTTCATTTTTTCAAATAAAATATTGCCTTCTTCAGTATATATATTTAATGGTGTTTTTTGTTCATAAGCTCTTAAATTAGAAGAGTCTCTCAAACGAGACATCTTCTCAAGGTGAATCATTCAAAAATTATCAATTGCAGTTAATAGTAATTGATTAATTCTTGGTAAATAATTTTGTTGTTTAATCAATTGAAATTTTAAATTTATAACAATGTCATAAACAATTGTTAAATAAGCTTTAGCATTCTCAATTGGGCAAGAAATAAACATTTTAGGTTTGAAAAAATCAGTAAATGTTATTTCATAGTTTAAAAATAGAGAAAACTTTACTGCATCAATGATTGCAGAATTATTCAAATCACGACAATCAATAATAAAATTGTCAATACAATCGTAAATCATTTTAATTATTATTTTTTCTAAATTATTTGTTCTTAAGATATGATCCCTCTGCTTATAAATTAATTCTCTTTGAGAAGATAACACATGATCATAATCAATAATATTTTTTCGCATATCAAAATTGATTCCCTCAATTTTCTTTTGTGTTTTTGATAAAAATTTAGAAAAATATTTTGAATCAAAAAAATCATCTGATTGCAATTTAAATGCTGCTTTTTCAAATCTTTCTGAAGCAAATCTTTTAAAAATCATATCTTGCAATGAAGTATAAAACCGAGATTCTCCTGGATCACCTTGTCTTCCAGAACGTCCTCTTAATTGATCATCAATTCTTCTAGATTCATTCCTTTCAGTACCAATCACATATAAACCACCTAATCTTTTTACTTCTTCATTAATTTTAATATCAGTTCCACGACCGGCCATATTAGTTGAAATTGTAATGGAAGCTTTCTTACCAGCATTGGCAATAATTTCAGATTCTCTAGCATTATTTTTAGCTGATAAAACCTCGTGAGTTAAACCCAATTTAGTCAATAATTTAGAAACATATTCAGAATCATTAACAGAAGAGGTCCCAACTAAAACTGGTTGTCCTTTTTTATTTCTTTCGGCAATATCAGAAATAACATGTTTTCATTTATCACTCTTTTTACCAAAAATATAATCTGGATAATCAAGTCTAATATTGGGTTTATTTGTTGGTATTTGAATCACATCTAAATTATATATTTTTAGAAATTCCTCTTTTTCAGTATAAGCAGTTCCTGATAATGCAGATAATTTTTTATACATTCTAAAGAAAGATTGATAAGTAATAGTTGCAAGTGTTCTGTTTTCAGGTTCTATTTCAACATTTTCTTTTGCTTGAATTGCCTGTTGTAATCCTGCATTGTAGCTATGTCCTTTTAAAATTCTACCTGTAAATGAATCAATTAAGTTAATTTCATTATCTTGAACAATATATTCCTGTCCATTCTTAAAAACAAAATTTGCTGTTAAAGAATTATGAATTTTATGAATTAATTCACTTGACTCGATTGAATAGATGTTTTTAATTTTGAAATATTTTTCAGATTTTTCTGAACCAAAATCAGAAAGAGAAATTGTATTAGATTCTGCATCAATTAAATAATCTAAGTCATTTAAACTTTTAACAAATTTATCAACTTCAAGATATAGTGAAACATCGTTAATTGGATTACCAGAAATAATTAATGGAGTTTTAGCTTCATCAATTAAAATTGAATCACCTTCATCAATAATTGCAAAATGAAGGTCTCTAATAGATTTATCATTGATATTAGTAACCATATTATCTCTTAAATAATCAAATCCAAGTTCTGAATTTGTTGTATAAGTAATATCTCTTGAAAACATTTCTTTCTTGACATTTGGTTGCATGGAAGAAAGATTATATCCAACAGTTATACCAAATTTTTCTAATGCCGCTTGACTAAATTTTGCATCCCTTTCAACTAAATATTCATTCACAGTGACAATATGAACACCTTTTTTTTCTAAAGCCATAACAAAAGCTGAAATTAAAATTGTTAAAGTTTTACCTTCACCTGTTTTCATCTCAGCAAAATCACCATTGCAAATAATATATGAGCCCATAATTTGAACGTCAAAAGCAAAAAGTTTATGTGTTCTAAAAGCAATTTCTCTACCAATAGCAAGAGCATCAATAATTATTTCTTCCAATAAGAGTTGTTTGCTTTGCAGCTTTTTAGAGAAAAAATCAATTCTTTCCTGAATTTGTGCATTTGTTAAGGCACGGTACTCATCTTTCTTTAGATTTACATTACTTGCTACTCTTTTTGCTTCTTTAAAAAGCTGACTTTTTCTTTTTATTTCAAAATGATTTTTCTTTCTTCTATTTATAATCATTTTAATTCCTTATTTTATTGCTAATAATTATACCATCTCTCAATTCAATAATATGGTTACCATAATCAAGAATTTTTTCATTATGGGTGATCATAATAATTGTTAAATTATATTTCTTATGAATATCTTTTAATAGATTCATCACAATTTTAGTTGAATTTTCATCCAATGCACTTGTCGGTTCATCAGCAAACAATATATCAGATTTTTTTGCGATTGCCCTTGCAATTGCAACCCTTTGTTGTTGACCACCAGATAATTCAAAAACCATTTTTTCTCGATCTTTATATAAATCAAATTCTTTCATTAAATCATTTACAAAAATTTTGTCTTTTTTGTAATGAATTTTTTTATTTCTTCGATCATATATTTTATTTTTTAAATAACAACCCATTAAAATATTTTCTTCAACATTCAAATTATAAAGTAACCCATAATGCTGAAAAATATAGGAAGTGTTATCTTGTCTAAATTTAGTTAAAGAATGATCAGTAAATTTTGTAATATTTTTATTATTAATAATAACATCACCAAATGATAATTGATCAATCCCAGCTAAACAATTCATTAATGTTGTTTTTCCAGATCCAGATGGTCCTAATAATAAGACAAATTCTCCTTTTTTAATTTTTAAATTAATATCTTTCAAAACAGTCACATTATTTGAAGGAGAAGAATAAATTTTATAGCCATTAAAAACTTCAATAACATTATTGTCAGAATTTTCTAATAAAATCTTCTTTTCAAAGGAATTTTGAATATTATTATTTAATAAATAAATAATTTTATTAATTTTTTTTTCAAATATAATTTCCTTTCTAAAAGGAAAATCAATAATAGTATTATGTGAAACTCGATCAATTAAATATAAATCAAGATCATAATTTTTATCATTCAATGCATTGATATAAATAAAAATTTTTTTAATTTTTTGTTTGTAATTTAATTTTTTTAACGGTATTTTTACAAGTAATCATGTTTTTGCATTATCACTAAGTAATTTATTTACCCAAATAAAACTGATGCCATCTTGATAAATACTTTTTATTAATTTATTAATTAAGTAATTAATCTTTACAAATAAAAGGAAAAAAAATTGGGATTTATTTGGTTTAATATTTAAACTAATTATTTCATTTTTATTCAGAATTTTTTTATCAACAATCCTTTTGAATCAAAAATCTGAAAGATAATTAATATTTTTAATAACTATTTTTAAATTTGCAATTACTTTTTCAGAATCACTAATTTTTTTAACTTTATGCTTATAATTTTGATATTCATTTTGAATATTTTCAGTTTGTAAATCATCTAAAACAAAGTCAATTGTTTTTGCATTATTTTCTTTAGATGATAAATTAATTAAATTTTTCATAATAATATTATACTTTAAATATTTTTCTATAAAAGATAAATAATCAAATGGATTTTAAAATTATAACTTGTCAGTCTTAGATTTTGTTTTTTTAGAAGAAAGTCTTTGGTGTTTGATATACTTAAAATTTAAAAATGCATTAAAATAATGAGTTGATGCAATATTTATATTTTTAATAATTGAGCTACACTGGTAAGAGATTTTAGAGGAAATTTTTTGGTGCTTTAATTCATGTGAAATATTGTTTGCTTCATTATAAAATTTTTCATCAAATTTATTTTTTTCCAATTTGATATGTTCTATATTTTCTTTATAATTAACTCCCATATATTTCTCTAATTTAATCAGTAATTTCAAATATAGAGAAACAATTGTTTTAAATTCATTAAAATCATAATCCTTAGTGTAATTTGTTGCTCTAAAAATTTCAAACCCTGTGTCAATTAATCTTTCGATATCTTTTATAGAATAAATTAGAGCAATAATATATCTTAAATGATTTGCTCTAGGTTGTGCTTTTGAAATGGCTCAAACAGTATCATCGATTAAATTTTTTTGTAAAAAATTAGCTTCTTCTTCTAAATTATCAATTTTTTCTAAATCAGCTTCATTTTTTCTTTTTTTAAATATTATATTTCAAATTTCATGGTGAACTAAAATACTTTGAGAAACATATTCTTGAAACTCTTTAAAAATTTTATCTTCAGTTTCTATTACAATATCATAATTTGTATCAATCATTTTCTATCCTATTTTTCCATTAATATAATCTTTTGTCTCTTTTTTTTGAGGATTTAAAAAAATATTTCTTGTTGAACCATGTTCAATAATATAACCCTTAAAAAAGAAGAAGGTTTCATCACTAATTCTTTGCGCTTGAGCAAGTGAGTGGGTAACAATAATAATTGAATATTTTAATTTTAATTTATTTATTAAATTTTCAATTTTAACAGTTGATATGGGATCTAAAGCACTTGTTGGTTCATCCATTAAAAGAACATCTGGTTCTAATGCAATTGCTCTTGCAATGCATAATCTTTGCTGCTGCCCACCAGACAAATTTCTCCCATCATCATCAAGATTATCCTTAACTTCATCTCAAAGTCCAGCTTCTTCTAATGATTTTTTAACAATAACTTTTAAGACTTTATAATCATGGATGCCATGACTCTTAGGTCCATATGCAACATTTTCAAAAATTGACATTGGGAAAGGTGTTGGTTTTTGAAATACCATTCCAACCTTTGTTCTTAAAAGTAATGGAGCTAGTTTCTTTGAATAAATATTTAATCCCTCAAAAAAAATATTACCTTCTCTAACTGTGTTATCAATTAAATCATTCATTCTGTTTAAAGCATTTAAAAAGGTTGTTTTGCCACATCCAGAAGGACCAATCAATGCTGAAACCTTCTGTTTTTTAATATGAGCATTAATATTAAATAAAGCTTGTTTTTTACCATTTAAGTACCAAAAATTGTAATTTTCAATTTCGAATATATTATTATTATCAAAATCTTTTGAATTATCAATTATATGGTTGTCTTTGTTAAAAAAATCTCTTATTTTTTTTGGAATAATTTTTTTATCTTTTAAATTAATTTTTTTCATAATAAATCCTTTTCTTACCGATTAAATTAAGAAAACTAGCATAACAATCCCTAAAAATATCAACTGTTGTTTTCTTCATTTCCTTTCAATTAGGGATAATAACATAACCAATAAAGACTAATGCAAAGACAATAATAAAAATCAATAAGGCAGCTTGATATTGATAATTATTTCTTTCAATATTAGAATCATTACTAAATAATTGGGAATAGATATAAGTAGTTAATGTTGTTCCTGGCCGATTTAGAGCAGAATGTCATGAACTTGATAATCCAGCAGTTAAATATAAGGGGGCTGTTTCACTTAAAATCCTTCCAATTGAAAGTACTAATGAAGTGATAATTCCAGTAATAGCTGCTGGAATTATTAACCTTCGGATGGTAAAAAATTTTGTGTTACCAAGAGCAATAGAATTTGTTCTAAATTCTAATGGAATATTTTCAAGTGCTTGTTGAAGTAATCTAATAAATGTTGGCACAATTACAATCGATAATGTCAATGAACCTGCAATTAGAGAATTACCAGTTTTACCACCTGCTGATAATCCTAATGTTTGAATAAAAAATAACATTCCAAACATCCCAAATAAAATAGAAGGAGTAGTAGCAATTGAATCTGCAAAAAAGATTATTGATTTTTTAATTTTTCCATCCCTTGCATATTCATTTAAATAAATAGCCACCAACAATGAAATAGGCATTGAAATGATAATACTTGTTCAAATAACAATGATGGTATTAACAAAAGATTGTCCTATGTCATTTTTGCTATATTGAAGAATAGTATTTGGTTCTTTTGAAGCAATTGATCCCTTGACAACGATATCCATGCAAATTCATAATATAAAGGAAATTGAAAATATAAAACTAATAACTTCTGATGTCATCTTTTTAATTGTAAAAAGATTTTTTAATTTGTTATCATATATTCTTTCTTTGACATATAAAATACTATCATTTAAATTATTTGAATTTATTTTATAACCTTTTTTTGATCTGTATGTAACAAGTTCATAAAATATTAAAAATTGATTTGGAATAAAAAAGATAATTTTAACAAGTATTCTTTCCATTTTTAATACTCATTTATATTTATTAGATTTTTTACTTTGAACACTCACCAAAAAAATATTCATTAAAATAGATATAATAAATAGAATTAATCCAAAAGCAAAAAGAGCTGGTTGAATAACTTCAACATTGTTTTCACTAAACATTTGACTCGCTAAAAAAGCTCCAATGGTTTGAAAATTACCATTAAAAAAAGTTGATAAACTACTAAACATTCCATTATTTGGTTGTGCATTTAAAATCATTGATAAAGCAATTGATTCAGAAATTGCTCTTGTAAAAGCAATTGTGCAAGCAACAATAATTCCTGGTCTTGCTGCCTTCAAATAAACTTTATAAATAGATCTTGTTTTAGAAGTCCCTAATGACATGGGATTAGTTATTAATTCTTTAGTAATATTATCAAGATTATGAAAAGTCATAGAAATAATTGTTGGAGTTATCATAAAAGCTAACATAATTGATGCTATTAGAATGGATGATGGAGAAATACCAAAAAGATGTTGAAATAAAGTTCCAAGTGATGTCAAAGCAAATAATCCAAAAATAACTGAAGGGATTCCTGATAGAACATAGAAAAAAATTCTAATCTTATTTTGGTGTTTTTTATTTATTCTAAATTTAATAAAAGTAGCTGTTTTAACACCAAGTGGAGCAGCAATCAAAAGGGCAATGGTTGATGTTATAATAGTTACTGAAAATGGCAACCAAAAAGAACATTTCATTTGACTAAAATCGATGATATTGGTAAAAAGAATGTTTGCTAAACTAATTTTAGAATTATGAACTGCTTCATATAATATGAAAGAAAACATCACAAATAAAATAATTACAAGTAAGAAAGCAGCAAAGATAGTTAAATATTTAAATATTCTATTAGAAAAAATAGAATATTGAGTTCATGTATTAATAGATTTATCTTTATTTTTTTTTTGAAAAACATTCATTATGATGCCTTTGCGCCAGATCAACCTAAAACAAGATCACCCTGTCAAGGATTGTCTCGAAGTTGCATAGAATCAATTTGTGGTTGAGAAAGATTGATAAATCCTTCTTTGGAAATTATTGCTTTTGCATTTGGATAATAGTATCAATATATAAATTCTTTTAAAACACTAAAATTATGGTTTTTTAGAGAGATCATCATATTTAAAGGTCGATATCATTTATAATTTTTAGCAATAGTTTCTTCATTCATAGGATAAGTTTGATATGTTGCAATTTTGAAACCTTTATTTTTAATTTCTTGCTCATTATTAATAATATAACCTGCAGAAAGATAGGTAATTGCCCCATCACTTCGATCATTACTTATTTGTTGTCATGTTTGAGAATTACTCTCAGCAGTTTGAGTAGTATATGATCCATAATTACCATTAACTAATTCATTACTAAGTTCTTGTTCAATGGCTTTTTGTTCTTCAGTTCATAATAAATGATTATCAGTTAAAAAAGCATCAGCAGTTCCTGAAGCACCTGCACCTCCAGTTCTTGCATATGGATGAATAATAGTATTATCTAACATTAATGGATCAATATCATGATAACTATATGCTTTTTTTCCAGCAAAGGCTCGATAGACATTTTCAAGTACATATGGTGAACTGAAATCTAAATTAGATTTACTCTTATATATTATTCCAATGCCATCTCAAGCAATTGTTATTGTTTTAATGTTATTATTTTTAGAATTTAAAATTTGTGGATAAGGATCCTTTGAAGCCATACCAATATCTTTCTTATTTCCTAAAATTGATTGAATTCCAACACCACTTCCTCCAGCTTGAACAGTTAAATCAAACTTAGAAAATTTCTCAGAAAAACTTTTCATTAATGGATAAACAGTTGAAGAACCAGCTGCTGTAACTAGGGGGAATGAATATTTAATTGAAGAAAAAACAACTATTGGAATAAATACAATAGTAGTTGATATCAAAATCATAATAGATTTAAAAATAAATTTTTTGCTGAGCTTTATTTTCATATTATAAGTTAATAGCTTACTCTTTCAATTAAATAATATATTAATGTTTATTCAAAGTTATTTTAGTTTTATGCTTTCTTAATTGATCAATAATTTTATAAATTGCATCATGAATTATTTCTTCTAAATTATTACTCTTGGATTTAGACTCAATCAATCCTTTATCATGAATATTAACAAGCAATTTTAATTCATATTCATTATGAGATTTATAAAAAGAAAACTGTGCTTTTACATTTTCTTCAACAAATTTAAATTCAAATATTTTTTTAATTTTTTCAATCAAAATTTTTTCAATATTTTCATCTTTATCCATATCTTTTCATCTAATATTAATCATTTGTTTTCCTTAAATATTACTCTATAAAATTATTATAATAAAAATTTTTATAAATATAAAAACATCAACCTATTTTTCATTTAGATAAAAAGTTCTTAAAGAAGAAAATAGACTATCTAAATTTGAAACATCAATTTGTTGGGTAAAGAAAGGCTTAGTCAATCCACTTTTTGCTTTATTATTGGGGTCATAAGTTTTAGTTTGTGTGTAACCAATGACTCCCGATAAATTATTACTACCACCAGTTAAGGAATTTATTTGGGATCTTCACCTAGAAACAAAATTTGTCATTTCTCGATAATTAATTGCTGATTTATCATTTCTTATAAAAGTATTTTCCAATGATCTATAATAACTTGGCAATTTTTTAAAATCATTAATCTTTCAATGATCTTTATATGAATGTGGCCTATTAACTTCTCCTGGAAGTCTTGAATTACCTGAATCAAAATAATTGTATCAGTCCAAAATCATTTCTTTAGTTCATTTTGAATCGGGATTGGCAAAAGATTTAATTTCATATTTGGAATCTAGACTAGCAGCAGATGAATTTATGTATGGATTAATATCTAAAATGATGTTTAAATTAGCTACATTACTAATAACTTTATATTCATTATATCTTTTAACAAATTCATTTTGGAATTGAATCTTTGAAATATCATTAGTAATAACTGGTTTATCTGCAATGTTTCTTGATTGAAAAAACTTTCAATTAGAAAGTGTAGAATCAAAATTGAAAATTTGATCATCGTCAATTTGAGAAAGGGAAGCATAAAGTATAATATAATTACCCTTATTTATATTTTTAGTTCCATATAAAGCATCCCTAATATTAAAATTTCCGTGGTTATATCCAGATAAAAAACCACTTGGATTTAAATTATTGATAGAAAAAGTTTGTAATGCATTTCAATTGACTGAACGAGCTGAAATAGCAAGTGGTGTTGCAATCACAATGATTGAACCAATGCCAATTGATGAAATAATAAGACCTAATTTAAGAATTTTTTTCATATTAGTTTCCCATTACCCTAAATTATAATTTCTAACTCACATCTCTCCAAATGAGTTTCTTGTATTAAGATCATAAATATTAAATTGATGATTTCTTGCAAAATTATTAAAAGCAATTGATTGAATACCAGAGTCAGAAGCATATTTAATTAATAAATCAATTGTTTGAGAAGCACCAATATTATTAATCAAATCTCCTATGTCATTAATTTTTATTGGATTACCTTCTTTATCATATTCAACTTTATGAGTAGTAGGGTCTTTTTTATAATTTAAATCATCATAATTAACTTGTTGTAGATAACCTGCATAGCTTGTAAAATGATCAGCACCTGCAATTCAATTACTTGAACCATTAGCATAGCCATTATATTTTTCAAATGCTTTAGGATCGATTTTTGAATCTAATTCATTTTTAAAAATATCTTTTTTTGTTTGTAAGTCACTACTATTTAATATCTTTTGAACTATTGTAGAAACTTCATTACTATTTAATGAATTATTAATATCAGTTACAGTCTTATCTATTTGATTAGCATTTTGGCTATCATCAATTAATTTTGTCAATTCTTCTATTGAACCATATTTATATAAAACTCCATTAATATTTGTTAAATCACCATCTTTTCGTGGTCCATTTGGAAACATATATTTTTTTAAACTATCTGGCATTTTTGTTGTAGATTCTTTCTGTAATCCAACATAACCAGATAAAAGTTTATTAGCACTATCTTTACTATATAAAAATGCATTAGTTTGGCCATATGAACTATTATCATAAATATTAGTATTTTTTCCATTAACTTGAGAAGGTGATTGAATATCATTATTACTAATGTATTGAGAATAAGAACTATTATTTTGATTTAAGAAAATAGATGAAGATGTAGTTTGAGATTGTTCTAATAATTTTTCAGGAGTATTAATACTTGTAAAAGTAGGATTTGTAAACATTGAACTTGATATACTATCTCATCAAGAAAATTCTGCGTCTTCATTCTGATTAATTTCTGATGAAACTTTATTTAATAATCTAGATTGGTCTTTAAACAGTCCATTTGCATCTTGTGCAAGATAAACTATAGCAAGGTTTAATTTAAATAAATTTTGTTTAATAGTTTGAAAATTAACATTATTATCATAAGCATTCTTAAAATATTTTAATTCCTTATATTTTTGAATCTCATTGACACTAACAGCACCATGTGGATTTGTTAAACTCATTAAACTAAGAGCATCATCTCCCATACTATTAGAAGTTATGGAAGCACCTAAAAATTGATTAATTAATTCAAAATTAAAATCAGCATTGTTAATACTATTAAAACCATTAATACTATCAATATTATAAGTGACAAAATCACTTACTGGGGCAATTGTAGAATCAATATCTTTTAAATTCATAATGTCTTTCATATACATAGATTTCCCACTGCCGTCCTTAAATAGTTCAGCATTTTCAATTACTTTATTAGTTGCAAATTTTGTATAATAATCACTATTTGCTGTAAAAGAAGATAAAACATAATTTATACTTGTATCATTTGAAAATATAAATTGTGAATATTTAAATGTTTGTGAAGAAACATCACTTAAAGGTCTAAATTTTTTGTTATCAACATATGAATTAATATCTTTATACAATTCATTGTAAATTTTAGCCAATCCATTAGAATCATAATTATGATTATCATTCAAAAACATTAATATTTCACTAAATTTTCCATCACTTCCTTGCTTATAAGGAAATGGAGCAGCAATCCCATTCTTGTAAGTTTGCTGACCAAAATTCTTAGAATAAGCATTTTTTGCAGTTAATAATCCAGAATTTCTTGTATCAACATTTTTAACATTATTTTGATATGAAATGTATTGATTATATTTATCAAATAAATTCAGTAAATCAGGTTCTATCAATTTATCAACACTAACATCACCAAATAATTTTTTAACAATCTCTCTAGCTTCAGAATCAGGATTATTTTTAGCTTCTTTTAATAGAGAAACCCAAATTTTAGTTTGATTTTTAGTATAATAGTCTTTTAAATTATCATTTAACTTGATTGCAAAATTTTTAGTTGGTTCATCAGCAATCCCACTATCTTTATTAAATTTATTTTGTAATGAACGATAAAGTAAAATATCTCCAGCTTTTGAGATTCTTTCTTTTAAAGTTGTCCCAGTTTTAATGTAATTTCAACCATCCAATGCAATTGCATGAACTCCAAATTGATTTCTTAAATAAATAAAATCATCTGTTGGATTACCAGTTTTTGAATGAAAAGCATCAATTGAATAAACATCATTAGAAGATGAAAAAACAGAATTTAAACTTGGATTATTTTTATTTAACATCCTTTTAAAATCAGCATTTACAATCCTTGAATAATTTACTCCAGTTGGAGTAACATTTGACATGAAAGAACGTGTGATTGGATCAAATTGATCATTTATTTTACCAGCACTTCCACCAACTCAATCACCAGGAGTTGATTGAAATAAATTACTAGTAGGATTTGGCGAACCAGGAGTTGCATGAATTCCATTATCTAAATTAAATAAATTAAAAGCTGCCATTTCAAATTCATTGACAAGACCTCATTTATCTGGTTCAACAAGAATATAATTAGCATTATCATCAGTTCAATTCATTTGCATATCATCTCTTAAACCAATGCTAGTATTATCAACTCCATAAAATTCATTTGGAATAAAATTCTTTTCGATTTTTGTCACCGATGGTATTTTAGAAATATTTCCAAGATTAAAATTAATAAATTTATCAACTGCATCACTTTTTGTTGGATCAGATGTTGTTTGGGAAAAATAAGGATTAATGTAAGTTCCAGGACCCTCTGAAGAAGGAGGAGAAGGATCAACATTTAAATTAGATGAATTATAACTACTTGCATCTGGTTTTGATCAAATATCATTAGTTGAAGAACCAACCCCAGTAGTTGCATATTTTCATAAATTCATATTAACAGTAAATGGCTTTTCATCATTAATATATGCATCATAAATATATTTTTGTAATTGAGCATTGGCCTGACCAAAATCTTTTGAAAAAGGACTACTTTTTCCATCATAACAAAAGCCCATTTGAACCCCAACATTCAAATTTTTAGCTTTATTTTCTAAAGCTTTGGCAACTGTATTGGGTAATGGATTAGAAATTCAAGTTTTACTACCTTGACTATCAACATTATAAATATTAGAATAATCTGATTTAAAAAAAAGATCATTAATATAATTTGTTGCTCAATCTTCTAATCTTTTTTGTTTTCAAGAAGATTCAGTACCGCCATTTTTATCAAGTTCAGATTGAACAGCAATTCCTCAATCACGTCCTGATGATTTTATACCTTTTAAAAAACTCTTATAATCATCATTATCTTTTGCCAATTGATTTTGTTTATCAGTAGAAACAGTTGCACTATTTTTAGCAAGGTTATCAACAATATCCAACATTAAACTTTTAAATTTTGAACTAAAAAAATTATTAATGCCATCTGGATTTTGCAAAGCTGCTTTAATTCCATCATTCAAAGATATATTAGAATTAGCAACATCATTTTTTGCAAAATAATTTCAATCTCCTTTATCAATAATTTTTTGATTTGATTGTTGAAGAGAACAAGAAGAAGCTCCTAATGTAGTGGCTCCAAGAATTGCTAATAAGCCAAATGAAGACCAAAAAATTTTTGATTTGAAGAAACCTAATTCAATTTTCTTTTTTTTCATATCATTGAATCCTTTATAACCATTTGATAACATAATATAAATAAATTATATTACATTTTAAATTGATAAATTAAAAAATAAAAAAAACTTAGAATAATCTAAGTTTTTTTTATTTTAATGGCGGATACCATGAGATTCGAACTCATGCATCGGAAAAACCAACCTAACACCTTAGCAGGGTGCCCTCTTAACCACTTGAGTAGGTATCCACTTATATTAATGTAATTTTAACTACAATTAATATTTTATCAATAAAATAATAATTATTGAAAGATAGTTATAATATTAAAAATTTTCACTCAATCCTAAAAGTTCATTTTTAATTTTATCAAATAATATTTTATTATTATTTAAATATTGATTTAATTGAACTCTTCCTTGAGCAAGTTTTAAATCATTATAATAATATCAACAACCATTTTTTTTAATAATTTCATTTGTAATTGAGAAATTAATAATTTCATTATCATAATCATAACCTTTATCAAAGAAAATATCGACAAAAGCTACTTTCATAGGTGCATAACATTTATTTTTTACAGAAGTTATTTTTGTTCTAATTCCAATTGGTTCAGTCCCTGATTTTAGTAATTCATTTTTTCTAACTTCTAATCTTAAAGAAGAAAAAAACTTTAATGCTCTACCACCAGTAGTTATTTCTGGATTGCCATAAATCATACCAATTTTTTCTCTCAATTGATTGATGAAGATAATAGCAGTATTTGTTTTAGAAATTAGACCTTGAATTGTTCGAATACCTTTCGACATTAGTCTGGCATGCAATCCCATATTTTGATCATGGATTTCAGCTTCTATTTCTGATTTAGGTACTAAGGCAGCTACTGAATCGACAATAATTAAATCAATTTGATTTGTTTTAGCCAATGTTTCAATAATCGAAAAAGCTTGTTCACCATTATCTGGTTGAGCTAGAATTAACTTAGTTGTATCAATTCCAATTTTTTCAGCATAATTAATATCTAAGGCATTTTCTGCATCAATAAAGGCAACAAGACCTCCATTTTTTTGACAAATTGCAGCACATTGAAGGGCAATTGTAGTTTTACCAGATGATTCACCACCAAATATTTCAGTAATTCTTCCCTTAGGTATTCCTCCATTGCCAATTATCATATCAAGGCTAAGGCTTCCTGTTGGAATTGTATTATCTTTTATATCATGATATTTATTAATAATAACCCCCCTACCAAATTTATTTTCAATTTGTTTGATTGCTATTTTAATATCATCTTCAATATTCATTTTTTCTCCTTATTTTGAATTAAAAACAGCTATTTTATATTTTTTAATTATTTATCTTTTTTTGAAGTTCATCTAAAATTTGTCTAGATACTAGATCATAAGCATCTTTTAATGAATCAGGTGCAATTTTCAAAGAATAATTATCAATATTACGATCACCACTTATCAATGTAAAATATAAAACACCAGATTCTTTATCAGCAATTATATTATTTGATAAATTACCAAGAATTGCAATAATAATATCAGCATTAGTTATTTTTTGCAAAGCAATTGCTATTTCAATATTCAATTCCCTTGAGATTAAAGAATATTTTTGAAAAATAGCATCTGGAATATTTAATAATGTTCTTAGTGATAACTTATTATTTGCAATGATTCATCCTTTATCAATTTTTTCAAGGTCTTTATAATCTTGAAATAATGTTTTAAAAGTTATATTTCCATGAATTGACTCAGCAAAGGCAATTGTTTTATTTTTTTCTATTAATTTATTGATTATTTGTTCAATTTGAAATTTATTCATTTTTTATAACCTAGATATATATTTTATTAATAACATAAATTATAATTCTAAAATTAATTAAATTGATAAAATTAGTAAATATAATAACCATTAATTGTGATTTGATTCCCAACCACATTAATAATAAACTTAAAGTTATCTTAAAAGATTAAAAATAAAAGCAGCTAAATTATTTAGCTGCTTTTATTTTGTATAACAAATAAATTATGACATAAAAAAAAAATAATTCAAGTTGATAAAAAAATTTGCTTTTTAAAAAAAATGTTTATAATTAAATTGGGGGATAATTCCCCCCGGGTGTAACTGAGAAATAATTAAAAATTTCTTTCTAATTTGTTTTTTCAAATTTTGTTAGACTGCTTTAGTCTTTTCCTTTGAGTGCTTTATAATAAGCCATTTTTAACTTTCATTTTATTAACATTTTATATCCTCCTAAATGTCATAATAAATAGTTATTGAAAGTATATAATAATTAAATTTGTTCTTATATTTTTATAAATCTTTAAATTTAAATACTAAAATTTTTCTCCTTTTTTAAATCACTTTAAATTGGATAAAATAATAAATAACCCTTTTACTAAAGGGTTATTTTTTTCTTATTCCAATAAAATTAATGAATAAGTTTAGCTATAACAACAGTTATAATTGTGTTAATACCGATAATAGAAGAAATAGTTACTGTGATTAGAGAAATTGTATTTTGTCTTTTAATCATTCTTGCTTGTTTTTCTTCATTAAAATATTCATTTAAATATTTATTTCTAATAAAAAAAAACTTTTTATTATTATCATTATCATTAACACTTGTAATAAAAATTTCTTTTGATAATCTTTTTTTTGAATTATTTTGATTGTCATTAACAATTGTTGCATCATTAAATTTATCAAAGATTTCTTTAAATTTATTAAAATCAATTTTATTAATTGTATATTCATCAAAATAATTTTGAATTTTCATTAATTTTAACTTGAAAATATGATTTTCATATATAAATAATGAAACATGTGATAAATACTTATTAATCAATTTAGAACTAATTGTTAAATTATCAAATTTAATAATTTTTTTAATTGGCTTAATCACATTTTTAATTGGATCTAAATAATCTTTTAAAATATAAAAAGTATTCACCTTTTTATATTTAACTGAAATAAATAACTCAAATAAACGCTTTTCAATATTTAATTCTGAATAATTATTACTAAAATCGTTAGTAATTGCTTCATATTCATAGGATTTAATTTCTAATAATTCCGCAAGTCTTTTAAAATTCTTTAAAAATAATAATTTTTTATTTTCAAAGATATTCAAATTAATAACTGTCATTATAAAAATTCCTTTGCTTATTCATTAGACATTAAATAATTTTATGATGAAATAAATTAAACTAAATATGGTTCTAGGAAAACATTAATATTTTTATGTTTTTCTAAAATTCTTTTTTTAGTTTCATTAACAACAATTTCACCTTTAAACAGAACAATAATTCTATCTGCTAAGAGCTCAATTTCACTTATATCATGGGAAACTAAAATAATAGTCATATCATTTTCTTTAGCATAATTCTTAATGAAATGCTTAATTCTATTTTTAACGGCTGGATCAAGTCCTGTAGAAAGTTCATCTAAAAATAATACTTTTGGATGATGTAAAATTGCAAGTAAAGCATTTAATCTTTGAAGTTGACCACCTGATAAACTAGATGCCCTTTTATGATAAAATTTTTCTACTGAAAAAATTTTGATAATGGCATTTAATTCAGATTTTGAAATTTTAATGCTATAAATACCGATCATAAAATCAATTATTTGTTTTACAAGCAATCCAGGGGGGTAGGTAGAATCTTGAAATTGAATTCCTAATTGTTCAAGTGGGGAAATATTATATTTAAATTTAAAATTAATTTCACCACTATCTTGCTTACTTACTCCAGCTATCATTTCAACAATTGTTGTTTTACCAGCTCCATTTGAACCCAATAAAGCAATATTTTCACCTCTTTTAATATCAAAGGAAACACTTTTAACAACAACATTTTTCTTTCCAGATTGAATAAAAGATTTTTTTAGATTCTTAATTTCAATAAGTGATTCAAAATTGGGATCATATTCTTGAAAGCTTCTAATAATATTATTATTTGCATCAAAAGTATCAATTTCTTTCAGTGTATCAATAACATGTTGAGATTTAATTTCATTAATTACAATATTATTTACAGCATTTTTAAATTTTGATATCATATATTTTCCTTATCTAGCATTTCATTTAAATGTTTTAACACTAACAAATGAAAGGACAATAATTCAAGCAAATGGTAAAACTAAATTTAAAATTCTCTCTGGTTTATAAAAAATATTTGTAGGTTCAGATTTTCCACTAGCAAACATTTGGTATTGATCATTAATATGAAAAATATTGAAACCAGATAATACAATTTGAAAATCTTTTCCATTAGGTTCAATAGTAGATAAACCATTTCAAGACTGAATCATTAATGCTGTTGTTGATTTAAAAGGTGAAATATAACCAAGATATCAAATAGCTGGTATATCATGAACCATAGTTAATGGAAGAACTTGAGCAGATAAGAATTGAGATATAACAAGAATTGGAACACCCATTCCTTGTAGCATTACTGTTGATTTTGAAATTGAAGATAAAAGTAAACCAATTGTTGAAGCAACAAAAATATTTAATAAATTTGCAAATATAAAACTAGCTCAACTAACATTTTTTAAAGTAGCCAACATTGAAGGAATATAAATATTTTGAGAACCCATTAAAAGTTTTCCTTTAGTTCAATTCCCTGAAAAAATTGCAAAACTTACTAAAATTGAAAAGATTGTTCCAATAATCATAATGAAGATATAAAATGAAGCAACGGCAAATAAAAACATTCATGGTTTTATTGGAGTTGCCCCAATCCTTTTCAATAATGAAGATTTTTTAAACTCAAAAATTGCTTGAGGCATTGAAGTCAATGCTGTAGCAATTGCTGAAATTGCAATAATACCAGAAAAAACACTATAATAACCCAATAATGTACCTAAAATAGCTACAAAAATAATTGGAAAAATAAATGCAAAGAAAGGACCAATAATCGATCTTCAAAAATTACTATTAATTATTCGATATAAATATTTCATATAAGCTAAATTAGTAAATAAATTTGATAAAACTAATTTCTTATCTGTTTGCAAATGTTCCATAACAATCCCTTATTTAGTTCAATAAAATATATTCTATTACAAAAAAAGTAGAATATAAACAAAAAAAGAATAAATTTTAAGATTTATTCTTCATAATTGATAGAAAATCCACCAAATCCATCATAAAATAAATTAATTGAGTCATCTCTAATATCGATAGCACCATGATAATTTATTAAATCTAAATTAAAAATTTTTCCCTCAGATATATTTCAGATATCTTTAGTTCAATCAGGATTTTTATCTTCATTAGTATAAGTTCAACAAACATCACATTTAGCAAACTCTCCACTAACTTCAATTCCTTCATTGCCTGTTCCTTTATAAACTAAAACAACAAACATAAATTTATTTTTTGATAAAGGAATCTTAATTTCCAAACAATTTCCAGTATCAAAATTAGATCATATTCAATCTCAAGTTCCTAAACTAGAAGCAATATCATGAGGATATCATCTAGTTTGTCCTTTATTTGACAAATTAGCATAAAAATATGTAATTTTATTTTGAGTGCTATTTTTAATTGAAATTGCACAACAAGATGTTGACATTGGTTCAGGAGTTGCATATGCCTTTGGTATTTTTTCCATATTATTCTCTCTTAATTTTTATATTTATATAATAATACTTTTTTTTAAAAATACAAAATATTTTTAATTACAAATTAAAAAATTATCATAAATAATCTTCATAATATTTTTTAATACTTCTATAGAGATTGAATTACCACATAAATAAATAATATTATTTTGAGTTAAAATTCCTAATTCTTTCATCCTAAAATAATCTTTTTTATCAAAACCCATGTAAAGAACACATTCCTTTGCACTTAATTTTCTAATAATATTATTTTCATAGATCTTTATCCGAGAATTTGCACCAGATGCAGTAAGTGTTGGCCCTGTATATTCTGGATCATAAACATATGATTCAGAATTAAAATTAGTATAATTGAGCAAACTAAATTTTCTTATATTAGATTTTGATAAGCTAAAATTTGAATGCTTATATTTTTCCAAACTTAATAAAATCAAATTTGGATCAATTTGTTTATCTAAAATTTTTTTAATTTTATTTGGTTTAATATTACCTTTTGGTAATTGAATATTATTTTTTAATGAGGATATCATAAAAGTTCTTTTTCTAGACTGTGATGAGCCAAAATGACTTGAATTAAGAATTTTAAGATCATTTGTATATCCCAATTGTGTTAATTTATTTAGTCAAAGGTCCAATTCTTTTTTATGATTTTGATATGTTAATGGAACAACATTTTCCATTAATAGATATTTTGGTAAGTTTTGTTGCTCACAACAGTCTAAAGCCTTCTCAATTTCTCATAAAAGCCCAGATCTAGATTTAATATTCTTTGAAATTCCTTTAGATTTTCCTTGTTGAGATAAATCTTGACATGGAAAAGAATATGTTAATAAATCAACATCTTTTAATCCTCTTTTATATAATTCCTTAACATTAAAGATATTACCTTTTAACTCAGAATATTTAACAATGTTATAAAAAAAAACAAGCTCTTTTGGTTTCTTTTTATTTCAATAATTTAAAGATAAAAGTGATTTTGAATTATTAGACAAGGGTTTTGATTTTAAATAATCAATCATTTTTTCATAACTAACATCTGGATTATCATTTGCTTTAAAATTATTATGAATTGCATGATATGCAATTATTGCTGGTAAGTATCATTCGGCCATCCCAACTATTTCATAATTAGCATTTATTTTTTTTAATGCTTTATTTTGAGCACCAATTCCTGAAAATGCTTCAAATACTCTAATTTTATTGTTCATAATTTATTTATATATTATATAAAATTAATTATTTTTTAATTTAATTTCTATAATATAAATTTGTTTAATAAATAATATTAATTTCCTTTGGATTTTCCCAAGACATCTATATATAATAAATTATGTTCAGTTGTTTACTTTATAAGTTTAGTTGGTAATCATATGCATAAATCAATCATTAAGCTAACAAGCTTTTTTTGAGAATAATATTTATCAAAGATTTAAAATTCTAATTTTAATTCAAATAGATAATGTCATCCAATTAATTAAATTCATTATATGATTAAAAATTAATATATAAATTTAATATTTCTAAATATGCTATTTAATGTATGATTAATCTTTCCAAATTTTATATTTTCCTTTAATTTATCATCCATTATAATAAATGAATGAAAAATTTGATATTATAGTAAATATTAAAAATATGATAATAATCTTAATCATATTTTTTTAATAAACATTTATTAAACTTTTTATTATGAAGATTTCCAAAAGAAATTAAGCAAATTTAATCTTAATATCATTAAGAGTTAATCAATTATCAGAAAAATTACCGATAGTTAATGTTGAATGTGTTGATCCATCTACTCATCTAGGAGAATGAAAATTAAAACTATATCAAATAGGACTTATAAGACTAGGATTTCTAACCCCAGAAGATGGAATTTTAGGATATTTTGCAATATTAAAAGATAATAAATGATCCGTAGAATCGTTATTTAAAAAACCTAACAAAATGAAATAATTATAATCACCTAAACCATTAATAAAAATCTCCATGGGATTGTCAGTTGAATAATTTGATCATGCTCAATCCCAAGTACTACAATCTTGATTTATATCATGATAATATCATCTATCTTCAGTGCCAGATGGGTTTAATCAAACTGAAGTATATCAATAAGATACTCTTTCCAGAGATTTATTAATAATTTTTATGGCTGATCCACCTTGAAAAAAGTTAGCTCAAGATATTATATTACTAGCTTTCATATCAAAATGAGGAGTTAAAATTTCTGATTTTTTTACAAAACTTGGATTTTTAGAATTATTTAAATTAAATTTATGAACTAAAGGAATCATTATTCCAGAAGATACAAATATGCTAAAAAATCCAGCAATAAATTGTATTTTTTTTATTTTCATATAATTTCCTATTTGGCATATATTATTTAAAAATATTGTCTTAAAATTTATTTATACCCTTTTATTATAATAATTTTATTTAATTTAATAATATATTAATAGTCATATATATAATTTATTTTCTAACTGTATATTTTAGCTTTGTAAAAATTCAAACAACAAACATTAAAAAATAATTAAGACCATTAATAAAGTAAATCAATTGCTTTAAAATTAATTATAATTTTATTCCCACATATTATTATACTTTTGAATTGTAAGGGTTTTAATGCATTATTAAAAGATTGGGATTAAAATATTTATCTAATTTTGATTATAAAAAAAATAATATTACCTAATTTTATATTATTAATATCAAAATCATTAAATAAACCTGAAATATTATTTTTACTTTAATAAATGAAAAGAAAATTTGATATTAAAGTAAATAATAAAAATATGATAATAATCATTATCATATTTTTTAATAAACATCTATTCAAGTCTACTATCATAATAAATATTTGATAGAAAAACTAAACAAATTTAATTGTAATATCATTAAGAGTTAATCAATTATCAGAAAAATTACCAATAGTTAATGTTGAATGTGTTGATCCATCAGCTGATCTAGGAGAATGAAAATTAAAACTATATCAAATAGGACTTATAAGACTAGGATTTCTGACTCCAGAAGGCGGAATTTTAGGATATTTTGCAATATTAAAAGATAATAAATGATCATTAGGATTGTCATGTAAAAAACCTAGTAAAATGAAATAATTATAACTACCTAAGCCATTAATAAAAATCTCCAAGGGATAGTCAGTCGAATAATTTGATCATGCTCAATCCCAAGTATTATAATCTTGATTTATATCATGATAATATCATCTATCTTCAGTGCCAGATGGGTTTAATCAAACTGAAGTATATCAATAAGATACTTTTTCCATAGATTTATTAATAATTTTTAAGGCTGCTCCACCATAAAGAAGGTTAGATCAAGATATTATATTACTAGCTTTCATATCATAATGGGGGGTTAAAATTTCTGATTTCTTTATAAAATTTAGATTTTTAGATTTATTTAAATCAAATTTATGAACTAAAGGAATCATTATTCCAGAAGATGCAAATATACTAAAAAAACCAGCAAACAATTGTATTTTTTTTATTTTCATATTATTTCCTATTATAAAATATTATTTTTAAAATTTATTTTTATACTGCTATTATAATAATTTATTCAATTAAATAATGTATTAATAGTCATATATATACAATTTATTTTTAAATTATTATTTTAGCTAGTAATAATTTCAAATGACAATATTATAAAATAATTAAAACTATTAATAAAGTAAACTAACTATAATATTACTTCCACATCATTATTATACTTTGGCATTGCAAAAATTTAAAGATACTGCAAAAAAGAATCAAAATTTTTATCTAATTTTATTAATATTAAATTTTGAAAAAAAATGATTAAAATATTAATTAACCTTAGATTTCAAATTATTAATAGTAAAAAATATATTATTTTATTGCTTTTATATAATTTTATTTTTTAAAAATTTATTAAAATATGAATTTAAATCATTAATTAATTTTTGTTTATTATTATTAAAATTATTGTTCTTATTAAACCTTGATTTTGATTTCATAATTCCAACTATTTCTGTTCCATAATAATTAAAATTATTTGATTCAAAACAATTATAAATATATTGCTTTGCTTTTTCTGGGATAAGGTTATTATCTTCAATAATTTTTAATAATTCAATTTCACTTTCCATTTTAATAAAATCATTTCAAGAATTTTGAATGTCAGTTTGTCCATTAATTGTCTTAATAAATTTTAAAATTAATTCCTTTTTACTTCTTAAATTTAAACTTGAATCAATTTTTTTCTCAATATTTGGAATAGTTTCTTCTTTATCTAATTTATCTTGATATTTATTTAATAAATTTAATATGTAATCTACATTTATATCAAATTGACTAATTAATTCAAGTTCAAATTCAATATCATTATTAATAATTGTTTTGTTGTCTTTTTCTTTTTTAACATAAACATCTTTCAAGTCTAAATAATGACTCTGATAATTTTGAAAATCTCTCTCAGAGATTTTATTTGCTTGATCAAATTCATCAAATGAATTTAAAATATTTTTTGATTTTAATAACAAACTAAATAATTTAATAAAATGTTTTTGGCTAATTTCTCCAATTGGTGCTTTTCCTGATGGATATTTTTCAATTAATTGATTCATAATTTCAAAATAACCTTTATAATGAATTCCATTTTCATCATAACCATTATAATAATCCTCATATTCTTTGATAAATAATATTCTTTTAGTATTTTTATTACCAAATAGAGATAATGCTTCATTAATATTTTCTTTTAAATTTCTAAAAGAAATAATATCACCATATGGTTTGTTATTATTAATAATTCTATTAGTTCTAGAAAATGCTTGGATTAAACTATGATACTTTAAATTTTTATCCACCCATAAGGTGTTTAACGATGGTGCATCAAAACCTGTTAAAAACATATCAACAACTATTAATATATCTATTTCTTTATTTTTCAATTTTTGTGACACATCTTTGTAAAAATTTGGAAAACTATTGCCACTTACATTATAAGTTGTATTAAATTTTTTATTGTAATCATTAATTACATCTTCTAAAAATCGTTTTGAACTTTTATCTAATTTATTAGTATCAAAATCTTCATCATATGAATCTAAATTAGTAGACTGCTCATTTGGAGTATAGCTAAAAATTGTTGTTACAATCAGGTCGCTATCAAAATTCTTAATTTGTTTTAAAAATTCTAAATAATATAATTTTGCAAATTCAATTGAAGAAACAGCAAAAATGGAATTAAATCCATTTCTAATTTTTTCAGTCCTTGTTAGTAAACAACTTTCTCTTCGGGTTTTTTTATCAAAATTAACAATAATATATTTTATAATTTCTTCAATTCTTTTAGGATCTTTAAAAACTCTTTCTTCATCAATTTTTTGAATTTTCTCGTCTGTTATTAAATTTTTTTCACGAAAATTTGATCAGCAAGATCATTTAAATTTTAAAACATTTTTATCACCTATTGCATCAACAATAGTATATGAATGAAGCATCTTACCAAATATTCTTTCAGTAGTTCCAAAAGGATTTTGACTATTTTTCTCAAATATTGGAGTTCCTGTAAAACCAAATATACAAGTATTTTTGAATTTTTTTCGAATTTCTTTATGCATATTACCAAATTGTGAGCGATGACATTCATCAAAAATCATTATAATCTTCTTATTGTAAATATAGTGAGTCCTATTTTTTTTAATAAATCAATCTAATTTTTGAATTGTTGTAATTATAATCTTAACTTCAGGATTTTCTAATTGTTTTTGTAATATATTTGTGGTTGAATTGCTATTTGCTGCTCCTTTTTCAAACTTATCATATTCTTTCATAGTTTGATAATCTAAATCTTTTCGATCCACTATAAATATAGTTTTTTCAATAAAATCCATTTGGCAAATTAGTTGTGCTGCTTTAAATGATGTTAATGTTTTGCCACTCCCAGTGGCATGTCAGATGTATCCACCTGAATCAACCATTCCTAATTTATTAGAATTATTAGCCATAATAATCTTATTCAAGATTTTCTCTACAGCAATTATTTGATATGGTCTCATTACCAAAAGTTTTTTTTCTTCTGTTAAAACACAATATTTTGTAATAATATTTAAAATAGTATGAGAATAGAAAAAAGTTTTAGCAAAATCAATTAAATCTATAATCTTATTATTTTTTGAATCACTTCAAAAAGAAGTTTGTTCAAAAGAATATTTTAAATGATTATTTTTAATATTATTAGAATAATATTTTGTACGAGTTCCATTTGATATGACAAAAATATGAACATATTGAAATAATCTTGACCCTGAAGAAAATGTTTCTCATTGATATCGATCTATTTGATTAAAAGCTTCCTTTAAATTAACACCTCTTCTTTTTAATTCAATATGAACTAATGGTAATCCATTAATTAATATTGTCACATCATAACGATTTTTATAACTACTAGAGCTATTTTCATATTGATTAATCACTTGTAAATTATTATTTTTAATATTTTTTTTATCAATTAAATAAATATTCTTTGTTATACCATTCTCAAATACAAAATCTTGTTGAGAAAATTTCTCTTGGATTTTTTTGATTTTTTCAAATGCATTTTCATTATTATTAATTAACTTTTCATGTAAAAATCGTTCTCATTCTTGATCATTAAATTCAATTTTATTTAATTTCTCTATTTGGGTTTTCAGATTACAAATTAATTCTTTTTCGTCATTAATTTTAAGATATTCATATGCTTGAGATTGAAGAATTTTAATAAATTCTTCCTCTAATTGACTTTCACTTTGGTAAAAATTACTTTCATCTTTTTTAAACTCATAATCTGAAACAACTGTAGAATTTTCACAAGATAATATTAAATTATATGCCTTCATAATAATCCTTTTTACTATTTAATATTATTAAATGTAAGCAATTTATTTCTATAATATTCATATTGTTTCTTTCTTAAATCTATTTCTAATGGTAACCCAGAAGAAAGATCACAAACATATGCTTCAAAATTATCTAATATTTCAACGATTTTATTTTGAATCTCAATTGGAGGGCAAGGGATTGAAATGTTTTTAATATCATAAAGTGATATCCCTGGAATCCCAGCCCCTTTTCTTAAATTCTTAATACTTTCCTCAATACTTTTCAAATAAAAAAAAAGAAATCTTTTATTAAATAAATTTGAAATGTTATTTATAGTAAAACAATGAGCACCTGCAAAAAAATTTGTTTTTATATAATTTACATGCCCACATGACTCACCACCTTGACTAATTATTATTGTATTTGCTAAATTATTAAATTCAGAATGATATCCAGATAAATTAACTCCTCCATTATACAAAGGAAATAAAATATTATTTTTATTATTTTTAGATAATCTATTTTTATTAATTTGAGATCCAGTTTTT
>JBOFJE010000009.1:0-9923 GCA_051650525.1 Mycoplasmoidaceae bacterium
AAAAAGAGTTATTTAATATTTATATTTACTTATATAATAAATAATATTAAAAGGATTATTATGAAATTAAAAATAATTTCAATTGTTGGTACAAGACCAGAAATCATCAGATTAAGTGTTATTTTTAAATTATTTGATAAAATGTTTAACCATATTATTGTTAATACAATGCAAAATTTTGATAATTCTTTAAATGAAAAAATTTTTAATGAATTGAATATTAGAAAAGCTGATTATTTTCTTAAAAATGAAAATATTTCTCCTGGAAAATTAATTGGTAATATTATTAGTGAAACCTATTCTATTTTTGAAAAAGAAAAACCAGATGCGGTTTTAATATTAGGTGATACTAATTCTGGTTTGTCTGCAATTTCTGCAAAAAAATTACAGATCCCAATTTTTCATATGGAAGCTGGAAATAGATCCTTTGATATTAATTTACCAGAAGAAATTAATAGAAAAATAATTGATGAAATTGCAGATATTAATTTACCATATTCAGAAAGAGCAAGAAATAACCTTATTTTGGAGGGAAAAAATTCTAATAAAATATTTAAAACTGGTTCCCCTTTAAAAGAAGTAATAGATTATTATTCTAAAGAAATAAATTCTTCAAATATTTTGAATGATCTTAATTTAGAAAAAGGTGAATATATTTTAGTAAGTATTCATAGAAAAGAAAATTTAGTGAATCATTCAAAAATTAAAAATATTTTGAATAACCTTCAAAAAATTTCTGAACATTATAAAAAAAGAATTGTGCTTTCACTTCATCCTACAACTAAAAATGTTCTTGAAAAATACTCGATTGAAATTCCTAGCGATTTTATATTTTCAAAACCTTTTGGTTTTTATGAATATAGTAAAATGCAAATAAATTCTTTTTGTGTTATCTCAGATAGTGGATCTCTGGCAGAAGAGGCTTATTTAATGAATTTTAAATCAATATCGATCAGAAATTCTACTGAGAGACAAGAGGCAATTGAATCTTCTAATTTTATTTTGGGTAATCTAGATTATGACAGTTTAGTAAATTCAATAGATATTATTATTAGTTTAAAAAATAAATCTACTTGTTTAGATTATGAAGTAGAAAATGTATCTACAAAAATAGCTAGAATTATTCAATCTTATACTAAAGTAATTAAAAAAGAATATGAGGAATAAAAATGTTTGATAATGAAATAATTTTAATAATTGGTGGAACTGGGTCATTTGGAGAAGCAGTTGTAATTAAAAGTATTGAAAATAATTATTTTAAAGAAATAAGAATTCTTTCTAGAGATGAAAAGAAGCAAGATGACATGAGAAAGAAATTTAATTTTGATAAATTAAAGTTTTTTATTGGAGATGTTCGAGATTATGATTCAATAGAAAATGCTTTTGATGGTGTTGACTATGTCTTCCATGCTGCGGCTTTAAAACAAGTTCCTTCTTGCGAATTTTTTCCAATGGAAGCTGTTAAAACAAACATTATTGGTTCAAATAATGTAATTGATGCATGTATTAATTATAATGTTTCAAGAGCTGTTTTTTTAAGCACTGACAAAGCTTGTTATCCAATTAATGCAATGGGTATGTCAAAGGCATTAATGGAAAAAAATGTGATTGCTAGAAGTCGTTCTATAGGTAAAGGTGGTCCCATTTTATGCTGTACAAGATATGGTAATGTTATTGGAACACGAGGTTCTGTTATCCCATTCTTTTTAGAAAAAATTAGAGATGGTAGTCCAATTACCATTACAAATAAAAAAATGATAAGATTTATGATGACTTTGGATCAAGCATGTGAATTAGTCTTTTATTCATTGAATAAAGGCAATCAAGGAAGTTTATTTATTCAAAAATCCCCTGCATCTACAATTGGTGATATTGTTAGTTCCCTTGAAAGACTATGTGATAGAAAAAATTTGGAAACAAAAATTATTGGTATTCGACATGGTGAAAAATTATATGAAGCGCTTGCTACATCTGAAGAAATTTCAAAAGCTATTGATCATGAAAAATATTATGAAATTCCTGCAGATAGCAGAAATTTAAATTATGATAAATATTTTATAGAAGGTAAGGAAAATATTACTGAAGAAAGTTATAATTCTAATAATACTAATCGTTTGAGTGAAAAAGAGTTAGATAATTTAATTATGAAAGACAAAAATATAAAAGAACAAATTAATGAAATTAAAAGAAATAAAAAATATTAAATTTCTTATCCTTGGTGGCTATGGAATGGCTGGTAGCATGATTGCTAGCTATTTAATATATAAAAAATATAATGTTTCTGTAACAGTTAGAGAGAAAAAAAATATATTTAAAGATGAAATAATTTGAAATAATAATGAATTTGATGATTTAAAAAAAATTATTATAAACTTTGATGTAGTAATCAATTGTATAGGAATCTTGAACAGAACTTTGGTTTCGGAATTAGAAATAAAAAATACTAACAGTGATCTCCCTCAATTTCTAAATAAAATTACTGAAGAATATGATATTAAGTTTATTCATTTAAGCACTGATTGTGTTTTTAGTGGTAATTCCAAATTACCATATACTGAAGATTCACAAAAAGATGGAAATAGTGTTTATGATCTTTCAAAAGCTAATGGTGAATTCAATAGCCAAAAAAATTTAGTTATAAGAACTTCTATTATTGGGCCTGAATTGAAAAAAAATGGAATTGGATTATTAAATTGATTTTTAAATTCTGATAAAAAGATAGTTGGCTATAATAATTGATATTGGTCAGGTATTACCACATTAGTTTTAGCACAAGTAATAGAATATGTATGTATTAATAATATATCTGGTCTTATCCATGTAAATAATGGAGAAAGAATTTCAAAATATGAATTACTTCATATTTTTAATAAAGTATTTAATTCATCTAAAATTATTGAAAAAAAAGATTTAGAAAAAGAAATTAATAAATTTTTAATTAATACTAGAGTTGATTTTAATTATTCTGTTCCTAGTTACTTAAAGATGATTCAAAAACTAAATAGATTTACAAAAGAAATATTGATATATAAACAATAAATTATTAATATTATATTTAATATATTTTATTTATTATAAATACTAAAACATTGAAGAAATTTTTTAGTACAATAACATAATAGATATTTAAAAATTTAGAATAATTAAAACTTCATTAATAATTTAATTTTTAATTTATATAATTTCAAAAAATGGTGGGAATTATTATGATTTTAAGATACTTTTGAAAAAAAATACAATGCTTTTTAATGAAAAATAGAAATAATTTCTTTATTGCTTGAGTTATTAAATTATTTAATTCTATACGTAAATACAACCCTATCTTAATAAATTATCAATAGATACTAATGTTATTAATAAACTTGATAATATGAATATGAATATTAATCATAAAAGAAAAATTTTTGATTGTACTTTTTTTAATGATGAGATCCATCTTATCCTTTTTAGGCTAGAAGAATATTATGATTTTGTAGATTATTTTGTGATAGTTGAAATAAATAAAACACATACAGGTTATTTAAAATCTTTTTCAAATTTTCTTAAAAATGAGCATTTATTTGCAAAATACAAAGATAAAATTATTTTCAAGTATTTTGATAATGCTCCAAATTTTGTTGATAATCATATATCTGCAATAGAAAGATATCATAGAAAATGTATTAACAATATTTTATATTCAAAGGCAAACATAAATGATATTATTTTTATTAGTGATTCTGATGAATTTTGAGATACTAAAACTTTAAAACATATATTAGACAATCCACCAAATGTATATGTATATCATCAAAATTTGTATTATTACTATGTAAATTATCTTCAAAATCAAATTTGGGTTGGTAGTATTTCTTTTCCTTATGGAATAATATCAGTTATTGAATCAAGGAGAATTATAGACAAATTTAATTCTTTGATATTTAATTATGATAAAAATGATTTAATCAAACTGAAGGATGCTTTAGAATACACGAATATAAATCTATTTGTTGATGGAGGAAATCACTATTCTTGATTAAACCATAATAATAGTATTGTAGAAAAAAGCTTGTCTATTTATGAATCAAATATAATTAAAAGCAATTTTAAAATAGAAAATGATATTGTAAAAAAAATTAATCTTGGAGAAGATATTTTAAATAGAAAAGGTTGACAATTTAAAAAAATTTTTATTAATAAAAATTCTTTGCCAAATCCACCAATTAAGTTAGAATGATTTTTAAACAATTATCCGCAATTGTATAAAAATCTTCCTGAAATTAAAATTAAAAAAAATGTAGAGATAATATGTCCTATATTCAATAATATTAATTTTTTAGATATGGTTTATAGTGAATTGAAAAAAGCTAAAATAAATTCAAAAATAGGTTGAGATATATCAATAAAAATTCTTGCATTAGATGCAAATAAGAAGGTTTTAAATTACTTAAAAGAAAAACAAATACCCCATCTAATTTATAAAAGTTTTAATCCCAAGGAATATTATATAAAAAGAGTTTATAAGGGTTACAATTATGCTGGTTTTAATTCTAAATTTGATAATATTATTTTTGTCAATTCCGATATGGTTTTTTCAAAAAATTGATTAGATAATTTATTAATATACCATGATGGAATTAATATTCCAACTTCACTATTAATTGAATCTGGAAATCTTCAAACACGAAATTATAATTATTTAAAAAAATTACATATTGATGTAAATAATATCAATTTTAAAGAATTTGAATATATATCTTCTTTAATATCAAAAGATAAAATCCAAACTAGTGGTACTTATATGCCAGTTATATTTGAAAAGAAAAGATTTATAGAATCTGGTGGTTATCCAAAGGGTCATGTGAAAAATGAAAGAGGGAAAATATCATTAGGAAAAAAAATTTACAAAAGTGGTGATCAATTTTATTTTGAAATATATTGAGGGATAAATATAAAATGAATCACATTACTATTTTTAATTCTATTTCTTACCATTTCCAAGAAGGAGAAAAAATGAGTAAAAAAAATTAATAATTTATTAATATGTATTTTTGATGTTAAAATTTCTTCGTGGATTACTCTTAAATTAAGTGCTAAATGTGTTAATAAATGTATTTGTTATAGTAATTTTTATTAAATTAAAAAATATCATTAGCATTATTATTTAATTTAAACAGCTGAATTTATTGTTATAAATTTTAAATTTTTAAAAAATAGTTAATATCGGTTTGTTGGTATGAAATATGGAATTTTTAAAAGATTAATACAATTATAACACTAATGCTACTATGAAAAAACCTCTTTATATACAAAAATATATATCAGCAGAAAATAAAAAGGCTATTTATGCTTCAAAAAAAATTAAAAATGTAGAATTATTTTTGGACATTTTTTGAAATATCTTTAAGTATAAATCGATTGAAAAATAGGAAAATAGATATTTTTAAACTAGATATAATTTGCAAGTAAAATGTTAATTTTATTTTTTTGAAATTTGTTTTATAATATGTTCTCAAGAATTATTAAAATTAGAAATTTCAAAATTTTCTTCAAAAATCTTAATTGAATTTTTACTCATTTCTCTTAGTAACATAGGATTCTTAAGTAAATCTTTAATTCCGTCTGCAACTTCAGTTGGAGTTGCATCTTTATCAAAAACTAACCCATTATATTTGTGTTTTACTAATGTTGTAGCATGAAGAAATGTGTTTCTAATAATGATTGGCAATCCCATCGAAAGAGCTTCAACTATTGAAAACGGAAGACCTTCAAAATTAGAAGTCATAATAAATATTGAACTTCTAGAAAGTAATTCATATTTTAATATTTCATCAGTTATTTTATTATGAATAATTACATTTTTAAACAATATTCTGTCTTCTCCCTCGCCATAAACATGTATTTTATTATCTAATTTCTTTGACACTTCATCTAAAAATATCAAGTTCTTTTCTGTATTAGAAAATCTCAAAATGGAAATTATATTCCCATATAGATTATATTCGGAATTATGTTCAGGATTTTTAATTGAACAAAAACTATGAAATATTTTTTGTCATTTTTTAATATCCTTGCTATTCTCTAAAATCAATTTATCCTTTTCAGAAAATAATACAATATTAGAATAATCTTTTAATGATTCAGATACTTTAATAATTTTTTGAAATATAATGTAATATATAATTTTTTTTATTTCAAAAATTTTATAATTTTTTAATTTTTCATTCAATAAATTTGAAATATCCATATGAATAATAAACAAAGCTTTCTTATTTTTTCTAAGTTTTGAAAAATTAAAAGCAGTGTTATCAATTATAAAATCATAATCAATGTTGTTAAAAAATTTATTAAATAAAAATCTTGTTTTTATAATTCTGAATAATCAACAAAATGAAATTAAAAATCTATTTTTTAATACCCAATTCTTTAAATTCTTGCTATTCCCAAATATTATATTAATATTAGGATAATATTCTTTATATTCCTTTCTAGTTTCTAAATTTATATAATCAGTAATATATATATCGATAGTAAATCCTTTATTTGTAAATAATTTTATTAAATTATCTACATATTTTTCAACACCACCTATATTAGGGCATAATGCTCATGATATTATTAAAATTTTTTTCATAATTACCCTGATTCATTACCATTTAATTCCAATATTATAATATCATTATTTATATATATTTCATGATAAAAATCCTTCAGTTCATTTATATAAAAATACCTATTTTGATTGCAAACTAAAAATATGTAATCTATTTTTTTTACTAAATTACCATTTATAGTATTAAACCCTTTTTCTTTTGCTTCTTTTTTAATTAATTTTATATTATTAATAAATTGATTTGGAGAAATGCTTTTTTCAAAAGAAGAAAAATTACTTATAGCACCTCATCAAGTATCATCAAGAAAATTTATTTTGCTATCTAAATTTAAGCCTTGATTTATATATGATGTTATTGGAATCATAGTCAAATAAGATTTTTGATAATCACAAAAGTCTAATTTTTTTATTGCCTCTATTTCATTATTGGATAATAATTTTATGTTTTTATTAATTTTAGAATCAAGTAATTTTAAATTCGAAATTATGGGAGAAAAATTAAGAAGTGAAAGAAAAGAAAGAGTAAATAATACAAATATTTTATATAAATTTTTAAAATCCATTTTTATAAATTTAGAAGTTTCCAAAAAAATAGGTAATAGTATTATTAAAATTTCGGATCTCAAATTTATCCCAATAAATGTTCATATAGACCTTCAATATGAATCATTTTCTTGAAGTCTTTTAAAATATGAAATTGGCAAATAAGTTAATAAACTTATTATTATGTTGATAGATCAAAATACTATAAAAATATAAATAATATTAATATTCTTATTATTATTTTTTCATGATATCAATAAATAAAAAATTAAAAAAATGGTGATTATAAATATAACTAAAAAATCATAAATGCTATAATTTTTTTCGACATTATTTTTATTATGAAATAAAATTGGAACGAAATGATAAACAAATAAATTTAAAAACAGGAATGATAACAATATTATTAAAATAGAAAAGTATTTTTTTGATATATCTATTTCTAATATTTTTTTTAGTTTGAAATTTTTATTTTTAAAAATGAAAAAAATAAATGCATTTATTATTAATGATAAAACTAATCCTAAAAAATAAATAATTATCAAATTATTACTTATTGAAACATAAAAAACTATAGTTATAGCAAAATAAAATATTACTAAAAATAAATATTTTGAAGAAAAATTAAATTCTTTTCAGATAAATAATTTATAAAAAATGTATGAAGTAATTAAAAAAATATATGTAACAAGAGCAGTTGATGAAAAAAACAAAAATGTAAATGGGAAAAAATATATATAAGGGCTATGTTTTTTAAAAAAAATTATTAGAAAAAAAGTCAGTACACCAAAAATTTGGATGGCTAAATTCCCACCAAAAATTAAAAAAAAATTGGATAAAAATATAACAGCTCCAAATAATAATGATATTTGGTAAAAAAATATTCTGTATTTTTTGTTATTTAAACTAAAATAATATTCATTTATAATTGAAATTATAGAAAAAATTAAAAATAAATAAAATACAGAATTCATTATAAAAAATGCCATATAAATATTATTAAATAAAATTGCATATAAGTAATAGCTTTGCGGCAATAAGTAGGTTGCAATTGTAACATCATTGAGATTGCCAGTTGGAGAATATATTCCACCTTTAAAATTTTGACTTATAGACACATAATATGTTAGATCACTTATATTATTTTTTGGAGTAAAAAAAATAACACTAAATAAAATTAATATTACTAACCATTCAATTATTTTTTGAATAATTGAAATATTATTTTCTTTTACAATTGTATTTCTATTATCTTTCAATTTTAATGTGGTTAATAAGATATAGAGAATAGCAGTAAAAAATACAATAGAAATAATGCTATAAGCAATTGGTCTATAAATATCTATATTTACTTTAGATCATGTTAATCCACCAAGAAATAACTGAACCAAAGCTATTCCAATACAAAAAAAAGATAATTTACATATTTTTGTTTTTAAAAAATAATTTAATATATCAATAAGTATATAAAATAAAAATAATACTGTTGGTACAAAATATATCATTTATTATTTCTTTCCAATTTTAATTTTTTTGAAAATAATAATCATAAGATAAGTAATCTTATAAAAGAAAAAATTTTTAACTACTTTAAAAAATAAATAATCGATATTCATATATTCTTTGTAGGAATTTTTATAAATTTTAATATTTTTATTATCTATTTTAATTTTATTTTCTATTCACTTTTTCATATTTCTACATTTAGGATTTTTATATAAATAAATATAAAAAAAAATTTTATTTTTTAAAAAAATATCAGTTTTTTCGAAAGATTCAAGAATATTTAACCATAAATTATCTAATTCAATTCAATTTTTCTCATTATAATTAAGAGAGCCTTGAAGACTATGAATCCTAACTCATGTTGAAATAGATTTGTCAAATATAAAATTATAATTATTGCAAAATTTTAATCATAAATCATAATCTTGAGTTACTTTCAATTCTTCATTAAAATTATTTAATTCCAAATACTTTTTAGGAATTAAAAAAGTGCAACCAGAAAAAATTGTAAATAATAATAAAATCCACTTATTATCAACATAATTTTTATTCAATATTTTTTCAATTTTAACATTTAAATTAAATAATCCTTTGCAAAAGAATTTTTTAGAATTACTAAAAACTATTGAATCAAAATCCTTCAAATTATTAATTAATTTGACTTGATTATATATTTTATTTTTACTATATTCATCATCATGAGAAAGTCAAGAAAAATACTCACCTTGCATATTAGCAATGCCTAAGTTTAGAGCACTACTAACTCCACCATTTTCTTTATTTAATATTTTAATTTTAGCTTTATATTTTTCACATATCAAAGCTGTTTTATCTGTAGAACCATCATTGACTACAATAATTTCAATGTTATTATATTTTTGATTCAAAGCACTATTTATAGCATTTTTAATGTATTTTTCTCCATTATAAACAGGTATTATAATAGATACTAAGGGATTATAATAATTTTCCATATTTCTTATTATAAATGATAATAAAATATATATTTAAATTAATGACTATTACCTATCTATAACTGAATATATTATTTTCTTCCAATTTTCATAAAATTTATCTATTTTAAAATTTTTATTAAAATATTCAATTGTATTAGAATGCATTTTTTCTAATAATTCTTTATTGCTCATCAATTCATTTATTGCTTTAGCAACTATTTCAGGACTATCATTTTTATCAAAAATTAAACCATTATAATTATTTATTACTAAGTTGGAAGCATTTGCAAAGGTATTTCTAATTACAATTGGAATTCCACATGACA
>JBOFJE010000010.1:0-3611 GCA_051650525.1 Mycoplasmoidaceae bacterium
AAGTAAAACAATCCCTTGAATATGCTTTTAAATTATTAGATAAAGAATTTAATTTTGGACTTGATAAAAAATGAGAATTAGATTTAGAATTAGATATCCCAGATGTTGATAAAATATTATTTTCAACTAATAATGAAACCACATCTTCAACAAAAAACCCAGCAACTCCAAACCAAAACCAAGAAATTTAAAATTTTTCTAAATAATCTAATGCTTGTTTAATTTCTGCTTTTAAATGATTTGTATATTTGTCATAGTATTTTTTAAATTATCTTTATCATTCAAATTAAATATAAGGGATTTAGTAATAGTTGTATTATCAGGTTTTAAATAAGTTAAGACAATTTCATTATTTAAACTATACCCAATAGCAGAGATATTAATTTCATTTACATTTACTATTTTTAAACCCAAATCTTGCATCTCTTTTTGTAAAACAAAAGAAAATTTATTATTATCTTGTTGTATTGTTTTATTTGTTGCAGCATTAATAAATAATTCTAATTCTAAAAAATCCATTTCTTTACTAAAACAAGAAATAATAGCAGGAGCATCTTCCATAGTAATGGTTGCATCCCAAGAATAATCATATGCAAATTTCCCAGGAGTAAGTGGAATTAAACCAACTTGCTGATTAGCATATTTAACAATTCCATTCAAATTATTTTCTTTATCTAATAAAGATGCATATTTACCCTCTGGTAAACCAGTTAATATCCCTTGGTCTCTATAATTACCATACATTTGACCCCAAGGTATTCCACCTGGAATAATAACAATATCTGCTCCAACTATATCAGGGGTTATTCCATAGTCTCATCAATTGAAAAGAACTAAATTATATTTATTTTCAATAATCAAACCAATTTCTAATGTTTTAATTTTATCAACATTTATCCCCCTACTTTTTAATATTTGCAAAGTATAGTCTTTAAATTTTTCCTTGTCTGAAATATCTTGTTTATCCTGGGACACATCTAATGAAAAAGAACTTGTGGATGCACTACTACCAGCATTATATAAATATCTTCAAATAGAATTAATACCATTAGGAATATCTCCTAAACCCAAAAAAACTAAGTAGTTTAATTCATTTGTTTCCAGTGATTGTTTATTATCATCTATTCCATTTAGAGTTTGTAATAAAATTGGGAGTTCATTTCAATAATAAACATTATCATTACCTTTAATACTTTTATTATCTTTTATTTTTTTATTTTTTAATAAGAAAATAGGAGATGAAATGTTTGATAAATCTACATTAAAATAACTGGAATTAATCTGTGCTTTATAATCCAAACTATTTAAAGGGTCTTCTGGGGGAAAAGCAGGTAAATTAATATCTACAACATTTAAATTTCCATTTTTATCTAACTCTGTCTTAAAAGTTGAAACATAATCAACTGGGACATCTCAACTATCAAAATAAAATGGTTGCAATACTAATGAACTTTCAGAAAGTCCACCACCATAGACTACTTTTGAATAACAATACTTAGAACACATCTTAAACAAAGATATTAATGCAGAATAATATTTGCTATTCAAATCTAAAATTGGAATTTTAACACTTGCATTTCAATACCCACCATTTTTGCAAGCATCCAAATAAAAGTCAGTAAAAACATTTATTGCATCAGTATTTTGTCTCATAGCATATAAATAATCATTAATATTTTTAATCTGTTTGTTTGCAAGGAACTCAGGGGACAATCCACCATTTGACATAAAATTCAAGTTGTTAGCAGAAATAGTTGCTAAATTATATAAAAATATTTTATAATAATTATCAGGTATTAGAACTAAACCCCCTAAATCTGCTAAATGGAAATAAATAGATTGTGCTTTTATTCAAAATTCAGCATTAATAGAAAATGGGTTTAATGTTTTTTTATCATCTCATCAAGGAAAGTAAAATCTTAAATTATTAGCAATGCTGGTAGGTTTAACTCATAATGGAAATACATTATCATTTCTCTCAAATTCAATAGGGATAGTAGCATATTTATCAATATTTAAGTCATTATTAAATATACTTAACTCACCTTTAACATTAAAATCTGATAATAATATTCTTTGATTTTTGTTTAATAATTCAATTTTAGTAATAGTTGTATTTTGAATGTCTTGTTGTCAATTAATTAAAATGTCAGCATCACAATTTTTGAATATTCTAAATCAATCTTTAAGGGGGATACTTTCTCTTACAAAATATAATTTACTTTCATCACTATATTCTATTTTTGACAATAATTGAAACATATTAATATCTCTTATAGGAATATCATTTTTTTGACAAATTAAAAAAATATTGTCATTAAATAGATTAATATCTTTATTAAATAAAGGATTAAAAACATAAGAATTATTATATGTTTTATAAATAGAAATAGATGTATTTGTTATCACATCTTCTTGTGATTGAATTGCACTTGCTTGATTTTCACTTAATAATTTGATATATCCTATCTGAGTTATTTTCAAAAAAGTTTTAGTATTTAATTTTATAACAGCATCTTTATTTGAATTATTTATATTGTCAAAAGTATATAACTCTCATTCTGTATAAGAACTTTCATTTTGATATGCAGGATTAATTTTCTGCTGTTCTGCTAACTCTTCACCCATTTCTTCTTGGTATGAACCAGTATTAAACTCATTACTCATTTTACATCCTTTCAATTAACTTAATTATATCAGATAAATTTCAAATATTGTTATTAAATAATTTAATTTTTCTTCCTAATGCATATTCCTTTGCATCTGTTAATTCTAATTTGTTGCTGGTTTTGATTGTTTCTCTTTCTTTCTTTGCAGACCCTGAATATTCTCAACTTGCATATTCAGCAACTAAACCAATTGCATATTCTGTATAGTATTGTTTCCCTGCATTAATTGTTCTTTCTGCAAATATTGTTCTTGCTTGAAGATTACAACATTCAGCATTTTTAAAACTTGCACTTTCAGAAGAATATATATCAATATTTAATTTTGTTATTTCATCCTTAAATCATTTCCCTGGGACACTATCTCTTGTATCCCATACTAAACTCCAAGATTTTAACATAAAAACAGGATATTTTTCCAAAAAAATCTTTAATTTTTCAATTATTAATTCATTTTGTTTAAATGTTGCATAATCTTCTTTTGTTAGTGTTCTTTTTTTAATTTCAAAACAAAACAAATCAACCATAAACTCACATAAACTATTTTCATTTAAAACTAAAATACCACCATATAAAGCAGTTCCATCTCCATTAGCACCTGTTCCCCAGTCAAGTCCTAAAATATACTTAATTTGAATTTTACTATTTTGTTTAGTGCAAAGTTTTTCCACATATTCCATATCAATTTTTTGATATTTATGTAATATTGTTTTTAAAACATATCCAGTATATGATAAAGAATATTGTCTCAATCCAAGTCTTAAACAATATCAACTCTCAATATTACTATTTTTTTCACTTTCATAGAGTGCATATTCATTATCATCCAAAAATTCATTTACATAATAACTTACTCTCATACATTTAATACCTAATGATACCTGTTTCATTTCACCATTAATTAAAGTTTCAGTTAAACCAAAATTTAAATCTTCAAAGTAAATT
>JBOFJE010000011.1:0-3933 GCA_051650525.1 Mycoplasmoidaceae bacterium
TGAATAATATCTATATCCACTATCTGTTTTATGATGTGGAACTAGCTTCCCGTTAGAATCCCAATTTCTTAATGTTTGACCTGTTACATTTAAAATTTTTACCATTTCTCTAGTTGAATAATACTTCATTTTATTTCAACTGTTAAAAGCCTCCTTATTTTTTCAAAACTCCATAGCTCTCTAACCTATAACTATTTTTTAATATATTTTCGACTTTTATATTTAACACTGGAATTTTTAACTCTCTTATTTCTATTTCGCTTAAAGATAATATAAAATCTAACTCATATCTTTCAATTAAACTTTCATCACATTCATAACTATTGATAATCTTCAAAATATCTATATAATAATTTTTTTTCAAGTAGCTTAAAACAATTTTCCCATACATTTTCTCAAACGAATCATCTATTATAAGGATTCTTTTATTTTTTTTATCTTTCAAAATTGTGCTATCTAAATTATCTTTTATAAAGATAGTTAAATATAAAATATCCTCATCATAAATTTCAGGTATAACTTCTTTTATAATAGAACTTATTTCAAAATAATACTCTTTGTATTTGTCCCAGAGTATTCCTATTTTTTCATCTGTAGATAGTCCTAATTCTTTTTTCAATCTACTTATCTCTATAATTTTTAATACTTTTATCGAAATAATACTTTTTGTTTGAATATCTATATTTAATTTTTCTTCCAATCTCTTAAAAAAAACATCAATTCTATAATCTGATTTTTTTACAAAATTTTTTTTATCAAAACATAAAAAAACATCAATTATAGTGTCAATTTCATACTGCTTTAAATTGCTCACTTCATTTATTTTAAAAAAATTTATAAAAATACCACAGTTTGTATTTTTTAATATGTATTTTGAGTTTTTATCTTCTTCGTAAAAATCACATCTCTTATCTTCTCTATAGCAACTAACTAATATTAGTGCTACTAATTTATAAAAATATTCAATTGGAAGTTTGACATCCATCTTTTTCGATAAATTTAGTATAATATCTTGTGCTTTTTTCAATTCCTCTTTTTTCAATCTACTATTTATCAGTTTTTCAAATAAGTTATGATATTTATTTTTTTGTATAAAATATCTCGTTAAATATTTAACAAATGAAACTCTGATATTTCTCTCTTTCCCTTCCAAAAAAACACCCTCTATGGATGTGCTCAATATTTTCAAATCATATTCTAATATCTGATTCCTTAAACTTTGTAAATCATTATTTATGGTTCTTCTAGTCACATCTATCTCTAAAAAATCTTTACTTAGAATTACTTTTTCAGAAAAAAATATTTTTAAGAGCATGTACTCTCTTCTTTCTAATGCTCCGAGAGGAGCTTCAGATAAAAAGCCCTTTATTTTTGTACTTTCTTTTTCTTCTATATAGAAATAATTTTCTTTTTCTATAATCCCTTTTATTTTATGAATTCTCAAAAAATCATTTATTACAGATACATTAGCTAAGATTGATCTTTTTTTTATTTTCAAAATTTCTTCAAGTTGCTTTATATTATATCTTTCATTCGATAAAAATAAATTTAAAATATGCAAAGAATTTTTATTAAAAAACATCTTCTAAAACCTCTATTTTTTCACTGTTTTTTTTATTAAATTTAACTAATATTTTTTTTAAAATAACTTCTGAAAGTATCGTTTGAACCTCTTGGATATTTAATCTACAAATTTTTTTTGAATTTTTAAACTCTATACTTTCAAATTCAGAGATAATTAAATCATAACTACCTTTATTGTCTAAAACTCCAAATTTAAAATCTAGAAAAGTTTCTATATAAAGCTCAACTTTTGGATATATCATTTTTATATAATTAAAAATAGTTTTGTAGTAAGGCTTATCCATACTCTCTATATTTTGTACTATAAAAAGTAATTTAAAATTTTCAGAATATTCTTTTTCAACAAAGAAATCAACTATAACATCTGACAAGCCAAGAATATCTCCATATATCATCTCGACACCTGAATTATTTATTATCCTTTGAATAATATTTGCGAGCTCTATTCCTAATTTCGATTTTTCTTTCGAACTAATCCAAAACAAACCATATTTTTTATTTAAATATCCTATTTGATATTTTTTTAGCAATCGATTGTATAACTTCTCTCTTTCATCAAAATTTAAATCTAAAACTTTGTCTAATTGATTTATAAAAATCTCAAATTCTTTCTTAAAACTTAAATCAAATCTAGGAAAATGATATGTTTTTAAAATAACTGTTGCTACAAACTTTCTTAATTCAAGGCTCAAATCAATATCCATTTTATTTAATCTCTCTAAAATAAGATAGTATTCAGAATCATTTTGTAAAACATCCCCTTCATAAATAAAAGATTCACTAAGGCTTTCAATACACTTCATGCTATAAAGAGCATAAAATGTAAGTGTAAATTTTCCTATTTTAAACTCTTTCGTAATTTTAGAAAATGTTTCAAAAAAATCATTTATCTCTAAAACATCAATCTCCTCTAATAGCTTTATTTGATACTTTGTTAAATAATCTCTTCCTATAAAAAGTTGCATTATTTTTTCACATAAAATATTTTTTACATCAATCGAATTCGCTGCTTTTAAGAATATTCCCTTAAAATTTTTGGATTCTACTTCAATATAATTTTTTTTTAGATTCTTTTTTAAGTTTTTTAAATCTTTTTGTAGGCTTGTTCTAGATATACTTAATTCATATCTCATCTTTTCTAAATTTAACTCTTGATTAAGAAGTAATCGTATACAAAGTATATCTTCACGATCTTTAGAAGATAAAATATCTAGCTCTGAAAATGAAAGCATTAATTTTTTTTTCGATTTTTCAAGAGTATATATATTTTTATTTTTTTTTATAACTCCTAGCTTGTGGGATATTAGATAATTATTTAAAATTTTTAAATTTTTTTTTATCGAATTTAAATCTAAATCAAAATACCTCTCTAAATCATTTTGGTGAAGATCTCCATTTAATAAAATTTTCAATAAAATTTTAGCAGTATTTGTCAAAATTCCTCCTTAATCCTCTAATCTCACCCTTTATTAATCTTAAATATAAGTTAACTTTTATTATAACATTTCTTTATTTTTTCAACAATAAACATAAAAATAAAGAAATAGTGGAAAAAAAAACCTATTGAAAAATATATCGAAAACTAATAAAATTAAACGACGGTAACAAATTCTATTTTTTAAAACTCATTCATGTTAAACTGAATCGAGATTTTAAATGAAATATTGTGATATTAATTATTAATTAACTCTATTTTTCCTTTATTTAAAAATAGATAAATTTCAAGAATTGTACCATTTGTGGGGGGGTGAATACCCGTTACTAAAGAACCTGTACATCTTGAGGTACAATTTATATAAAGGTTCTTTCATAGGTTTTTACTTAAAATCTATGAATTGTTAATTTTTTATAAAAGATTAACTAGTAACGGGATTTTGAATTTTTTCAAACAAAAAAATCTGCTAAAGAATCCATTCAATTCAATATCAGAAGAAAATACTTTTGACAATTCCTGTGAAGTTGATAGAAAACTTATGATTTCAAATGAATTAAAAAACAGTTTAAATAGAATCTACCCAGTTTTTCAACCCAAAGTTTCTTTAAAAGATAAAAAAATAATCGGTGCTGAAATTTTAGCTCGCTATACTTCAAAAGATTTAGGCGTAGTTTCTCCTAAAGAGTTTATACCTATTGCAGAAGAACATAATCTCATAGCTCAAATCGACCTCAAAATTATTGAACAAGCCTTTATTTTTATTAAAAAGGAACTAGATTCAAATATTATTTTAAATGATTTCAGAATATCTTTCAATTTATCTTTAAAAACATTCAATCAAGTAGACCTCGTAGATTGTCTTAAGAATCTTTTGAAAAAATATAACATTTCTGGTTGCTATTTTGAAGCTGAAA
>JBOFJE010000012.1:0-231801 GCA_051650525.1 Mycoplasmoidaceae bacterium
TATTATAGTAGAAACTAATAAAGAAGAATTAATTGAAAAAATTATTAATGTTATTAATAACTCTAATTATTATAGTTGAATTGCTTGATGTCAATATTCTATTAAAATTCCTAACCAAGAATTATATGTTAAAAAAAGAAAAATAACAGCTCATTATTTATTTTATAAATATATGGATATCAAAATAGAAAATCAGCAATTAATGGAAAAAGAAGCTTTACAAAATCCAAAAGAAAAAACAGTTAATAAAATTAATAAAACACCAAAATATTATAGATTACAGAGAAAAATTAAAAAAATGCAAGCAAGAAAAAAAAGAGAGAAATTAGAGTTGAAAAATAAAAAGTTAAAAGAAAAAGAATTAAACAATGGCTAAAAGATATGCAATTGCTAAAATAAGAGATGCTATAGGATCTATAAATAATGATTTTTATTTGAAAAGTATGGCAATTTTACTTTCTAAACCAATTGAAATTGATTGATTGGAATTGGTTACAAAAAATATTTATTTTTTAGAAATTGAAATTGAAGAAGAAAAAGAAAGTCAAAATTCATATATAAAAGAAAAAAACAACTAATTATAGAAAAAGAAGGTATTTTAGATTTTAATAATTTTAAGAGTATATTTATGAAGAATTTTTTTATTCTGCATATGACTTTTTAATAATATGTATAACTATTTTTGTTATTTTATTGGCTGTTATACAACATACTATTTTGAGATTATGGCAAAGAAATATGAGATTATTAGAAATAATGAAGAAGAATATATTCAACTTTTAGTAAATTGTTTTAAAAACTATGATTTAGAAAAAATAAAACATGAAGCAAGAGCAGTAATATTAGGGTGTATCTAATTAGAAATAATAATTCAAAAATAAAAAGAGCTGAATAAATTTAATTATTCAGCTCTTTTTATTAAAAAACTAATTACAATATAAATATAACACAGAATATTATTAATATCAATAATTTTTTTTAAAATCAAATTTTAAAAAAGTTTATAGAATTTTTAGTTTATTATTTAATCTATAGTTAATTTTTAATTAATAATTATATATTTCATTGGAGTATTAAAATATGTAAAAAAAATTGATTGTTTGAGATTTATTTGGTGATGGACAAAATAGTATTTATAAAGCTTTAAATAATAATAGAAATTATAAAATTTATACTTTTGACATAACAACACCAACTAGAAAATTGTATTTAAAAATTGATTTATCACAAAAAAATATTGTTGAAGATTTTAAAAATTCCCTAAACCAGATATTATAGAAAGTAATACACTTTGTCAATCATTTAGCTAGTTTTATCAATGAAAGGAGGAGGAACTGTATTTTGAAAGATGGAACAAAACTAGAAATGAGAACTATAGAAGAATTTGAAAAATTAAAAGGTGGATTTACAAGATTTCTAAAGGCAGATGTTCAAGAGTTTATTGCAAAATTAGGAAAAAAAGCATAAATAATACCATTAAATTAATAAAAACATATAAGCCAAGATATTGATATATAGAAAATCCTAAATCTTCTTTGGTTTGAAAATATATTAAATTTAATAAAAAAGATTTATAATGAATGACAAATTTTCAGGATTTTTAAATAATTTACCGATGCTTTATATTGGTTTTAATATTTAAAGTAAATAATAGTCATAATGAATAGATAGATGTCAATAATCTATTGAAATTCCAAAACAAAACTATAAATTATAAAAGTAATAATAGCATTTAATTATTTATTTTATAAATAATTAAATGCTATACAAAAGATGAGCTAGATGATTTAGAAAAAAGATATATAGAAGAATATAATGCTTTTTAAAGAGGGTCTAATAAAACTAGAGGAAATAATTAATTTAAAATATTTTTATTAAAATTAAATAAATTTTGTTGTGTTTTAATAAAAAATGGTACTATATTATTGAGCATTATTTTCTTGCTCCTTTGAGGGAGTTTCTCCCGTCCTTATTAAACAAATGAAAAAACATAAAACAAAAAAATGAAGAATAGTTTATATTTCTGAAAAGAAATATAATTTTTATGAGAATGTAGATCCCAATAAATTAAGGCCTGTATTAATTTGAAATGATTCTAATTATCTAAAAGGTAGATTTATATCTTTTTATTGCACAACAAAATATAATCTAAAATTTTCACATTTTCATATAAAAATATTAGATGCTAAATCTAGAAAAAATGGTAAAGATACTTGAGTAGATCTATCTAAAATATTTTTTGTAAAAAGAAAAGATGTAGACTGAAATAGGGATTCAGGGATAGTTAAAGATCATATTATCAGAAATGAAATAGTAGAAAGATTATCTAAATATTTTTGTAAAAATGATAAAACTAAGTAATAGTTATTTCCAAAAATTTTTAGATAATTTTTTAATGTTTCATATCACTTGAGTAATAATTTTACATATGTAACATAAAAAAAGATGAATAATTCAGGAATGTTCATCTTTTTAAAAAACTAATTAATATCAAATTTTTTTAAAATTTTAAATAAAGAAAATTATTAAAATAGATATAATAAATTTATATTTAAAAATAGTTAAAAGATTATGAATGTTTTATTAGACACAAATATATTTATACATAGAGAAAACACAGAAAATATTAATGATTCTATTGGAGAATTATTTTTTTGGTTGGAAGATCTAAAATGTGTAAAATTTATACATGAGTCTTCTGTATCTGAAATAAAAAAATTTCAAGATGTAAAAATTCAAAATAATTATCAAATAAAATTGAAAAATTACATTACTTGAAATAAAAAAATTTGTAATAATAAGGATTTATTGAGCAATTATCAAAGTAATGATAATGATATTACTGATAATGACTTAATCCATGAAATTTATTGTCCTACTTGTAGAGGAACTATTGATTATATTATTACAGAAGATAAAGCCCTGATTAGTAAATCAAAAAAATTAAATATAGGTGAAGAAGTTTTTAGTATAAAAACTTTTATAGATTTTGCAAAATTAAGAAGCACAAAATATATTGAACGTGATAATTCAAAAGTTCAAAGAATTGAATTTAATAAAATAGATGTAAAAGATAATTTTTTTGATTCTTTAAGAAAAGATTATGGTGAAGAAAATTTTAATAATTGATTTAAAAAGAAATGTAATGAAAAAGCTTATATAGAGAAAGATTATAATAATAATATTCAAGGATTTTTATATTTAAAAATTGAAGAAAAAGAAGAAAATTATAATGATATAACACCTCAATTTGAAATTAAAAAAAGATTGAAAATTGGAACATTTAAAATAAATCGAAGTGGCTATAGATTAAGTGATCATTTTTTTTCAATAATATTTGAAATTGCAATTGAAAAAAAAGTTGAAGAAATTTATTTTACAATTTTTACTAATTTTAATGAAAATATTTCTGATGATAAAGAAATTTTAATTAAATTATCAGAGGAATGGGGCTTTGCTAAATGGGGACAAAAAATTAAGGGGATAAATAAGGAAGATGTTTATATTAAAAAAATGTTTTATCAAAATGATTTAAATATTAAACAAAATTATCCAAATATTAACTATGATGTTAAAAAAATTATTTTACCAATAAAATATTCTTATCATGACATTTTACTACCAGATATTGAAAACAATGATGCATCAAAAGTAAATGTTGAAAAAAAAGGAATAAATTTTGCTTTAGAAAAAATATATATATCACATGCTGAACCTTTTTATATTCCTAAAGAAGGAGAAATTATTTTATTTTATAGAATGGGAAAAACTATACCAAAATCTGAATCATCTTATTTATCTTCAATTGGCGTAATTACTAAAATAAAATGTGATTTAAAAAATGAAGAAGAGTTAATAAAATATTGTAAAGATATAACAGTTTTTGATGAAAAAGAATTAAAAAAAATGTGAAAAGAAAAAGAAAAGATGATAATTATAAAATTTATTATTATTTTAAATTTTAATAATTATGTTTTTTTAAAAGATTTGCAAAGCATGGGAATGATTCCTTTCGGCGAAGGCCCAAGGCCTTTTCGTAAAATTGATAATTATTATTATAATGAAATAATTAAAAAATCAGGAATAAATTTATATAAAGGGTGTAAAAATGAATCAAATAATATTATCTATAAAACCAGAATATGCAAATAAAATTCTTGATGATTCAAAAAAATATGAATTCAGGAAATTAAAACCATTAAGAAACATTAATAAAATTATTATTTATGCTTCAAGTCCAACAAAAGCTATCATTGGAGAAGTTGAAGTTACTGATATTATTAATATGAATCCTGAAGCATTATGGCAGCATACTAAACATTCTGCTGGCATTAGTTATGATAAATATAAAATATATTTTAGAAGTTCTAAAAATGCCTATGCTTATTGTCTTGGAAAGAGTTTGCTATATAAGAAACCAAAAACATTATCAAGTTTTAATATTAACTTTATTCCACAATCTTTTATATACATAAAAAAAAATTAGTTTTTTATTTTAATTTTTTAACATAAACTATTACCTTAAATCAAAAATTTTTTTAATTTCCCCAATAAAATATATACTTCCTGTAAAAATAATATTTACATATTGTTTTGATGCTTGAGAAAATAATTGATTTAAATTATCACCATGCATAGTATATAAATCATTTGGTATTTTTTCAATGTCCATTTGATTAAAACTATTTTTTGATGAATATAAAAAGATATTTTTATAATTAAAATTATTAATATTTTTTAAAAGAACAGCTGGATCTTTTCCCATTTTAGCATTAAAAATAATTACAGTTTCTTCAGATTTTCAATTTAATTTTTTCATAGTTTGACACAATTTATTAATTCCATCAATATTATGAGCTCCATCAATAACTATTGGAATATTATTAATCTTATTAATTTCTCAACTTTTTTCCAAATAGCCTTGATTAATATGGGAATTAATAAATTCATAACTATAACCAAAATCTAATAAAACTGCAATTGCAATTGCTGCATTATTAATTTGATAATCGCAATAAGAATTTATTGTTCATTTTTCTTTTAAAAAACTAAAAATTTGTTGATCTTGTCTACTACTATATTTTTTAGTTTTTTGATAAATATTAAATATTTTTTTAAATTTAATGATGGAAATCAAAAAGGCAAAAATTCTCAACCAAATTTTATCTAAGTAAACAATAACTTTTTGGTTATTAAAATTTATAATCCAATATTTTTGGTACATAATTTTAAAAAGGTTATGGCCTAGTATATCCATATGATCATAACTAATGCTTGGAATACAGATATAATCTACTTTTTTAATAAAATTTGTACTATCAAATAACCCGCCAATTCCAGCTTCTAAAATAATAACATTAACCTTTTTATTTAAGAAATAAGAAATAGCAATTAATAAATATTTTTCGAAAAAGTTAAGCTGATATTTTTGTATTATTAATTTATTATCAATCGTTAATTTATCAATTTCTTTTTGCTCTATGCAATTATTGTTAATTTTAATTCTTTCATTTTCAAATAAAATGTGGGGGCTTGTAAAGAGTCCAACATTTTTATCTTTATTAATAACATTATTCAAAAAATGACAAACACTACCTTTGCCATTTGTTCCTAAAACATGAATTATTTTAATATTTGAAAAATCTCAATTTAATTCTTTTTTAATTTTTTTAAATTTTCAAGGAGAATTTTTAAATTTATAATTATATTTAAAATTAATCTGAAATAAAGAAGATAAACAAGATAATATTGATGATAAACAAGGCAATGAATTAGTTAATAATATTGAAATTAATATTAAATGAAAATGATCTGGATATGATGATTATTATTATTGGGCTGTAGTCAATAATACATCCGTTTATGGACAACCTTACGGTGAAGGGAAAATGATTTATAATTAAAATTATAATATGATTATTTGAGTTAGTGATGATGGAAACACATATGCATTAACTAACAATAGAGCTAATAATCAAGAATGAAATTGAATTAGGTGAATAAAAATAAATGAAGATTTAAGTAAAGAATCTAATGATAATAACCGTTGATATATTCATAAAGATCCATATATAAAGAATTTAGTCCATATATATAATAAAAAAGATGTTTTATGGGTTCAAAATAAAGGATCTGGTTGGGATGGTTTCTTCACAACTTTAGCAAATGATATTAATCATAACAGAATGTGATTAAAGTGCATTCCTCGTTTTACTATAGATAATTTTGATAAATTAGATTCATTTTAATTTATCCTACATATGTTAAGATATTTTTGACATGATTAACTATAATATTATCAAAAACTTTTGATTAAAAATATTTTCTTTATTCTTCTTAAATCTTTGAGATAATTCATAACCGAATTCTACATAATATTCTTTCTTTTCAATTATTAAAGGTTGAAGAGAAATACTATATTTCTATAATAATTATCATTTGAAAAATCAGTTAAATCATTAATTATTTCTTCTTTATCTTTATTGAAATCATAATTTTGATTTAAAAAAATAAATTCTTTTTTTAATGTGTTTGGAGGAAAAATATCATTTGGCAAAAGTTGCAATAATTTATATAAGGTCTCTTTTTTATTCTCAAAAAATTCATTCAATTTATTTTAATATTCATTTTCAATATATTCCATATTTTAGTCCTTTATATTTTATAAATATATAGTAACATTAGTTATTTATAATTTCCCACCAACTCGACTAATAGAGTGATATATATTTAAATAATATATCTAATAAATATTTTATTAAAAATGATTATTATTATTTATATATATAAATTTTATAATGAAATATCTTAATTTAAAAAAAATAAATTATAATTTATAAGTATTTAATAAAAATTTATATATGTAAAATACAGCATAAATTGAAAGGAATTATTATCAATATTTTACACAAAGCACTTGGTGCGACTAGCACTCCCTCTACTCCACTTGGTACATCAATCGTTGTTATTGGTTTTTTTGTTGCTTTTTTAGGGTTAATTGCTTTTTTACCACAAGCATTCAAAACAATGAAAACTGGAAATACTAAATCATTGTCATTAGGAGCTTATTTAATTTTTACAATTTCAAATTTAATGTGATTTTTAACTGCTGTAACAATATTAATAAATAAAATTGTAAATAAATTAGATGCTTCTGGCATTCCTGGTGGAAATCTTGTTTGAGCACTTACTTTTTTTATCCCTTATTCTGCAACGTTAACTTGTTGTGTGATTATCTTAACTATTAAAATCAAAAATTATTTCAAACACGGAGAAGCTTTATTTGATAGTGATATTAATAAACAAAAATTTAACTTCGCATTTTTTTTACAAAAAAACTGAGTCAAAATAATTCTTGCAATGGTTTTCCAAGCAGCAATTATTGGATTATTCGTTTTTTTGTTAAAATCTTCACAAACAGCTGCTACTCACAACAGTATCACAGATCATAAAAAATTTAATGCTTGAATTGTAATGTCACTATTGTTCCAATTAATAGCAATTGAAGTTAGTATTTGTGCTTGAATTCCTCAAGTTTTAAAAGTGATTAGAACAAGAGATACTTCAGCAATTTCTTTTGCAACATTTAACATTTATATTTTTGGAAATATAGTTTGAATTGTGTGAGCATCTTTATCATTAATTAATAACAAGGGAGAAGATCCACAAATAACTAACGCTGGAATTTTAACAATTATTCCAAATGTGATTGTAACTTTAATTGTTTTATTAATGTATATTGTAAAATTAGATAGATTAAAAAATAATAAAATTTTTCAATTTAAGAAAAATAAATCTCGAAGATATCAAGGGGCAAAAACTTTAAACGAATTAAGATTAACAATTGCTGACACTGATTATAAATTTCCTAATGGAGTTCAAAAAGATTTAATTAAATTAATTAAAAATGGTGATAACGTTTATACATTTTTAAATGATGATATTGCATTATCAATTAATAAATGATACAAAAAAACTAAAAAACCAATTCCAACAATTACATCTGAAAATTTAATTGTTGCCAATGGGGCAATTCATATTATGCAAATAGCTATTATAGCCCTAACAAAATTAGATGATGCAATATTGTGTATGCCCCCAGTTTATCCACCAATTGTTAATTCTTCAGCTGATTTAAAAAGAAAAACAATTTATGTTCCTTTAAAATTTTCTAAAGAAAATAATAACTATCTAATGGATTTTGAAGCAATTGAAAAATCAATTATTGAAAACAAAGTTAAAATGATTCTTTTCTGTAATCCACACAACCCAGCAGGGCGTGTTTGAAATAAATTAGAAATTCTAAAATTAGTTGATATTGCTAAAAAATATAACTTATCAATTATTTCTGATGAAATTTGACAAGACATTTATTTTTCAGGTCATGAAATGAATCCACTTGTTAAATTTGATTTAGAAGGAAAGTATAATTTTATTTCAATTAGTTCTGGTGCCAAAACGTTTAATTTTGGTGGTGGGCAAATTGGTTATGGAATTTCATATAATAAAAAATTTATGAAACTACTTCAAGACACTTTAAATTCTTATGTTCATTATTCTTCAAGTAGCATCTTTTCTGCAGAAGCATTATTGAGTTCTTATAACCGAGAGTCTAACTATAAATGATATCTTGAATATCGAAAAATGATTGAAAAAAATGCTAATTTTTTTGCAAAAGAAATAAAAAATACAAAACTTAATGTTATAACGGCTGATGGTTTATACTTATCATGGGTGGATTTTAAAGGTACCGGATTAACAATTCCAGAAATCAATCACATTTTACTTGCTAATGAAATTTTCTTAGGTGATGGTAAAGATTATGGTGATGATTATAAATTCTTTAGAAGAGTTAATATTGGGATTGGAATGAATGATCTAACAAAATTAATTGACATTCTAAGAAAAAAATTCCCCAAAGAAAATTTAGAAAATATAAAAAAGGAATAATAATGAAAATCATTAACTCAAAAAAAGCTCCAGCAGCAATTGGTCCATATAGCCAAGCAATTAATGCAGGGAATACAATTTATGTTTCAGGTCAATTGCCAATTAATCAAGCAACAAATTCAATGCCTGAATGCATTAAAGAACAAACACTTCAATCATTAACAAATATTAAATATATTTTGGAAGAAGCAGGTTATCCATTAACTTCAATAGTAAAAATGACAATTTTCCTAGATAATATTAATGATTTTCAAGCTGTTAATGAAGTTTATGGTAAATTTTTAGGTGAACATAAACCAGCAAGAGCTTGTATTGAAGTTGCAAAAATACCCAAAGGTGCATTAATTGAGATTGATGCAATTGCATGCAAATAGTTTTAAATTATTAATAATATAAACTTTTTTAATAACACTACATTTATAGTTACCTCCAAGGTATATAAATGTAGTGTTATTATTTTAAAATACAAGAGAGAGTGAACAAAAATTTATAAAGCATCAGAAGAAAAAAAGAAAATTTAATTACATCACTTAATTGATATCCACTCAAGGGTTAACTGTACTTTTTTCTCTATTATTAATGATTTTTATCTAAAAAAGTTAAAAGAAATTTGTAAACCACCGTTTGGTTTATTTTTAAAGGAATTTAGATTTATTAAATTATCAAATTATTAATTTAGTACCAAATAAAAAAGATAAAAAAAGTAATTGAAGTTAATAAAAAGGCAAAATCTCTTAAAGAAAAATTCTATTAATAGATTAAATTAAAAGTCATAAAGTTATGAACTAGAATAGACCAAAAAGTTCATGAAAAACCTTTTATTTTGATTGCTTTCTTTTAAAAGTAAATATAATTAATACTGCTTTTTACAATTAAATATAAAGAACACTATAATTAAAAATTCATTAATACTAATAAAAGTTTTTTTAATTTAATATAAATAAATAAGTTAAAGAATAATTAATATTATATAAATTATTACCCTAAATTGAAATTCTTTTTAATTTCTCCAATAAAATATATACTTCCTGTAAAAATAATATTTATATATTGTTTTGATGCTTGAAAAAATAATTGGTTTAAATTATCACTGTGCATAGTATATAAATCATTTGGTATTTTTTCAATGTCCATTTGATTAAAACTGTTTTTTGACGAATATAAAAAGATATTTTTATAATTAAAATTATTAATATTTTTTAAAAGAACAGCTGGATCTTTCCCCATTTTAGCATTAAAAATAATTACAGTTTCTTCAGATTTTCAATTTAATTTTTTCATAGTTTGACACAATTTGTTAATTCCATCAACATTATGTGCTCCATCCATAACTATTGGAATATTATCAATTTTATTTATTTCCCAACTTTTTTCCAAATAGCCTTGATTAATATTTGAATTAATAAATTCATAACTATAACCAAGATCTAGTAAAACTGCAATTGCAATTGTTGCATTATTAATTTGATAATCACAATAAGAATTTATTGTTCATTTTTCCTTTAAAAAACTAAAAATTTGTTGATCCTGTTTACTACTATATTTTTTAGTTTTTTGATAAACATTAAATATCTTTTTAAATTTAATAATGGAAATCAAAATAGCAAATATTCTTAATCAGATTTTATCTATGTAAACAATAACCTTTTTATTGTTAAATTTTATAACTCAAAATTTTTGGTACATAATTTTAAAAATGTTACTACCTAATACATCCATATGATCATAAGTAATGCTTGGAATACAAATATAATCTACTTTTTTAATAAAATTTGTACTATCAAATAAACCACCAATGCCTGCCTCTAAAATAATAATATCAACCTTATTCTTCAAAAAATAAGAAATAGCTATCAATAAATATTTTTCAAAAAAGCTAAGTTCATATTTTTGAATTATTAATTCATTGTCAATTATCAATTTATTAATTTCTTTTGTATTTATACAATTATTATTAATTTTAATTCTTTCATTCTCAAATAAAATATGGGGACTTGTGAAGAGTCCAACTTTTTTATTTTGACTTATAACATTATTCAAAAAATGACAAACACTACCTTTGCCATTTGTGCCTAAGACATGAATTATTTTAATATTCAAAAAATCTCAATTTAATTCTTTTTTTATTTTTTTAAATTTGCAAGGAGAATTTTTGAATTTCAAACCATATTTATTATTCATATACACTTATCTATTATTTATTTTTTATAATTATACTTTATTGATAAAAACAATAAATTAATTTAAATCAAAAATTTTATATTTATAAAAAACTTAATTTTTATATTATTAGTTAATTTAATTTATGTATAATATTTATAATTTACTAAATAAGGAAAAATATTGTGATAGTTACAAAAAAAGCAATTGATTTTACTGCTGAAGCAATTATGCCAGATAATTCAATTAAAAGTGATTTTAATTTATATAATGCAATTGAAAAATCAAAAAAAGGAATTATTTTATTCTTTTGACCAAAGGATTTCACTTTTGTTTGTCCTTCTGAAATTATTGCTTTCAATAATAAACTTGATGATTTTAAATCAAGGGGATTTGACTTAGTTGGAATTAGTATAGATTCTGAATTTGTTCATCTTGCATGAAAGAAAGTTCCTGTTGAAAAAGGTGGAATTGGCAATATACAATTTCCACTAATTTCTGACATAACAAAACAAATTGCAAGGGATTATGACATTCTTTTAGATGAAAAAATTGCATTAAGAGCTACATTTATTATTAACAAAAATAAAATTATTCGTCATTCAACAATTAATGATCTACCGATTGGAAGAAATGTTGAAGAAACATTAAGAACAGTAGATGCAATTATTCATACAGATGAATTTGGTGATGTTTGTCCTGCAAATTGAAAAAGTAAAATGGCTACAATGAAACCAAATCCAGATGGAGTTGCTGCATATTTATCAAAAAATTCTGGTGATTTAAAATAATTAATAATGGCTGTAGAGCAATTTAAAAATTACATCTTATCTCAAAACAGTCAATCAAAATGCAAATATTGTTCAAGAATGTATTGTGAATTGAGAATAATCGAGAAAGAAACTGTTTGCAAAGATTGTTTTTTAAAGAAGTTTTTAGTTTCCAAAAAAAGATTTTTTTATGATTCATTCAATTTAAATTATAGAAAAGTTGTTGATCAAAAGACAAAAAAAAATTATGTTTTTTCTGTTCTTATATTGCTTTCTATAATATTTATAAATGTAATTTTTTTTTCTGGTTTAAGTTATGGAATATCTTATATAATTGAGCATTTTTTTCGTTTGTCATAATGTTCATTAAAAGGAGTTTATAAATGGATTATTTAAATATTATATATATTTTATTAATAAGTCTTGGGATAAATTATTTCTTTTTTATATTTGCATGAATTTTTAAAAGTGATGTTTTTACTGATCTAACTTATGCATTAAGCTTTATATCTATTAATTTAATTTTCTTTGTTTGACACAGAAATTTTAATTATATGCATATATTAATTTATATTTTAATTAACATTTGAGCAATAAGGTTAGGGAGATATTTATTTTTAAGAATAATAAAAATGAAAGTTGACCATCGATTTGATAAAATGAGAAACTCTTTTATCAAATTCTCTCTATTCTGAACATTACAAGCAATTAGTGTTTGAATTATTATCACTCCATGTACTATGTTTTTAACTATTCCTGGAAAAATACTGGATCATAGTTCTTATGGTTGAGTTGCTATTTTTATATTTTTAATTGGCATATTTGCTCTTATTTTTGAAACTATAGCTGACATACAAAGTAATAATTTCTATAATAAAATGAAATCTAAAAAACCTGATTGTTCATTCTTAAATACTGGATTGTGAAAAGCATCGAGACATCCGAATTATTTTGGTGAAATAGTATTTTGATATTCAATGACATTGACAACTATTGTATACACACTAATTAATAGTCAAAAACAAATTTACTATATCAATATTTTATTTTTAATTTCTCCTATTTATTTAAATTTTATTTTAGTTTATGTTTCAGGAATTCGAATGTCTGAACTTCGCTGAATAAATTGCTATCAAACAAACAAAGAATTTAAAGATTACATTCATAAGACAAGTGCATTAATTCCTTTTTTGGGAAAAAAAGGTCCAATGTCTATTTTAAAAAATAAGTATGAACAAATGAAATCATTATAATAATTCACATTCTTGATTATTATAATGATTATTTTGCTTGATAAAAGATTTTTCATGACTCAATTTTTTATAAATAAAATTTTCCATAAAATTAAAAAATCTGTTTGAAAATTTTAGATCATTAACTGTATCAATAATTGATAAAACAAGGATACTTTGAGCCTTAATTCGGTTTGCTGCAAGAATATCAGTTATGAATTGGTCACCAATAAATAATGTTTCACTAGCATCAATTTGATGGTTTATAAATAATTTTTTTATTTTAAAAATAAAAGGCTTGAAAGTGCTAGATAAATAACCATCAATTTTTACCTTCTCTTCAAGTTTTGTAATAAATTTCTCCACTCTTTCTTTTCTATTATTACTAACAATATATAATCGAAATCCAATGCTTTTAATGTGTTTTACTAAATCAATATTAGATGCTGATGGAATTGATTTAAAACTTGGAACTAATGTGTTATCTAAATCACAAATAATTACCCTAATTCCTTGTTGATATAAATTTTCAAAATTAACATCTTGGATTGATTTTATATAATTATCAGGTCTTAAATAATTCAATCAGTAAGTATTTATTTTTAAATTCATAATTGTCCTTAATTGTTTTTGGAAAAATCAATAATTGTTGAATATGATTGAAAATTACCAATAGGATTAATTTTATCTGATACTAAGGATAATTTAGATGTGGGGATAAAATTATTAAGATGATAATTCTCGATTACATTATAAAATAAACCTTTTTCAATTTTAATAACTTTAACAACAAGTTGTTGTTGCTTAGATGGTAAATAAATCATTTTGCCAAATGTTCCTCGATTGAATTTTTGGATGTCATCAATTGCAACTTTTTTATGACCTTTATTAGTAAAAATATAGCATTCGTAATCATTTATACCATTGGAAAAAGCATCAACTACATGGTCAAGATCTTTTAATTTAATATTAATAACTCCGCTTGAATTTTTAGACTGCAGTGGAATATCATCTAATGGATATCTTAAAGCCATTCCATTACTTGTAAATGTTACAAACTGAGTGTCATTTGATTTTATGAAAGAACAATGAACTAATTCATCATTGTTTTTTAATTTAAAAATATGTTGTTGTTTTGTATTTGATGATATAAAAATTTCATCACAAATCATTTGTTTTACAAAACCATTTTTTGTCACTAATAAAATCTTAAAATTAGGAATAGTCATTTTATTGCCGGGAAAGCAGAAAATAACAAATTCATCAATATCTAAAGTGATAAATTCATTTAAATGAATCCCATATTGACTTTTGAACAAAGTTGGTTTAATTTTATAACAAGGAATAGAAATTAAACGAGCCTTTGATGTAATCAATATTAAATGCTGCAAACTATTTAATGATGAAGTAAAAAATATTGGATAATCGTCTTCTTTATATTTAAATTTTAATAAATCAGTTTCTAATTCAACTTTTTCATTGCTTGATTTAAGATATCCATATTTTGTAATACAGAACAATCTTGTTACAACTTCCATAACATCTAGATGACTAAATTCATACTCTACTAAATTAGCTTCAATTTTAGATTTTCTTTTAATATTAAAGAATTTTGCATAGCTATTTAAATTAGATTTAATCAAATTATTTCGATGACTTTGATCATTAATTATTAATTCTTGTTCAATAATTTTCATTTCAATTTCTTGCAGTTCATTTAATAATTTTTGTGAATCAAAATTAGTTAAATTATATAATCTAAGAGAAACAATTGCATTTGTCTGTTCATTATTTAAATTAAAATATGCTTGAACTTTTTCAAGTGCTTGTTCCCTGCTTGAGGAATATCTAATTAATTTAATTAATGCATCAACATCAGATAGTGCTTTATTGATTCCAGTAATTATGTTTTTTCTCTTTAAAAATTTTTGGTAGTCATAATTTGCTTTAGTCATAAAAATATGATTGGCTCATTCAATATAACTATCAATTAAATTAAAAATTGTTGCATTTATTGGTTTTCGATCTTTAATAACAACTAAATTTGCATTATAAGAAATTTGTAATTGGGTATTCTTTAATAAGTATGCTTTAATAGCATCAATATTGCAGTTTTTTTCAATCTCAATAACAATCAAAACACCTTCTTTATTGGATTCATCTCTAACTTCGATGATTCCATTAACCTTATTATTTAATCGAATTTCATCAATTGATTTTACTAAATTTGATTTGTTAACATCAAATGGAATTTCAGTAATTAATAATTGATAAAAATTATTTTGTTCAACTTGTTCTAATTTAGAAATAATATTAATTTTTCCTTTACCAGTATTATAAATATTTTCTATTCCTTCTTTACCTTGAATAATGCCACCAGTTGGAAAATCAGGACCTGGCATTAGTTCAATAATTGATTTTAATTGACAATTAGGAAAATTGATTCGATGATTAATAGCATCTTTTAGTTCAATGAAATTAAATGGTGGAATATTAGTTGCATAACCAGCAGCAATTCCACTTGCTCCATTGACTAAAATATTGGGAAATAATGATGGTAAAACAGTTGGTTCTGTTTCAGAATCGTCAAAATTTGAAATAAAACTAATAATATCTTTATCAATGCCATCAAGCATGATTTGTCCAATTTTAGAAAGTCTTGCTTCTGTATACCTCATTGCTGCAGCTGGATCACCATCAATTGATCCATTATTGCCATGCATTTCAATTAAGCAAAAATTATTTTTTCAATCCTGTGACATTCTAACCATTGCTTCATAAATTGCAGAATCTCCATGGGGATGGTACTTACCAATAACTTCACCAACAGTTCTTGCTGATTTTTTAAAAGGTTTATCATGAAACATTCCTAATTCATGCATTGCATATAATATTCTTCTTTGAACTGGCTTTAAACCATCTCTTATATCAGGAAGAGCACGATCTTGAATAATATATTTAGCATATCGACTAAAACTATCAGAAATAATATCATCAAGTGAAACTGGAATAATATTATTTAAATTATCTTTATTAATCATGTTTTACTCCATATCAAAATTAATATTATTTGAAATCCATTCTTTTCTAATAGTAGTATTATCACCCATTAATGCACAAATTCTTTTTTCTGCTAGAACTGCATCATTTATTTTTACTTGAATAATCTTTCTAGTTTCTGGATTCATTGTTGTTTCTCATAGTTGATCTGAATTCATTTCACCAAGCCCTTTATATCTTTGAATTTGATAATTTGTTCATTTTTCTTTATATTCATTTAATTCAAACTCTTCTCATAAATAAACAAATTTTTTGTTTGATGAAATTTTATATAAGGGAGGTTGAGCAATATAAACTCGGCCGCTTTCAAGTAAAGGTTTCATGTATCGATAAAAAAATGTTAATAAAAGAATTTGAATATGGCTTCCATCAGTATCAGCATCAGTCATAATGATGATCTTGCCATATTTAGCTCTATTTAAGTTAAAATCAGCAGCAATTGAAGCTCCAATTGAAGAAATAATTGTATTAATTTCTTCATTATTAAGAATATCTTTTATAGAAGCTTTTTCAACATTAATTATTTTTCCTTTTAATGGAAGAATAGCTTGATTCTTTCGATCACGAGCTAGTTTAGCTGTTCCTCCAGCTGAATCACCTTCAACTAAAAAAAGTTCAGTATGAAGTCCTTTAGACTGGCATGGAGTTAATTTACCAGATAGTAATCTCTCTCTTTTAGTTCCTTTTATTTGTCTAACTTCTTCTCTTGCTTTTTTTGCAGCCATTCGAGCATCCATTGCTCTCTTTGCTTTAGTAATTATGTGCATTGCTGCTTTTTTATTTTCAGTCAATCAAAGAGTTAATTTAGTAATAGTTATTTTTTTAACTGCACTAAATGCTTGACTTGTGTAAAGCTTGTTTTTTGTTTGCCCTTCATATGAAATTAAACTTTCTGGAATTTTTACTGAAACAATAGAACTCAAACCTTCTCGGACATCTCCATTTTCAAAATTTGGATCTTTTTGGTTTAAAATTTTATATTTTCTAGCAAAATCATTAATAACCTCAGCTAAACCAACTTTAAATCCAATTTCATGACTACCACCTTCGATTGTTTTAATAGAATTAGCAAATGAAACCACAACTTCACTTGCATCATTTGTATATTGAATGGCAATTTCAACATCAATTAAATCAATTGTTGCACAAAAATAAATTACTTTAGAAATTGAAATTTTGTCTTTATTTAAAAAATCTAAATATTCAATTATTCCGTTTTTTGCAAAAAATTCTTCTTTAATATTTTCTATTTTACTCTCAAGTGAAATTTTCAATCCCTTAAATAAAAAACTAGATTCTTGAACTCTTTCTCTAATTAATGAATATTTAAATTTAGTAGAACTAAAAATAAATGGGTCTGGCAAAAAAGTAACTTTTGTTCCTGTTTTGTTAGTAGAACCAATTTGCTTTAGGGGATCTTTAATATTACCACCATTTTGATAACTAGCAGAAAAAAGCATTTTATCCCGCATAACTTCAACAACTAATCATTTAGATAATGCATTGACAACAGAAGCACCAACTCCATGAAGACCACCAGCATTCTGATAAGCATTACCATCGAATTTACCACCAGCATGTAATTCAGTAAAGACTGTATCAACTGTTGATTTTTTCGTTGTTTTATTTATTCCTGTTGGAATTCCTCTACCATTATCAGTAATAGAAATTGATTCATCTTCATTGATGACAATGGTAATGTTATTTGCAAATCCAGCCATAACTTCATCTATAGCATTATCAATAATTTCTCAAACTAAATGGTGCAATCCTTTTTGATCTGTAGAACCAATATACATTCCTGGTCTTTTTCTAACAGGATCAAGTCCTTTTAAAACTTTTATGCTACTATCACTATAATTCATTTTATTTCCTATAATTTATCTTATAAAAAAAACAACAATAAAAATATATTATTGAATTCTAATTTAAAATACTATTTTTTACTGTTGTTTGCTATATCATTAAATAAATCATCACGATCAATTAATTTGGAGATTTTTTGATTTATTAAATTGATGTTATTATCATTTTTATTTAAATATTTTGTATTTAAAAAAACCTTGATTAAATCTATGATTCTCCCATATCCATTAACTCTTTCCCCAATGGCTAAAATGTTTGCATCATAATTTTCACGAGCTAATTTAACTTGAATTAATTCGCTAGCTAAAATACATCTTGCATATTTAACCTTATTTGCAGCATTTGAAATTCCAATTCCTGTCCCACAAATAACAATTCCATAATCAAAATTTTTCTTGACAACATTTATGGCAACTCTTCTTCCAAAAATTGGATAATGTGTGCTTTCATTATCATTAGTTCCAAAATCACAAATATCGTGCCCTTGAGATTTTAAAAAATCAATAATTTTATTCTTTAATAAAATGGCTGTGTGATCACAACCAATTGCAATTTTATATCTATTCATTTTCTTCCAATTCCCTATTCAACATTTTGATCCTAATATTATGTCTGTTGCCCTCAAATTTAGCTTTTTTAAGCTGGTTTACAATTGCTAACAATAAATTACAAGAAACAACATTCATTGGAATAATTAAAATATTAGAATTATTATGTTCAATTGTCATGTGAGCTGAGTATTCATCAGAAACTATTGCTACAATAGAATATGAAATTTTAGAAAGGTACATTAATAAAAAAATACCATCATCTGTTAAAATAATATATCTTTTATTTTCATCAAAATTTAAATCAAGATAATTCTTAATTTCTTCATCAGAATTGAAATAATTAAAATCATTCTCATCTATTTTATTATGAATTAAATTATTGTATTTTTTTAAAATCAAGTAAGAAATCATTTTTAGCCCTTTTTTATATTATTTTTAATAACATAATTTATAGAATCAACATATAGTTTATGTTCTACTTCGTGAATTTTTTTTTCAGTGTCAACTAGTGTTAATAATTTTTTTACTCTTGATTGAAAAATTATTACTCCAGAATCTACTATTGAAGTAACAAAATGTGTTGTTACCCCCAAATATTCATCACCATTGTCAAATGCTCTTTGAATGGAATTCAACCCAGGATATTTTGGTAATAGAGAAGGATGAATATTAATAATTAAAGTTTTTTCAGGAATTTTATTTAAAAAATCTGAAGAAAGTATTTTTAAATAACCTGCTAAACAAATTATATCAATGTCATATTTCTCAATAATACTTATTAATCTTTCTTCATATTCATGATTAGATAAATTGGTATTGGAAAAAGAATATAGAGGAATATTAAAAGATAAAACTCTTTTATTCATATAGCAATCTTCTTTGTTTGTGTGTGCAAACATAATTTGAGAATCTTTTATTTTCTTTTCAAAAATGGCTTGGGCAATTGCATTAAAATTAGAACCATTACCTGAACCAAAAATTGCTATTTTGATCATTTTAAATTAATCATTTTTGAACCACTAGTAACAACACCAATTTTATATGCAGAAAAATTAAAAGCTTCAATAGTTGATAAAACAGAATCTACTTCTAAAGGATTAACAATTATAAAAAAACCAATCCCCATGTTAAGTGATTTAAACATTGATTCTTTATCTAACAATGCTTGTCTTTGGATATATTCAAAAAGTTCTGTCTTAGGATATAGATCAGGATCAATAATTGCATCTGTCTTAGAATTTAATGCTCTTGCTAAATTCTCAGTAACACCTCCACCAGTGTTGTTAGCAAGTCCTTTAATCTGATATTTTTTAATTAATTCTAGAATTAGATTAACATAGACATGAGTTGGTTCAAGCAGTGCATCAATAACTTTTTTTCCTGATGGCAATATATCATTAATATTGATTTGATTATTTTCGATTAAGTAATGAATAAGACTATAACCATTTGAATGTAACCCACTTGATTCAATCCCAACTATAATATCATTTGGTTCAGATTTATCATTTGTTATAATTTCTTCTTTTTCACATATTCCAACAGAAAAACCTGCAATATCTAATTCATCTTTTTGAAAAACTCGACTCATTTCAGCAGTTTCACCTCCAATTAATTGACAATCAAATGATTTTAAAACATCAATAATCTTCGAAATAATCTTTGAAATAACTCTCCTATCAATTTTGTTTACTGAAATATAATCAAGAAAAAAAATTGGTTTTGCACCGTGGCATATTAAATCATTCACACACATTGCAACTAAATCTTGGCCAATAAAATTGATATTATATTTACTAGCAAGTAAAATCTTTGTTCCAACTCCATCAGTTGCAGCAAATAGAACAGGAGCCTTATAATTGTTGAACTGAGACAAATCATACATTCCAGCAAACATTGATAAATTTTTAGTAATGTCAGATTGATATTTTTCTTTCATTAAATTTTTGATTTCATCAACAACTTTGTAACCAGAATTAATATCAACGCCAGCTTTTTTATAAATGTCATTCATTATTTATCCTTTTTATTACTATACAACTTTGTTATATAATTACCTGTAAAACATGAAGTACATAATTTTCCTTCTTTAGATGACATCCCAAGAGCTCTTTGAAGCCCATCTAAAGAAAGAAACTCTAAAGAATTAACATATTTAAGAGATTTTAAATATTCTTCTTTACTATTGTTGTAAAGTGCTAATTCCTTTCTTGATTTAATGTCTACACCATAAAAACAAGGCCACTTTAATTTTGGAGCAGCAATTCTTAAATGAATTTCTTTAGCTCCTGCATCATAAATTAATTTTGTGATAATTCCCATAGTTGTTCCTCTTACAATTGAATCATCAACTAAAATAACTCTTTTACCCTCCAAAACTGCTTTATTAGGATTCAATTTAACTCTGACAACATTATCTCGATTTTCACCTGCTAAAATAAAACTTCTGGCAACATAACGATTTTTAATTAATCCTATATCATAGGGGATTTTGCTAATATCTGAATAACCAATGGCACTTGATAAAGATGAATCAGGAACTCCAATAACAACATCTGCATCAATATAATGTTCCAATGCCAATTGTTTACCTAATGAAACTCTTAAATTATGAATATTCTTATTGTCAATATTACTATCAGGTCTGGAAAAATAAATATATTCCATTGCACATAAATTATGATGTGTCTTATCTTCAGGAACATAAAAAGAAGAACTGATTTTTCCTTCTAAATTAATTTCAACAATTTCACCAGGTTTTACATCCCTAATTAAATCTGCTCTTACAATGTCTAAAGCGACTGTTTCACTTGCAAAATAATATGCCCCATCCTTTTTGCCAAAAGACAATGGTCTAATTCCATTCAAATCACGGCAACCATAAATACAATCATCTTTTAAAATCAGAAACGAAAATGCTCCAACCATTTGACTCAAAGAATCTTTAATTTTGTCAATAAAATTAGATTTCTTTGAACGATTAATTAGATGGCCCAAAATTTCAGAGTCAGAACTACTAAAAAATACAGATCCCATCTTCTCTAATTTTATTCTCAATTCATTGGCATTTGTTAAATTACCATTATGGCATGTTAAATAAGTATATTTATGAGTTTTATAAACAAAAGGTTGGACATTAATATAACCTTCTGTTGAACCAAAAGTTGAATATCTAACATGTCCTATTCCACATTCTCCTTTTAAAAAATCTAAATTAGTTTTATCAAAAGTGTTAATAATGGGACCTATTTTTTTGATTACATATTCATTATCACCAATCAAAGTTGCAATTCCACTTGCTTCTTGTCCTCTGTGTTGCAATGAATGAAGACCAAGATAAATATCATGTGATGCAGTCTTAGAATTAATAACTCCAAATACTCCACATTCTTCTTTAATTTTTGGTTCAAAAATAGTTAATTTATTTAATTCCATTTTTTAATCTTTCTAAAACTTCGTTGTATCCATCAACAATATTACCAATATTTTGACGATATAATTCTTTATCAAGTTTTCTTTTATCTTTAATATTAATTAAACGCATATTATCTGGACTTAATTCATCAGCTAAAATAATCTGATTATTATTATCAAATCCAAATTCTATTTTAAAATCAATTAATTCAATTCCAATTTCCAAAAATTTTTCCATTAAAATTAAATTTACTTTATGGGTAATGGTTTTTAATGTTTCTAATTGGTTTTTTGAAAGAATATTCAAAAACAAAATAAGATCTTCTGTTATCAATGGATCATGATCGTTTTTATAAAAAAACTCAATTAATGCTGGTTTGAATTTAGTAAATTCTTTTATGGGGTATTCTCGAGAAATTCGCCCAGTTGCAACATTTCTTAAAACAACTTCAAGTGGAATCATGCTTACTTTTTTACACAAATGATGATTTTCATCAATTACTTTTATAAAATGATTACTAATATTATTTGCAGAAATAATTTCAAAAAGGATCCTTGAAATTTTTCCGCACACAATGCCTTTATTTTCATAAACATCATGTTTAGTATTAAAGGCAGTTACATCATTTTTATATCTAATAATAACCTCATGAGCTTTATCTGTTTGATATAATTCTTTTGACTTTCCTTGATAAAAGGGGGTTTTTAAATCTTTCACATTCATATTCATTCCATATATATGTTATTTTAACAATTATTTTTAATATATTTGACAGCATTTTTAAAAATATTATCAGATTCTAAAAATTTTAAATTTTGGTATAAAAAATTATTAATTCTTTCTGGATGACCCATTCTTCCCAATATTAATCCATCTGGAGAAATAATTCCCTCAATTGAATAAGAAGCATAATTTAAATTTGAAGTTTCATATTCTTGACTTATAGAAGGAATTTCAGAATTTGCATAAACAGAAAATATCTGTTGATTTTCCTTTAAAATTTCAAAATCTGATTTACTCAAATAGAATCTTCCTTCCCCATGAGAAATTGGGATGCTTTGGGTTTTGTTTAAAAATTTTTGGCTCAATCAAGGAGAATTGGCATTGATTGTCTTTACATTAACAATTGATGCAACATGACGATTTATTTTATTTCTAGTAAGAGTTATTTTTGCATTTGATCCTGGTAGTAATCCAGATGCAACTAATGCTTGGAACCCATTACAAATTCCAATAATAAGTTTATTCTCTTTTAAATGTTCTTTAATAGCATCCATCACTAATTTTTGTTGTAAAATATTTGCAATGTATTTTCCACTACCATCAGGTTCATCAGCTGCACTAAATCCACCAGGAATAGCAATAATATCACATTTTTTAATAGCATTTGCCAAATCAATAATAGATTGTTCAATGTCTTTTAAACTCGAATCTTTAAAAATAAAATAAGAGACTTTTGCATCCTCTTTTAAAAATTTTTCTGCTAGATCGAACTCTGAATTTATACCAGGGAAGATTGTCATTAAAACTTCACATTTTTCTCTATTCAATTCTTTAAAATTTTTAGCTTGATAATTATCATATTTAATGATTGGAAAGTCACCTTTTGCCACATATGGTAAATAAAGATTATTAGATTTTAAAATATCAAGCTGGTTTTTCAAATAATGAAATAAATTAATCTTAAATTTGCCATTAATAATTGAATCCCCCTTATTAATTGTTTTTCCAATTTTTTTAACAAAATTTACTTGAAATTCTTCGCTTGACTGAAAAATAATTAAACATTTTTGATTAAGAATATTTTTATTTAATTTTATATTAAAATTTTGCATATTTCCTAATGAATTATTAATAAATGAATCAATTAAATTACCTTCAACAACATCACAAGCATCAATTAAATTTTCCTGAATTCATGATTCTAATTTATGAATGATTACTAAATTTTTTTCTCAATTAAAAAAACCTAATTTATCATAACATCATTCAATGGCATAATAATTACTGTTTTTTTCTTTAAAAGTGTTACCAATTGCCTTTTTAATATTTTCAACTGTGAAAGCAAAAGAAATAAAAGTATTAGGAATTTCAATTTTTTGAAATGTTCCAGAAACTGAATCTTTACCACCAATAGCTGCAATTTTTAATTCTTTCATAGCTTTGTAAGCACCCAAGATTGTCAAAAACATATTCACTCAGTGATTATTATTTTTTGCCTTTGGAAAATATTCTTGAAAAGATAAATATATTTTATCTAATTTTCCTCCTCTAGATATTACTTTTAAAACAGATTCGACTACTGCATAATAACCTAAATAAAAAGGGTAACTTTCCATTTCAATTGGGAACCCAACACCAACAATTGCAGAATAATTATTATTATTATCATTTACATTTGGAATTCTTACAATAGGAGTATTTTCTTTTGTTAAAAGAAATTTTCCACCGTATGAATTTAAAACTGCATGTTTACCAATATTATTATCAAATTTCTCAATCAAACCTTTTGAAAAAAAATTATTTAAATTAATCTTTTTAGAAATAACATCATAAAAATTATTGCTAATTTTTTTTCGATACTGAATTTGATTTTTAATTTTTAGAGTTTGAAATCTTTGACTTCCATTTTGATCTAAAAAGTCCTTTTTTATATCTATAATAATTTCATTTTTATATTTGGCAATCAACTTCTTTTCTTTTATTACATATCCAACTAAATATGCATTTAAATTTTCTTCATAACAAAGTTTTTTAAATGCTTCGTAATCGCCAGGGTCAATAACCGCAGCCATTCTTTCCTGTGACTCACTAAATAATATTTGATATTGATTTATATTTAAATATTTTATTTTAAATTTTTCTAAATGAATCTCAACACCATCAGCAATTTCACCGATAGCAACACTTGCACCACCTGCTCCAAAGTCATTACATCTTTTAATTAATCTTGAAAATTGAGAATCTTTTCGAAATAACCTTTGAATTTTTCTTTCAATAATTGGATTACCATTTTGGACTTCACTACTTAAATTAATTGAATCATTATTATGTTCTTTGCTACTGCCACTTGCACCACCAATTCCATCAATACCCGTGTCACCACCAAAAAGAACAATATAGTCACCAGGCATGGGTGTTTTTTTATTCAAGTGAGAATGACTACTAATACCAAGAACAGCACCACATTCCATGTGTTTTGCCAAATATCCTTGATGATAGTATTCTTTCACAAGAGCAGTTGAAAGACCAATTTGATTCCCGTATGAACTAAAACCATTAGAAGATTCATTAGCAATAACTCTTTGAGGTATTTTATTTTCTAATGTGTTTTTGATATTATCAAAAACATTAGCACATCCAGCTATTCTGATTCCAGAAAAAGCATATGCACGATTTGCTAATATATCTCTAATAGCTCCACCAAGACAAGTAGCAGCTCCACCATATGGAGATATCTCAGTTGGATGATTATGAGTTTCATTTTTAAAATTCAAATAATATTTTTTTTCATTTACATTAAATGAAACACTACAAGCATTAATCTCATCAGATTTTTCAATGTGTTCTTGAATATAATTAGTGCGATTTAAAATAAAAGCATTAATTCGTGACATATTCATTAATGATAATTTTTTATTCGAAGTATATTTTTGAAAATCATTTACTAATGAATCATAGCTTTCTTTAATCATCATCGTCAAATTATTTTGCTTTTTAGGAAAAATAACTTTTTCAAAAATAGTATTAAATGTTGTATGTCGACAATGATCACTTCAATATGTATTAAAAAGTTGTAATTCTGCTTCATTGATTTTTTTATTTTCTTTTTGATAATAACTTTGAATTTCCTGAAGATCATTTATTGAAAGAGATAAATTATATTTTTTAATTATTTTTTTCAAAAAAGCAGAATTTAAATTATTAAAATTTTCAATTATTTTATTTTTTCAATTCTCTTTTTTATCTTTTTGATTTTTCCCAAATGAATATTCATAAGTTTCTATTGGATTTATTAAATATTTCTTAATAGATTTATAATCTTCAGTGGAAATATCCTTATTAAGTTCAATAATAAACCCTGATGTAACTTTTATAGCTGGATTTTTTGTAATTAAAACTGCAATTTTTGTTGCACTATCTGAACGATTATCAAATTGCAATGGTAATGGTTTAATGACAATTGAACTAGATTTATTTCAACTATTAAAATCAATTTTCATATCTCTTACTTCATTTATAAATAGACTATTAGTCAACTGATTAAGTTCATCATCTGAAGCATTTTCAATTTCATAAAAAACAATGTAATTTACAAAAATTACAGATTTTAATTCTAAAATATATTTAAAATTATAAAAATAATCATTAGATTCAACATCAAAATTTTCTTTTCTTTTTAAACAAACATATTTCATTTTATTTCTCCTTCTTCAATAATTCATCTAATTTAAATCTTGTGTTTATGTGTGCCATTTTTCGATTTGCATTAGCAAGTGACTTACGATAATCATAAAAAAAATAGTCATTTTGATATTGGTCAAAATTCTTCATATGATGATAGTTTTGACCCAAAACATTATACATTTTAAAATTATTTATAATTTTATTTTTTCTAACCTGGTTTAAAAGATTTAAAGCAACCAAATCAAATTGTGAATAAAGACAATTATTTAAACTATGATGTCCTGAATTGTGCACTCTTGGGGCGAGTTCATTAACTATTAATTGATCATTATTCATCACAAAAAATTCGATTGTTAAAATTCCTTTGCCAGATAATTTTCTAATAATTTTTTTAAAAATAGCTTTTGCCTGCTTTTCTAGGGAAGCATTGTAAATAATTTCACTTTTAAATAAGATGCCATTAACATGATTATTTTTAGTAATTGGTAAAAACATTTTTGATTTATGATTTTCATAAGTTCCAATTAACGAAATCTCATATTTATAATCCAATTTTTTTTCAATTAAAGATTGATTAGATTTTAAAAAAATTTCAATTTCTTCCTTTTTTTTGCAAAAATTTTCCTTTGAAACTAATATCTGATTTTTTCCATCATAGCCAAATCTGATTGCTTTAATAATTAAATCTGATTGAAACAATTTAAATGCCAAATCAATATCACAAAAATTACCAATAGATAAATAAGGAGCAGTTGGAACACCAACACTGTTTAAAAAAATTTTTTCATTCAAACGATTTTGAGAAATTTGCATAATAAATCTTTTTTGAATTAATTTATTTGGATATTTTTCCTCAATTAATTTTAAATTCTCAATGTCAATATTTTCATTTTCAAAAATAACATAATCAACTTTATGAAATAGTTTTTCTAAATTATCTAAGCTACTTTGGTCTCCAATAATTAATTCATCACATTCACCATATGAACTACATTCTTTTGATGACTCCAACACAACTGTTTTTAAATTAAATTTTTTGCAAGATATTGAAAGAAACATTGCAAGTTGTCCACCTCCAATAATACCAATTTTTAGTTGTCTTTTTTCTGTCTTCATGTTAGTTATTCTTGATTAATTTGTTTTTTAATACTTCTTCTTTTATTTCATTTTTGTATTCTATTAATTGTTTTCTTAAATTATCATTACTAAGAGCTAAAATTTTCAATGCTAATAAAGCAGCATTAATTGGTCGATCTAAACCAATAGTTGCAACAGGCGAACCATTTGGCATTTGAATCATTGAAAGAATTGCATCAATTCCGTTAAAACTTTGCGATTTTATTGGAATAGCTATCACTGGTAAAACAGTAATAGATGCAACCATTCCAGGAAGATGGGCACTTCCTCCAGCAGCAGCCAAAATTATAAGATATTTTTCATGTGCAGATTCTGCAAATTCAAACATTCATTTTGGAGTTCGATGAGCTGAAACAACTAAAATATCATAAGGATATTTAAATTTATCAAATAAATCAAAAATAGATTTTAAATGTTCATAATCATTTTTTGAACCCATTATTATTGCAATTTTTTTCATTCAAACCTTCTATTAATTTTAATCACTAATTTGATAATTAGGTGATTCCTTTGTAATTACTACACCGTGAGGATGTGATTCTTGAAGACTAGCATTTGATATTTTAACTCATTTAGCATTTTCCACCAATTCTAAAATTGTTTTACAGCCACAATAACCCATTCCACTTTTTACACCACCAACTAACTGATATATAATATCATTAACTTTTCCTCTATAGGGAACACGTGATTCAATTCCTTCAGGAACAAATTTACCTGAATCAGTTTCAGATTGAAAATATCTATCACTAGAACCTTTACTCATTGCTCCAATGCTTCCCATTCCAATATAACTCTTGTATTTTCGACCATTTAGAACAATTTCTTCACCAGGGCTTTCTTCAGATCCTGCAAATATACTTCCTAACATTACAGCACTTGCTCCAGCAGCTAATGCTTTTGTAATATCACCAGAATATTTAATTCCACCATCACCAATTACAGGAATTTTTTTTGTTTTAGCATATTCGTAGACTTCAGAAATTGCTGATAATTGTGGATAACCAACTCCTGCAATTATTCTTGTAGTACAAATACTACCAGGACCAACACCTACTTTGATAGCATTAGCTCCTGCCTCAATTAAATCCATAGCAGCTTTTTTTGTAACAATATTCCCAGCAATTATTTCTAGTTTAGGAAATTTTGTTCTAATTAATTTAATAGTATCAATTACTCTAGAAGAATGCCCATGTGCAGAATCAATTACTATCACATCAACTGCAGCAGCTTCTAATTTTGTTACTCTTTCTAAAGTATCAGGGCTAGTTCCAACTGCTGCTCCAACAAGTAATCTTCCAAGTTTATCTTTTGATGCTAAAGGATAAATAATTGATTTGTCAATATCTTTAGAAGTAATCAAACCTTTTAATTGTCCATTATCATTAATTAGTGGTAACTTTTCAATTCTGTTTTTTCACAATATTTCTTTAGCTTTTTCTAACTTAATACCCTCTTTAGCAACTATTAATTTCTTTAAAGGAGTCATAAATTCTTTTACAGAAATTAATTTTTGATTAGAAGTTACATATTTAATATCACGATTTGTAATAATCCCCTGTAAGTAATTACCTTTGTCAACAACTGGTAATCCAGAGATTTTATATTTTTTCATAATTTGATTAATATCATAAATTGTTGAATCAATATAAACACTAATTGGATCAGTTATCATTCCACTTTCACTTCTTTTAACTATATCAACTTGGTTTGCTTGTTCTTCAATTGATATATTTTTATGAATAATGCCAATTCCGCCAGAACGGGCAATAGAAATAGCCATCTTAGATTCTGTAACAGAACTCATAGCAGCACTAACTAATGGAATATTAAGAATTATATTACTTGTTAAATTTGTTTTTAATATAACTTCTGAAGGCAAAATACTAGATTTTTGGGGGACTAACAAAACATCTGCAAAAGTAATTCCCTCTGACATATTTTTAAAATTATTCATAATTACTCCCATTCAATTGTTGCTGGTGGTTTTGTTGTTATATCATAAACAACACGATTAACTCCTGCAACCTCATTTATAATTTTTGTACTTACTTCTTCTAAAAATTCCCAAGGAAGATGACTAAATTTTGCTGTCATAAAATCTTTCGTCTCAACAGAGCGAATAGCAATAACTCCTTCATATGTACGATAATCACCCATCACACCAACTGATTTAACAGGTAATAATACAACAAATGCCTGTGATGTTTGATAGTAAAGATTCCATTTTTTCAATTGAGAAACAAAAATTCTATCAACTTTTGCAATTAAATCTAATTTACTTTGATCAACATCTCCTAAAATTCTAACAGCATATCCTGGACCTGGAACTGGTTGACGGTATACAAATTCTTCGGGGATATCTAGCTCTTTTCCAAGATTTCTAACTTCATGTTTTAATAAATCTTTTAAAGGTTCAATAACTTTCATTTTCATATTAGTTGGCAACCCACCAACATTATGATGAGATTTTATCATGCAACTCGCCTTTGAACTAAATGATGATTCAATTACATCTGAAAGAATTGTCCCTTGAGCTAAATACTGATATTTTTTATCATTATTAGTTTCATTTTGGAAAACATCAATAAACAATTTACCAATAATTTTTCTTTTCTTTTCAGGACTTTTAATATTTTTTAATTTTTCTAAAAAAAGTTTTTTAGCATCTATTATTTTTATATTCATCGAATATTTTTTTCTCAAAAATGAAATTGTTTCCAAAACTTCATCCATTCTATTTAATCCATTATCAACAAAAAAACAATGCAATTTCTTGCCAATTGCTTTATTTATCAAAACACTAGCAACTAATGAATCAACTCCACCAGAAAGAGCTAAAAGAACATTATTTCCTTTAACTTCCTTTCTAATTTGAATAACTTTTTCTTCAATAATATTGGTAAAAGTAATATTAGATTTAATTTTACAAATTTTTGTAATGAAATTGAAAAATAATTTTTCGCCCATTTGTGTATTATTAACTTCTGGGTGAAATTGAACACCATAAATATTATTTTTAGAAAAAGCTGCAACAATATCATTTGATCAAGCAGTAACCTTAAATCCTTCTGGTATTTTTTTAACATTATCTGAATGAGACATTCAAACATTATTTTGATCATCAAAATTTATATCATCAAATAATGAACACTGATTATCTTTTTTAATTTTCGCTTTACCAAATTCTCTTTCTGAAGAAGTAGCAACAATTCCTCCAAAATATTTTGCAATCAATTGTAAGCCATAACAGATCCCAAATATTGGAACACCAGACAAAAATAATTTATCAAATATAGAAATATTTTTAATTCCATTCACACTTTGTGGCCCGCCACTTAGAATAATTCCTTTGACATTCTCATTTAAAAATTTGCTGTAATCATTTTCATTACAAACATTAACAACAATACCAAATTTTTTTACTTCTTTGATAATTAAATTTGTATATTGGCTTCCAAAATCAATAATTATTACAGAAAAAACAGTTTTCATAATATTCCATTATTATACAATTAAAAAACTCTAAAATAAAAATAGTTTAAAATATAAAAAATCAAAAACAAAAGTTTTTGATTTTTTATATTTATTTAATTATTTTTTGGTTCTTCACTAGAATCGTTTTTTACTTCTTCTTCAGAACTATTGTTTGGTTCATTTGGAACAGCTTGACTTGCTTTAACAGTTTGGAATTCTTGTAATGTTTTTTGGATATCTTCCATTTTAGTTTTACATTCTTGAAGCTTATTATCATTTAATAATGTTTCAAGTTCTTTGATTTCATTTGATAATTTTTCTTTAATTGATGAATCTATTTTGCTAGATTCTGGAGCTTCTAATTCTTTTTTTACTAAACTAATAAAAGATTCACAAGAATATCTAATATCTATTTCCTCTTTACGCTTCTTATCTTCTTCTTGGTTTGCTTCAGCATCTTTTACCATTCTCTGAATTTCTTCTTCTGATAAACCAGAACTTCCAGATATTGTAATACTATTTGCAATATTAGTTTTTTTATCAACAGCTTTTACATTTAAAATCCCGTTAGCATCAATATTGAAAGTAATTTCAATTTGCGGTGTTCCTCTTGGAGCTGGTTGAATTCCTCCTAATTGGAATCTTCCTAATGATTTATTATCCATAGCCAAAGGTCTTTCACCTTGAGTAACATGAACATCAACAGAAGGTTGATTATCAGAAGCAGTTGAAAATACTTGTGATTTAGAAATAGGAATAGTTGTATTTCTTGGGATCAATGGAGTTGCAACTCCTCCAAGAGTTTCAATACTAAGTGTTAATGGAGTTACATCTAATAGTAAGATATCATTAACATCTCCAGTTAAAACCCCACCTTGGATTGCTGCCCCAATTGAGACAACTTCATCTGGGTTGATAGTTTTATCAGGGTCTTTTTTTAATAACTCTCTTACTAATTGTTGAACTGCAGGCATTCTAGTTGAACCACCTACTAATAAAACTTTATCAATTTCACTAGCACTTAATTTAGATTCTTTTAAAGCATCTAAGACAGGTTTTTTAGTTCTTTCTAATAAATCTCTTGTTAATTCTTCAAATTTTGATCTTGTTAATACTCTTTCTAAATTAATTGGTCCAGAACTATTTTGAGCAATAAATGGTAATTGAATTGTAGTTTCTTTTTGACCAGATAATTCTATTTTGGCTCTTTCAGAAGCATCCTTTAATCTCTGAAAAGCCATTTTATCATTTTTTAAATCTATACCAAATTCAGTTTTAGCTTCATTTGATAATCAATCAATAATTTTATTATCTCAATCATCACCACCAAGATCATTATCTCCACTAGTTGAAAGTACTTCAAATGTTCCTTCAGACATATCAAGAACAGAAACATCAAATGTTCCTCCACCCAAATCATAAACTATGATTTTTTGTTCTTTGCCAATTTTTTCAATTCCATAAGCTAAAGCAGCAGCAGTTGGTTCATTAATAATTCTTTCAACGGTCAGTCCTGCTATTTTGCCAGCATTTTTAGTCGCTTGTCTTTGAGCATCATTAAAATATGCTGGCACTGTAATAACAGCTTTATCAATTTTAACCCCAAGTTTTTCCTGAGCTATTTCTTTAATATATGCAAGAATTTTTGCAGAAATTTCTTCAGGGGAATATTCTTTATTTTTAATAGTTACTTTTTTAGAAGTTCCCATAATTCTTTTAATTGAACTAATTGTATCCTTATTAGTAATCATCTGTCTTTTAGCAGCATCACCAACAATAACTTCAGTTCCTTTAAAAGCAACAACAGATGGGATTGTTCTTTTCCCTTCTGGTGTTTCAATAATTTTTGGTGTTCCATTTTCAATAATTGAAACACATGAATTTGTGGTACCTAAATCGATACCTAATATTCTATTACTAGACATAATATCTCCTTATTTAATTTTTATATAAATATAATAACAAAAAATTAGCACTCTTATTATCAAAGTGCTAATTTATAATTAAAATCTTGTATATATAAATTATTTGCTTGATCCAGAAGTTAATACAATATGACCATCTTTGGTTACATATACATCATCTTCGATTCTCACACCACCAACACCAGGAATATAGATACCCGGTTCTATGGTTATAACTGATCCTTCGTTAATAACTTTATCATAGTTCTGAGATACATTTGGTAGTTCATGAATATCAATTCCAACTCCATGACCTGTATTATGAATAAAATATTCTCCATAACCTGCTTTATTAATAACATCTCTTGTTAATTTATCTATTTCTTTCCCAGTTAGTCCTGATTTAACTGAATCAATGCCAACTAAATTTGCATTTAAAACAATATCATAAATTTTTTGCATTTGAATTGATTTAGGTTTTCCAATTGGAAATGTTCTAGTTAAATCAGAACAATATCCTTCATAAATACAACCCATATCGATTGTTACGAATTCACCATCTTCAATTTTTTTATTAGTTGGATTATGATGGGGAAATCCCCCATTAATTCCAGATGCAATAATTGGATCAAAAGAAATTTTTTCAGCACCAAGCATTAACATTTTATGAGTTGACATTGCAGCAACTTCTAATTCAGTCATTCCGGGTTTAATATTTGTTTTCAATCATTCCATTGCTTCAGTAGCTATTTTTGCAGCTTTTGTTAATTTTTCTAATTCAAAAGGAGTTTTTAAAATTCTTAATTCTTGAGTATTAATATTTATTAAATCAAAATTTTCCTTTTGTAGGGATAAATAATAATTAATTGTTAAATATTCTTCTTCCACTAATAAAATTTTAATATCATCTTCCTTTAGGAAATTAATAACTGATTTCAAATTAACTAATTTTTTCAATTTAACTGTAGTATTACTAAAAAATATTTTCGCTTTTTCATAATATCTACCATCTAAAAAACAATAAATTTCTGATTTTGTAATAACAACAAAACCTTCAGAAGAAGGAAAACCAGTGCTTCAAAAACGATTCTGCTTTGATCTAAAAAAAAGAGCATCAGCATTCAACTGCTTTAGCTTTTCAAGACAAATAGAAAATTTAATTTTTTCTTCAAAATTTTTCATAACTATTTCTTTTTAGTTTCAATATGAGCAGTTTGTAGTCTACACTTGTTACAAAATTTTTTCAATTCCAATTTATCTGGATGAGTTTTTTTATTTTTTTCAGTTAAATAATTTATACTTTTACATTCTTTGCATTCTAACCGAATACTTTTTTTAATTGCCATAATAATCCTTTTTTTATTTTTGTGCCATTTTATTTAAAATAATTAATATTTTACCAATAGGGAAAATTAATTAATTTAAACTTTATTTAAAAACAATGCATTAAAAATTTCATCATAAAAACTAACTAAATTAATTTTTACTAATCTTAAGACCTCTTTGGGAATTTCATCAATATAACGTTCATCGGCTTTTGGCATAAATATTTCTGTAACACCAGCTCTAGAAGCAGATATTACTTTTTCTTTTACACCACCAATAATTGTTACTTTCCCTCTAAGAGTAATTTCCCCTGTCATAGAAACATTAGTTGGAATAGGGAATTTTTTCAATGCAGATAATAATGCTGTTGTAATTGCTACACCAGCAGAAGGTCCATCCTTAGGAATTCCACCAGCTGGAACGTGGATATGAATATCTATTGTAGAAAAATCAATTTCTACTCCATACTTAATTGCATTGCTTCTAACAAATGCAACAGAAACAGAAGCAGATTCCTTCATAGTTTCTTTTAAATTTCCTGTAATAACTATTTTGCCCTTGCCAGATGAAAAGGAAACTTCAATCGGTAGTAAATCACCTCCAAAACTTGTGTATGCCATTCCATTAACTACTCCAGGAATAGAATTTTCATCCTTCATAGTATTTTCATAAATTTCTTTTTTTAAATATTTATTAACATTAGTCTGTGAAATAATATCATTTGATATCTCATTTTTTGATAATAAAACAACAAATTTACGAGAAATTTCCCTGATTTTTCTTTCAAGTTCTCTTACACCAGCTTCTCTTGTATAATTTTTTATAATATACTCAATTGCTCCAGAGGTGAATAATAATTCTTTAGTAGTTATATTTGATTCATCAAGAATTTTTTTAACTAAATATTTTTCTGCAATTGATTGTTTTTCAAGTTCAGTATAAGAACTTAAACGAATAATTTCTAGTCTATCTAAAAGTGGAGATGGAATATTTTCTTCATAATTTGCAGTTGCAATAAATAAAACATTGCTTAAATTGTAGTCTTCTTCAACATAATTATCAGAAAAATGAGCATTTTGCTCAATGTCTAAAATATCTAATAAAGTTGCTGCAGGATCACCTCTTTGATCACTACTTAATTTATCAATTTCATCAAGTAGAAACAAAGGATTGATAACTCCAACCTTCTTCATTTCTCTAATTATTCTTCCAGGCATTGCCCCGATATATGTTTTTCTGTGTCCTTTAATTTCAGATTCATCTCTCATTCCATTTAATGAAACTTTACAGAATTTTTTTCCAAGTGCTTCTGCTATTGAAATAGCTAGAGATGTTTTACCAACACCTGGTGGACCAACTAAACAAATAACTGATCCTTTAACTTTAGGAGATCTCATTTTGATTGCTAGATATTCAATAATTCTTTCTTTTACAGTCTCAAGTCCATAATGATTTTTATTTAAAATACTTTCAACATCTTCAATTTTTGAATTGTCTTCAGTTTTTTGTCATCAAGGAAGTGCTAATAATAGATCTATGTAAGTTTTAACAACACTAGCTTCATTTGAATTAGATGATGATTCTATTCGACTGATTTCAAAAAGAATCTTTTCTTTAATACTTTCTGGATAAGGATTATTATTAACTTTTTCCCTTAATGCATCTACATCATCTTTTTTATTTGTAATATCTCCTAATTCTTCTTTAATAGTCTTAATTCTTTCTCTTAAATAAAATTCTTTTTGTTGCTTGGCTAAATTTGATGAAATTCTTCGAGAAATTTTTTCATCAATTCCATCAGCAGTTTCCTTGGGAATTGATAATGCTGTGTATAAAGTTGTTCTTTTATTAATATCTAATTCTTCAAGAATTCTTTGTTTTTCAATGAAATCATTATTTAATAGAGAACATAATATATCAAGAGATTTAGAGGAAACTTTCCCTACATTAAATAATTTTTTGATTTCTACAGCATCAAAATTCTTATTTTTGCCAATATCATCCCGAATTGATTCATATGACTCAAGAATAATTTCTTTATTTTCTTCAGTTAAGACTGATTTTTCTAAAAACTCATCAAAAATTGCGAGGTTAAACTTTTCAGAATCTTCAATTTCTTTTATTACAACTCTATCAATAGCTGTAATATTAATACTAATATCATTATTTTCATGAGTTTTAGTAATCACAACTTTACATAAATTACCAATAGAATAAAGATCTTTTAACTTTGGCTCAAAACTATTAGGATCTTTTTGACATACTTGAATCATATAGCCATCATAATTAGTAATAGATTCATTAATACTATGAATTGATCTTTCTCTGCCAACTTCCAAAGAAGTAGTTAGTCCCGAAAACATAACTATGGCTCTTGTCATAATAACAGGCAATTTTTTCTTAGCCATAATTTTAGGTTCACTAGCAATTGGGCCTAAATGAATTATTTTGTCTATTTTTTCTATAACAATTTTTTGTGATTGATTTTTTTTACTTTTTTCACTCATAAAATTTTCCTTTATAAACTAAATTTACTTTATTAACTTATCAATAATTTTTTTTGCTTTTCTAATTCTTAGAATATCTTTTTTAAATAAATCAATGTTTGAGCCAATAATTTCTAAAATTTCTTTTACTGTCTTTTTTGATTGTTTGGCAATATTTTCAATTTCATCATTTAATTCTTCTTCAGATAATTTTTCCTTGTCTTGAAGAATAATTTCATCCATTGCCAATTTATAAATATAAAGTTTTCTAGCTTCAGCTGCAGCTTGCTGATGAAATTTTTCATCAGTCATTCCAGTCATTTTTTTAAATTGTTCAAAATCAATTCCATATTGCTGTAATTGTTGTTTGTTTTTTTCTAAAATCTGTTGACATTCGTTTTGGTACAAAAATTCTTCATCATAGCTTAATTTTGATGATTCAGAAATAAAATTGACAAATTCTTCTTCCACATTTTTCATAAAGTCTAATTTATTTCTTTCTTTTAAATCTAATTTTATTTTTGTTTTTAAATCTTCTAAAGTATTAATTTTTTCCAATTCTAAATCTTTAACAAAATCATCATTTAATTCAGGCATTTGCTTAGTTTTAATGTCATGAATTTTTATATCAAAGGCAACGGGTTTCCCTGCTAATTTTTTTTCCTGATAATTCTCTGGAAAATTTACATGTAATTTTTTTTCATCATTTACTTTCATTCCAATCATTTGGTCTTCAAATCCTGGAATAAATTGATTAGAACCAATTTCTAATTCATAATTTTTTGCCTCTCCATTTTCAAAGGGTTCATCATCTAGAAATCCTTTAAAATCAAAGGTTACAAAATCTCCTTTTTCAATGCTGCCATCACTTTTAGAAATTAAAATTGATTTTTCTTTTTGGAATCTTTCAATTTCTGATTCAATGTCAGTATTACTAATTTTTTTAATTTTTGCTTTTAAAACAAAATCTTTTAAATCAGGTACCTTTATAGAAGGAATCTTCTTAAACTTGTATGCTATTTCCAATTCTTCATTGCTTAGTTTTAAAATATCAACTGTTGGAGAATTATTAATCAATGTTGCTTCATTTTTTTTAAACTCTTCAGAGGTAACAATAATTTTAATTGCATGCTTCAAAGCAGGGTCAATAGAATGATTTAAAATATCATTATTATTCACCATTTTTTTTGCTTGATCTTGAGCAGCTTTAGTTCCAACTCGAAAACCTGGTACTTTTATAGTTTTTAAAATTTTTTTCTCTTCTTGTCCTATTATTTTTTTTCATTCAGCATTATTAAAAGTATATATTACTTCAATTTCTGTTTCCTTAATATTTAATTTAATATTTTTCATGTGTCCTCAATTTATTAATTATTAAAATAATTATATAAAATATACTTTATTATTTTAATATTTTAATTAATAATAAAAAATCATAATTCTTTTTAATATTTAAATCATATAAATGAAAATTAAATTTTATCTCATTTTTATCATCATTTATTTCATCTTTTAGGCTATATTGACAATATTTTTTAACATTTTTGAAAGGAAGCTGAGAATATTTTAAAGCTGAATCAAATATATATATCCCTAAAGCATCAGCATTTAATTTGCTAAATTGGTATTTACCATTATCAAAAATAATAATGTCAGAAATTTGATCGTCACTTATTAAAGCATCAATAATACCATAATCATTATTACCATTTATTTCAACTTTTACTTGATTAAACTGGCGGATTAAACCATATATTAATCCAGTAACTGATAAAGAAAATGATAAAAGAATTGTAAAAAATAATGATAAAGTTATTTTTTTAGTTTTTTTCATTAATTATCTCCTGTTTGTTCACTATTAACAAACAAGATTAATAAAAAAAAGAATTAAATATTTAAATAATTAATTAATTCTTTTTTAAATTTGATTTATTTTTTTGATTTATTTTTATTATTCCCTTTTTTAGGAGTAATTTTTTTTGTATCAACTTTTTTAGTATTACCTTTTTTAACTTCAACTTTTTTTGTTGTAACTTTTTTGGTTGTAACTTTTTTAGTGTTACCTTTTTTTGTATTTGAATCTTGTTTTTTTACTTTTGAAAAAAGTTTTCTATAATTTTCTAAAACTTGCTCAGCATCAAGTGCTGCTGATTGAACATCTGTACATTCAACATTTTTAAAAGTATCAGTATTCTTAATTGTCTTTCACAATTCAGGTTCTAGTTCAGAATATTTAACATCCGTAGGAAGATTGTTTAAATATTCCTCGTAATTTTGTGCATCTTCCCATTTAAGCTGAGTTGTTTTAGACGTAGATGTGTAAACTGTTTCCTTTTCACATCCGCAATCAAGATCACATGTACATTCAGCACCTAATTCATGACATTCACAATCTTCTTTACATATACATCTAGTTTTCGACTCTGAATCATTTATATCAATTAAATTTATTGGGTCATCAATGTTTTCTTCAGTATCTTCACCTTCTATATTTTCTTTTGGAACTGATTCACCTTCACTAGAATTATTTACTTCTTGTTCAGCTAAAGCTTTTTCAATAAATTCTTCAAATGAAATAAAGCTTTCATTATTCCTCTTGCATTCTTTTTTATAGATTTTTCATTCTTTTTTAAGTGCTCTTCTATTCATATTTTCTTCTCCATATAGCATTCAATTTATATATAAATATATTATAAACTTATTTTATATAAATATCTACCATTACTATTTTAATATTTATTTTTAAAAAAACAATAAAAATCAAAAATATTAAAAATATTTTTGATTCTAAATAAATTATTAAATAATTGAATGTGATACTGAAAGGCCTGGATTTGGAATTGTTCCTGAAATTATTAAAGTCCCAATAATAATTACAAAAATAGAAACTGCAGGTAAAATTGAAAATATCATTAAAATAAGTTTACCAAAGACTGGAATTAGTCCTAAAAACATTGAAAAAATTATAAAAATAAATAATGCAACAGATCCATAAAAAGCCATATAATAACCAATTAATCTAAATTTATCAGTTGCTTTATATTTATTAAAAAATTCTTCTACTTTAAAGGCTTTTAATATCCCAACACCCTTGATATGTAATTTTGTACCAAAATCAATTGCTAATTGATCATAAACCATCAAAGATAAGACAGTAATAATTATTAGTGAAAGCACTATTTTTACTCCTAAAAATATTTTTCAAGGTTTACTTCTCTGTTTCATTTTGATCCTCTTTTATAAATTATTCATTTATATAATTGATTTTATCATTAATCTAAATTAAGTCCATTAAATTAATTATTATCTTCTTTAATGTTAATTAGTGCAGAAAATGATATATTATCATCACTGCCATTTGATAGAGCTTCATTAATTAATTCTCTACCAACTAAATTTATATTTAGTGTATTATTAAATTTTTCATACAATTTATTAATGTTCATAAAATTATGAAAACCGTCTGATGATAAAAAAATAATTTCATTTTCTTTCAATGATAATTTTTTATAACCCTTTTCTAAATTTAAAGAGGAAATCCCAACATATGATGTTATTGCATATAAGTTAGATTTAAATTTTTTAATAAAATAAGGTGAATAATTTTCATCGATTAATTTACTTAATAAATTATGATCTTTAGTAATTTGTGTAGAATCATTCATATTAATCATATAAGCGCGTGAATCACCCATTCAAAATAAATGAACTTCATTTTTAATAATCAAAGTTGCAACAATTGTAGTTGACATTTGCATGTATGTTGGGTTTAGACGAATTTCTAGTGCAAATAATTTTCGTGAATATTCAATCACACTATTAAATCATTCTTCAATATATTTGCTTTCTTGATATGACCCTTCTTTAAATGCACTAACAAAATTTTCAACAACAATTCTAGCTGCATTCTTACTTCCCTTATAACTGCCAAGTCCATCGCAAACTATTAAAAATTTATCATCAGATTTATTTGAACCAGATCAACACTTATCTTCATTATCTTTTCTAACTGAACCAATATCAGTTTCGTATAATAAAATCATCTATGACTCCTTTAACTTTAAATAACGTAATTGTCCACAGGCAGCATTAATAGAACTACCTTTTTCTTGCCTAATGGTTACTGTTAAATGATGAGATTTTAAAATTTCATAAAATTCTTTAATTCTTTTACTTTTTTTATACATAATCATCTCTACAACATTATTATATGGAATTAAATTAATATATACTAGTCGATTGCGAAATATTTTGACTAATTCAAGGGCATTTTCATCAGAATCATTTATATTATCTAGTAAAATGTACTCAATTGTGATTCTTCTATTATTTAGACTATGATAATAATCCATCATATTTAATAAATTTTCAATTGAATATATTTTATTAATTGGCATTAACTTACTTCTTATAAAATCATTGCTTGCATGAAAGGAAATTGCTAAATTATATTGTTTTTTCATTTCTGATCATATTTTTATTTTTGGAACAATTCCACAGGTTGAAACTGTAATATGTCTTTGACTAATATTCAAACCATTTTGATCTGAAATAATTGTTAAAAAATAAATAAGATTATCATAATTATCAAATGGTTCTCCAATGCCCATCACTACAATTCTTGATATTAATTTTTTATGTTTTGCAAATAGTCATTTATTAACAATCATAATTTGTGAAACCATTTCTGAAACCTCTAAATTTCGAAGTTTTTTTGTTAAACCAGAAGCACAAAAACTACATCCCATGTTGCAACCAACCTGAGTTGTAATACAAACACTGTAACCATAATCAAATTTCATTAAAACAGTTTCAATAATATCTTCTGAGTCTAATTTAATTAAGAATTTTGTTGTTTCATCCTTCTTGTCAATTTTAGTTTCAATGATATTGGGCAGAGAAAAATTAATATTCTTTTCTAAAAATTTTATATTTTCATTAGAAATATTTGTCATTTCTTTAAATGAATTAACCTGTTTCAAATAAATCCATTCAAATATTTGTTTTGCTATGTATTTTTTATTATCATTTTCTATCAAAAAATCCTGTAATTGAGAAAATGTAAAATTATAAATCTGTCTCATTTTTACTTCTCAAATGATTAATTATTATTTTTTCAATTATAATAGCAGCATGGTCAGGGTCATCATTAATAATAACATGCTCATATAAAGCAGAAATTTCTAATTCTTTTTTGGCTTTTTCTAATCTTGCCAAAATCATTTCATTAGTTTCAGTATTTCTTAATTCTAATCTTTTCTTCAATTCTTCAATTGATGGAGGAACTAAAAAAATTGATAAATATTTAAATGATTTTAATTTTTCCATAACTTGAAGAGCACCTTGAACTTCAATTTCTAAAACAACATTTTTACCATTTTCGATTGCATCATTAATTTGTTTAATGGGAGAACCATAAAAATTTCCAGCAAATTCTGCTCATTCAAGTAATTGATTATTTGCAATATTTTCTTCGAATATTTTTTTAGTAACAAAATAATAATCAACTCCATCAATTTCGTGAGGTCTTTTTATTCTGGTAGTCATTGAAATATTAATATATAAATCTACTTTTTCTCTATAAATAATTTTATCTATTACAGTATTTTTGCCAACACCACTTGGTCCACTAAATATTATTAATGTCCCTCTTGTTTCCATAATTACCCTAAAAATACAATCTTTATTATATTCTATCTAATTTTTGTTATTTTCTTTTCAAAATTCATAATCAATAATCTCAATGCTAAGTTTTTTAGCAATATCAAACTTAGATTGGGTAAATCCTTCTCCAATTAAAAGAAAATTAGTTTCTTTTGAAATTTTATTTATAACTTTCATTAGAAATTTATTTTCAAGAATTTCCTTTATTATAATTCTTTTTGTTGGAAAAGAACCAGTGATGACAATTTTCTTATTACCAAATTTCTTAAATAAAGCAGAATCCATGTAATAATCATTAAAATCAAGCATTTCTGATTTATAAACATAGTTAATTTTTTTTAAGTCTAAAAAATTAACTAACTCATCTATGGGGTTAATTTTAAAATAAGTTGTTAAAGATTCTGCCATTTTATAACCAATTTCATCAACTATAAGAATTTGTTCACTAGACGATCTTGCCAAATTATCTAATGAAAAAAAAGATTTTGCTAATTTTTTTGAAGCATTTTCACCAATGTGTCTAATTCCTAAAGCAAATAATAATTTTTCAAGTGAATTAGATTTTGATTTCTCAACTGATTTTAAAAGATTATTAAGTGATTTTTCTTTAAGATTCAAGTCTGCATTCATTATAAACTCTTTCTTATCATCTAAATTGTAAAAATCTTGTCATTTTTCAATAAATTTATTTTTAAAAAGCTTGGTAATTATTTTTTTTGATAATCCCTCAATATTCATAGCATTGCGGCTACAAAAATGAATCAAGGATTCTATTTTTTTATCTTGACAATTATCATTTGTACAATATAGATCAATTTCATTAGTGTAGCTTACTAATTTAAAACCGCAAGAAGGACAAATATAAGGGATCGGAAAATATATTTCATTACCATCTCTTTTATCATAATCAACACTAATAATTCTTGGAATAATTTCTCCTGCTTTGAGAACATTAACTCAATCATTTATTAAAATATTTTTTGATTTAATATAATCATAATTATGCAAGGTTGCATTAGTTACTATTGTTCCATTAATATTAATTGGTACAATTTCTGCAATATAATTTATTTTTCCAGTCCTGCCAACTGATACAATAATATTTAATAATTTAGATTGCTTTATTTCTGCAGGAAATTTATAAGCAATTGCTCATTTTGGAAATTTTGATGTTTCTCCAATAATTTGATATAAACTTAGTTTATTTACTTTGATTACAACGCCATCGCAATCAAAATTGTAGTTTTTTTGATAATTTTGAATTTCTAAAATTTTTCTTCAAACATTTTTTAAATCAGTTTCATGACTAATTACAGATGAAGTTTTAAAACCATTTTTGTTCAAAAAACTTATTACTTCAAATTGAGTATTTAAATCATGATTATCAGGGTTAATGATCATGTAAAAAAAGCAATTTAATTTTCTTTTTGCAGTAATAGATGAATCCAATACTCTCATAGAACCAGCTGCTGCATTCCTTTGATTTGCAAATTTTGTTATTGAATTTTTATTTAATTTCTCAAACTCTTCTTTTGATAAATAAACTTCTCCCCTAACTTCCAATAATTTTTTATATTTGATTTCTAAAGGAATATCATAAATGGTTTTAGCATTATTAGTTACATCCTCACCAAATATACCATCTCCTCTAGTTAAGGCTTTAACTAAATGACCATTCTCATATTGAATGCTAATACTTAATCCATCAATTTTTGGTTCAATAACAAAACCATCAAAATTATTACATACTTTATTAATGTCGCTGTGAAATTTTTCAACCATTTCATAATTAAAAGCATTTGATAAAGATAACATTTTTGTAGTATGCTTTATTTTTTTAAATTTTTTGCTCACAGTTCCACCAACTCTATCAGTTGGAGAATTATAAATCTTATATTGTGGATATTTAACTTCTAGTTCAATCAATTCTTTAAGATATGCATCATATTCATAATCACTTACAGAAGGATTATTATCATTGTAATATTCATATTCCCATTTTTTTAAATGATTAACTAAATGCTCAATTCTTTTCTTAAAATCCATGTAAATCCTTATGATTGGTAATAATAAATTGGTATATTGGGAATGATAATAAAATTGTATTAAATACTATTTCTAAAGATAATATATATTTCCAATTTAATCTTATTTTATACATATCTTCATTAAATCTCAAAATTATTATTAAAATTGGTAAGACTCATATTATATTTAGGAATGAAATTGTTTGTCCAAAATTATTAATTCCAATATTAAAAAATCCTTTTATATATTTATCATTTAAAATAATCCAAATAACTTGAGAAAATAAAGGGTTAAAAAAGATTCATATAGAAAAAAAACTAATATAAAGGAAATTTAAATTAAATTTTATTTTTTTAAAATTGTATTTTTTTATTAAAACTCGCTTGTAAAAGGAAACAAATGATCAAATTAAAATTGCCATTACCCAAAACAAGAAAAAGAAAATAGTTGTTTTATGGTCATGCTCTTTAATACTAAAAAATCTGAAAATATTATTTATTGTCATTTTAAAAGAATTAGGTTCATAAATAATAATTACCTTTACAAGTATTAAAATTAAAATAATAAAATATTCTGAGAATAATAAAACTAAAAAAATTTTATTAAAATTATTAGTGGAAATTAAACCAATTTTGTAAAAATAAACTCGGTATTTTTGGTTATTTTTAATTAGATTATGTAAAAAAGCAAATATAAAAAAAATACCAAGCAAAATAATAGTTAAAAATATTTTTGTATAAAAAAAGAAACCATTATCCCCTACAATTTGCATTTTAAAACTGGTTAGGCTAAGAGCCATAGCTAAAAACATAAAATTAATGATTTTAAAAGATTCAATAATTGTAACTGTAGTTCTAAATTTAAAAGAATATATTATAAATAAAAAACCTAAAATTATTGTGATTAATAAAAATCAATAATTAAAACATATAATTGATAACATTGTAAAAATTAATACATTATTTTTATCACCATCATTTAAAATACTATCTCTATGATTTGAGTAAAAGCTATATAAATTAATTAAATAAACCATCATAAATAAAAAACAAACATTATTATTAATTGATTTAATTAAAAGAAATATCGACATAATAAAAATAGTAAATGAAAATTTTTTTATAATTATGAAAAAATTATTATTACCTAGAGAGTTGATTGAGAAAGATATTAATGATAATAAATAAATATTAACTACATTTTTTATTAGAAAATTGTTTATTTTATCATTATTAGTTACAGAAGTAACTGATATTAGCATTTTAAAAGAAGATCCAAATGCAGAATATCAATCATGTGAAGAGTCAATATCAAATTGAATTTTAGTTTTTAAAATAAAACCATAATATATCCCTAAAATGAATATCAAAATGAAGGAAAAAAACAAAATTTTGTCCAATTTTATATCAAAATTAATTTTATATGATTTCCAATTTATCAAATAAACTAATAATAACATTAGTTGAATTATAAGAAATACAATTGTTCCAGAACCAATAAAATTACTACTTTTATCATAGCTAATCTTAAATAATCCAATAATTGATTCAAATATCAACAAGATTATCATTAGAAACATGGAAGCAAAAAGATATCTGTATGAAAAAGAAACAGTATTCATTTTATTCTTAAATACAAAACTTAGCAAGAAAGTATTTAAAAAGAAAAAAATTGCTAATAAAGCTATTGAATTATTCATAATTTGAAGGAGCCAATCAATTCATTATTTAAAAATCCTTTAAATAATTATAAATTTTAAATTATTCTTTTATATTAAATTTATTTTTTTCAAAATAATTTATTAAAAGAAAAATGATTGAAATTAAGGATAGTAATCCTATAATTGAAAAATTTATAATAAAAGTTGGTTTTAATAATTCATTAATGGACAAAATTTTTATATTATTTGGATAAAAACTTTTAATAAGTTGTGTAAAAAAACTACTAGCAGTAATTCCAATTGATAAAAAACTTTGGTAAATTCCCATTGGAGTGACTAGTTTATTTTTATTAAAAGAATATGATAGTACAAAACCAAGTAATAAATTATATAAAATCCCATATGAAAATCCATTTAAACTATGAATTATCATATATGCAATAGGGTTTGCTACAAAACTACCAATTAAATGGTAAATAACTCAGAAAAATATTCCAATAAAAAATATTTTTATTTTATCTACTCCTTTTGTAAAAAAATAACCAATAAAAAAAGTGCCAATTAATTGGAAAAAAGTAAATATTGTTGATAAATATCCTTCTGCTGCGGAAAGATTTATTTCACTTCATTTTTCATATATTTGGAGTTGCATAGTGGCAATGGATGCTGAATTTGAAAATTTTATAAAAAGAATAATCATACCGACCATAATAATTCCAATAAAAATAAAAATATTATGATTTTTTTTTTCAATTATTTTATTACCATATTGCATCCCAACTAAATTACGGTTTTCTTTTACGAAATAAATCATTACTATAAATAACAACAAAATTGTAATAGCAATTATTCAAAGAATTGAATACAATTCTATGCTATGATGTTTCTCATTTTTTTTTGAAATAAAAGTCTTTATAATTGATTGAATTGGTGAGGAGATAAAATCAGCAATTAATGGAGGAATGGCTAGAATTGTAACAGTCAAAAAAGATTTATTTTTCCCATATTGTTCTTTAAACATTAATTCATATGTACCAATCACTGATGCTCCAATACCAATCCCAAATGATTGAATTAAAGATGTTGCATTAGTTTGTCTAATGATGAATGGTAAGTAAAAACCAATACTTATAAATGCTGCTAAATATAATATTATTTTTCTATTATTAAATTTTAAGGCAACAAAATCAGCCATTGGTCTTGCAAAAATTCCAACAAACCCATAACCAGCTAATACTAGTGCAAGTCATAAATAATCACTTGAAATCAATTTTTGCACAGAACCACTATATGGTCTTAGTAACATTATTGGAATTCAAAAAAATATGTATGCTGCAAAAAAAAGTTTGTAATTCTTAGAATCAATTTTTAGTTTTCATAAAAATATAGTAGTTAATAAAATAGTTAATAAAATAACCAATATGTTAATAATTAAAGAAGTATGAAATGATGACATTAACTTTCTTCAACCAAACAGGTTTTATTTAATTTAGCATATAAACCTTTTTTGTTAATTAATTCATTATGAGTCCCTTGTTCAATTAATGAACCATTTTCAATAACAATAATATTGTCAGCATTTTTAATAGTTGATAATCTATGAGCAATAATAAAAGAAGTCCTATTTTCCATTAGTTTAGACATTGCATTTTGAATTTGTTTCTCAGTTTTTGTATCAACATATGAAGTAGCTTCATCCAAAATAATAATTCTAGCTTTGGTCAAAAAAGCTCTAGCAATGGCAATTAATTGTTTTTGTCCTTCACTTAATCCACTGCTATAATCAACTATTGTATCAAGCCCTTTTGGTAAAAGTTTAATAAATGATCAAGCATTGGACATTTTAGCTGCATTTATAATTTCATCTTCACTTGCATCTTTTCTACCTTCTAAAATATTATCTCTAATCGAAATACCAAATAGAAATGATTCTTGGAGTACAATTGTAATGTTTTCTCTTAAGGAATGTTTTAAAACTTTTGAAATATCTTGATCATCAACCAAAATTCTTCCAGAATTTAATTCATAAAAACGATCAAGTAGATTAATGATTGTTGTTTTCCCAGAACCAGTTGGACCTACAATAGCATTCATAGTTCCAGGTTTACCTTCAAATGAAATGTTTTTCAGAATAACTTTATCATCAGAGTATGAGAATTTAATATTTTCAAATTTTACATGACCATTTGTAACTTTTAAAATACTTAATTTTTCTTCATTTGGAATATCGTTTTCTCTAAATAAAGCATTAATTTTGTTAGTTTGATAATTATAATCTTCTAAACTAATTTTCTTAGAATCATATAATTTTTTAAATCCCTTTAATCTATCTTGATATTTGTCATTTAAGATAATTTTGGCTTCATCATTTAAATATTCTTGCTTTTCACTTTCTCAATTTGTCAGTTCAAAAACTCTAGATGCACCAACAAACAACAATTGAATTTGATTAACAATTGAAAGAATTTGGGATATAGGATTTGTAGTTTGTCTCAAATAAATAATAAATATACTCATTAATGCAGCAGCTCTACCCGCAATAATTTTTGGATCTAAATTTCCATCAATTTTTAAATTATTTAGAGTAGTATAAAACAAATTAGTATGTTTTATATTTGCAGTAAAAATTGCAACCATAAAAACAACAACTACAACTAAAAATTGGGCAATAAAATTACTGTATGGAAAAATTGAACCACTAATCATTACAGATTTTCTCTGAAAAAATGCATTTTTATAGCTGACTTCATCAAATTGATTAGATGCTTTATTAATATAATCAAAATTTTGAATTATTTTATGACCTGAATAATAATTTTCTGCAATTGCATTTAAATTTCCCAAATAATCTTGTTGTTTATGTAAATATGGCATACTTTTTTTTAAAAAAAAAGTCACACCATAAAATAATATAGGAATTAAAACAACAACAACAGCTGCAATTATTGGAGCTATTAAAAATAAAAATGTTGAAATAAAAAGTACTTGAATAATTCCATTAAAAATAATAGTAGTTGAAGTTGTCATAGCTGTTGTTACAACTGAAACATCATTCGTTAAACGACTTAAGATGTCACCTCTTTGATTTTGATCAATTGTTTTAAATGGGAGAGTTTGTAATTTTATAAATAATTCTCTTCTCATTCTAAAACCAATATTTTGTGAAGTTCTAATCACAATTAAGGTCATTAATAAAAATGATAAAGAAGAAATTAAATAACATCCTATCATCAAAAAAATGTCCCTTAAAAAAATAGATCAATTTAAATTTCCGCCAGAAGATATAATGCTTCCTAATGCATTATTTATTGATACCGCAATTAAATAAATTCCTGAAATTAAAGCAATTGATGAAGAAAAAGAAAAAAATAATATTAAAAATGTAAATAATCAAGGTTTTTCTAGATAACTTCATAAACGGACAATTCTAGTCACTATTTTCGTTTGTTCATTAGCAATTTTATTTGTAGCAAATTGTGTTTGATTCATAAATTTACCCACCTATCTCTGTATTTTGAGATTCTCATATATCTTTATATAATTTATTAGATTTCAATAAAAATTCGTGATTTCCAATATCTAAAATTTTTCCAGCTTCCATAACAATAATTGAATCAGCACTTTGAATTGATTTAATTCTTTGAGCAACAATAATTAAAGTAGTTCCCTTATATTTACTTTTAATATTATTTAAAATCTTCCCTTCAGTTATATTATCTAAGGCAGAAAGGGAGTCATCAAAAATTAAAATTTTTGCTTTTTTAATTAAAGCTCTTGCAATTGATAATCTTTGTTTTTGACCACCAGATAAGTTTGATCCACCTTGATCAACATTTGAATTAAATTTATTATTCATATTTGAAATATATTCATATGCTTCAGCATTTTTAGCAGCTTCTAATATCTCATCATCAGAAGCATCCGTCTTTCCAACCATTATATTTGATTTTATTGTTCCTTGAAACAAAATCTTTTCTTGGAAAGCACACGAAATGTTATTTTTTAAAACATCTATTTTATAATTTTTAATATTCTCATTATTAATTAATATTTCTCCTTTATCAGCATCATAAAATCTCATAATTAAATTAACTAAAGAAGTTTTTCCACTACCAGTTGGGCCAATAATTCCAAGTGTTTGCCCAGGATTGATTTTAAAATTTAAATTATTCAATGTATAAGAATCATTAGTAACTTCATTATAATTAAAATAAACATTTTTAAATTCAATTGAAGGAGAATCAATTAAAGATTCAGAATTACCTGAAGTAATTTTAACTTGTGTATCTAATACTTCATTAACTCTCCTAGCTGCTGGTTTTGCTCTAACAATAATAAACATGGATGATGTAACTAATATCAAACCAATTAAAATTAAAGTAAAAAACTGCATGAAAGTTTGCATTGCAATTTGCAACGAAACTAATTTATCTGGATCTGATCCATGATGAGATGCTAATTTTGCAAAAACTAAAATAATTATAACCATAGATAAATTCATTCCAAACATTACAATTGGTTGTAAAATTTGAACTGCGGATTCACTTTTTCTTGAGACATTCTTCAAAGAATTATTTAAAATATTAAATTGATTTTCCTGATCTTGTTGTAAATTAAATGCTCTTACAACCTGAGCACCCATTAAATTTTCAAGCATTATTTGATTATTTTTATCCATTAATTGTCTTTGTTTACGAATATTTTTTCTTGATATGGATACGGAAATAATAATGATAACAGCAAAAATAGGAATAACTAGAAAAGCTAAAGCAAACTGATATTGACTATAATCTAAACCACTCATTCCTTTATTAAAAGGAGCAATGTTAATCATTGAAAAAATAAAACCTAAAATAATAAAAAGTGGACCACGAATAATATATGTAAAAGTATCATATATAGCTTCTCTAATTTGAAGCATATCATTACTTGTTCTTACAACCAATGAACTTATCCCAAATTTATCAATATCCTCACTAGAAAAACTAAGAATTTTTTTGAATAAAATGCTTCTAACATTGGCAACAATTGAAGTAGAAGCAGTAGATATGGAAAATACAGCCAAAAGGTTAAAAATAACTCCTGTTAAAACTAAACCAATCATAGCAGATGATCATTTTGCAATATTTATTATTTCTTCTTTAAAGTCTGTATTTGTCAAAGAAGAAGCAATTTTTTGAAATAAAAAAGGTTGGGAAGCATCAGTTGCTGTCACACATATTATAAATATAATGGTTAAAGCAATAAGAATTTTTTCTTTTTTAGTTGCATAACTTATAATTTTATTCATCTAAAAACCTTCTTAACTTTTGCTTAAATTTTTATTTTCTAAATTTATGACAATTCTGTATTGCCTTAATAATCAGTCAATAATCTTATTTTCAATATTATTTTCACGAAAAATAGCAATTTCCTCCATCTCTCTTTTTGTTGGTTTATCACTAATTTTCTTGTTGCTTCTAAGAATAAATTCAGCTTCCTTTAAAGAAACATCTAATTGATTATAATTTTTGACAAAATAACTAAATATTAAATTTTTCATTAATACTTTTTTTGCCAAATTTTCAGAAATGATTGATTTACTATCACTATCAAGGTTACTAATAGACTCATTATTTTTCATCTTGTCTATTACATCTGTTAGTTCATCTTTGTCAAATTCAAAATTAAAAAGACTGCTAATGTAATCCATTATTTGATTAAAAGCCTCTACTTCAATTACCTTAGTTTGAACCAAAACTTCAGCATTTTTTAAAGGAATGTTTTGATTTTTAACTAAATCATCAACTTTCTTTTTATATTCTTGATTTGAAATAGGTAATTTTTTAACAAAAATATCATGCTTTCCAAATCCAAAATCATACACAGGCCCTTTGATAAGTGGAGCTATAATATTTGCTTTTGATTTCATACTAACACCTCTTTAATCAATTCTAATAATATAAATCATACTACTTTTATTTATTTTTTAAAAAAATGATTTCCTATTATTTTAAAAATATTTTTTATAACTTCTTCATCATGAAAAAAATCTTCTAAATTATTTACTTTCTTCATCTTTAATAAATAAGCTTTTAAATAAATAATTGGAATGTAATAATAAACTGGTAATTTGCCATAATGATTTTGAAAGTTATTTATTAATAAATTAAAATTATTCTCATAAATAAAGATCACATTATTCATATATTCTTTAATAATAGTTAGACAAAATTCATTAATTATTTTTTGTTTTTTTTCATCCTCGCCAGCACCATCTCCTTTGAATTGATGTTGTTGTTTTAAATTATTAGTAATTATAGCATCATTTGAAATTTGAAAAAATTCACATTTTATTATGACATATTTATTTGTTAATAAATTATTTTCATCTTTTTCATATGTATTATTAATAGAAATATTTAAATAATTAATTTTAAAATTCTTTTTAATAAAAAAATTTTTAAATTGGATATCATTGTAAGAGGATTTTCGATAATCTTCCTTTTTAGGTCTTAACATGCCAATAAAAATCTTATTTAGTAAATCAGATGTATCATAAGAAAGTGATGCATTTATAACTTTAAAAAGCATTCTAGCATCAAGAATAGCATTATGAACATTATCGACCGGAATCATATTATCTAATCCTAAACTATATGCAAGAGATTTCAATGATATTTGGCAATTCTTGATTGATATTAATTTATTATAAAAAGCCTCTTGAATATCAATTACTTTTATTTGCTTAAGAGAGTGAAAGGAAGCATTATAATCTAAAATAACTTGATCATAATCACCAAACACAATTACTTGTTCAATATCTCCTATAAATTCAAGAATTTTATGATATACAAATTTATTAGATTTTTTTTGATCTAAAAAAGATTGTGTTCTTCCAACCATCCTTAGTATTCTTTTTTCTACTTTTCACATTGGGTTTGATCAGTAATTAATTTCATCTATAACTTTATCATTTAAAACATTGATAGCTGCAATCTGAATAATTCTCGGTTTTTTAGAAACTAATTGACTTGACTCAATGTCTAAATAAATAATTGGTTTATTAAAATCTAAAATATCCCAAAGATTTTTAGAAAAAACACTATCATTCATGATTTTTTCTTTCCCTTTTTAAATCTCTTTTCTTCAAATCTTCTCTTTTATCATAAAGTTTTTTACCTTTAGCAACTCCTATTTCCATTTTAATCTTGCCATGATTAAAATAAATTTTTATTGGAATAATGGTAGCATTTTGTAATTTAACTAACTGTTGCAATTGTAAAATCTCTCTCTTATGAAGTAAAATTTTTCTTTTCCGATCAATTGGCAAATTTCAAATATTTCCATGATCATAATGAGCAACATGCATATTAATAATATATGCCTGATTGCTCTGAAAAATAACAAATGCTCTTTCAATATTTGTATTTCCGGCAATAATAGATTTTACTTCTGTGCCTTTTAATTCCAAACCAGCTTCAATTTTTTGAATAAAAATATAATTATAATAAGCTTTTTTATTTTTAATGACAATAGCCATTGTCTTTATTTAATCACTTCTTCTAATTCAAAATCAATTTGTCTTAATGGTATATTCACACTTAATACTCTAATCTTTACTAATGTCCCAAATGTTAATCTAATATTAGATTTTTTCCCAATTAAAACATTGCTTTCTGAATCGAAAATAAAATAATCATCCAAATTAATATTAGGAAGTCTAACCATTCCTTCAATTAAATTTTCGAGTTCTACAAAAAAACCGTTTTTGATAACATGAGTTATAATACCACTAAATTTTTGACCAATTTTGTTTTCCATAAATTCACAAAATTTAAAAAGGTTTACTTCTCTTTCAATTTCAACAGCTTGAATCTCCTTTTTAGAAGAATTTTCACAGTTTGCTTCAAGATTATCTAAAAATTTACTTAAATTAATATTGCCATATGATTCCTTATTAGTATGAAATATTTTAAATAATTGATGAACCATTACATCTGGATATCTCCTAATAGGAGAAGTAAAATGAGTATAATTTTTACTTGCAAGACCAAAATGACCAATATTATTGATTGAATATTCAGCTTTTGCCATTGTTTTTAAAAGTAACTTATTAATCAAAATTTGTTTTTGGCCTTCTCAGTTATTCTTTTTTAATCAACTAGAAATAGTGCTTGGTTCAATTTTTGTTAAATCGCCATTAATTACAAAGCCCAATTTTTTAGTTTCAATTTGAAAATACTTCAATTTTGATTCATTAGGTTTATCGTGAATTCGGTAAACAAAAGGCTTATCATTAAATAAACGATTAAATAAAATTGTTGTGGCTTCATTTGCTGCAATCATAAAATTTTCAATTAGCATTTGAGCAGGTCCTCTCTCTCTAGTAACTACATCAATTATATTTTCTTTTTCATCTAAAATTATTTTTGGCTCTTTTATTTCAAAATCAATATATCCTCTTTTATTTATTGCAGTTCTTAAAATTTGATACAAAGTGTATGCATTATCAAGCATTTCCCATATATTATCATCAATATCATGAATTTTTTGTTTGTTGATGAAATATTCATTTACTTCTTCATAAGCAAATTTTCTCTTCGAATTAATTATTGCATCATAAACCTTAATATCAACAATACTACCATCTGGTTTAATAAGCATTTCACAAACCATACTTAAAATATCTATTCCGGGATTCAATGAACAAGAATCATTTGATAAAATATGTGGTAACATAGGAATTACTTTATTAACTAAATAAATTGATGTTGCTCTTTCACTTGCTATTAAATCAAGAATAGAACCTGGCTTGATGTAATGTGCAACATCTGCAATTGCGACATATAGTCGAAAATTGTCATTTTCTTTTAAAACACAAATTCCATCATCCATATCTTTACTTGTTTTTGGATCAATTGTTACAATTGGTAGATTTGTTAAATCAATTCTTCTTTTTTTTTCGAAAGAGCTAATAGTTTTATCTAAATCATTGGCTGCTTGCTCAGCTTCTTTGCTAAATTCTGGTTCAACATCATGACTATAGACTATTGAAGTAATATCAATGCCAATATCATCCTTATGACCTAAAATTTTAACTACTTCAACTTTTATTATTTGCTTATTATATTCAACAGCTTTTACTCAAACTTTATGACCATTAACTAAATTACTTGGGTTGATTATTTCAATTTTTTGAATAATCTTATAATTATCTAAATCGCAATAAATTCGGTTGTTATTAATAACAATAGTCCCTACGAAAAATTCAGTATTATGTTCAATAATTTTTGTAACAATTGCATCTTGATTATTTTTGGATTTCTTATCTGTTACAACAAAACTGACTTTGTCTCCACTAATACTTCAGTTAGTATTTTTTTTATTAACATAATATTCTTCAGCGGAACCATCCATTTTGATAAAACCATCTCCAAGATTATTAATGAAAATAATCCCAAATTTTTCAGATTTATCAATAATATTACCATCCACATACTTTGGTCTGATTTGACCAATTTGATTGAATGAGATCAGCAAGTTTTTTTCAAGAAAATGAAATGAATTAAATATATCTTTTGTTGAAAAATTCTTATCAATTTCTTGAATTCTACTTATCAATCTATTCTTACTAATTGGTTTTGAATATTCTTTTTCTAATAATTTAATAATTAATTTATCTAATGTATTCATTTCTTCTACCTATTATTTATCATCTAATATCATTCATTTTTTGCTATCTAATGCAATAATAGTCTATAAATAATCAAACTTGTAATAATAATTATGATGCTTAAAAATAAAACTATTTGCAAAACTTTTACTATTCCTCTATCTTTAGTTTGTTTAAATAATTCAAGATCTTGACCAGTCATACCACTTAATCCAGCTGGCGAACCATGACCTGATAATAAAACAGCAATTAAAAAAGCAAGACCAATTAAAACAAAAATAACTATTTCAACAATTTGTTTAATATCCATTTATTTTCCTATAATTTAAAATTAAAATGTTATGAAATTATAATAAAAATTATATCACATATCTACAAAAACATAATGATATTATTCAACATGAAAAATAACTATTCAAAAAAAAGTTAGTTTTCATATTGAAAATAAGGTTTATTATAAATTGAAGTTATTGGCAAGGAAGAATCAAAATTTAATTTTAAAAGATCGCTAATATTTTGAAAATATTTAACAGCTTCTTTTGGGTTGGAATAAGATAAAAATTTTTGAGTTTTATTAATATTGGAAATAATATCATTATTATTATCATTTGTAAATTTAGTTCCATTTATTGATCAACCAGAAAAAATTTGCAAATTATCACTTGACATAAAATCACCATCAAGCTCAGTTGGTCATGTTTTGTTTTTGTCCTTTCAATTGTTTGGATTATATAAATATTGAACTATCCTCAATTTAATAGGGGTTTTTAAACTTAATCTAACTTCATTTGCAATTTTTCCCCCTTCTCCAATATACCCAAACCTTTGTAACTCTTTTGCAGCTTTACTTCCTGGTGCAGGGGCAGATTTCACTTCTCCATGATTATTGAACCAACCAAATGAACACCCTGTTAAAGTAAGATCATACTGTCAATTATATAAATCAGAAACTAAACCACCTTTATTTATTGCAGGTAATATTCCCTTATAGGGAATTGAACTAATACTTGGTTTTGGAGGAAACAAATGTGGTAAAGAAGTCACACTAACTGGCTCAAGACTAATGTCTTTCATATCAAATAAATATTGATCAGCTGGTTTTTGGGCAAAAATACCAGAACCTTGGGAAAGAATATTGGCATATAAAGCAATTAAATTATTATAATCTTTTTTTTGTTCTGGAGATAAATTGCTCTCTTGATATTTTAATAAAATTTTTTTTAAAAATATTGAGTTAAAAATTTTATTAATAGTATATGCTCCGTCAAGTGAACCTCCTGAACCAAGTAAAGCAGCTTGCAGTAAACTAACAGAAGACCATTTGGAATAATCACCTCAATCTCCATCAGGAATACTATTATCAGGATTTAATTTTAATTCTCCAGTTGGAGTATTTTTATTTTTAAACAAATTAATTAAACTATAATTATTACTTTTGTCTAAAAAAAGTTCTGCCACTTTGCCTGTTTCTGGTTTTGTACCACCAATTCCTAAGTTATCATTAAAAGTAATATTGACAGGCGGTAATTGTGTATTTTTGGTTGAACCAAAACAAGATGTTAATGTTAAAGGTACCAATAAAATAGGGGTAAGAACTAAAAAAGTAAACAATCTAGAAAGTTTAATTTTTTTCATAATATTTATCCTTTTCTTTTTCAATATATTTACTCAATGATTTTTTAAAAACAAATTCTATAATGCCTGTTTCTCCATTACGATGCTTAGAAATTATGTATTCTACCAAGCATTCATTTGAAATTTTTTGTTTATCTTCTTCTTCATCTTCAAGATTATTTTGTTTGTATGAAAGAAAAGTAACAAGATCAGCATCTTGTTCAATAGATCCTGATTCTCTTAGATCTGATAAAATTGGCCTTTTTTGCTCTACTCGTCTTTCCTCAATTTTTCTTGAAAGTTGAGCAATAGCAATCATTGGTAATTGGTATTGTCTTGCAATTTGTTTAATAATCTTTGAAATATTAGAAACCTCCTGCTGACGATTCATTTGCATATTCCTTGTCTGTGGACCTCGTAACAATTGTAAATAATCAATCACTACAAGTTCAAGATTATATTTTAAACTAGCTTGCTTAATTTTTGATTGAACTTCAATGATTGATAAATTACTACTATCATCAATTAAAATAGGATAGTCAATTAATCTATTAATTGCATCTGAAATACTGTTTGTTTCTAAAACTGATGTTTTTCCTAATCTTAATAAATTTAAATCTACAAGTGATTCATTAGCAATTAAACGATCACAAATTTGCTGGTTTCCCATCTCCATTGAGAACATTAAGACAGCTTTTGGTTTTTCACTAGGATGTTTTTTATTTCATTCATAAGCATTTTTTGCAACATTAATTAAAAAATTAATGGCAAGAGCAGTCTTTCCGATTCCAGGTCTTGCAGCAAGAACTATCATATCTCCCTTTTGAAATCCATGCGTGATTTTATCCAAATTAGAATATCCTGATGAACAACCCAAAAGCTCTTTTCTATAATTTAAGGAATATAAATTAGACTGGTATGTGGGCAGCAATTCAGATAAAATTTTAACATCCTGATTTCTCTTTGTATCAAGAATTTCTAAAAATTTAGTCTGAACATCATATAATTTATCATTAAAATTATTCATATCAGCGTTAAATTTAGTTAATTCTTTTCCAAACAACTGCATTTTTCTAGTAATTGAATTCTTTTTTAAAAGATCAATTTTATCCAAAATGGAAATTTCATATAAATAGTTCTCATTAATAATTTTTAATAAATTACTAAAATTTGCAATATTAAAGTTAATATCATTTTTGTTCTGAGAAAAGAAATCTAATAAATTAATGAAATCAACCTTTTGACCTTCCATATGTAGTTTTTTGCATGCTCTAAATACTTTTGAATTATTTGGAATAATAAAATCAAAATGTTCTAATTCTAAATAAATTTCTTCAGATTCAATATGATTATTCATTAAACAAGCAAGAATTGTAATTTCAATATCATTTGTATCTAATGATTTATGATGAATATCCATTTTTCCCTCATTATATAATCTTATAAATAAAAATTATAGCAAATATTTATAAAAATGATTTCTATTTTTTTAAAGCGATTGACAAAATATCATATGTAGATTTATCAGTGTAAATTTCTACATTGTATGGGGAATATATTAAAGCAGTTAACGGTCAATTAGGATCGTAATTCTTTGCATCTATCAATTTTTTTAATGGAAGAATAAAATTTATGCCACAAGCTAAAATTATTATTCTTTTTGCATAAAGTAATGGCAATATTCCAGTGTGATTAACATAATTATCACCAGAAATATTAGAAAATTGTTCATTTAAAATTTCATTAAAATCGCTGGTAAATTTTGTTTTATCAGAAATAATGTTAATACTTTCTTTGTTATCATTTGGAGCATTAAAAAGTAACTCTCCATTAGGGCCAATTCATAAAATTTCCAAATCAAGTGGAGCATTTTTTTTCAAGACCTTCATAAATTTCTCAAGGTTATAATTATGATTTTTTTTTACTGAATGATTTAAAGTAGATGGAACATAAATATTCCTTTGATTAAAATTTGTTTTTGAAAAAAAAGTATCATTTGTTAAAGATAAAAAAGTGTTTTTCTCCTTTATTTCATTTTCAAACTCAGTTAATATAAAACAAGTTGCTTTTTTGAAAGTAATTATGTTCTGTTCCCAAACAGAAGCTAAATAATCGTAAATGCCTTTGTTAATTTCATTGTATGATATTCCCATTTTAATATAAGAATTTTTTCTGAAATCACTAATTATAGTCTTTGCTATTGCTTCAGATGCATCTATTACAGATTCATAAATAAAAAAATTTTTTTCTAATGTTATTTCTTTATTTGCACTTGGAATTAATTTATTATTAATTTTCAAAATAACTAAAACCTAAAATTTTTAAAATAGCAGATAATACAAAATTAAAAGGCTTGTTTAAATGAGGTAAAAAATAAACGTCACTAGTTGCTATTTGGTAAAGATTTAAATCATTTTGAATTGCCAAAGATAAAGCTAAAATTCATTCGGAATGATTATTCTTGTCAAAAGAGACAATTTGTGCGCCAAGTAATTTCATTGTGCTTGTGTTGTAAACAATCTTGATAGCAACCTTTTCAGCAGTTTCCATTCATTCAGGCAAATCTAAATCTTCATACAATAATTCTCCAGCACTAATCCCCAATTTTAAGGCAGTCTCATATGTAATCCCAGTTGTTGATATTTTTTTATTAAAAACACATATAGCATTTGTTCCTGTAACTGAATCAATTGAAATAGCATCAATTCCCATAATGTGAGCAGCAGCAACAATACCTGTTTTTACAGCATTAGTTGCAAGTGCAATATTTTGATAAGTGTTTACAGGAGGGAAAAAGATAGCAGCTGAATCACCAACAACATAAATATCTTCATTAGAAGATTGAGCTTTATTGTTAATCTTAATTGCCCCATTTGCAATCTTATCAACATTTGTTAAATTGTGAGTGTTAGGTTTAATGCCAATTGATTCAATTACTAAATCAACATCTATTTCACCCTTATCAGTGATTAATTTCTTAACCTTTCCATTTTTTCCTTCATATTTAATTACTTTTTGACCTAAATGTAAATGAATTCCATATCTTTCAATTTCCATTTGTAAGATAGATGCAACATCAGCATCTGTATTATTTGCAAGAATTCTATCTTGTAATTCTACAATATGAACCTCCTTCCCTTTTTTAAGAAAAGCTTCAGCAAGTTCAATTCCAATATACCCTGCACCAATAATAGCTACAGACTTAATTGATAATGATGATGCATCTTGTTTTAATTTAACTGCATCAGCAAAAGTTTTACAAACAAGAATATTTTTTAAATCAGAGTTTTCTGCAAATGAAGGAATCGGACTTGAACCAAGGGCATAAATCAATTTATCATAGCATTCAATTTCTTTCCTTTTTGTTTGAATATTCTGAACTATAATTTCTTTTTTTTCAGGATCAACTCCTAAAATTTCATAACCCATTTTTAAAGTTGCACCCATATTTCTTAATTTATCTTGATTACAATAAAATAAATCTCTAGGTTCCTTTACTACACCAGATACAGATAAGGCAATCCCGCATCCAAGAAATGATATTAATTCATTACGGTCATAAGCAATTAGTTCATGAGATTTTTGTTTATCTAATTCCAATAAAGTTCTTATTGCAGATGTTCCAGCATGATTAACACCCAAAATAACAATTTTCATAATTTCCTCTTTTTTTTAAATTAATACTATTATATATTAATAGTTACACAATTATTATATATCATGTTTAGATATTAAATAATATATAGTAAAAATATTAAAAAAGAATTCTTATGAAATAAGAATTCTTTTATTTTGTATATATATATTATGGAGCGGGTGATGGGAATCGAACCCACATTAATAGCTTGGAAGGCTATAGTTCTACCATTTAACTACACCCGCATAAAATGGTGCTGGAGGAGGGACTTGAACCCTCACGACATTGCTGCCACAGGATTTTAAGTCCTGTGCGTCTACCATTCCGCCACTCCAGCACACATTATTAAATATTTATGGTGTCCCACACAGGACTCGAACCTGTGACCCCTTCATTAAAAGTGAAATGCTCTACCACTGAGCTAGTGGGACAAAAAATGGCTGGGCTAGATGGATTCGAACCATCGCATGATAGAGTCAAAGTCTATTGCCTTACCGCTTGGCTACAGCCCAATAAATGGTGGGCAGTGACGGATTCGAACCGCCGAACTCGATGAGAGCTGATTTACAGTCAGCAGCGTTTGGCCACTTCGCTAACTGCCCAAATTTAGTGGAACATAATTTTACACCAAAATATAACTATTTTATGTTACACGATAATTATTTTATCATTTATTTACTGTAAGTAAAATTAAAATTACTTTCAAACTTTTAAAATTTTAATTTTATATGGTTCTTCTATGCCTCTTACTTCACATTGATCACCAATAGTTTTACCAAGAATTGCTTTTGCCATTGGAGATTCATTTGAAATTTTTCCAGATGATGGATCTGCTTCAATTGTTCCAACAATTTCACACTCATATTCTTTATTATCATCTAAATCAATGTAAAGAATTTTTGAACGAATTCTGATTATATTATCTTTTGCAGAAGATTCACTAATCAATTTTGAAGAAGAAAGAATTCCTTCAATTTCTTGTATCCGACCTTCTATTTTTGCTTGTTCATTTTTTGCAGAATCATAATCAGCATTTTCTGAAAGATCGCCATGCTCTCTGGCTTCTTGGATCTGCTTAATAATTTGTGGTCTGGAAACATTGATTAATTCTTTTAATTCTTTTTCAAGCTGTATTTTACCCTCTTTTGTCAAAAGATTATGATTATTAACTGCCATTTATAACTCCTAATATGTTTAAATAGTAACTTTAAATATTATACATAAAATTAATTATTCAGAAAATATTATAATATAATAAAGTAAAAATGCAGATGTAGTTCAATGGTAGAACATTACCTTGCCAAGGTAAATATGGGGGTTCGATTCCCCTCATCTGCTCCAATATCTTTATGAAATATAGATAAATATTTACAAAAAGTAAATATTTATCTATATTTTTATATAATATTTCAATATGGAAAATAATAATAAAATTGGGAATGATATTAAAAATCTGGTAAAAAATAATTCTATACATAAAAAAGATCCTTATGATTTTAAAAAAGGGATTCTTACAAGAATAATATTTGGAATATTAATGGCAATTAGTGATGCTATTCCAGGGTACAGTGGAGGAACAACACTAACTTTTATTGGTTTCTACGATAAATTAATTTTTCGCTTCAAAAAAATATTTTCAAAAGTGAACTATTTATGAATAAACAACATTCTTTGGCTTTTACCTTTTTTAATTGCATGAGGATTAGGTATGTATGGTTTTAGTAGTTTAATTGAAATTATTATAAAAGCAAAATATACATATCTTTTAATTTTAATTTTTTCTCTATTCACATTTCTTTCAATCCCAACTTTTATTATTGTAAATAAACCACACTTGATTGATGTAAAAACAAAAAAATTACTGTTTAAAAAAAATTATAATATAAAATCACTAATCTTTTTTCTTATTGGAATTTCAATTGTTATAGCAGTTGGTGTTTATATTTGCTTAAGTGGGGGGATTGTTATTGACGGCAGGTTTGACCATAAAGAATTAGATAATTATAAATCATGGCCTTTAATTATTTTTTCCTTAATGTTAGCAGGATTTGCAATTTTAATCCCTGGTTTTAGTGGGAGTATGATTTTATTTTTAACCCATAATTATGACAAAGTATATTTTGGTTTATTCCAACATTTTTGATTACATATTCCCCTTATCATCTTATCTCTTATATCTATGATTATTGGAATTATCCTAAATGTTTTATTGGCATCATTTTTGTTAAAAAAATATCATAATTATTATCTGAGTTTTTCTTTTGGTCTTGTTTCAGGTTCATTCATCACTATTATTGTCAGTGGGGCAAATAATTTCAAAGCTTTTGACCATACCCATGTTTCATTAAACATTGCTTTAATTTTTTTATCATTGCTTATTATTATTGTTTTAAATATAGGTTTATTTTTTATTTCTTGAAATAGATTTAAAAATGAGTATGAGAAGAAATTAAATAGCAATCTATTTTTATAATAAAATCAAATATTAAAAAAAATAGGAATCACCTATTTTTTTTTTATTGGTGCACCATATAGGATTCGAACCCACAACCTCTTGGTCCGAAGCCAAGCGCTCTATCCAATTGAGCTAATGGTGCAAAATTGATTCTATCTTAATCATCTTAATAATAAAAAAACTTGTCACATAATTTGAATAATCATCATTAATAGTGAAAAGCCAAGGAATATGCCAAAAGCAATTGATTGATCTCTATCACTAATAAACTCATCCATCTTATTAATTAGTCACATTTGATATGTAATTGCCGCAAGTAATAATATTGGAATCAATACTGCTAAAGCTATACCAAGTAAATTTGAATGAAAACCAAACATTCAAGTAAAAAAAGTTATAATTGCGATGATGAAATAAATTCCAAACATTATAAAAATTAATTTCTGCAAATTTAATGCTGCCTTTAAAGATAAAAATCTAGAAATTAAAAAACATAAGCCACAGACGGCACTAGTAATTGCAAAAGCCCCAACAATTTCAGATTGATTCAAAAAAGCAAATAAACTTCCAAATCCAATTCCATTGGAAATACAATATAGGGAAATGGTTGTAATTCTAAAAAACATACTTGCAGTACTGACTCTAAATGATCAAATAATAGAAAGAACAAATGAAATTATTAAAAAAATTATTGAAACATATTGTAATGAAAGAGCTAAAGATGAATTTGTTTCAGTATTTTTAAAAAAAAATGAAATTAAAAAAGCAATTAAAAATGTGGCTAACAATCCAATACCTGTAGTTAAATAAGCAATGGAAGAAAGTCTTAGTTGGTTTTTGGTGTAAATATATGTTTGTCTAGAAGAAGATTGATAATTTGCCATAAATACCTTCATATTATCTAATAATATTTTAATTATACAAAAAAAAGACTAATTAATTAAAAATTAGTCTTTGGACTAAATTATAAGCCATGTTCTGTCAATTCAATTGAATTGTGTCAATTATTAATCTATGATTTTTACAAATCATCAAGGTTTTTAATTTAATTCTTAAAACCAAGTTCCCTTACCATAATTTAGGTTTCTACCTTAAGGAGTTTACCGCGTTTCATACAGTTTTTTCAAACATCTCGTCTCTGTGGCACTTTATTTTTTTATCCCATGATATTTATAGATAATATTTTAGGTATAAAAATTGTCATCACTAATATTAGTGTTTAGCTTTATTTTTTATTTGCTAACTTAAAAACTACTTGCATCTCAGCAAGTGGTAGCATGGACTTTCCTCTACTATTATTAAAAATAGCAGCAATTGACTATTAAGTCTTATTATTATTTTAACTTTTTTATTAAAAACATCAATAATATTTTTATTTCTTCTGCAATTCAGAAATGGAATTGACAAGATCATCGAGAGTGCTAATAGATTTAAGTTTGTCATCATTTATTTGAATATTTAATAAAGATTCTATTTCTACTATTATTGTAATAGCAGCTAATGAATCAATATTAATATCTCTTAAGGTCTTTGCTAAATCATTAATATTAACCTTTACATTAATATTAAATTTTTTAGCAGTTTGATTAATTAAGTCAATAATATTGGATTTATTCATTATGCAACTAATTTTTCTTTTTTTAAAATTGATTCAATTGATTTAAATGCATCTTCTTCATCTGGCCCAATAATATTTAATTCAATTGAAGATCCGCATTTAACACCAAGAGCCATCAGATTAATAATTGATTTAGCATTTGCAGAGTTTTCATCCTGAATAATTTCAATTTTTGATTGAAATTTACTAGCTGCATTTACAATAGCACTTGCAGGTCTTGCATGAATTCCAATAGAATCAATAATAGTATATTTTTTTTTCATATTCACTCATTTCATAAAATCTATTTATATATTTATATTACTATATAAAAATTAATATAAATTTATTTTTTGTAATATAATGATTTTGTAATATATATATACGAGGGAATGATTTAAAAATGAACAATAAATTTATTTTTTTAGATATCAATATTTCTAGTAGGAATGCTCTTTTTGAGTTTATCTCTAAAAAAAGTGTTGATCTTGGAATTGTTGATAAAGAAAATAGTCAAAAACTAGTAGAAGCTCTCTTAAGAAGAGAGCAAGAAACATCAACTGGTTTTGAAAATGGGTTTGCAATCCCCCATGCAAGGATTGCTGAAATTAAAAAAACTTCTGTTTTATATGTCAGACTTAAAAATGGAATTGATTGAAAATCTCTTGATAATAAACCAACTAAATATGTAATATTCTTATTGGTTACTGAAAAAAATGCTTCAAATCAGCATATGGAATTATTAAGTAATATTGCTGTTGGTTTATTAAATAAAGATTTTACTAGCATAATTGAATCAAGTAATGATGTTGATAAAATTGCTAATTCTTTTGAAAATCAAATGGAGACAAAAAAAACTGATAATAAAAAATCAGAATTAGAGTCAACAAAAAATAAATTAATTCTAGCTATTACAGCTTGCCCAGTTGGTATTGCTCATACATATCTTGCTGCTGAAAAAATTTCAGAAGCAGCTAAAAAGCTTAATTATCAAGTGAAAGTTGAAACTCATGGTTCAGTTGGTGTTAAAGATGAATTTACCAAAGATGAAATTGATAAGGCTGAAGTTATTGTAATATCAGCTGATGTATCTGTTGATACTTCAAGATTTGTTGGAAAAAGAATTTTTAAAGCTAATATTAAATCTGCTATTAAAGATAGCAATAATTTAATTAAGAATGCTTTAGAAAATGGAAAAAAAGAAACTGATAATAGTGGTGGAATCAATTCTTCTATTTTTGATTCAGGTGAAAAAAGATCATATTTTGTTAAACATCTTTTAAGTGGTGTTTCATATATGATTCCTTTCATATTATTTGGGGGATTATTAATTGCTCTATCATTAGGTTTAACACAAATTATCTATGGAAAGGATCATAGTGGAAAACAGATAACTAGTCCTCCTGATGGAACACCACTTTGATATATCCTTCAATCAGGTGTTGTTTCTTTTACATTAATGATTCCCATATTAGCTGGATTTATTGCAAATTCTATCGGTGGAAGGGCAGCCATTGCCCCTGCTGCTGTTGTTGCAATGATTTCAAACTCATCTAATCTTATTTATATGTTTCCTGGTTTAGGAGTGCATACATCTCCAACTCCCCTTGGGTTTCTTGGAGCTATATTTTATGGTTTTATAATAGGTTATAGTGTTAAATGAATTAATACTTGAAAAATTCATAAAAACATTTCTTCATTGATGCCTATTTTTGTCATTCCTATTGTTGTTACCTTATTTTATAGTTTATTTTCTCTTTTTATTATTAATGCTCCTATTTCATATGTAATGAATAAGATTGGTAAATTATTACAAAATATTTTTACAAATAACAGTGGTCTTTCTTTAGGTATAAAGATTGCTATATGAATTCCATTAGGTGCACTACTTGGAGCTATGATTGGTTTTGATATGGGAGGACCAGTTAATAAAATTGCTTTTGTTACAGCTGCTTCTTTATTAACTCTTGATACTCCAATCAAAAATGCTATGGGAATGGTTTCTGCTTCTATTCCAATTGCTCCTTTAGGAATGGGGCTATGTACTTTAATTTATAAAAAACATTTCACTAATGAAGAAAAAACACTTGGTATATCAGCTTTGGCAATGGGTTTTATTGGAATATCAGAAGGTGCAATACCATTTGCTATATCTAATCCAAAAAAAGTTATTCCAACTAATATTATTTCTTCTGCTGTTGCAGGTGCTGTAGCTGGTGGATTAGGTGTAACTTCTGCAGTGCCACATGGTGGTCCAATTGTTGGTATTCTTGGTGCTGTTAGTGGAACCTTCTTTAATAATAATGCTGGCTTACAAACAGGTATTGGTATTTTATTCTTCTTTATAGCAATTGCCTCTGGTTGTCTAACTAGTGTATTATTTTATGGTTTTTTATTAAAAACTAAATCAAATTCAAATAAATCACACAAAATCAAACTTGAAAAGAGAATTAATCATAATTTAAAATTAAATATTAACATTTCAAGAATTACTAAAATATATCTTATTCAATATTCAATGCTTGCTCTTGGAACAATATTTACAATTACTGGAATATCTATGTGAGCAGTTTATGGTCATGAAGTTGTAAATATTGTTGATTCTTGAAAAAATAATATTGTGCCTAAAATCCCTGTTGAAATAATTTATTCTAATTTCACTTTATTAGTAGGTGTTTTATTCTTATTACTTTCTTTTATGCATTACTTTACTTTCAAAGATAAATTAATAAATTTAAGATCTAAATAATATTTATGAATTTTAATATTATATTATTGGGTCCTTATTTTGATAAAAAAATTTGAGGTGGTTCTAAACTTGCTAGTTTTGGTTATAAATTAACAGAAGATAAAATTGGAGAAGCATTAATTGTTTCTACCATACCAGGTAAATCTTCAAAAATTTTAAACCATGGTTTTAATGATATTGATTTAATTCAATTTTATGAAAATAACCAAGATTTCTTTGGCAACTATAATAAAAAATATCCCATCCTTACTAAAATTATTGATGCAAATGATGATCTTAGCATTCAGGTTCATCCTGATGATGAATATGCAAGAATTAAACATAAACAATCTGGTAAAACTGAATGCTGATACATTTTAGATGCACCTCAAGATGCAAAGATTGTTTATGGAATTAAATCAAAGGATTATGCAGAAACTGCAGATCTAATTAAAAATAAAAAATGAGATCAACTATTAAACCATAAAAAGGTCAAACCTGGGGATATTATATATGTACCAGCTGGTATGGTTCATGCTATTACAAAGGGGATTTTGTTGTATGAACTTCAACAATCTTCAGATATAACTTATCGTTTATATGATTATGATCGCAAAGATAGTAATGGTCAATTAAGACCATTACACATCAATGATGCTTTAAATGCTATTAAATATGACAATGAAACAGTTAGGTTAAGTGAATCATTTTTAATTGATTGTAAGTATTTTAAATTAAAAAAAATTGATATTGATGGAGAATATAAACTCCATATTCCAGAAGCTAAATGGTTAGAAGTGACAATTATTTCAGGTAACGTTGAAATTGAAGAATTTAACCTTAAAAAAAGTGATGTCTTTCTTGTAAGAAATAATTACTCATTAAAAATGGTTGGAAATTTTTCAATTTTAATATCTTATATAGTCAATTAAAAAATAAACTAGAATGTGTTAAAATAGTGTTGATCTTGAAATCAACACTATTTTTATATAATGGAGAAATAATATGAGCAAAAAAAAATCTGCATTTATTTGAACTAGTCTATTTGCAGGATTATTATTAATCCCTCTATTTCCTTTTTGGAATCAAAACTTGGTTTCTAAATCTATTAGAGTTGTTAATTCAGATGATTTTATTACAAAAGAATATAATGATCCAAATTCTTCTTATTATAAAAATAATTATATAGGATATAAGGATTCAAATCAATATATTGAATTCCAAACACAGAATTTAGTTTCTCAATCAAATACTAATGATAGTAATCTTTATAATCGAAAATCTGCATTAAGTCAAGAATCTATTAGTACTGTTAGAAATAAGGACTTTTATTTTAATTTTGTAAAACCTGGTAATAATCCCAATGATATTAATCAAAAATTTAATATTATTGCAACTCCTACTAATCCTTATTCTCATGTTAATCCAATAAAAATATCTACTAATTATGTTTCTTATTCCGATGTTTTCTATGGTTCTGCTACTTTTAAAGAAGATAACCTTGTTATCATTGGATCTGCAAAAATAAATGGAACAAATAAGGTTGAAATGGTGATTTATAAAATTCCTTCAATTGAAACAATTGAAGAAGTAGATCCATACCAAAGACCTCACTCATTATTTAATCAAGTTAATGAATACAATAATTTTCCAAGTTGAATGAACAAATATATTTCACCTGTGAAAAGTAACTATACATTAATTAATAGTTTTGCAGGGATTAATAATACAAGCGTAGATCAATTATTATATCGTTATGTTCCTAAACACCCTATTTATATGTCTCCTGTTAAAAATTTTCAAAATCCTGGTAGTAATCATAGCCAATATTTAATATGAATTGGTGGTAAAAATAGAACTTTTAATGATTGAAAAAATAACAATGAAGTTCCTGTTTTTATTGATTATGATTCTAAAGATAATCAAATTATTCAAAATTTTAGTATTTTTAATCATTCCAATATAAATTCTTTAAATCTCCCATATATATATTCTTCGAATAATCCCTGAACATGAAGTATTAATAAGTATGAATTAGGAGATGTATTGAATTCAAAAATAATGAATATAACACCAATTATTGATAATAATGGCTTATTTTCTTTATATTCATATTCTGCTTTGTTAAATGTTAGCAATTTACAACCTGCTCCAGCTAATAATTACTATGTGGCTTTATTAAGCAAAATAGATATTGAAAAAAATAACAATCAAATGAATTTTAAAATTCAAGATTTTTATCCTAACCCAATGCCACTTGATTTCAGTAATGGCTATAGAGATTATGTAGGAATCAATAATTATGATTTAAGTAGTGTTTTGCCATATTCATTTTCTATAAAAGGGGATGAAGAACACCCAACTGGAAATAATTCAAATACTATAAACCTTTTTTATCCTTTTACTTATCATCAAGTTGATAATACTACGGGTATTTTATCTGTTACACAAATAAATGGAAGTGGATTTACTCATATTAACCCTAATGAATGAATTTATTGCTATAAATATAACTCTCCTGCATTTCCTAATTTTCTTTTTAGTGAACAATATAGTTATAATGAAAATCAATTAAAATTACAAAATTTATTAAATGGAGTTTATATCACCTTTAGATACCGAGGTAAGACTTATTATTCAACAAAAAGTAGAATAGGTTATGTTAAATTCTCTTCTCCTTGAAATCAAAATATTTGATCTCAGGATGTAGCTACCGGGGGGGGAGATATCCTTTCTCAAGAAACTAATGTTGTTTCTGGTAGAAATTTAGAAAATATAAATTTTTTAGAATATGGAATAGCAAACAATGCTTTTCCAACCATTTGAAATAATAATATTGATTATGTTGGAATTTTTGAACCTGAAAAAAGAAATTATGATGATGTTACAAAGACTGTTTTAAAACCAATCTCTCCAAAAATTAGAAACAATATTAAATCATTTCAAACAGATTTATTATCAGATAAATATACTTATAATACTAATATGAATAAAATAATTGTTTTGCCTAAAGATTTGAATATTAACCCTGAAAAAGGGTTTTCTAATGATGATTTAACTGATATTATTAAGGCTACATCTCATTCAATTCCATATGATATAGATAGTTCAGAAATCCGTTTATTATCTAAACCAATTTATAATCAAAAAAATGATACTCTAACAATTAATTTTAATTTAGAGAGAAGATACTTAAATGGCATCTTAGTTTCAGGTCAATCTAATGTTTTAAATAATGAAATTACATTATACCATCCACCTTCAAATAGGGATATTAATAATCCAATTAATATTAATAAAAATATAAACAATGTATTCTCATATCCTTCTGTTTATAAAAATCTTTTAAATTCTTTTATTGATAAAAATGGTGATTTAAATAATTTTAATGGGCTAATTGGTAATTCTAAAAATGATTTGGTTCAAGTAAACGAAAATGTGTCCCCCTTTATTTCCAAATTTAGTGCAAATAGTGATGATTTTTTAGGAAAAATTATTATTAATTATCAAATTAAATCTAATGGCCTAACTAGCACAGTTATTAATAATAAAGTTGTTATTACTGGAATCTGGGGAAATATTTATTTAATACCAATTTTTATTTTAATTATTATCTTAATTCTTACGATATATTTTGCTACAAAAATAATTTTAAGAAAAATATATAAAAAGAATATCTCTATTTCTTTTGTAAAGGGATTAAAATTAGCTCAAAAGCAAGGGAATTCTATAAAAATGAGCTCACAAAGAATCCAACAATTACATTCAAAAATGCCTAAAATACCTCAAAAAAAACCATTAATGGTACTGCAAAAAACCTGAGAATCAGTAGCAAAACCACCAATGGGACCAAAACCACCAATGGGACCACCATTAGGAAAGGGTAAATAATGAAAAAAATAAAAGTATTCAGTTTTTATTCTTCAATTATGCTTACTATATTCCCACTAATTGCTTTATCAACAAATCAAATATTGCCTAAATCACAATATAGTGATAATAAAATTAAACAAGAATCACTAACAACTAAACCATTAAATAATGCTGCTATTTCTGTTTTTCAAAATCCCCTTTATGGAACAAAATCATATCTAGATGCTAACAAGGTTAAAAATTCCTATTTTGGCAATTCACCTCTTTCTATCAATTCAATAAATCAAGTACAAAATAACCAATATTTTTTTAATTGAATTAAAAATGATGATGATCCCAATTCATTGATCCAAATAATAGCTACACCAAAGGATAGTTACGATCAGTATAATATTATTAAATTAAATACTGATTTTGTTCAAATTAGTGATTCTGCAATATATAAGAACGGTAATATAATCCTTATAGGGACTAATTTGAATGGCGATAAAATTTTATCTGTTTATAAAATTCAACCTAAATATTCAAATGTTAATATTCATTCAAGAATTCTGCTTCTAAAAGATTCTTATGATTTGCCAAAATATGGTAATGATTTTGATAAAGATATAAAATATGGACTGTCCCCATATGATGAACAATTAAGTGATGGATCTACTGATTTAATTTTATTCCCTGTTTATGCAACTGCAAATAATTTCTTAAACCATAATGATACAATTTTAAAACATATATTAATCTCTCCAAATGGAAAAATTACTGTCAGAAATTTTCAAATCAATTTTTCAATGCCTAATAATCCTGGTTTTATTTCATCAGATAAACTTACATCTTTGAATGCATATATTTGAGATGGTAGAATATGTTTTTTTGCCTATTTTTGTCATCCGAATGAAAATGGGGTGCTTTCTGGAGTTCAATTTTATTTAAAAAAAGAATCTTGTTTGCAAAATAATGAAACTGTATTTAATTTGAACTCAACTCCTCAAAAAAAATTTCTATTGGCAAATCCTAATAGGATTATTCCATATGGTCTTGTCAGAGATTCTAGCTATATTGATTTAGAAGGAAATAAAATAAAAAGAATTAATATATATTGAATTATGCAAAATGATGTCATAGATTTAACCCCAAATAGAGATACTAAAGTTCCTGAAACTCTTTTTATGTCCCAAACACGTATTGATAATGATAACTTTCTAAAATCGATATATTCAAATTCAATTATGGATAAAAATTCTTCTGGAGGTATTGTTGGCAATCCTTATATTAATCAAATATCATATGATAGTAGAGGAGAATTAGATTCTGATAACCCTACCTTTATTGGGATAGTTTATAATGATGGTTATTCTCAATCTATTGATAATAATAGATTTAATCTTACTTTATCAGATATTAAATTAGATCAAAAAGATTTTCTCATAAGTAAAGAGAATTTAAGTAAATGAATAAGACTACATAGTAGTTATGCTACAAAAGCTGTTTTATCTCATGCCGATACTCCTCAGTTTGCTGGATCTATCTATGATGGAACATATTATGCTGTAGGAATTGATCCTTATACTTCTGATGGTAAACCTATTAGTAATCCATCTTTTAATATTCGTAAATATCAGGCAAATAATTTTATTGATGATATGTCTTCAAATTGGGTTAAAAGTAATATTGTTCTGCCTTTTTCTAAAGAAGAGGCTAAAAAATATTACCCTCAAGATACTTCATTTGATAATATTTTTACACAAACAAAAGATTTTAACTATTCCTTTCAAAATCCTATAGAAACAGATGTTTCATACAATTCACCATTGTGATATAGTAGAAATTTTATTGATAATATCACTACAAATCAATTAGATTTGAAGAAATCCTGGGATAAAATGTATATAAAAGGTAATCCAATTTTTCTTGATAAAGATGGAAAAAATATCGGGAGTGTTGACTACAAACCAAATTATAAGACTAAAATATCAATATTTAATGTTTTCCAAAAAGGATACATTCAAAATGGGATAAAAATTTCTGTTGACGGAAAAGGTATATATAATTCTTTTATATTTTATGACAATCCTAAAGATGCTAATATTGCAAGTTTTAATAAAGGTAGCTTATCTAAATTTGCAAGTTATCATAATGGCTATATAGATTTATTTAAAAATAGTGGTTATACCAATATTTTTGGAACTTCTATAAAAGAAAAAATTGTCCCACATGGGCAAAATACAATTGGGGTTGGAAATAATAATTTAATTAATATTAATTATACATTTCTGAATAATTTTTATACTGGAATTAATTATGGCATAAATGATTTCCTTGGCGAAATCAAAGGAAATATATCATTCATTGATCAAAATGATGATTTAATTAATGTTTCATTTTTAATCAATGGATTTATGTCATACTTAATAATAATTATAATAGTATTTATCTTTATTATTAGTAGTAGTGCATCTTTATTGACATATATATTAGTTAAAAAATCTATAATTAAAAAAGATTCATCCAAAATTAAATATAAGAGTTTTCAAATTTCAAATAAACTAAATAATAATAGAGAACAAGAATATAAAAAATCTATGATAGATCATATTAAATTAACTACTGCTAGTTCAAATAATTCTATTAAAATTGGTAATAAATCTCAAAATCAAAATACGATAAACCCTCTAAAAACTAATATTGGCAATAAAATTAAACCAATAAAAAGAAAATAAAGATTATTATTTAGTACAAAAATTAAAATAATCCAATTTTTAAGGAGTTAAAAATTGGATTATTGGCAAATATGATTAAATATCAAATAAAAATTTATAAGATTTTTTTATGATTATTTTTTTTCTTTTATTCTCGTTGCTTTTCCAGTTCTATTTCTTTGATATGTCAAATATGCTCTTCTGACTTTACCTTTTCTCAAAACCTCAATATTATCAATTAATGGGGAATGAATTTGAATAATCTCTTCAACTCAAACACCATTTGATTCCTTTCTAATAATAAATGTTTCTGATAATCCTGATCCTCTTCTTCTTAAGACAATTCCTTCAAATCTCTGAATTCTAGTTTTATTTCCTTCACTAATTCTATTATGAACTATTATAGTATCTCCTGGTCCAAAATTTGGAACATTCTTTTTTATTTGGCTATTTTCAATTTCACTTAAAATTTTCTGTTGGTTAATTTTCATTATTATTCCTTTTATTCTTTAAATACTTTTTGTATAGATCTTTGCGAAATTTCTTTGTTCTATCTAATTGCTCATTAAATCGATACAATTTTATTTTATCATGATGTCCAGATATTAAAATATCAGGAACTATGTAACCTTCAAAATTTATTGGTTTTGTATAAACTGGAAAATCTAATAAATTGTTATCAAATGATTCTGTCATTAAACTAGCATTATTAATAACACCAGGAATTTTACGAGAAATTGCATCTATTAATATAAGTGCTGGTAATTCTCCTCCAGTTAATATAAAATTACCAATTGATATATTTACATCAACATAATTTTCAATCCTTGAATCTATTCCTTCATAATGACCACAAATTAAAATAATATGAGAATATTTAATAAGCTTTTCAATCTGTGATTGATTAAATATTTTACCATGTGGTACTAAATTTATTATTAATGATTTTTCAGTTCTATTAGCTCTTATTGCAGCAACAATTGGTTCAATTTGCATTACAATACCAGAATTACCACCATAACCATAATCATCAATACTTTTATTTTTGTTATTACTGTAATTTCTAATATCAATTAAATCTACAAAAATATGATTATTATTTATTGCTTTTTTTATAATTGAAGAATTGATATATTCCTTAATAATGTTTGGAAAAATGGTAATGACAGAAAATTTAATCATTTTTCAAACTAATATCTTTTAAGCTATTTATTCTTTGAAGGGATCTTTTTAGTTTTTTTAGAAATAGTTACCATTTTTATTTTCTTTTCTGCTATTTTCTGATTCATCATTTTTATTTTTAATTCTGCATTTGAAATAGATTTTTTTGAAGATAGTTTTTGTTTTTTAATGGGTTCAACGCTTTTTATTTTAGATTTTTTAACTGGTTTATGATTATCAGATTTTGACTTTATTTTCAATAAAGCAAATTCTTTTCATATACCTTCTTTTTTAAGCATATTCTTTACAGTCTCTGTAGGTTGAGCCCCATTATTTAATCATTTTAAAATAATATCTTTATTCAATTTTATATTCCCCGAAAAAGGTTCGTATGTGCCTAAAAGTTCAATATATCTACTATCCCTAGAAAATCTTGAATCCATAGCCACTAACCTGTAAAAGGGAGTTTTATGTCTCCCAAGTCTTGTGAGTCTTATTTTTACCATATATGAAAATTCCTTAATTAATTACTTTTTAAAATAATAACATATTACATTGTATGTATACTAAAAAAAGTATACACTAATAAATTTTATTATAAAAAAAAATAAAAGAATAATCTTTTATTTTATTGGAGGTTTACCAACACTGGGTGCAACCTTATTTGCAGTTTGATTTGTTGGAGGTTTACCAACACCAGGTGCAACCTTATTTGCAGTTTGATTTATTGGAGGTTTACCAACACTGGGTGCAACCTTATTTGCAGTTTGATTTATTGGAGGTTTGCCAACACCGGGTGCAACCTTATTTGCAGTTGCAGGAGTAGAATTATTTGAATTAGCAACAGTTAATTCAATGTGTTTAGTCATTGATTTCTTATATTCTTCTTCTGTACTATTGCTCAATTTTTTAGCAATTTTATATCCAGAACGACTCACTTCAACAACGTCTTTTTTATTTTTTTTTCTTAAAACTATCATTGTAATTAATAGAGCTAAAGCAATTAAAACAATGGGAACAACAATTGATGGAACTAAAACAACCACAAGACTAGAAAAACCACTTAAGTCAAAATCAATAACAACTAGATCTTTAGTAGATTTATTCAAAAAATAAATACTTCCTTTGAGAGTTCCATTATTATCATCACTAGAAACAGTTAATGAATTATAAGCAAAATCCATATAATCCTTATTGATATAAAACAAACTATGATCTTTATTGGAACCAATTATATTTTGATTAGGTGGTACAATTTTTTCTTGAATAGTTTTTTTATTTTCTTTCCCAATAATTAAATCCTTAGTTTTTAGAGAACTAAACAATTTTAATTGAGTAGCTGCATCTGATGCTTTTCCTTTAATAAAATTTTTATTTATATCAAAAAATTGGAGATTGTGATCTAATGCAAGTGGATTATTTATGAAAATGAAGTCATTAGTAAATGAAGAACCTTTAGTAAAAATACCATTTGATAAACCATATTTAATATAAGTACTAAAAATTCTAAATTGATCACTAAATGAAGTATCTACAGAAGAGATATTAATAATATCGTCTAGTTCACTAGGTGTATTAAAATTCTTTTGATAATCTAAAATATTATTAATATTGTTTACTGAAATTCTTAATGCAGAATTTAATTTTGGTTTGGGATCTGTTGTTGATTTATTTCAACTGCTATAATCAATATCATCAATCTTCTTATCTTTTGGAAGAACAATAGTTGTAGTTTTCTGAGTATCTAAAGTTATTGGATTTATAAATCCTTCAAGTCCTGATGATGAATCAATATGTAGTAAAGCTGGTCTCACAACAACATAATCTGTTTCTGGAGTTGGCAATTTTATTCTAATATAAGTAAATAATTGTTTCCCATTAGAAATTGTCATTGCTTCTTTAATATTTCGCGAACTTGATGCAATAAATCCTGAAGACCTTCATGAATTATTATTAAATTGATTATATAATGATTTGTAATCAAATTCATGATTTTCACCAAAAAAAATGGGTGCATTATTAGTATCAGCTAAAGATCCACTTCTTCAATTAGAAAATCTAAAATTCATAATGGAGTCATTAGAATCATCATAAGATATTTGTTTAATTTTTAAATCTGCTTGAAAAGAACCGGATTGAACATTAATGGGGATACTTTGAGAATCATATGGGGCACTTGATTCAAAAATCCCTTTTTCATTAGTTTTAAGAATAATTTTGTTAAATGATTCAGGGGCTGGATTAGATACAAAATCTGAATTCTGACTGACTCAATATAAATAAAATTTTCCTCCCTCAGATTCAATATCACTATTTACTAAAGCATATTGTTTAACTTTATCAAGTTGTGGTCTTGCATATTTAGTTGTAGCTGTACCACCATCATTCAATCCAGCTATTTTTTTAATAATAGGATTTCTACCATTCTCAAATACTTGATAGCCTGTCAAATTACCAGTTTCATTATTACCTCTTGTTATTAAAAAGTAAGTTTTATCATGATTAGTTTTAATACAATTCATGCTAACTAGTTGATCTTGAGTGGTAGCATAATTAAGATTAAGATGAATATCTGTAATATTCATCTTGTCATTTAGAAAATCAATTTCTTTCACTGATGTTGGATTATTCTTAAATTCTGCACCATTAACACCTTGAGGCCACAATAAGAAGGAATCAGCATTATCTACTGAATTTGAAATTGGGGAAATTGAATAATTTGCTGAAGAACCAAAAACATTATGAAAAATTATTTTCTGTTTTTGAACTAAAATATTTTTTGTCCCAATAATTCCAAGGGTTGTTTTTTGAATCGAAAATTCATATAAAGCTTGCTGCCCATGAATATCTGTTGAACAGACAATTAATTTATGATTAATTCAAAGAGAAGAACCATTTCCAAGTCCATCAATATTTTCTGAAGATTTCAATATTTTAAGATCAGTATCAAGAGAAATATAATCATTAATATTAGGATCTATTGGTGTTCCAATAATTTTAAGATGATGATTAGAGGGGTCTGGCACAAAATTGAAAACATAATCACTATTATAGACAGTATTTGATGAAGAAGTAGAAAGAACTGAATGATTATTGTATAAATTAGGACTATTAAAATCATCTTTATTAACAATTATTTTTTGAGCCCTAAGAATTGCAGGAATACTTGTACTATTCATATATGTTGCAGCGTTATCTTTAAGATCATTAGTTGCTAAATCTAAATTTTTATTTGATGGTTCTGATAAATTATGAAAAATAAAACTTTCCTGCTTTTTTGAAGAATTCATTATGGAAGAAAAAAAAGAAACAGTACAAAGAGAACAAATACTTATAATAGGTAGTAATTTAGTAATTTTAAATTTATTCATATCTACTCCTATTTTTTCTCATTTTTTTTCTCTATATTATTATTGTTTGGATTATTCATAGTTTTTTGTTGATTTGGCAAATTAGACTGGCCAACATTATTGTTTTTCTTATTAAAAAAATGAATACCTCTCATAAGTCCTTTTGATATATTTGCCTTGTGACGCTTTTTTTGAACTAATAAGGTAACTGTAATTAAAATTGCAATTAAAATTACTGCAGCTAAAACAATTAAAATAATATAAAGATTTGCTCAAAAACCATCCACAGTTATTGAATAATTAAAATTTGTGATTCCATAATCTGGACTAATAGTGTAATTTATATTTAATTTTCCTAAGAAATCATTAGGATTAGCAGACATATTTCTAATAAAAGGTATCATACTATCTTTTACCTGAATTATATTACTATTATCATCTCCAATTATTCCTTTAAATTTATTAAAAATGACATCACCTTGATCTGTTTGTCTAAAAGCAAAATTAACTTCATCATCAAATGATGATGGATAATAAAATGATTTATTATTAAATAATAATGGATTATCAACATCATATTTGTCTGGTGAAAAAGATAAATTTAAATTAAAAGGTAATTTATCTTCTGAAATCGATGAACTGCCATAAGGATTCATAATGTTACCTTTCACAGTTAAGAATTCATTATTCTTCAAAATTGAATAATGTGTTTTAAGACCAGAAACAAAAAAATCTTGAGCCCTATCTTTTATATAATCTTTAATGATGTTTTTCACTCCATCTGAACCAATAAGATTTGGGTTTAAGATAGTTCCATCATCTCTTGATATTGAAATATAAGCAGGAATAGAAGTCTTAAAATCATTTGAAGAAAAATTAGCCTCTAGCAAATTCTTTGATGATGACAATACATTAGGTTTTGTTGATGAATTATCACCTTTATATAGCCCTACTATAGATAATTCTTGATTAAAAACAGTAGGTGCTATAAATCTACTATATGAATCTTTTACAGGTGTGCTAGCACGTGGAACACCATTCAACAAAGCAGTATAACCTTGAAAAACATTTCCGCCAGCTCGTAGTGCTTTATTACTTCAAACATTTGCATCCCATGGTGTTCTTCAGTTTAAAATTCCAATTCTTGTTTGAAAAGAATTTTCAGTAAAACCACGATAATTTATTGGAATAGTAACACCATTTTCTAAGTTACTATCATGATTATATTCAGGATAAGAATATTCATTTATAAATAAATAATTTGTATTTAATTTATTTTGGCCATCAAAAAAATAAAGATCTTTATCATTATCACCATATATAGCACTATTTTTCAAATCAACTTCAACACTTGTAGCAATTGAAGGCGAATAAGGATTTCAAGCTCCAGATGCAGGAGAAGTAGTTAATAAAGCACTACTAAATAAATAAAGAAGATTCAATTTATTTGAACCAATTCCATCAGGATGATCCTTATCACCTTTTCTTGCTAATGCATATGGCATATTTACTGTAGGATCAGATTGAATACTTTGAATTGTAGAAGCACCAGAAGTATCAAAATTTATCCCTCCAGTATCAGTAGAAGCAAGAATTGGTTGATTTATAATTTTACTAATATATCACTGTTTATTAGCTTTATCAGTAGAAAACTCTTCAACTAATAACGAATTCTTATTAGTATAAGCTGGAACATTGAATAAAAAAGGCAATAATTCATGAACATAAATCTTTAATTCACCATTGTTACATAATATAGGGGTAACAGCAACAGGAGCACCAACAGAAATAATATTTCTTGTTAAACCATTAGGAATTTCGGTTCTTATTGCAGGATCTGGAGTTACAGTGGAAGAAATAGGAAATGTCATATCGTTAGTGTAATTATAAAATAATTTTCCAGTAACTCTATCAAAAGATATATGAACAGGTGCCAGTTTCAAACTAGCATCTCAAGTTCCCAAGGCATATCCACCAACTCATACAACAAAATCTAATTTATTGGACAATTGAGATATATTATCAACATTTTGAACTGGAGACATATAAATAGGATAAGCAGGAACATTATAACTAGCAAAATCAACAGGATTTGTAACACCTGGTTGTTTAGTAACAGCCTTGAATTTATCATCATTTGTGGCCAATTTATGGGAAACATCATCCTGTAATCCAACTGACTTATTCAAAGATATAGCTTTATTATAATGCACACTATTTGGATTCAAAACTTCTTTAATATCATTTATATTAAATACAGACAATGCATATTTATGTTGAGGTTCAGCACTAGTAGAAGTATTGCCAACAATAACTAATTCATTATCTTCAACCAATGTTCCTAAACGAATAGCGCTCCCAATTTGTATAAATTGAGTCTCGATTTTTTGTGGAGCATAGCCAAATCCATTATTTCCATTAATATCCTTGGCTATAGAAGGATTTTTTGCAGTAACCATTATATAAATTTTTTGATCTGGTCCATTTGAAAAATAATTAAAATAAAAATCTTTATTGAAAGTAACATTATTGGATTGAGTGGAAAGAACATTCTTTTTATTATAAAATTGCGGATTATTTATTAGATTGCTATTAACTAAATTTCTATATTGAAAATTTGCATTACCATAATCTATTACAGAATTATTATTAGCTTTTTTAGTATAAAAATTAGAATAATCTACATTGTTCTTGCCAATAGAAATGGTTTTATCATTATTGAATAAAACTGATAATGATACTGATGCTGATACCATTAAACCCAATGACAAAATTGATAATATTTTTTTGTTTTTTTTCACTATAACTCCAATATGTTGGTGCAAATTATGTTTGAATAGGATTATATACCATTAAATTAAAAAAAGCAATTATTGCTATAATACTTTTTTTAATTTACTGTCTCAATTACTTGGTTTATGTATAATATTATCCAATTATTAATATAATCAATTTTAACTTTTTTTATCAAAATATTCATAAGGAGTAATTCTTTCTTATTTATTATAAACCTATTAATAATAATTAATAAAAAATCAATCAATCTATCAGTTTCCTTCCCAAAAAGAAATGAATCCTTGGTATTATTAATCATTAAACATAAAATAATGAATAATAAAGATATCCAACCAATTTTTTATCAATATTACCATTCAATTTAAATGATTTAAATTAAGTCAAGTTGTGAATTTTAAATTACACCACAATGAAATAAATTTAATAAAATCTTAATTAATAGTAATCAATCTATATTATACAAAAAAATTATACTCTGTTTTTTTACATAACATTGTAATTAATAATTAAAACTTATATATATAACAATTGAATCTACTAATATAAAATAAGTCTCAGATATTATATAATTAGTTTTATTTTAAGGATAAAAATTGATTAAATTCCCATATCTGTTATCTACTTATGCTTCAAAATATTTTCATAAAACAATAAAGATTGTTTCCAAAAAAAAACATTTATCCACTATTAAATTTTTTACATTTGATGATGATATTACTTTATGTGGTATTAAATTTATTAAACAAATAATAAAAAATGAAATAGAAAAAAAAATACTTGATAAAATCACAATATATTCTCTTAGTGATGGAGATATTGTTCATTCAAAAAAACCTGTCCTTATCATTCAAGGTCATTATAAACATTTTGCTCTCTTTGAAGGTATTTTTGATGGAATTCTAACAAGATTATCATCTATTAGTACAAATGTTAAAAAAATTTCTATTAATCCCTATGTCAAAGATTTCATTTTTATGGCTGATAGGAATGATATTTTTTTAACACAACCATATGATGGATATGCAGCATACATTGGAGGAGCCAGAAATTTTGTTACCAAATCTATGATGTTAGAAATTGATGATAAAAATATAAATTATGTGGGAACCATGCCTCATAGTTTAATTCAGCAACATCAAGGTAATTTAATAGAAACTATTGAAAATTACCTAAAATATTTTCCAAATGAAAAAATTACTGCTCTTATTGATTATAATAATGACTGTATTGGGGAGATTGAAAAAATAGCTAATTCAAAATTTAGATTATCCATTGGTTGAGTTAGAATCGATACTTCAAAAAATGTCGTTGATAAATCCTTACAAAAGGATGAATGAAAAAATAATAGTCTAATAAAAGGGGTGAATTCAAATCTGATTTGAAATGTAAGAAATGCTCTTGATAAAAATAATCTAAGTCACATTAAAATTATTGTTAGCAGTGGAATAAATGAGGAAAAAATAGAATCATTTTCCAAAGAAAATGCACCAGTTGATTGTTTTGGCATCGGATCATGATTTTTGCGTAAATCATGCCATTTTTCTGCAGATTTAATTAAAATTAATGATAAATATGAATCAAAATATGGCAGAAATAACAGTATAGAAAAAGAAATAAAAGAAATGAAGAGATGAATTTTTTAATGATATTGATAATCTTTTTTTAATCATGCATATTATTGCTATATAAATATGTTAAAATCAAAAAAAATGATATTTTTAATAAAAGCAACAAATTTAAAATGGAGGGAAAATGTTATCTATTTTTTATTATAAAGAAATTATGAATGATACTATGTCTATAATTATTAGAAATGATAAACCAACAAGATTTGATGGTAATAAAGATTATTCAAAAATTTATAAGGATAATGTATTAATTGGAATTAATATATTCAATGTCTCGGATTATATAAAACTTGAAAATGGTTATTTAAGAGCTACAAAAGAAATTTTAAATCTTATTAAAAAAATAACTAATGAAGATATTTCTTCTTTTAATGAACCAAAATTTACAATAGCTTTAATTAAAAAATGCACTCCTGTTTCTAATACTCATCTAAATCATTGTAAAGTATTTGATGGTAAAAATGATATTGACATTATCTGTGGAGCAGATAATGTCAAAGAGAATAAAAAAGTTGTATTAGCAAATATTGGAGCTTCACTTCCTTCTGGAAAAATTATTAGTGAAACTAAAATAATGGATATAAATTCTAAAGGAATGCTTTGTTCTAGAAATGAATTATTTAATTCAAAAAAATCTGAAAAAGGGATTTTAATTCTTGATGATAATGCTATTGTTGGCACTGAATTTATTAAACATTATAAAAATTAGGTAAGTTATGGAAAAAAAAATATTGATTATAAATTCAGGTTCAAGTTCATTAAAATATTCTGTTTATGATATTAATAATATTGAAATTTGCAGTGGGATGTGTGAAAGAATTTTTATAGATGGAATTTTTAAATATAAAAATAAAATGATGGAGGATGCTGAAGAAATTGATATCAATTTTTCTAACCATAATGCTGCAATTGATTATTTAATAAAATTTTTGAAAGAAAAAAAAGTGATTATTAAAGAGGAAGATATTCTTGGTATTGGTCATAGAGTTGTTAATGGAGGGTCTAACAAACAATCTGTTATCATCAATAATAATATTATTAAAGAATTAGAAGCTGTTATTCCCTTAGCTCCATTACACAATGCTCCTGCAATAAATGTTATTAAAATTATTAAGCAAAAATTTCCAAATACAATTAATGTTGCTGTTTTTGATACTGCTTTTCATACAACTATGCCTGAAAAAGCATATGTATATGCTGTCCCTAAAATTTGAAGAGAGAAATATGGGTTAAGAAGGTATGGTTACCATGGTACTTCTTATAGATTTATAGTAAGTAAATTTAATCAAATAAAAAAAAGACATTCTTCAAACTTAATAATTTGTCACTTGGGTAATGGTGCTAGCATTTGTGCTGTTGAAAATAATTTGTCAATTCATACAACAATGGGACTTACTCCACTTGCTGGATTAATCATGGGCACAAGATGTGGTGATATTGATCCATCAATTCATAAATATATTTCTGAAAACACGAATATGGATTTAACAACCATTGATAATATTTTAAATAAAGAATCTGGGTTATTTGGACTTACATCTTCAAGTGATTTTAGGGATGTCACTTTAAAAGCAGAAAATAATGACCATGATGCCTTATTGGCAATTGATCTATTTACACAAAAAATTGCAGATTATATTGTGATTTATATAAATCTTTTAAAAAATAAAGTAGATGCTATTATATTCACTGCAGGAATAGGAGAGAATGCTAGCCTTGCTATTGAGAAAATTTTTGAAAAAATTTTTATCGATAATTTTCAAATAAACAAAGAAATTAATAAAGAAAATTATTCTGAGTATATTATGATATCAAAAAAAAATTCTAGAGAAATTTATAAAATTAGAACAAATGAAGAATTTATTATTGCAAATGATGTGAAAAATTTAGTTAATAAATAAAAGTAGCCATAAATATGACTACTTTTACAATTTAAATGGGGCGATTAACGGGACTTGAACCCGCGAAATGCCTGAGTCACAGTCAGGTGCGTTAACCAGCTTCGCCATAACCGCCATAAAACCTAATAATTATAACCTAATTAAATCAATCGGATTCTATTTTTTCCAAAATCGTTTAAAAAAATTACTAGATTTAGTTTTCTCTTTTTTCTTATCAGTATCAATATTAATATTTGAACTATAATTATTATTTTCTACAAGGACTGTCTTGTTAAGAGAATCATTATTTATTTTATTTGTTAAAAAAGTAAATTCACCATTAATAGTCTGAGTTGGTTCAGAAATCATTATATTATTGGAAACATGATCAGATAAGTTAGAATGTGAATCAGTTAAACTATTAAATTCACTTTTAATATTGCTTCTTGAATCAATATCATTATTAAATTGTCCAATATCAAATTTACCAGAAATTAAAATATTTATTTCAGCATTTTCATGAGAACCAGTAAAATTCATACCTTGAATAACATTTAAATCATTTGTTTTTACAATTTCTTTCAAAGCATTACGAGAATTTTCTAGCACTATACTTGGTACATTCTCATTTATTTTTAAATTATAAAGTGCATTAGATGAATCCTTTATATCGATATCAATATATCCATCTTGGATTGCATCTTCAATAGATTTTTTAATAGAATCTTTTGAATAATCAGTTACATTAACTTTAATAAAAATAAACCCGTTGCTTTCACTAAAAAAATTTTTAATATCTGAAAAATCAATATTTACATCAGAGCCTATTGTAATCATTTCTATAAATTCAGAAATAATTATTTTAAAATATTCATTAGCCGCATCATAGGCTCTTTTAATTGATGTTCTTTCTCGATCAACTCCAATAACTCTGTCATTTGCAATAGCAGTATAACCATTACAACATTTTTGTAGTTCTTCTAGTCCTTTTAAAGCAATAGAATAAATTCTCTTCCCTTCTGCACCAATTGAAGGTAAATTGAATAAACCGATTGTTAAAATCCCCATCTCACTTGCAATTTTAGCAATTAATGGTGCAATCCCAGTACCAGTACCTTTGCCAAGACCAGCAACTATTAATAATATATCAGCTCCAGAAATTGATTTTTTAATAATTTCAACATCTAATTCAGCAGCTTCTCTTGCAATCTTTGGATCTCCACCTGCTCCATTACCATTTAATTTCTCATGACCAATAATGTATCTTTCTTTTACTTCTGGGATTCTAGTTAATGCATTATAATCGGTGTTAAGAGCGATTATTTCAACAAAATCAGGTCATTCCTTATGGCTTGATAAATATCTTATAATGTTATTTCCTGCTCCGCCAACACCAATAATTTTAACCAAAAATTTTTTCTTATATATTTTTCCATCACTCAAAATTCTTACACCTTGGTCATCATTTTGGTAAGGAACATAATTACTAATATTTCTAGTTACTTGAATTTTAACACTATCATTTTTAACAGATATATTTTCTTTAGTAATTAATTCTTTAACTGGTTCTTCTTTTAGATTGCTAATTTGAGTACTTGCATGTGTTTGATTGATAGATTTTTTTTCCAAAACTTCAATAATATTTTCAGCAGCAAATTGAGAATTTGTAATTTTCTCTAAATTATTACTTTTAACATTTGCATTATTATCATTAGAAGAACTTTTATTATCAATACTTATATCATTTAATATTCGATTAAGATTATTATTCATATATTTCCTTGCATAATTAAAAATAAAAATAGAAATTATTAATATTATATTATTTTATTATATATAATGAATAAAATATATAATTAATCTATTTATTTTTAATAAAATTATTGAATATATCAGAAGCTACATTAGGATTAGTTTGTCCATTAGTTTCTTTCATTAATATACCAATATAAAATTTTTTAACCCTGTCTGGTCTATCACTAATATTATTCATCATATTAGGGTTCTTATCTATAATTTTTTTTAACAAATCTTTGATAATAATTGGATCATTAATTTGAATTAAATTATTTTCACTGATTAACTTTCTTATGCTTTTTTTCTTATTTTCATATAAAAGCTTTAATAATTGTTTCGCTTGCTTTTGATTAATTTCCTCATTTTTTAAAATAATAATTAATTCAATTATTTGCTCTGTAAGATGATTATTCATCTCCTTTAAAAATAATTCTTCGCAACTAAAAAGAGGAAATCATTCAAGCAGTAGCCATCGGTAAACTTCTTTTGGCATATTAATAATAGAATTAATATTTTCATATATTTTATATAAATGATAATTATTAAATAAGTGTTCAGCAATTCTTTTATCTTCAAAGGAATCATATAATTTATTTAAAATATCATCAACATCCATTTTTTCTTTTTTGCAATTTAAAATAAAATCATTTCCTAAAAAAATTGGTGTGATATTACATTCTGGTATATAACAATAATCAATGTTGGTATTTTTTTCTCTTAAAAAAATTGTTGAATTATTTTGATCATCAAATCTTCTAGTTTCTATTGGAAATGATTCTCCCTGAATTATTTTTTCTCATAATCGATTTGCTTCAAATTTAATTGCTTTTTCAGCATTTGAAATTGAATTAATATTTTTAATTTCAACTCTTTTACCAAGTCAATTGGCACCAATTGGTCTAATTGATAAGTTTATATCAGCACGCATCGAACCATCTTCTAATTTTCCATCAGAAATATTACAATACTGTAATATATTTTTTATTTTTCTTAAATATGCACTAGCAGATTCTGCAGAGTCTATATCAGGCTTTGAAATAATCTCTAGAAGTGGCAATCCAGACCTGTTATAATCTAAATGAATTTCTGAATCCTTCAATGTTTGCTTTGCAGTGTCTTCTTCTATTTGAATTCTTTCAATATTTATGATCTTATTATTATCTATTTTAATATAACCATTTTTGCCAATTGGTTTAAAAAATTGGGTTATTTGATAACCTTTTGGTAAATCTTGATAATAGTAATTTTTTCGATCAAATTGTAAATAATTTTCAATTTCCATATGTAATGCATGTGCAAGGATAATTGCTTTTTTTACTACTTCCTTATTTGGAGATGGCAATATTCCAGGATGACCTAAATCAATTTCGTTAATACAAGTGTTAGGTTCAGAATTATGAGAATTTTTAGAAGGAGAAAACATTTTTGTAAGAGTGTTAACAACTGCATGAATTTCAATTCCTACTCTTATCTCGTAATTATTCATTTTAAACCACCTTATTTAAATTATTAATTATATATTCAGCACAAGATAAAACCTTTAAATCATCATTTATATTCCCTGTTATATTAATACCAATAGGATTGTTATCAATACTAATAAATGGGATTGTTATGGAAGGATAACCTCCAAAATTCCCGATTTGTAAAAAATAATCTGCATATCCGTCATTATATTTCCCTTCCAAAACAGATTTTATTGTAGGAGCAATATCAGCAGAAGCCAAACTAATAATTAAGTCATGCTTGTCGAATATTTTTTTGCATTCTCTCAAGAATAAAGTCCTCATTTTTGCAGCTTTTAAAAAAATCCCCTCATAATTATCGTCATTTAAAATATGAGCACCAATTACTAATCTTCTTTTAACTTCTTTACCTAAATTTTCAGATCGATTTTTAATTAAATTTTTAAATAGATTATTTCCGCTAAATTTTGGACCAAAAGTAATGGAAGATAAATTTTGATAACAACTAATCCCTTCAACATATGATATAGCACTGTAAGTTAATGGAACAGATTTTAATAGATTTAAATCATAATTCACAATTTTTATATTTAGTTTATTCAATTTTTGAATTTTTTCTAAAAATATCTCTTTTATATTTGGTTTCAAAGTATCAATTATTTCCTTTATAACAGCAATATTTAATTTTTTAAATATAAATTTCTTATTAAAATTTATTTCATTTAATTGACTAGTAAAATCTTTGGGATCATGCTTAGCAATAACACTCATAACTTTATATATTATTCCCATTTGCTTTGAAAAAATGCCAATATGGTCTAATGATGGAGAATAGGGAAATACTCCATATCTAGATATGACTCCATATGATGGTTTAAATCCAATTATGCCCATATAACTAGCTGGCCTTCTAATAGAATCACCAGTATCAGAACCCAAAGCAAAATCGCAGGCCCCAATTGCAACAGCAACTGCTGAACCAGATGATGAACCCCCAGTTATTCTAGATTCATCTATTGGATTTAACACACTACCAAAAGCAGAACATAGTCCTGTTCCTCCCATACCAAATTCATCCATATTAGTTTTACAAATTGGACTAGCACCTGAATTAATCAATAACTCAACTACTGTTGCAGAATAAGGGGAAATGTAATCTCTAAAAAACAAAGAACCAGCAGTAGTAATGGTATCTTTATAATTAAAATTATCTTTAATAGCAAATGTTAAATTTTTTAAAATTCCACTAACTTTTAATTTATCTTTAAAAGTGACAAGAGAAAAATTGTATATTGGATTTTTCTTTTCAATAATATCCAATTTTTGTTTATATTTATTTAACATCTTTTATCACAATCATATTATTTATCAAATTTTTTGATGTTTTTAAAATATTTTCTTTATTTAAATTTTCAATAATAATATCTTCTCTCAATTTATCTGATTTTTCTAAAATAAAATGTGTTTCTTCAACATTTTCACAAATAAAATCATCATATAAATGAAATCACTTTTCAAATTTTATTATTTCTTTTAAGAATTCTTCTTTTTCTACATCTGAAAATTTCATCATTAATATTTTTTCATAATTATCAAAATTAATATTTTTAGGTAATTTTTTTTTCACAATAACTCCTATTAAAAATTCATTATAAATCTAAATCCAAGGTTAATAATTAGACTAATATCATTTTTTTTAATAGAAAAATGGTTTTTAATCTTAGGTGTAAATCTTTTAGAAAAAAATTCTTGTTTCTTTCTATTTATTTTATCGATGTCATCAATTTGATAATCATCTAAATAATTATATTTAAATATTTTAATAATAGAATTATAAGTTGGCCAAATTACTAAAGTATTAAAAATAAACATTGGCAACAAAAGAATAACTCTAATACTTATCCAACTAAAGTAGGAGATTGAATTCACTAACTTATAATCAAAAATTGGCAGTGATAAACCAGAAACTAATAATTCAGATAAAAATGTTAATAGTATAATTATAGGCAAAGTCTCAAATTGCCTAACTAAATAATTTTTCTTACATTTCATAGATAATATAAATGAACCTATAAATAATATAAGAGCAAATAATCCCGAACATAATATAATTATTATTATATCTTTCATATTCAATTCAATGTTAAAAACAGGGATTATTCCATGATATCCTAAATTTTGGCCAATATGATTCCAATTTAAAGTTCCATCGCTATCCGGGCTACTTAAATTTGTTCCCATATAAAAAAACATGGAAAATAATGTAGCCAAAAATATTAAAGGAATACCCAAGAAAAATGTATCTTTCCGATGTTTTCTTGTAAAATTAGCAATTATTTTCAATAATCCGCCAATTAATCCAAAAAATATTGCAGCAAAAAAATAACCATAATGGAAAACACCTGCTGTAAATATAATAGTCAAAATATCTGTTGATGCGCCAAGCAGCATTCCCAATGTTGGCCCTAATAATAAACCACCAATTTTAATTAATATAGATTCAAAGGTAATTCTAGTGCCAGGAAAAACTCGAAAAATAATGGCAGTAAAATCACCTGTATAAAGTGTCATTATTATAACAATAGTCACAGATAATGAAATAATCATTGCTATATAACAAATCCCTTTTATGCTTATTCTAGGTATTGCATATATATTTTTTTTGAAAATAAAAAAATAAAAAATTTTCTTTACAAAAGCAAAAAGAACAGCGCTAATAGAAAATGCAAAAAAAATAGATAAAATAAATGTAAAATTTGTCATTATAAGCTCTCTTTTGCAAAAGATATTTTTTTAATTATACAATGGATTTGTTATAATTTATAAGATTATAATTTAATTATTTGTAATAGGGGTGTAGTTCAATTGGTAGAGCAGTAGACTTCAAATCTATTTGTTGCGGGTTCAAGTCCTGTCACCCCTGCCATTTTTTATTAATAAAATCTATTTTTTTCTTGAAAAGAATTGATAGATTTTTTTTCTGTCAGATTTAACCGTGCAAAAAGTTATTCTCTCTCCTATTTTAATGTTTCCAACATTAATTGGGATTCTTTGAACACCATTAATTCCGGTTATTAAAATTATTGTTCATTCTCTTTTCCCATAAAATTTATTTCATTCAATGCACATTTCTTGAATTGTTTTATTAATTAAAGGAATAGCCATAAATTCCATTGAAAATAAAGAAAATTGCTCACCTAAATCTAAAACATCTATTTTTGAATGAAACAATGATTTAAGTGCTATTTTAGAACCAACTTCCTCTTCAGGTATAACTATATTTTCTAAAGGAATTCCTAAAGTATTTAAAATTAATGAATGGATTCTATTTCTTGATTTAACATAAACATTCTTTTTTTCTATATCTTCAAGCTTTAAAATGGATGAAACAATAGAAACTGAATCCTCTAAATCACTTGTACCAATAATTATATTATCAATAAAAGAAATAGCTATAATATTGTCAAGATCTGAAATAGTGGTAATTGAAGCTTCAAAAATATTATCAATTCCGGCTTCTGAAGGACCAGTTAAATTATCTTTAGATCTATCAACACAATAAATATTTTTAGGAGAAATCTCTTCTTTTAAAAGTCTCTTATAAAACCCTGTTCCAAAACGCCCAATGCCAATAATTAAATATGTTCCTGATTTCATAATTACCTCTCAAACTCTACATATAGCCCTAAAATTTTAGGACCAAAATGAGCAACCAAAACATTTGCACAATCTAATGTTTTAATATCATATTCTTTTTGATTTTTTTTTGTAAAAAATTTTTTAACTGAATCAGTAAAATCTTTTAAGTCTTCATTGATCAATTCTGTTTTTAAAATGATAATTCTTTTAATATTCCATTTATTTTCTATAAATCTATTCTTTGCATAACTTAGAGACTGTTCCACATTTTTAGAAATTTTGGAAGAACTGGAAATTTTTTTGAATTCACCTTCAAAAGTAATGGAAACTTTTTTCTTTAAAATTTTGGCTAAAGTACCCTTTAAAATATTTAATCTTCCTGATTTAATTAAACTATTAATATCAGACATCAAAAGAAATGTAAATCATTGTCTTGATTCAAAATATTTAATCATCTCAATAGCTTGATTTGGATGACCATCAGTTAAATTAAAAGCATCAATAACAGCAAAATATGAAGCTGGTCCAATATCATGGTAGTCTTTTAAATAAACTTTTCCTTGATCTTTTTTATCTAGCATGTCAATAACAGTTCTTCATGTATCGTAAGTGCCAGAAACAACTTTTGGAGTTGGAATAATAATAATATTTTCATATTCCTTTAATAAACCTTCTAGTTTTGCCAAAGAATTTGCAAAGTTAGGCAAAGATGTACTAATTTTAATGCCAATATTTTCTTTATCAATAATTTCTTTTTGATTTATTTCAAGATAATCTTCATACTCAATTAAATTCTTATTATTATTTTCAATAATTATTAATTTTACAAAATATATATGATGTCCATCTTTCTGATCTTCATAAAATGTAGACCATGTATCCATTATGACTGCAACTTTTTTCATTTTTATCCCTATTTAATAATAATAATACTATTCTGTGTTTTTTGTATAAAATTAGTATATAAATATTTATTATAATATGCTAGTATTATATTTAAAGTGTACCTTTAACTTTGTTTCTAAAAATATTTGCTGCTGTGTTAAGGGTGAAAGGAAGATATGATGATATCAAGTGAACAAATTAAATTTTTCGCCAAGGAATTTGGTGGCAATGAAAAGAACACTGGAGATTCTAGAGTCCAAATTGCAATTTTAACTGAAGAGATTAGAAAATTAACAATTCATATGATTGCAAACAAAAAGGATAATATTTCCAAAAGAGGTTTGCAAACAAAAGTTTCCCAAAGAAAAAAATTGCTATCTTATTTGAAGCGAAAAAATATTAATGATTATCGAATGATTTTAGAGAAATTAAAAATTAGAGGTAATTAAATACAAACAGTGGGTTGTATTTAATTACCTCTAATTTTTAAATTTATATCATTTTATTTGCCTTTAATATATTCATTAATTTTAAAGAGTCAAATCCTTTTTTCCCATAAAGGATATTCCCATCCATGGACTCACCAAATGTGTACGCTCCAAAATGAATTGAATTTTTTGCATACTTATGTAATTCATATCACATATAATCAGAAGATGATTCAATAGTTAATAATGAATTCTTTGAATATAATATATTTTTAAGATAACTTTCACTATTTTTAATGAATAATTGTAAACAGGGAACAGAGACTATTTTTACTTTTATTCCTATATTGTTTAACTTGTTCTTTAAGTCAATTAAAATGTCAATTTCAGATCCGCCGCCAACTAATGTTATTCAAGCATCACTATCTTCAGAAAAGATGTAACCGCCAAATTGTGCTTTTTCAACTGAAGAAAATCCGTGACTTAAAGTCGGTTGTCTTGTAAAAACACCGATTTGAACATTGCTTTTTGAACTAAACATTTTATTGAAAACTCATTCTGTTTCAACTTCATCACATGGCCTGTAAACATATGTATTTGCAATAGCCCGAAGCATAGGTAATTGATCATATGGTTGATGAGTTGGACCATCACCTCCTACAAGATATGAATCATGACTGAAAATATGGATTGAAGGTAACTTTTGCATTGCCCCAAGTCTTAATGCTGGTTTCATATAATCACTAAAGACAAGAAAAGTGCTATCAATTGTTTTTAATCCATGATGCAACAAAATCCCATTTTGGATAGCTGCCATAGCAAATTCCCTTATTCCATAAAAAATATCGCAATTACTATAATTTTTTGAAAAATCATTTTCTAAATCAATCTTTACATTAGTTGGTGAAGCAAGATCAGCACTCCCAATTAAAAATCAATCAGTTAAAATATTGTGACTAATTTGTTCTAAATATTCCTTAACATACTCCCTTGTTGCTCTATTATTAGAAAGTATCTTTTTATGAGTAATAACATCAGATATATTTGGAAAATTTCCTTTACAATATTCATCAAATTTCTTAATCTCTTGTGAAAATTTACTTTTATATTCCTGGTAAATTTTTATCCATTTTTTATATGCAATATCGCCTCTTTCTATAACATTTTCTCTAAAAAATTTGTATATTGAATCATTAAATTGAAATTCCTCGATTGTATAATTATTAATTGTTGAAAAATATTCTTCTTCTTTATCATCAACTTTTAATCCATGTGCTTTTTCTGAATTAGCTGCTGTTGTCCCTTCTCCTATAATTGTTTTAACCTCAATAAAAGTTGGTTTATTACTATTCTTAGCTTTTTCAATAGATAAAGTTATTTCATTACAATCATTGCTAGAACTTATATAATTTCAATCCATAGATTTAAATCTTAACTCTAAATTCTCAATAAAGGTTTTATTAACATTACCATCAATTTGATAATCATTTGAATCATGAATAACAATTAACTTATTTAATTTTAACTTTCCAGCAAGAGACATGGATTCATAACTAATGCCTTCTTGTAAACAACCATCTCCAACTAAACAATATGTATAATGGTCAATCAATCCTTTTAAATTTCCAAAAATACTTGAAAGGTGAACTTCAGCTATTGCCATTCCAACTGACATAGCAACCCCTTGTCCTAATGGGCCTGTTGATGCATCTATATAGTTATCAACTTCATATTCAGGATGACCAGGAGTTTTAGAACCCTCTTGCTTATGATTTTTAATATCATCAATTGAAAGTATTCCAGCAAAATGTAAAATAGAATAAATTGATAAACTCCCATGACCTGCACTTAATACAAATCTATCTCTATTTATTCACTTTGGGTTATCTTTTTTTATATTAATGAATTTTGTAAATAAAGTATATGTTAATGGAGCAGCAGACATTGCCATCCCAGTATGTCCTTGTTTTGCCTTTTTAATAGCATTTAATGATAATGCTCTCATTGCAATTAAATGTTCATTGCTCATTTTATCTCCACTTATACTAATTTTATTATAGTAGCATTTTAAAATTACTATATGTATTATTTATTTTCAATTTCAATAATCATATCTCTTAAATAGGCTGCTCGCTCATATTCTTGCTTCTTAGCAGCATTTTTCATCTGTATTTTTAAACTTATTAACATTTGTTTCTTATCTTTAGATACAATTTTAATTTCTTTTTTATTTTTACATAATTCTAAAATTTTTTCTGATATATTAGAAAATTCTTCATCAATGGGTTTAGAAATCTGTATAGGGGTAAGGTTATTTTCTTTATTATATTTAATTTGAATGTCTCTTCTACGATTAGTCTCTTTTATAGCATGATCCATGGCAGGAGTAATAATATCAGCAAACATGTAAACACACCCATTTAGATTTCTTGAAGCTCTCCCTATTAATTGTATTAAAGATTTATCACTTCTAAAAAATCCTGGCTTGTCGGCATCAATAATAATAACTGTAGAAACTTCTGGTAAATCTAATCCTTCTCTTAATAAATTTATTCCTACAATTGCATCAATTGTCCCTTTTCTTAATTCATTTAAAATTGCAACTCTTTCTAAAGTCTTAATGTTGTTATGCAAAAACATTGTCTTTATGTTATTTTCATTTAAATAATTCGTTAATTCTTCAGACATTTTAATAGTTAAAACTGTTATTATTGTCCTTGAATTATTTTTTATATTATTCTGAATAATTTTCCTTACTTCATTTATTTGATCAGACGATGGTTTTATAAAAATCTCAGGATCAACTAAAAATGTTGGTCTTACTATTTGTTCTACTACATAATTATTTGAATCTTTTACTTCATATTCACTAGGTGTTGCTGAAACATAAATTACTTTTTTTTGCAATCTTTCAAATTCTTGATAATTTAATGGTCTATTATCAAGTGCAGATGGAAGTCTAAAACCATAATCAACTAAGGAGCTCTTTCTAGAATAATCTGTATTATACATACCTCTAATTTGTGGCAACATTAGGTGGGATTCGTCAATAACAAGTAAAAAATCATTCTTAACAAAATCAAAAATTGTGTATGGTGTTTCCCCCTTCTTTCTAAATTCTAAATGCCGAGAGTAATTTTCAATTCCACCACAAAACCCAAATTCTTCAATAGCTTCAATATCTCTCATCGTTCGTTCAATAATTCTTTGAGATTCAATTAACTTATTTTCAGATTTAAAATGCTCAGATCTTGATTTTGCTTCGTTTTCAATATTATTAAGTGCTAAAGAAAGTTTATTCTTATTGGTAACATATTCATTAGCTGAATAAATTAATAAATATGGTTCTTTTGACAAACAAATTTTTTCTATCTTGCTTATCTTGGCAATTTTTTCAATTGAATCATGTAAAAAAGAAATTTGAAAAAGATATAAATCAGTAAAACCAGGGCATATTTCCACAACATCTCCATTTAAGCGAAAATTACCAATTTCAGGACTTATATCATTACGTTTATAACCTAAATTTATTAAGTCTCTAATAAATAATCTTATATTATATATTTGCCCAATTTCAATAAAAATTTTTGTTGAAGAAAAATCCTCTGATGAAACAGAAGCATAAATTGCAGCTACAGATGCTACAACAATTACATCATCTTTTGATGCTAATGAATTTAGTGTAGAAATTCTTAGCATTTCAATTTCTTTATTTGTTTTTGAAGTTTTTTCAATATAGACATCTTTGCTTGGAATATAAGCCTCTGGTTGATAAAAATCAAAATATGAAACAAAATATTCTACATGGTTATTTGGAAAAATTTCTTTTAATTCTGAATACAATTGAGCAGCTAATGTTTTATTTGGAGCTAAAACAAAGGTTTTTAAATTTAATTTATTAATAATATTGGCAATTGTAAAGGTTTTTCCAGTGCCTGTAGCTCCAAATAATACTTGTTTATTATTATTCATTTCAAAATTTTTTATAATAGCATTAATTGCTTTCGCTTGATCACCACTTGGTTTTTTCTCAGAAATTAAATTAAAATTTGCCATTTTCTTCCCTTAAAATTAATAATTCAGGATGATTAATTTCTTTATTCTTATCAAACCAGAGATCATATTGTTCTTTATTTAAAAGCATTCCTAAAAAATTCTTATAAGAAGCATTCCATTTTTTATTTTCATAGAAATTTTCTTTTAAAAAATCTTTTATACTATCTCTTTGAGTGAATCCTTCCATTGGACAACCACAAGGAATTATAGGGAGTTTTAATAATTTGACTATTTTTATTATATCTTTCTCTCTTGTCAATATAAATGGTCTAATAAATCATATATTACTTCTATCTAAAAACATTTTTGGTTTAAATGTTGCTAACCTTCCCTCATTTATCATATTCATAAAAAAAGTCTCTATTGCATCATCTGCATGATGCCCCATTGCTACTTTATTACAATTAAGTTTTTTTGCTTCATCAATAAGTATAGCTTTTTTCATTTTTGAACATAATGAACATTGAATTTTACCTTTTTTTAATTGATTTTTTAATATTTCTCCCATCTTTGTTGAAACAACTGAAAATTTTATATTTTTTTTCTTTCAGTAATTAGTTATTTCTTCATAATTAATTGCACATAAATTGGTTTGTAAATGAACTCCAAATATTTCTATATCTCAATCTAAATATTTTTTCACAATTCTTTTGTATTGAGATAATGTTTCTAATAGTAACATTGAATCCTTACCGCCTGAAACGCCAACACAAATCCTATCATTATTTTCAATAATATTAAATAATTTATTAGTCTTAATGATGCTTCCAACTAAAGATTTCACTAGTTAATAAACTCCTTACCATTATGCTGCTGTTTTATCTTTGTTTTATTTGAAAACCTTAAGTAAATAAATTTATTGTACCCATAAAATAATGAATATATAAAAACAAAAAAAGCTATAAATAAAATTATTAATCATCCTAAAACAGGGACACCAGGATAAAGATTATTAGTTTTTTTGCTAAATTCAGGCACAATTCAGGATACATCAGTTGCAAATTCAAAATGAATAGAATTGTATTTATTTAGATTAGAAAGTGGCCCATATACTGATATTTTTGTAAAAAAAGGAAGAGCATAAAGAAAAATTGTGTAAAAAATTGGATAAATTAACATTTTTCAATATGCATTAGAAAATTTTAAATGTTTCATTTTATTAATTGATATATAGGATAAAGTATATGTAACAAACATAAATGGTGTAAAAGCATGCAAGAAAAGAGTATTAAAAAAATCAATTCCTAATAATTTTGGCGTATATCTTTCTTGATCCTTATTATTAACATCAAAATCATTGGGGAATAAAACTACTCAATAAATTATCGCAACAACAGAAATGTATGTAGAAACAAATATTAACAAAGTATTGCTCTTAAAAATATTGGCTTTTGGCTTAATCATGGTTATCAATATACATAAAAAACAAGATATGTTTGAAAATTGAGTAAAATAAGTCAAAGTACTAGCAAATGGACTCAATTTTACAAAATCTTCATATATAATGGCTTCATCTTTGTCAAGATTTCCATGTTTATTTAATCAATTTAATTTATTAGAAAATTCAGAAAAACTAAATCCGTAACTAACTCACATCATTATTATAGAACAAAAAGCAGACAACATTAATAAGTAGGAAAGAAATGTTAATCAAAAAATTCTATCAATTTTTTTCCTTAATGTTATGACTTGAAAAAATAATCTGTGATTAATGGATTTATTTAGTGATGGGTTAAATAATGTTTTTTTTATTTCATTTTTAAATTTTAAGGAATTATTTAATTTAATTCAAAAGATGAAATAAAAAAATGGAAAAATTGATGCAAATAAAATAGTTCTATTAAATTTTTTATCAAATCTGTTTCACTCAGTTTTAATTTCATTTTCTGTTAAATTTGAGCTGAAATTTTCATTTAAAGATTTTTTATGAAATATTCAAAAATTATTGAAAATAAATTCCCTTGCCTCGGCAAAATTCAATGATTCTTTAATTTTTAAATAATTTAAAAAAATAATTAATTGAAATAAAAAGAAAAAAATAATTAACCAAATAATTAAAATCAAAAAAGTTTCATACAAAATTATTCATCAATTGTATTCTAATAATTCACTAAGAGAGCTATAATGATTTTTTATCCAATTCTTGTGAAATCATTCATCAATATGAATAGTAAAATCCCATCAATGAGCTTCTTTATAAATTGTGAAAGGAGCTATTACAAAAATAATTACAAATATAGTCAACCCAATTAAAAAAATTAATTGAAAAGTTGAAATAATTGCATTTATAAAAAAAACATAGCTATTTTTCATATTTTTGTCATCCTTATTTTATTATTATTTTAATTTAAATTTTTACAATTTTTAAATTTAATGCTCTTACTAATAAAACTAGCATATAGCCAAAATAATGACAAGATCAAAGTAAACAAAATGGGGGCTATAATTATATTTATTAAATAAATTAAATTACCTTTTTTTGCATTCCCGGAGATCCAAATAGTTCTTGAAGGATTAATATTAGTTCATGCTCCATATACATTAACATCAGTAAAAACAGAAATTAAAATCGATAGAGATATATAAAATAAAGGATAAAATAACATTTTAGGAACCAAAACAAAAAATCTTTCGGTCTTAAATTTATTAAAATTAATCAACAATAATGTAAATATAAAAAATAATAATGGAGTTGAACCATGCATAAGAACAGTTTCAATAAAAATTGGTACATGGTATCAATTCATTGGCTCAAATTTTGATTTATCATATAAAACTGTTCAATATATCAAACCAACAATAAATATATAATTTGCCAAAGAAATAGTAATTGAATTTCCTTTGAATAATTTTGCTTTAGGTCATATTAATAAAGTTATGGCATAAACAAAACATAAGATATTTGTTAATTGAGTAAAATAAACAATGGTTCCACCTGTAGGAGTTAATGCTATAAAATTACTTGCAAGTTCAAGTGTGTTCAAATTACTTTGCCCTATATAATTTTTTTCAAAATTAAAAAAAGAAAATATATAACCAATTCAAATTGATATAAACCCAATTAATGTAGATAAAAATACTAAATAAAAGGAAAGCGCAGTTATAGTGTGAAAATTTGGTTTTCTAAAATGAAAAATATCACTTCAGAACTCTCTATGATTTATCGATTTATCTCCATAATCATCAAATAAATATTTATATAAAGTACCATTAGATATTAACAAAGATTTTCTTATTCAATATCAAAAAGTAAATATTCCAAATAAAACAAAAAAATAATTAACTGATTTTTCCTCAGGATTTAATTTTAAATATTTATTCAAATTTATAAAAGAAAAAATAATTGCCAAAAAATAAAAAAGAAAACTAAATTCAAATAAAACGACCAATGTTTGATAAACTATTATTCATCCATTTATTGTAAAAATGTCAACAAAATTTCTAAAGAAATTATTACCATCAATTCCTTTATTCCAATGGTTATTAATTCATTTATCAATATTTACTGTCAAATAGTCACCATGTTTTTTTAATTGGGGGAAAGCAGAAAAAATAGTCACCAAAAATATTATTGAGAAAAAAAAGAAAAAAAATTGTAAAAAAGTGGTTACTGCAATAAAACTAATTGAATATTTTTTTTGATCCATATAGTAGCCTAATTATCTAAATTAACAAAATTATTATATACAATTATTAGTTAATATATTTAATAAATATTATTATTTTATTTTTCTTTTTTTTATATTTATTCTTAAATAATGATTTGAAAAAAACTCGTTACTAAAAATTAAATAAAATATTAGGGTTGATACTGGTAATTGGAAAAGTAAATTAGTGCCTATAAATTGAGCATTAAATATTAAGGAAGGAACAATGTTTTTTCATGTAATGGGAAAATATTTTTGTGGAGGCAATCATCACAAATATCCAGCAATTGTATGACATAAACATTTAAACGAATATACTACTATTAAAATAATGCATAAATTTATTATTAGTGATATTTTACCAAACCTTCGAAGATAAATAAAAGATAAAGGAATAATTATAAAAAAATATTCGGGAATAAAATATTCAATAGCAACCTGAAAAAAATTTAAGGCTGCAACTTTTAACATTATTCATAAAAAAGGACATAAAAATAGAAAAATTATTTTATATTTTCATTTAAAAATTACTAAAAGACCAACAGTATAAACAACTAATTCAATTTCTAAAGAATTACCTTGTATAGGTATATATTGTCCAAAATATTTTGCTATAATTGTAAGTGAAATAAACATTGCTGTAATACAAACAGATTGTATTTCAGAAGAACTTGAGTTAAAAATATTTGTTTTTTTTCTAAAAGTTAATTTATCCATTTAATAATTTCTTTTATATATATAATATTTAAATTATATACTTAAAAAAATAATAAAAGGACATAAAGATGAAAAAAGTTGTCTTAATTGGTGGAGGGACTGGAATAAGTTCTTTAATTAAAGGAATAAAAGATATAAATGGTTTAGAAATTTCTGCCATTATTGCAGTAAGTGATTCAGGAGGAAATACTGAAATTATTCGAAAAATTTTTAAAATTCCTGCAATTGGTGATATTAGACAAGTAATATCAGCCTTTTCTACTAATGAAACAATTGTTAATGATGTTCTTTCTTATAGATTTAAAGAGTCTCATAAAATATTGAAAAATTATTCTCTTGGAAATTTAATAATATCTGCATTGATAGATATAGAAAAAGATTTTTATAGAGGTATTAAATCAATCAATCATTTGTTAGATCTAAAAGGGGAGGTTATTCCAATAACTGACTATAAAGATATCACTTTATGTGCAAAATTTAATGATGGAATAGTAATTGAAGGGGAAAAGAATATTCCAAATAAAAATAGTAAAATAAAAGAAATATTTTATAAGAACCCAGAAAAAATTAAAGTAAATGAAGTAGCTATTGATAAAATTTTAAATGCAGATTATATCATTTTAGGGCTGGGGTCTTTATATACATCACTTATTGCAAATTTAATAATTCCTGGTGTTTCTGAGTCAATTATTAAAAATAAAAATGCAAAATTAATTTATTTTTGTAATGCCACAACTCAGCCTGGTGAAACAGATAACATGAATGCATATGACCATTTAATGGAAATTGAAAAATATATATGTCCTAATATAATTGACATTATTGTTGTTGATAATTCAAAAATAGATAAAAAGGTAATTAGCCACTATAATAAACACAAGCAATTTAAAGTAGAAATTGATGAGAATTTAATTAATTCTCACCCAATACTAATTGAGTCATCGTTAATTGATACAAATTCTAAACATATTATCCATTCAGCTCAAAAAATTGAAAAAGTATTTAGAAAAATATTAAATAATGATTATTAATGAAAAGGATGTAAGCAATCTTTTGATATGATTAAGAAACCAAAGCCAATTCCAAACAAAATGGAAGTTGTAATTGAGTCAATCATTGTTGTCAATAATGGAGAAGCCATTGAAGCAGGATCAATATTCATTCTAATAGCTAATATAGGTAACAATGAACCTATTATTTTAGAGATTAAAATAGCAATGAATAGAGATAGAGAAACTCCAATACTTGCAAGTGAAGCAACTTCCATAAAATGTGAAGGTAAGTCAATTTGAGAATCATTAATCTTTATTGGAAAATTTAACACAGCACATCTAATTCCAAAATATGCTACTAATCTAAAATAATTTATTAATGCTAAAATTGCTGCAATAACTAGTGCAACAAAAAACTCCTTCCTAATAACCCGGCTATAATCCTTTTTACTAATTTCTCCGATTGACAAGGAACGTATCATAGTGGCGGCAGATTGAGATCCAGCATTACCACTTGTGCCACTAATAACAGGTATAATAGGTATTAAAAAAACTGTAGATAACCCTAAAGTTAACATTTCACCTTTCTGTGTAAAAAAATCAATTAAGGCTGAAGATATTGTTGAAAATAACATTAATAGGATTAATCAAAAAATTCTTGATTTTACTATCATCATTATACTTGTACTAGTATAGGGTTGATTTAATTCTGTAATTCCATACATTTTATAAATATCATCAGTAGTTTCATCAGAAATAACAGAAATAATTTCATTATCACTAATGGATCCAACAATTTGTTCTTTTTCATTAAGCACAGCAACAGAATGAACATCAAATTTTTGAAAAATTAAAATTATCTCTTCAATTTCATCAGAAGTGTAAACTTTAATTTCATCTTGTTGAATGATCGATTCAAGAATTTTATTTTTTTGTTTTTCTAAAAGAATATCATGGATGTGGATGCTTCCTAATAATTGATTGTCATCATTTACAACATATAAAATATCATTTAAAGTAATTTCTTCTCTATTGTCAGAAATATATTGAGTAGCATCTGCAATTGTAGTATTAGGTTTTTGATGAAGAAAAAATGGATTCATTATTTGCCCAACTTCATCTTCATTAAATTTTGAAAGTTTAATAATTTCTTTTCTAATAGAAGGGGAAATTGAAATAAAAATTCTTTTTTTTAATTCCTTTGGAATTTCTTCTAAAAAATTAAAAGATTCATTTATTTCAAGATCTTCAAAAATTTGATAAATCAATTTACTATTTGATTTCTCAATAATATCAATTTTTAATTGATGATTTAAAGAATCAAATATTTCTCCAATTTTATTATTTTTAGGACTAATACAATTTGCTAAAAAATATTTTAAAATTTCAATATCTTCGATTTGTTCTAGAGCTTCAACAATAATATTATTAGGTTTAATTCTGATTAATTTTTTTATATTTTTATGGTTAGCAGATTTATAAGATTGTTCTATATAATTAACTAAATTACTTTTTTTTATAGACATTTTTATATCTCCTTTCTAAATATATATTAACTATTTATCATATTCTAAAATTTTTCTAATTTCTAATGCAAGATCATTATGTTTTTGTGGAAGATGATGTAATTCTCCATACTGTGAATAAGAAATCAATCCAGAGGTCTCAGAAACAACAAAACTTATAGAATCATTAATTTCAGATATTCCAAGTGCTGCACGGTGTCTTGCTCCATATCTTACATCAACAAGTTTTTTTGTCATTGGCAAATAAGAAGATACAGCAATAATATTGAAGTCAGAAATCAACATTGCTCCATCATGAAATGGAGATTTTTTATTACTAAATATTAATATACAAAATTCTGGAGAAAATTTAGCTTTCATTTCAAATCCATTATATTTAAAACCACTTATATCATCCTTTTTCTGAATTACAATTAATGTTCCAGTCCTATCACTAGATAATGATATTAATGTGTTTGCTAAAGCATCTGAAAATCGGTACAATTTTATTTTGTGGTTCCCCTCATCTAATTTATCAGATGAAACACTATTAAATTGATTTTTAATAAAAATAATTGTGATAGTAATAGTCAATAACAAAATTATTAGTAAAATACACAAAGAAATTGCAAGGGGAATTATAAAAAAAACTCTATCAGTAGAATGTATGCTTGATAAAAAAGTCTTCATTTTTTTCCTTTATTTTTATTACTTATAATTAATTAAATTTTTTATTATTATTTCAACTTCCTTCTTAAATCTTATATCCTTATAAGCTTCAGAGATCAAACATTTAATATAGCCTAATTTATTTCCTGTATCATGTCGTTCTCCAATAATAATTTTCCCATAAACTTTCTCCTTTTCGAGTAATAAATTAATTGAATTTGAGATTTCAATCTCATTATTCTTATCACTAGTAGTTCTTTCTATACAACAAAATATTTTAGGAGTAAAAATATAACGTCCAATTATAGCCATATTCGAAGGAGCATTCTTTAAAGTTGGTTTTTCAATAATGTTATCTACTAAAATTAAATTATTATAATTATTAGATTTTATAATTCCATACTTATGAACATCTTCATCTTTAACTTCTTGAACACCTAAAACTGAAGATTTTGTTTCGTTAAATTTTTCTATGCATTGTCCAATTCCAGAAATATTAGAATTATTGGTAAAAATTAAGTCATCAGGCAGTAAAACAGCAAAAGGTTCATTGCCAACAAAATCCTTGGCGCAATAAATAGCATGTCCTAAACCTAATGGTTCGGACTGAATAATATATCTAATTTTAATACCTGAATTATTATTTTTTATTTGATTCAATAATTCTTTTTTGCCATTTTTAGTTAAAAAATCCTCAAGTAACACATTTTGACTGAAATAATTAATAATAGAATCTTTTTTTGGATTAATAATAATTGCAATTTCCTCAATACCAGCACTCATTGCTTCATTTACAATATAATCAATAGCAGGTTTGTCAATTATTGGAAGTAGTTCTTTTGCAACAGATTTAGTAAATGGCAAAAATCTTGTTCCAAAACCAGCAGCAGGAATAACAGCTTTTTTAATCATATATATATCCTTTAATCTTTAAATAATGTTATTCATTTTAAATCGTATAAATAAGATAAAGGGTTTGAATCATCAATTTCATTTTTATTTTCATCAACAACAGAATAAACTAAATTTTCTTTAGAAATTAATAATCTTAAAATAACATGTATTTTTAAATCATCATTATAATCAGTAATCTGAATTTGGCATAATAGTTGTTCTTTATCTTCGAATTCATTTTGAATATTAAAGTAATATTTAACATTTCTAAAAATAATTCCATCATAATTATTTAATTCAAGAGGAAATTTATTATCCAAAAGATATAAGGAATTAACACCTTTTTTAGAATCTTTATCCTTTATACACCACTTCATTCCAGAACGAATACCATACCTTATAACTCCATTTAAAATATATGGAATTGCTTTAAAAATATAAATTTTTTGATTATTAAAATTAATTTTTTCAGCATTAAAAGACTCAATGTTATTTTTTTGATCTTTAATTTCATTATAATATTTTTTAATTGCTTCAAAACGTTCTGAAGTATAATCATAAATTTTTTCACTAATGGATTGAATTCTAGAAATTTTATTTTCAATATTCTCATGAATTTTTATTTCACTATTCTTTACTATTTCAATGATATTATCCTTAAAATTATCAATATTAAAGTAAGCACCTTGACCTTCTTTATCAATAGCTAATATTTTATTTGATGTTCCAAATAAACACTTTTCAAACATCTCCTTAAAACTAATTTTATTGAATAATTCAGAAATATCCATTTTTTGATTTAATTGATTAATGTATGATTCAGAAATAGTCACCAAATTTTCATTTACAACATCTTTATATTTGTCTCATGATTTTTGAATAATTAAAATCTTTTCTTTGTTATTTAATAATTCTGATTCCATCTTTTGAATTTTTAAATTTATATCATTTTGATTTAATCTTTTATTTAATTCAGAATTTAAATCTATTTTTAAAGTATTTATCTGATCTGATAAAAAACTTTTATCTGCTTTATCATCTAATATTTTTTCGAATTTATCCAATTTAAAATTAAAATTATTTGTTTTTAAATCTATACTATTATTCAATTTCATTTCTAATTCATCATCATTTTTAGATAAATTATTTAGATCAATTTTTTTAATTTTCGTTTCTAGTTCTGAAATTTGATTGGCAATTGAAATATTACTATCCACAATTTCAATTGTTTTTTCATTGGATAAACTTATTTGGATTAAATCTAATTTATTTTGTAATTTTTCTATCAATGTTAAAGAATTATTTGGCAATAATACATTTTTTTTAGACAATAAATTACTTAGATATAAACTAGAAAAAGTTGATTTATCACTAATATTATTATCGTCAATCATTAAATAATCATTGGCTGAGATACTTTTATTAATTTCTGAATTATTCTTCAAATTTTCCTTATAACTTAAATTATTTTTTAAATCTAAATAAACTTTATTTTCATCATATATAGAAGGTTTATTATTTTTATATATTTCTTCTTTTTTTACTAAATTTATCTTATTCTTATCTAAATCATCTAGTAATTTATTTTGGATTTTAAAAACATTGTCACTAATTGTTTTTTTCTTTTTATTAAAAAAATTTATAATGAAATCTATCGTTTCTATATTTTGAAAATCAAAAACATGCAAATTAGAATTTAAAAATTCAATTAATAAATCACATTTTCTAAAACCATCACTATTTATTTTTTTAATTTGAGTTAAATCTTTATAGTCATAGGTTTTGTATGAATGATTTGATTGACTATCAATTTCAAAAATAATAATATTGTTATCTAAAAAAGCTAATAAATGAGTCTTATCAAATTTCTTTTGAACTATGTAGGCTTCTATTTCTTGATTATTTAATTTTTCTTTTAAAAAATTAAGTTGATCATTTTTAAGTCTTAAGGCTTTAAAATCAAATATTTTTTTCATTCAATACTCCAGACTACTATTAATAATATAAATTATATTTCATAATCTATATTTTTAGTAATAAATATGATAAAATAAAGATAAATATGAAACGGTGGTGAAATAATGCCGAAAATTTTAGTTAAAAATAAAGATTTTGAAGCTGCATTAAGAAACTTTAAAAGAGTCACATCTGAGACAAGAAAAGATAGTAAAAAACATGAATTTCATTTAAAAAAAGGTTTGCTTTTAAGAGAAAAATCAAAAGCTGCTGAAAAAAAAAGAATTATTGCCTTAAAAAGAAAAAAACCAAGTTGATAAATAAAAATAGGATTCTAAATCCTATTTTTTATTTCATTGATGATTTTTTAAATTCTAAATACAATCTTTCCAATTCTTTAATATCGTCATCTATTAATTTATCCCGCAATTTTTGTTGTTGAATGTGATTATGATATGTTTTATCAATCTTATTTTCATTAAAATCATAATTTAATAAATCATATTTAGTATTATAATTTTCTTCTTCTAAATTGTCATCATCTTTTAAAAAACTGTCTTTAAAAGAATAAGTGAAATCGTAACCTTCTGTTTTTGCATTATTATTAATATTATCAGAAATTATATAATCATCAGAGTGATCATTTAAAGCCTCTTCTAGAGCTAAATCTAATTTAGATTTCTTAAGATTATCCTTACTGATGTTTTTTTTCTCTTTTGCTTTTAAAAAAGATAAATCTAATTCTTTTTGCATTTTATAAATATTACCTTTCATTTTAAAATAATAACATTATATTGCTTTTTTCTTTTATAAAAATAATAATTATTTTATAGAAATTTCATGATAAATTTTATATTCATTTAAATCAGGTTTTGAAAGAGATGGAATTTTACAATCTTCATGTGCATTAATAAAAATTCTCTTCAAATCTTTTATCAAAGGAATTCTTGGATTTGCACCTGTACATTGATCATCAAAAGCCTCTATGCTCATTACATTCAAAATTTCATAAAATTTATTACTATCTACACCAAATTCTTTTGTAGATACAGGAGCATTTAAACTTTGTGTTAATTTTCTAATAGCTATTATTAATGAATCGATTTTTTCTGCTTCTGTCTTGCCTTTTAAACCTAGTAAATCAGCAATTTTAGCATATTTGCTTCTTGTATTTGATGTCTTAAATTGAGAAAAATATCCTTGCTTTTCTCTGACATGTTCTTCTGAATTATAATAAATAACGTGGGGCAAATATATAGCATTAGCTAAACCATGAACAACATTTAAATGTCCCCCTATTTTATGAGATAAAGAGTGAACAATTCCAAGAAAAGCATTTGCAAAAGCCATTCCAGCCATAGTAGCTGCATGAGCAACTGCTTGTCTTGATTCAGTATCTGTTGCTCCATTATCATATGCATTTTTTAAATTATCAAATAGCATCTTCAATGATTGCATAGCCAATGGATCAGTAAATTCAGAGCTTAATATTGAAGCTATAGCTTCAATATTATGAGCTATGGCATCCAATCCTGTAGCTGCTGTCATTCCCTTTGGCAAAGACATCATTAAACTAGCATCGCAAATTGCAACATTTGGTGTTAAAGCATAATCAGCTAGTGGATATTTAATATGAGTTTTTTCATCAGTAATAACAGCAAACGGTGTTACTTCAGAACCAGTGCCAGCAGTTGTTGGAATGCAAATTAATTTTGTCTTAGTCCCTAATTTAGGGAATTTTACAATTCTTCTTCTTATGTCAGCAAATCTCAAAGCTAAATCATCAAATTTCACATCAGGATATTCACTAAATAATCAAATTATCTTAGCAGCATCTAAAGGTGAGCCTCCTCCAATAGCAATTAATACATCTGGCTTATAACTATTAATTACAGAAGCTCCTTTTCTACATGTCTCTATTGTTGGATTTGGTTCTACATCAGAAAAAATAGTAAAATTAATTTTTAAATCATTCAATAATTTGGAAACTTGTTTACCATATAATGATCATATAAAATCATCAGTGATAATTCCAGCTTTTTTTACATTATCATCCTTAAAATCCTTAAATGCTTCATTAATTGCACCAAATTTAAAATAAATTTTTGGTGGTACTCTAAATCACAACATATTTTCCCTTCTTAAAGCAACTGTTTTAATATTTAATAAATGTTTAGGTCCGATATTTTCACTAAATATGTTATTACCCCATGAACCACACCCAATAGTTAATGTCGGCATTAAGGCAAAATTATAAAGACCGCCAACTCCTCCTAATGAAGAAGGAGAATTTACAATTAAACGTCCAGTTTTAATATTATTTTTATAAATAGACAATAAATCAGGAAATTTATTTTCATCAATAAATATTGACGAAGTATGACCGGGGCCCAATTCAAGTAATTTACTTTGAATTTTAATAGCTTCATTAAAATCCTCTGCAGTATATAAGGAGACAAAAGTTGATAATTTTTCATGTGCTAAAGCATCTTCATAATTATAACCAGTGGCAGCAACAACTAATATCTTTGCTCATTCAGGGATATTAATATCAAATATTTTAGAAAGTGCTTGTGGGTCTTTCCCAACAATATCAGGGTTTAATAAACCAAAAGCATTTTCTTTAAACATTTTTGATTCAATTTTGGAAATATCTATTTTATTATCTAAATAAAATGCACCCTGTTTTTCAAGTTCCTTAATAAATTTATCTTTAATAGAATTTAAAACAACGATAGAGTTTTCAGTTGCACAAACTACACCATTATCAAAAGTATTAGATTGAATTATAGATGATACAGCTAGGGGGATATTAGCACTTGAATGAATTAAGGCAGGACAATTACCAGCTCCTACACCAATTGCTGGTTTTCCAGAAGAATATGCTGCTTTAACAAGAGCACCTCCACCAGTTGCTAAAGTAAGACTAGCATCAGACATTAATTCAGATGTCAAATTTATTCCACTTCCCTTTGGAAGTCACTGAATGATATCTTCAGGCAAACCTTCCTTAACAACAGCATCCCTAATAATCTTCGCAGCTGCAACAGTAGATTCTCAAGCTCTTGGGTGGGGAGAAATTATTATACTATTTCTAGTTTTTATACACAATAATATTTTAAAAATAACAGTAGAAGTAGGATTAGTAGTTGGGATTACTGCAGCAATTACTCCAATGGGTTCATATATTTTTTCAATTCCAGTTGATTCATTACTCTCAAAAACACCTGATGTTTGTAAATCCTTATAAGCATTATAAAAAATTTCAGAAGCAAAATGATTTTTAACTATTTTATCTTCTATAACTCCCATTCCTGTTTCTTCAAAAGCTTTGATTGCCAATGGAATTCTTGCATCATTTGCAGCTTTAGCAGCCATATAAAAAAAATGATCTATCTTTTCTTGACTATAATTGCTAAATTTCTCTTGAGCAATTTTAGACTTTTCGATAATATTTTTTACCATCTTTTCCCTCTTAAATTTATATGACTAAATTATATAATATTTAAAAAAACAGAAACATTTTTTTAAAAAAATTTATAATAATAGAAAATGATGTGATATGGTGTGATTATGAAAAAAAAAATTTTTATCCAAAAAGATAAATGCATAAGTTGCGGGGCATGTGTTAGTATGAGCCCAAATGAATCTATTTTTTTTGACAAAGAAGGTAAGGCTGAAGTTAATCCTTCTTTAGCAAACGAGGATGATGAAGTGGTAATTTCTGTCTGCCCCACTGAAGCAATAATTCTTAAAGAATATGATGATGATGAATCCTAAATACAATAAATTAATGAGATATATTTTTTTTCTAAAAGTAAATCATTAGAATTTTTTATAATCTTGCATACTGCTGTTAAATCTAAATTTTCTTCAAGAAATTTAATTCAATATTCAAATATGTTAGTAACAGTTAAAATTGAAATTTCTTCAATTTCATAAGTTTGTCTTTCAATTTGAAATGAGAAATTATTAATAATATCTGCTAATTCTAAAACTCATTTCTTAATTATCTTGTTTAGCATCTCCAAATTAAATTTTAAATATTGTCCAATTCCTAAATTAAATTTAATTGCTAATGGTAAATCTTTAATTTTGATTTTTTCTTCCCTTTCATTTATATTTTTATTAAATAGAAAATAATTATGATAATTTTTCAAAATTTCAATAGCCTCATTCTCATCTACCTCAGTAATTTCAGAAATTTTTGAGGTTAGTTTTTTAATTCCAAAATCATAATCAATAATTACTATTAATGAGTGATTATAATATAAAGAAATTGTTGTTTTTAAATCACCAATATTTACAATTACTTGTTCAAACAAATATTCCTTATTTAGAGCATTTGCCATTACTATTTCATCTGTAACAATTTGATAATTGTTAAATTCTAATTCATTAAAAAGATCTAAATAGCAATTAATATCAATTTTTGGAATCAAAAAAAATTGAATATTAAAGGATAATTCTCCAGTTTTTCCTTCTGGAAGTGAATTATATGTAATTCCATCTATCATCCAATTCTTAACCCTTTTCCCTAAAAAGAATAATTTTTTATTATATGAATTTATTTTTGAATAAATCTGATTTCAATTTTCATATGATAATTTCTCTTTAACAATATACAAATCTGATTTTTGTTCCTTAATAATTAGGTTATCTAGAGGAATGTTGTATACAACATTTAAAGGATATTCTCCAAATTTTTCTAAAATTTCTTCAAAAATTTTAAAAAGTTTTTTTTGAATTTCGTACTTATCAATAATGAATGAATTAAGGATTAATCCCCTTGCAGAAAAACTACTTGTAAATAACGGTATTACATTTCTACCTTCTCTTACTCCAACTAAAATTTTTATCTCATAGTTACCAAATGATATAACTAATGTTTTATTATTCATAGCATTTCTCCAAACATCATATTTTTGCACTTCTTTCCCTTCTATTATCAATATTAGAGTCATAAAAAATTCTATAATTATGTTTTATAATTTTAAATTTTTGAGATATATTTTTTACAATTGGTATTTCCTTTGGAATTTCATTAATGCTTAATTTTCTAAAAACAGCCTTGACTATTTTTTCTTCTAATGAATGGAAAGTTATAATAACAATCCTACCTTTTATATTTAATAATTTACTAGCAGAAAAAATTGCATGTTCTAACTGCTCTAACTCTTGATTAATTTCAATTCTAATTGCCTGAAAATATAATCTAGCAGGATGTTTTTTTTTAAATAACTCTTTTCTATTCACATTAGATTTTATAATGTCAACTAACTGGTTGCTATAAATAATGGGTTCTTTTTTTCTGCTTTCAACAATAGCATCAACAACATAATTTGGAAATCTGATCTCTCCATATTTTTTAAAAATATAACTTAATTTTTCTTTTGGATAATCTGCTAGTAAATTTATAGCGCTAAATTTTTGATTCTGGTCCATCCTCATATCTAATATATTTTTACCATGATAGCTAAATCCTCTTTCTTTCTCATCCAATTGAGGGGAAGATACACCTAAATCGAATAATATTCCATCCAAATTATTAATATTATAATCAACTGCTATTCTATAAAGTTCACCGAATTTATCCTTGATGAAGCAAGCATTTAAATTTTTAAAATTTTCTTTTGCATAAATGGCAGCATCATTATCACAATCTATCATTCATAAAAATCCATCATTTTTTAGTAAATCTAAAATTAGTCTTGAATGTCCTCCTCTTCCAAAAGTACAATCTAAATATTTTCCATAATTATTAACTTTTAAAAGAGAGATAGCTTCTTTTAAAAATACAGGTTTATGAATATTGCTACTCATTTTTCCCCTTTTTTAAAATAGGAGATAAATCAAGTTCATTTCATAAATCCATCCCAATTTTAGTAGGAGAATTAAGCATTGAGTCAATACCAGCAGAATTTTTTGGGAATGCAATAACATCTCGGATATTATCAACATTTAATAATATCATTAAAAGTCTGTCAATCCCTATGGCAATACCACCGCATGGAGGTGCTCCATATTTTAATGCCTTCATGAAACATCCAAAATCTTCTTCAATTTTTTTAGAAGTTAAACCAATTAATGAAAACATTCTTTCTTGAATCTTATAATCAGAAATTCTAATAGAGCCACCACCAATTTCATAACCATTTAAAATTAAGTCATATGATCTAGCCTTGGCATTTTTTGGCGATTTATCAAAATCATTATAATTATCTTTATTAGGAGAGGTGAAGGGATGATGCAAAGCTGAATATTTTAATTTTTTATCATCATATTCAAATAATGGTCAATCAATAACTCATGCAAATTTATATTCTTCTTTGCTGATTAGTTTTGTTAATTTAATAAATTCAGATCTTACCAATCCTAAGCTTTGAGTTACAATATTTTTTTTATCACAAATAATTATTAAAGTCCCTTTTAATATATTTTGATCTTTAAAAATATCTTTTATAATATTGAATTCAATAAAATTCTTTTCAGAAGAAATCACTGATTCATCCATTTGAAAAGAAATAATCTTTTTTGCTCCTTTGTCTTTTGCAAATTTTTCTAATTTTTTTAATTCAATTTTAGTTAAAAAATGATTTTCAAAAATAATACCTTTTATTTCAAAATTATTTAAAATAGCATTATTAAAAATAATAAATTGTGAATTCTTAAAAAAATTTTTTAGTTCAATAATTTTAAAAGAAAATCGTAAATCTGGTTTGTCAGAACCATACAATCTGATTGTGTCATTATATGAAATTCTTTCAAAAGGAATTATTAACTCCTTGTTGAATAAACCTTTAAACAAATATCTAAACATTTCTTCAATTTCTTTATATATATCTTCCTCATCAATAAAGGACATTTCTATATCTAACTGAGTAAATTCTGGTTGTCTATCTAATCTTAAATTTTCATTTCTAAAACAACGGGCAATTTGAAAGTACTTCAAAAATCCACTAATCATTAGTAATTGCTTATATATTTGTGGTGATTGTGGCAAAGCATAAGCAAAATTATTGCCAGATGGAACTAAATAATCCCTTGCCCCCTCAGGAGTTTGTTTTGATAAAATTGGAGTTTCGATCTCAATATATTCTTTGGAATGAAAATATTGTCTAATCATAAATAAAATTTTTGAGCGAAAAACAATATTGTTTTTCTGATTATTTCTTCTTAAATCAAGATATCTAAATTTTAATCGAATATCCTCTAAAGCATCAGTTTGATCGCATATTAATAATGGTGGAGTTATGGATTTTGAATATATAAATAAATTATCTAATGATATTTCATATTCTCCAAGTTTTAAATTTTTATTAATTTCTTTTCTTTTGGATAAATGACCTTCTATTCTAACCACTGATTCTTTAGTTAATGAAATAATATCATTGTAGTGTTTATTTTTATTATCTAAAATGACTTGGCATTCAGCAGTTTTATCATAGACTATAAGAAAAATAATAGAACCTAATTTCTTTATTCTTTTTACTCATCCATTTATAATAATTTTTTTATTCAAATTATTAATAATAATAATTTCAGAAATATTTTGCATACTTGCCCTTTATTGATATAAATAATATTTTTATTATACAAAAATGTTAAATCTTCTAAATAATTAAATTTAAATAATAAAAAACAGAGCAACTCTGTTTTTTATTATTTATTTATAATATTTTTCATCTCTGTTTTATAAACTTCTACACCTGGTTGATCAAAAGGGTTAACATTATTTAACAAAGCACTTCCTGCAGCAGATAATGCAAAAAATGCCATAATAGAGCCGAAACAATATAAATTATCACCCTCAAAAGAAATTTTTATGTTAGGAATATGATTAATCCTGCTTCTCCAAACAGCAAGCTCAATAATTTCATTAAGTTCTTTAACTGTTTTTCCATTAAAATTATCAAGATTATCATCATTTAAAAAAACTGATTTCAACAGAAAAGTTTTATTAACATTATTTAAACATATCAATGATGTTTCAAAAAAAGCATTGCTACCAGATTGGTACAACTGACCAATAGAATGCAAATCCTGGCTGTAATTAGCAATTGTTGGAATTATAGAAGGAATTTTTTTTCCCTCAGATTCTGCAAAAATTTGCTTGTAATGCTCACCAATGTATCTTAAACTATTTTCATATGTATTAAAAACTTCAACATTTTTATTAAATTTATTTAACATTTCATTTCTTATAGCAGCATAAATAAAAGCATCACAATGTTCATCATTATTCTTGAAATTATTAATCACATCATTTCAACCTTTTAGTGCCACATAATAATCAAGATCAAGTAATGCTAGAGGCAATAATGAAATTGATGTTAAAGAAGAATATCTGCCACCAATTCCATTTGGGATTGATAATTTTCAGAATTTTTCCTTTTTGGTAATATTATTTAAAATGCCAGAATTCAAATCAGTAATAGCAGCAACTCTTAAATAATATTCCTTTCCATATTTATTATGCAAAGCATTCCTAAAAATCTTAAAATTAACAGCTGTTTCAAATGTTGTTCCTGATTTTGAAACCACTATTATTGACCAATTTTTATCTTCTAGAAAATTCAGTAAACTAAAAATATCATTTTGATCTAAATTACTAATGAAATGGAATTTAATTTTATCTTCGTATTTTAATGAATTCATTTCAATAGCTGCTCTTGCTCCTATATAAGAACCACCAATTCCAATATAAATTACATGTTTAATTTTCATTTTTTTTCAAAATGATTTTATTTCCATTATATTTTTATCATCAAATTGATAAAAATTTTTATTAGGAAAATTCAGTCATTCTAAAAAATCACTGCCTTGGCATTTTTTATTTATTAAATTTAATTTAATATTTTTTAATTTATTATTATATATTTCAATAATCTTATTCTTTGATCCAATAATATTTTCATTTCAACATAAACTAATCATCATTTAACCTTCAATATTTTAAAATTAAATTAAAGTTTTTAAATTTTTGTTAACAAAATTTCAATCAATTATATTTCAAAAAGAATTAATTCATTCTGGTCTACGATTTTGAAATTTTAAATAGTATGCATGTTCCCAGATATCAATCACAATTAATGGAGAAAAACCATTAGTAATAGGACAATCATGCCCTGAAGTATTCATAACCTCTAATTGTTTATTTTTGTTTAAAACTAATCAAGTTCAACCAGAGCCAAAATTTGTTTTTGCTTTATCATCAAATATTTTTCTAAAATTTTCAAAAGAACTAAAATCTCGATTAATTAAATCTAAAATATCTCCTTTTATTTCTTCATGCTTGCTAGAAAATTGTTCTCAAAATAAATTATGATTATAATACCCACCACCATTATTTCTAACGGAATTTTTAATTTCACTGGGTAATTCATCCAAATTTTCTAACAATTTTTCAATAGAATGATTTTTAAAATCAGGGTATTTTGAAATTGCGTCATTCAAATTATTAATGTATGTCTGATGATGCTTAGTATAATGGATTTCAACAGTCTTTGTGTCATAATATGGTTCTAAACCATCAAATTTATATTTTAAAATTGGCAACTTAAACATATATCTCCTAATAAATCAAAATTTCTTATCTTTTAATTATATACTATTCTTAAAGAATTCTTTTAAATAATTATTTAAGTTAATGTTTTCAATTTCTTTTTCTTCAAGTGTCTTTTGATCTTTAATTTTTAAAAAATTGTTTGATAATTCTTTTTCTCCAAAGATTATTATGATGCTGGCATTATTTTTCTTTGCCTCCTTAAAGTGATTCTTAATCTTAAATGTATTCAATAGTCCACCAATAATATATCCATCCCTTGATAAATCATTCTCTAATTCAAAAAATTTATTAATACAAACAATTGATAATGGAGCTAAATAAATATCAATTTTTTTTTTAGGAAAAATAAATTCTTGCTCATTTAATGCAACTAATAATCTTTCTATTCCTAATCCAAATCCAAATGATAAATAATCTTTTCCATCAGAAAATCTACTAATTATATTATTATAAACTCCTCCACCAATTATGGTTGATTGACCTATAAGAGCTTTACAATTACTTACTACTTCAAAAACAAAACCACAGTAGTAATCTAAACCTCTTACTAAATTTTTATCAAATACATATTTAATTTTATTTTCATCAAGAAATTTTTTTATTTGAATGATTTGTAATTCTTCCTCCTTTTCTAGGAATGAATCAATCCTGGGAGCATTTACAACAAAATCCTTAAAACTATCAATCTTGTCATCTAAAATCCTAAGAGGATTTTTTTCTAATCTTTTAACTGAATCAACTGATAATGATTCTTTGTGTTGAAAAAAATATTCTCTTAAACAATTTATTCATTTATTCATTGTATGAGAATTACCAATATAATTAATTTTAAAAGTATAATTCTTTAAATTAATTTTATTTATTAATTGATTCAAAAAAAGAATAATTTCAAATTGTTCATAAATTGATGTTATGCCAACTTTTTCAATTCCAAATTGATGGAATTCTCTTAATCTTCCAGATTGTGGCCTTTCATAGCGAAAAAAATTACTTATATAAAATAATTTTAATGGCATAGTTTCAGTTAATAATAATTTATTTTCAATGATAGCCCTCATTGTGCCAGCAGTTCCTTCTGGTCTAAGACAAAAATGTCTGTTAGATTTATCATAAAATTCAAATAATTCTTTCCTTACTAAATTAGAATTTTCATTCTTTGAATAATAAATATTAATATCTTCAAAAGTAGGAGTAGTAATTTGATTATAATTCCAATTAATTGCAGTTTGCTTGCAAATATTAACTAGTCAATTAAAATTATCTTGATTTAAAAAAAATAAATCTTGGGTCCCACGGGGTTTTTTGTATAACATAATATTATGCCTTTTTAATAGAAGATTTCTCTAAAAAATATTTAAAAATTGGGTGGGGATTAGATGGTCTTGAAATAAATTCGGGATGGAATTGAACCCCTATATAAAAAATATGATCTTTTATTTCAAAAATTTCTGAAACATTATCATCAGATATTCCAGAAAATAGTAATCCTTTTTTTTCAAATTCACTAGAATAATTATTATTAAAAGCATAACGATGTCTATGTCTTTCAAAAACACTATTACTTTTGTAAATATCAAAAGCACATGATTTGTCATTAAGAAGAATTTTTTTTAATCCCTTCCTCAGAGTTCCTCCAACATTTTCTTCATTTTCATTAATTAATTTAAAAATTGGATTTTTAGTATTTATTTTAAACTCAGTAGAATGGGCATCCTTTTTATTCAATATATCCCTAGCAAAAGATATTAGTGCAGCTTGCATGCCTAAACAAATTCCAAAAAAAGGCACCATATTTTCCCTAGCATACTTTGCAGCAAGTATTTTACCCTCTATTCCTCTTATGCCAAATCCGCCTGGAACTAAAATTCCAGTAAAAGATCTTAATTTTTCAATATAATTTTCTTCATCAATTTTTGTAGCATCAATCAATTCTATATTTACATCAGATCCTATTTTTCAACCAGCTAATTTTAATGACTCTATCACAGATAAGTATGAATCATTTAATTCAACATATTTACCTACAATTGCAATATTTGCTGCTTTTAATTTTGATGAATCAATTGAAGACAAAAAATTTTGTCATCCAGTAAGCGAGTGCGGTTTATTTCTAATTTTAAAATAATCATAAATGGATTTTAAAATTCCTTGATTGAATAACATGTCAGGAATTTCATATAAATATTGACAGTCTTTTGAAAGAAAAATCATTTTTTCATCAATTCCACATGTTCATGATAATTTTTTAATATCCTCTTTCTTTAAAAATATTGAAGATCTTAATACAAGCATATTAGGATTTATTCCCAAACTACGAAGATTTTTTATTGAATGCTGAGTAGGTTTAGTTTTTCTTTCTTTATTGGCATTTAATTCAATTATAGGGGAGGCATGAACAAACATAAAATTTTTGATGCCGTATTTTCCTGAATATATTCTTAATGCTTCAATAAAAGGAAGAGATTCTATATCACCGATTGTCCCACCAATTTCTATAATTAAAAAGTCTAAATTTTCTTTTGAAATTATTAAATTAATAGATGAAATAATTTTGTCAGTAACATGTGGTACTACCTGAACAGTATTGCCATTGTAAAGACCTTTTCTTTCATCTTCTATTACGCTAGAATAAATTTTACCAGCAGTAATAGATGCTTCTTGTGAAAGATTAACATCAATGAACCTTTCATAATGACCTAAATCAAGATCAGCTTCTGCTCCATCACAAGTTACAAAAACTTCCCCATGTTGGTATGGAGATAAAGTTCCGGGATCAACATTTAAATATGGATCTAATTTTTGCATAGAAATTTTAAAATTATTCTCTTTAAGAATTCTCCCAATGGATGATGCAATAATTCCTTTACCAAGGGAAGAATAAACTCCTCCAGTAACTACTATAATTTTTGTTTTCATAAATATCCCAAATATTGCCTTATTATATATAAAATAATTATCTCATTTTTATTTCCTAAATATAATTTATTATTTTATTTTATAAAAATACATAAATCAAAAGAAAATAAATTATTAATGGTTGCATTAAAATCGCAGTTTTTAAAATCTTCCTTAGAAAATTTCACATTAAATTTATCATTAATAGCTTGAATTAAATTCTTTAATAAATACTCACCTATTATTTTTTCATAATTTTCCAATGCTTTACTAGTACTTCCACTATATTTTATTTCTTCAATTTTTTTTAAAATATAATTTTCCTTTTGTAAATTTAAATTCTGCTTATCGATAGAATTATTTTCTATTTCATCAAGCATGTCATTTTGCATAATCAATTTATTATTTTGAATTTTATCAATTAATTTTGTATTTATTTTTTTTTTAAAAAAATCTAATTCTTTGTTTTTATTAGATAATAATTTTATTAAATATTGATTATTATTTTTTAATGAATAATCATATGCAGATAAATTTAAATTATCAAAGCAATTAATATCAGCTTTTCTCTTTATTAAAGCCTCACTTATTGCAGTATTATCTAATTTACATGATAATATTAATGCTGTTTCCTTATTATTATTTATTATTCCAAGATCAATATCTTTTCTTTCTAATAAAAGTAAGCAATATTTTAAATTATTTTTTAATATGGAATGCATCAAAGCATTATTACCACAACTATCACAAATATTAATCAATAAATCTTCTCTTTTTAACAAATTCATAATAGTTTCATCATTATTATTTAGAATAGCCATTATTAATGGTGTAATTCCTAAATTATTAATAGTGTTAATCTCTATTCCGTTATTAATTAATAAGTTTGCACATTCATTAGAATTATTTTCAATAGAAATTAATAAAGCATTATTACCATTTAAATTCTTCATATTTAAGCTAAATTTTTTTCTAAGAGCAACTTCACAAATTTTTTTTCTTTTATATTTACATGCATACATTAAAATATTATTATTTAGATTATCAGAAAAAGAAGGTGATAATCCTTTTTCAATCAAAAATGTGACCACCTCATCATGTCCCTTTACAATTTGAAAAAGAACAGATTCAATAACTTTGCTGTTATTAAAATCAAATAAATCTATATTCAAGAAAAGTGCTTTTAAAATTTCTAAATTATTATTAATAATTGCGAAAGAAAATGCATTATGACCATTATTTAAATTAATTTTTAAATTTGGAAGAAATTTCATAAGTTCTTTTACCATTGCATAATCATTATTCAGGGAAGCAAGAGATATAAGAGTTAATCCTGTTAAATTTTTATAATTTATCAGATCATAATTACAAAATTTTTTGATATAGTCAATATCCCCTTCATAACATTTTTTGAACAATAAAAGATAGTTCTTCTCCTCTATATTATCTAAATTCATTTGAACACCCCCTCTAACTAATTATAAAATAAAAAATATAATCATCTAAGTATAAAAATTTTTGCACAACAAAAAATTAATCTTCAGTTTTTTTATTTGAAAGAATTTTAATAAAAGTATCTTGAGGCACTTGCACATTCCCAATGGCTTTCATTTTTTTCTTGCCTTCTTTTTGTTGTTCCAATAATTTTTTTTTCCTTGTTATATCACCACCATAGCATTTTGCAAGCACATTTTTTCTCATAGCAGAGATAGTTTCTCTTGCAATAATTTTACCCCCAATAGTTGCTTGAATTGGAACTTCAAATAATTGTTTTGGTATAGCTTCTGTTAATTTTTTGCAAATTATTCTTGACCTTGAAGCAGCGAAATTTTTATGATAAATAGTTGATAAAGCATCAACTTTGATTCCATTAATTAATATATCAACTTTTACTAAGGTATCTTTTTTATAGCCAATAATGGAGTAATCCAATGTAGCATAACCTTTTGAAATTGATTTTAAAGAATCAAAAAAATTATATATTATTTCTGATAAAGGTATTTCATATACTAATTTTCTTCTAGATTCATCTATTAAAATCAAATCAATGTAAATTCCTCTAGAATCTTGACACAGAGTCATACAATTACCAATATACTCACTTGGAGTAATAATTTCTGCTCTAATAATTGGTTCATGAATTTCTTTAATTTTAGTTGGTTCAGGCATTTTATACGGAGAATCTATATTAAGAATATCTCCATTTGTCAAATAAACCTTATATGAAACAGAAGGAGCAGAAGAAATTAATTCAATATTAAATTCCCTTCTAATCCTTTCAGTTATTACTTCCATATGTAATAATCCTAAAAATCCACATCTTATACCAAACCCAAGAGCCTTAGAAGTTTCATAATTATATATAAGTGAAGAATCTGACAAAGAAATTTTTTCCAAAGCATCTTTAAAATATTCTGATTGAGAAGTATCAATTGGATATAACCCACAAAATACCATTGGTAAAATCTTCTTATAACCTTTTAATGGTTCAATTGCCGAGTCAAAAAATCCTGTTATTGTATCCCCAACATTAATTTCTTTTATATTTTTTATTGAAGCAGAAAATCAACCAACTATTCCTGGTGTCAGACTTTCTTTATTTATCAATTTTGGTGTGGATACTCCTAATTCACTAACCACATAAGTTGCATCATTTGACATGAATTTAATTTTCATGCCAATCTTAATTTCTCCTTCAAAAATTCTAATTAGACAAACAACTCCTTTATATTTATCATAATAAGAATCAAAAATTAAAGCCTTTAAATTCTTGTTTAATAAACCTTCTTTTGGATGTGGAATTTTGCTAACAACTGCCTCTAATACATCTAATATATTTAATCCTGTTTTAGCAGAAACTAAAGGAACATTACTGCAATCTATGCCAATAATATCTTCAATTTGTTTTTTTATAGCAACCACATTTGCGGTAGGCAAATCTATTTTATTTATTACAGGGATAATTTCCAAATTATTTTCTAATGCTAGATAAACATTTGATAAAGTCTGTGCTTCTATTCCCTGGGAAGCATCAATTACAAGTAATGCTCCTTCACAGGCTGCAAGAGAACGTGATACTTCATAAGAAAAATCAACATGACCAGGAGTGTCAATTAAATGAAATATATATTCATTCAAATCTTTTGCTGCATATTTTAATTGTATAGCATTTAATTTTATTGTTATCCCACGTTCTCTTTCAATATCCATAGAATCTAAAACTTGATTTTTCATTTCTCTAACTTCTAAACCTTTGGTAATTTCAATAATGCGGTCAGACAAGGTAGATTTTCCATGATCAATGTGGGCTATTATACTAAAATTACGTATTTTGTTTTCCATAAAATTCCTATCTAAACTTGTCGGATTTATTAAAATTCGAAGAAATTAATTTTATATGTTCTAAATACAATCTTTTCTTCCCAGAAATCTGTAAACTGGTAATTTTTATTGGAAAAGTAGAAGTTGCAACAATTAATTGTTTATAATTATCTATAATTTCTCCACAATTTTTATTATCTATAGAATAATTTAAATATTCATGATTATTTAGAATTTCTACCTCAAAAATTTTTATAATTTTATCTCCAAAATAGCAGAAAGCACCAGGATTTGATGAAAGACCTCTTACTTTATTATAAATATCAATTGCTGATTTATTAAAATCTATTTTTTCATCTTCCCGACTAATATTCGGAGCAAATTTAACCAAAGATTCATCTTGTGGGGTGCTAGTTAAATTGTCATCAAATAGAATTCCTAAATTATTAAAAATAATGTTGTATGCAAGCTCTTCCATTTTTTTAAATAATTTATCTAAATTATCATCTATTTCTATTTTTAAAGAGAATTGTTTTATTATGTTCCCGCAGTCTAATCCTTTCGACATATACATAAGTGTTATACCAGTTTCTTTTTCTCCATTAATTAATGCTCAGTGAATTGGAGCTCCCCCTCTATATTTTGGCAATAAAGAAGCATGAACATTTATAGAATAATATTTAGGTATATACAAAATTTCTTCAGGAATTATCATTCCGTAAGCACAAGTTAAAATTAAATCAGGCTTAGAAATTCTTATCTCTTCCACAATATCTAATAAATTAACTGGTTGCAAGATTCTTATATTATTTTCTATAGCTACTTTCTTTACTTCTGAAAAGACTAATTTTTTATCTCTACCTATATATTTATCAGGTTTAGTAACAACAAATAAAATATTAATATTTTTATCTATTAGAGCTTGCAAGCATCTTGCAGCAATAAATGGAGTCCCAAATAATATAACCTTTTTATTTACCATTTTTTAGCCTATTATTGACAGATTCATCATTTGTAGGTTTATTTTCAGATTTTTTATTATTAGATTTAACTATTTTCTTAATTTTTCTAATTCTTTGTTGATTTCTAATTTTCTTCTCTATAATTTTATTTGCTTCATCTTCTTCTTTTTTCTTTATAGATGAAATCCAAGCATTTTCTTCTGCATAATTTAATTCTCTTAAAACAATTATTTTTCTAGCAGTTTCCTTCTTGCTTATTTTTTCTTGAATCACACTACATTCAATAGCTCTTGGTTCATCTTCAATTTTAGTTTTTGCATTTCTTGTAATAAAAAGAGCTACATAAAGATCTTTTGGCAATTCTTTATGATATTTTAACCCTTTTTTCTTAAGTTCTTTTTTTCTCAAATTTTCATCTAATTTTTTTTTTGCTATCAAATCTTTTTGTTTTTTTTGTTCTTCTTTAGTTTTTTTTCGATCTATAACATCATCAGTAATTCTTTTTGCAACATAACATTCAACAATTTCTTTTCCAAACTCTTTCTTAGTTTTTAATCAATTCTTAATTGTTTTTCAGACCTCATCTTCTCTTCTTCTTTTCTGATAGTTTATTTTTGCAGTTGATTTTGTTTTTCTTTTCTTAATAAATCATCATACAAGAACACCAACAGGTATTAAGAAAATTAAAATCATTAAAAAATTATTACCCATATTTAAATCCTAAATTTTTGTAAATTAAAATATAATTTATTTCTATTATAAAATATTTTGTATTATAATGTTAATATTAGGTTATATTATACAGATAAAAAGGAATTGAAGTGGCAAATATAAAATCAAATGAGAAAAGATTAAAACAAGATAATAAAAAGAAAAAAATTAACCATTCTCAAAAATCTGCATTAAAAACTCAAATTAAAAAGACTAAACTTACTAAATCAAAAGAAGATTTGAGTAAATCATATAAAATAATTGATCAATCTATAACAAAAAGAATAATATCTAAAAATAAAGCTAATAGATTAAAGTCAAGATTAACAATATCAATAAATAATTAATTATTATTTTGTATTAATTTTTCATATTCTGTAATAAAATAATTTAAAATATTTTGGCATTCATCTCATATATCATTTTTTTCAAAATCTATTCCTAATAATTTAATTGTTTCAATTGGGGAAAGAGAAGAACCAGATTCTAAAAATTTTAAATATTTTTTATGTATTTCTTTATCTCCTTCATATAATTTCTTTGCCACCCAAAATGCACATATTTGTCCAATTGCATATTTATATACATAAAAATTACCTGCATAAAAATGATCTATACGAAGAATTGTAGCTAATGAATAATCTCTAAATTCATTCGAAACCTTAGTATTATAATCACCTAAATATTTTTTAATCATTTCACTATATTTATCCTTGATTAAATCCCATGTAATTGTTTCTTTATTAATATCTCTCATAATAATATCATGTTCAAAATTTGAGAAAACAATTTGCCTAGATGTTGTTGCAAAAAAACCAGATATTATCTTATCAATAATATACAATTTTTCTTTTTTAGTTTTTGTATTTTCAAGTAAATACATTGATAATATAATTTCATTGGTTATTGAAGGAATTTCAGCATAAAATATTGAACAAGAACAGTGAACAGTTTGTTTTTTTCCATAAAAATATGAATTCAATGAATGACCAAGTTCGTGAACTAATGTATATAAAGAATTAATAGTATAGTCAAAATTCATTGATATATAATATTGTTTTAATCCAAATGTCCCGCCAATTGAATAGGCCCCACTGTGCTTTCCATCCTTATGAAGTCAAGATATTCAATTTTCATCAAATGCTCTTTTAACTGTTTTTATATATTCATCTCCAAAACACTGAAGGGCCTTTAATGCATATTCTTGGCATAATTCAATTGTCCATTTGGTTTTTGGTTTTGATATTTCAAGATAACTATCCCAAAAATCAATTTTTTTTAAATTATATTCTCTTTTAATTAACATATTCTTCATAGATCTATATCTTTTAAAATAGTCCTTAAAATTTTCTACACCTTTATAAATTTTATATATAAAATCTATTGAAATTTCATCTTCATCTGCTGATTCATGAATATAAGAGTCATATTTTCTAATTTTAGCATTAGAATTTAACATTTTATAATTATATATTAATGTTTGAGTAAGAGAAAATCTAAAATCAAAATAAACTCTAGAAAAATTTATTCAAGTATTTTTTCTTAAAACAGAATCTTTAGACCTTAATAACTCAAATACCTTTGCCATTGATTCTAATTTTATTTCTTTACCAGAATTATTTTTTGCAGGTAGATACTTAATCGTTGAATTAACAATTGAGGAATAAATATTCTCAAAACCTTGACAAGTTACTGATAATTCAGAAATAAGTTTTTCTTCTTTTTCAGATAATATTCTATGTTTATTTTTAAATAAAAGTTTATAACCTCTAACATATTGACTTAATTTTTTATCTTTTAAGTATTCTAATATTTTTGATTCATTTTCTATAATTATATTATTTTGATTAGATGTGTTTTTTGAATATTCTTGAATCACAAATTGAATTTTTTGAATCCATTCATTCCATTTTATATCTTTATTATTTTCTTGGAAATTATTGTAAATATAGTTTGTTAAACGATTGACTATCTTGCTATGATTTAATTCAAGATTTATTTTTTCCAAAAAATTCTTCTTGCTATCACAAAAATTATCTTTGTATATTAAAAGATTATTAACCATCTTTTTTCATTTTCCAAAAAGTTCATCTAGAGTCTCATTTTCTAATAATGGTTCAAGATTTCAGTCATATTTATGCATTTTATTTTATTCCTACAAAATTTCGTTAATTTTTAAAACTGACATAGGAAAAATTCTTTTATGTCGAGTTTTATTATGAAGTTTTTCCATATTATCAGAAATATTCTTATCAATATTTTTTTTTCTAAAATAATCTTCCATATCTTTATATGAAATTCCTAAATCTTTCTCATCTGTTTGTCCAGGATAAAGTCCAGCAGAAGGTGCTTTATCTATAATTTTTTGTGGAACATCCATAAATTTTGATAGTTTTCAAATATCAAATTTTGTTAAATTTCCCAAGGGCAAAAAATCACTTGCTCCATCTCCATATTTAGTAAAATATCCAGTGTATATTTCATTGTAGTTACTTGTCCCCATAACTAAATAATTTAATTTTTCTGCTAAAGAATATAAACAAACCATCCTTAATCTAGAAGATAAATTTAAAATAATATTTTTTTCTAATTTTAATTCATTTACAGTTCTAGAAACTATATCGTCTAAAAAAATATTTTTGTAATTTAAATCAAAATGTTTTATCAATATTTTTTGATCTAAAATATCTTCATCACAACTATTATAATTCATTCTCAATGCAAGATGGTTTTTTGGAAAGTATTTAGAAGCAATTGAAGCAACTAAGGCAGAATCAATTCCTCCAGATAGTCCAAAAATAAAACCTGCGGAATTAGTTGCTTTTAAATAATTATTTATTCAGTCAACAATTTTATCAATTTTTAATCTATCTTCCATATTTTATCCAATTATAAATTCAATATCTTTTATCATAAAAATATCATTTTTCTTACCACCAATTGAAATTATTTTATCTTCTATTTTATCTATGTTTATTTTTTGGGAAAAACGAACATAATTGTCATCATTAGTTAACGGGATTTTATTTAATCAATAATTAATTTTGTCTGAAGAAACCTCTCATCTGTTAGTATTAATTTTTTTAATTATTATATCATCCTCTAATTCCTTTTCAACTTTTACATACAAATGTTTTGTTTTTTTTAAAGAACTAGTAGCATTATTTTTTTTAAAAAATAATTTCTTATGTTCATTGAATACATCTTCTAATAATTCATTAGGGAATTCTTCCAAAGAATTAATAATATATAATTTTTCATTCAATAAATAATTTTTAATCTCAAAATATAATTCGTTAAAACCTTCAACATCTCCTTTTGATATTGCCAAAAAAAATTTTTTATTTGCTATATTAATATTATATTTAGAAATTTCCTTCATTATAATATTGTATGCTTCAACAGATGATTCATTATCCAATTTATCGCCAGAAATTAAATGAATTAATAATTCACATCTTTCAATATGTTTTAAAAACTCTAAACCTAAACCTATCCCCTTTGATGCTCCCTCTATTAATCCTGGAATATCAGCAAAAACTAATTTTTCATTCTTGAAAAAAACTGTCCCTAAAATTGGATTTATAGTTGTAAATTTATATGGAGCAATTTTTGGTTTTGCAGATGATATTCTACTTAGTAAAGTTGACTTCCCAGCGTTTGGCAATCCAATAATCCCGACATCACATAAATATTTTAATTCTAAAAGAATTTTTTTTAATTCTCCTAAATCACCTCTTTCAAAAAGATTTGGAGTTTTATTGTAACTTGATTTAAAATGAGCATTACCATATCCACCTTTACCCCCAGTACAGATTAAAATCTTTTGATCGTGAAAAACTATATCTGCGATAATCTTATTATTTGATATATCAAAGACTGTAGTCCCAAGAGGGACATCTATAATTGTATCTTTTCCAGTCAGTCCATGACATAACTTGTTACCTCCTTTTGCACCATCTTCTGCATTTATTCTTTTTATATATCTTAGATCAAAAAGAGAATTCTTATTATGATTGCCACGAAAATATATATTACCTCCATCGCCGCCATTCCCACCTCATGGTCCTCCTTCTGGATAATGAGCCTCTCTTCTTCATGATACAATACCATCTCCTCCATTACCAGCTTTTAATTCAATTAAGCATTTGTCAATTAACATAATTATTCCTTAATCTTAACAGTAACTTCAACTTCAGCAATTTCATTTGCTTCATTTTTTTTAAATATATCCAATGTTGAATTATATTCATCATTATGTTTTTTATCCATTATAGATTTAGCCATAACTTTTTCCAAAAACTGATTTTTTAAATATCCGCAATTAAAAATAATTTTTTTTACAAAAAAATTAGTTGTAAAAAAAGATGAAATGGTAAAAAATATTATTATTCCAAGTCTTAAAACTAACCACAATATTTTACAAATTTTATTGCTGATATTATTTATATGAATATTTGGAATTAAATAAGTTAAAAAAATACTTAGTCAAAATATTGTTGTGGAAAAAAAATAAGAGAATGAATCAATTAAAATTGTTTTGGTAAATATTCCAATAAATATCCAAATAAAATTCAAAAAAACAAAACTGAATATAATTATATATAATTTATAATTGATTGAATGATTACTTAATCAATCTAAATTTAATGTATCTATTTCTCCAACAAGAATATATAAAATCATATAAGGTAAAAAAATTCCAAAAAAATTATAAAAAAAACTAGCATTTATTTTATTTCTAATAAAATTATTTTTACTACAAAAAATTTTCATAATTATCCTGCATAAATTTTATCCCTGTTTCACAAATAGATTCGTAAATTTTCAAATTTTCATCCATATTTTTATCCAAAAATAATATACATATTTTTTCATATTTAATTCCAATTTTATCAATATTATTCAAAAAATTTGATAAATTAAATTCATCATGATTCATTATTGAACTAAAATATGGTAATATTATGGATCCATTTTTTTTATAATAAAAAGATTTTAAAGTTTTGAAAGCTATATTTCTAACAAAAATAATTTTCATCTCTTCGCTTTTTATATTATCAATAATTTTATAGATATTAATTTGCTTTTTGTTCTTAACTACAACAGGAAAATACAAATTATTAAATTTTTCTAAATGAACACTATATTTGTTTAGCAAAGAAAAATTATCATTATAATAAACTTTATTTAGTTTATCCTCTTGATATCAAATTACTTTATTTTGATTATTTACCCCTTTATCTTTCGACACTCTAAATAAACAATCATTAATCCTTTCAAAACTTGATTCATTAATTCCATATTTAACACCATAGAATCTAAATATTAATTTTATTCTGTTATTGCCTTTAACTGCATAATGAGGTAATTCAAAAAATATTTCATCAACAATCTTATTTAGTCACAATTTATATTTATAATTAAGAAAAAATAATGGTTCGTTATTAACATTATTCAATAATAAAATTTTTGTATTTAATTTTTTTATCATTATTTTTAGTGCATGATTGTAAATAAATAAGGCTTGTTTTGTGCCAAAAATGTTAGAAATATAGTCATGATTTGTTAATTTAAAAGTAAGTAAAAATCCTAAATTAATTTTATTTTTAATTATATAATTTTTAAATATTAAGTTTGAATAACCGCTTTGAATGAATCCATTTTTATTGTACAAAATTAATTTTTCAAGTGAGTCAGCTTTAAAAAACCATGATTTAATAAAATCAATAATTGAGCAACAAATTAAAAAATAGAAACAGGAAAATATAGAAATAAAAACAAATAATTCAATATTTTTAATATCTTGTTTTTTTGATAAATTTATGATTATTTCAACAATTATAAATTCTCCAATTAAAACTAATAAAAATAATAAAATAATAATAAATTTTTGCTTTTTAAATAATCTGATATTAAAAGTGAATAGAAGTGAAAATAATATAAATAAAATTAAACTCTCAATTGCTAGCTTTTTTTCAATCTTATCAATCTTAATTGAAAATAAAGAATTTGTAATAGGTATTAAAAATATAATGGGAAGTAAAATTGTAAAAAAAGATGTTTTAATTGAAAAAGATAGTGCAAAAAATAATTGTATTATAAATATAAAAATAAAAAAATAATATTCCTTAAGTTCTCTATCCTTTTTAACTAAATCGTTGCTATTATTCAATTCCTTAATATTAAATAAAAAATGGAAAATTATTTGTAGTATAAAAATGAAAATAACAATTGAAAAACTAATTAGAATGTTAATTAATATATATTTTACTGAATTAGTATTATTTAATTTAAGTAGCTTATTATGGATCTGTAGGCAAATAAAGGATAAGAAAAAGAAAAATAACAAAGATATTAAAGAACACACTATAATTAGTGGAATTAAATTTATCAGTATTTTAAAATTACTACTATAAATCATATTAATCCTAGGAATCAAGTTTGAGATTTGCACTCAAAAGTACTATTCTTGATATTATGGTGGAGATGATGGGAGTCGAACCCATTTCCAAAATTATACATCCTATAAAATCTACAGTTTATTCATTTAATTTTTGTATAGAATATTTAAATGACAAAAACTATTGTTAATGGTTTATTTTAGAATAAAAAAGCACCATTTGACTTATTTTATTCTTTTTTTTATAAATACTAGTATGAACAATAATTTAAATTATTATTATTATTTAAATAGATTAATTCATCAAAATTTTCTTTATGAAAATTCTTGTTATTATCATTTGCATTTAAAAAACCTCAAGCTATAACGGGCAAACCCGACTGCATTTATAGATTGCAACATCCTGTCGAAACCTTTGCATCCCCTTATTATTATAAATCATACCCTATGAAAAAAGAAAAATAGGGAAACCCTATCTATTAGCTCATGGTGCACTTGAAGGGACTTGAACCCCCACTCTATAAGAATTAGATCCTAAGTCTAACGCGTCTGCCAATTCCGCCACAAGTGCATGGTACTCTGTAAGGGACTCGAACCCCCGACCCAGTGATTAAGAGTCACTTGCTCTACCAGCTGAGCTAACAGAGTGAAAATAAATGGTGCCGACTATAGGAATTGAACCTACAACCTACTGATTACAAGTCAGTTGCTCTGCCAGATTGAGCTAAGTCGGCAATAATGGTGGGGTGTGAGGGGCTCGAACCCCCGACCCTATCCTTGTAAGGGATATGCTCTCCCAGCTGAGCTAACACCCCAAAACTATAAAATTAATTTTATAGTAGATTTAAACTGGTGACCTGTACGGGATTCAAACCCGTGAATGCACGCGTGAAAGGCGTGTGTGTTAAGTCGCTTCACCAACAGGCCAATAAATGGCGGCTGCAGTAGGGATCGAACCTACGACCAACCGGTTAACAGCCGGTTGCTCTACCGCTGAGCTATGCAGCCAAAATAATGTACTAATTAAAAATAGAATTAATACATAAAAAATTTTACCATATATTATATAAATATCATTATTTAATTAAATTATTTAATCTCTTTAAAATATTTTCTTTAATTTTAATATTATTATGATTATTTTCTTTAATCGACATAATTAATAATTGTCTTTTTACATTCTCTAAACATTCATCAATCATTTTTTGGTGTTTTTTTGGTAATGATTTATAATGATTATTTATCGATTCAATCTTAGAAACTAAGGCTTCAAGATTTTTTCATTCATTATCCCTTTTATCATTTTGGATCTCATCTAAATTTATTCGTCTTGTTCTATTAATTGCTCTTATTTTAACAATATTAATTATATGGTCTTGCAATTCATATTCATTTTTTATATCACTATTTTTATAAATAATAGCCAATTTAGAAGCAATTTCTTTATCTAATATAGCAATCCTCTCCAAAATTATTTCTTTTTCTAAAATATTATGAAAATCAATATTAATATTTTCGATAATTTTCTTTGCTGTTTCATTAGAAATTCTATTTACCATTTCTTCAACTAATTTTGATTTTTCTTTCATTATCTGCTCCACAGAAGAGTTTTATAACAATATATATTTATTATATTTTATATTTATAATATATAAAATAATATATTATCAAATAATTTTCTCTTTTTTTATATTTAATAAAATATTATTTACTTTAGAAAAAATTTTTGAACCAAAAAAACCTCTGTATGCACTCAATGGAGAAGGATGAGGAACACAAATTACATATTCAGAATGTTTTATTAATTTTTTTTTGTTATAAGATTTTTTCCCAAGTAAAATAAATATAACATTATCAACTTCTTTATCTATAATTTTTATAATTTCATTAGTTATTTTTTCTCACCCAATTTTTTTATGAGAATTTGGTTTATTTTTTTCAACCGTCAATATACAATTTAAAAATAAAATGCCCTGCATAGCTAAATCAGATAAATCATTATCAGTTCTAATTATTCCTAAATCATTTTTTAATTCAATAAAAATATTCTTTAAAGATGGCGGAGATTTTTCTGTATTAGGAACTGAAAATGATAACCCCATTGCTTTGTTTTCTGAGTAATATGGATCTTGACCTAAAAATACTACTTTTGTTTTTTTTAATTCAAAAAAATCAAAGCAGTAAAATACTTTTTTTTGTTGTGGAAAAATATTATCAGGTTTGTTTTCTTGATAAATTTTATCTCTTAATTTAAATGCACCATTATTTTCTAAGATTTTCTTTCAACTATTTTTCATTATATGTTAAAAATTTTTTTGACATTTTTTAAAATTTCTTCAGCCACATATTCAAAATCTAACTTTTTTATTTCTGATATTTTTTTAATTACATTAAGAACATATCAAGGATAATTTATTTTACCTCTATGTGGAGCAGGTGCGAGAAATGGGCTATCAGTTTCACATATCATCTTGTCCAATGGAATTATTCCCACTGCCTTTTGCAATTCTTTTGCATTTTTAAAAGTTATAACACCAGAAATAGATAAATAGCATCCAAGGGAAATATATTTTTTAGCAATTTCATAATTCTCTGTGAAACAATGAATTATAATTTTCTTATATGGATTATTTTCAAGTCATAAAATCATTTCATCATGTGCATTTCGCACATGAATCATTAGGGGAAGATTATATTTCTTAGCGATTTCAAAGTGCATATCTAATCATTTTAATTGTGCATCATAAATTTCTTGATTCTTTTTGCAATGATAAAAATCAAAACCTGTCTCCCCAATAGAAATAATTTTCTTTGAGTTAAGAATTAAATTATTTAACTCATATTTTGTTTCTTCTAAAAAATCATTTATATCATTAGGATGAATGCCAACTGTTGCATATGTATCAGCAAATTCTGCTTGATTTACAGCAATTTTAGAAGATTTTAAATCATAACCAACTATATTCATTCCAATACCAAATTTTTTTATTTCAGAAAAAATTTTCTCTTCTTCTTTTAATAATAAGTCACTATTTATATGACAATGTGAATCAAAATATTTCATTTATTTTCCTAAGCAAAAATTATCAAATATTTCGTCAATAATTTCATAATTTATATCCAATCCTAATAAAGATTTTATATTATCATATAGTGTTTTTATAACTTCTATAATAATATCTATACTAATATTTTCTTCTAGCATATTTAAAATTAATATACAATCACCTTCAATAATTTTTAACAAATTATATTCAAATTTGCTTGTGGCAAATATATTATCCTTATTAATTTCATTTAAATTTAATTTTTCACGCATATATTCAAATATAATTTCACTATTCTCTTCTATACTAATTTCTATACCAGGAAAAATTTTTTCTATTATTCCCAAATCTTTTTTTGTCTTAAAAATTATATAATTTTTATTTATAATTTTCTGAAAAATATAATCATCTTCTTTATCACTTTTTTTTGAACCATCTACTAAGAATAAAACTAGTGAAGCAGAATCTATTAAATCTATAGATTTTTGAATCCCAGTTTTTTCAATTTTACTACTAATTTTTCTAATACCTGCAGTATCAATAAAATTATATTTTATACCATTGTGAATTAACTGCTCATTAATATAATCTCTAGTCGTTCCTTTTTTATCTGAAATAATAGATCTATCTTTATTTATTAATCAATTAAAAAAAGTAGATTTACCAACATTAGGCTTACCTAAAATTAAAATATTAATACCTTCGAAGAGATATTTATATTTCAAATAATTATTAATAATTTCCTTGCAATCATTAAGAATATTTTTAATTATGTTCTTAATATCTAAATAATTATAAATTTTAATATCATCATATTCAGGATAATCTATAGAAACTTCCACATTACCAATAAGATCAAATACTTTGTTTTTTCAATCTTCAAGCTTAAATTTTGTTTTCCCAATAACATTATTTATTAAAATTTTTTTTTCCAATTCACTTGCAGTGGTAGAAATTTTATTAATAGAAATTGCTTGAGAAATATCTAATTTATTATTTAAAAAAGCAAGTTTTGTAAATTCTCCTCTCTGGGCCGCAAAACATCCATTAATTAATAATAAATCCAATATTTGATTTGTAATTATTAAATTCCCATGGCAATTTATTTCAATTAAATCTTCTCCAGTATAAGAATTAGGAGCAACAAACAACATTAGCAAAACTTGATCTATAATCTCATTATTTTTAATAATATTTGTCATTTCTATAATTCTATTTTTTTTCAAAATCTTTTTGGATGAAATTTTATTAATGATTTCAAAAACATTTGGTCCAGTTATTCTAATTATGTGAATTGCAGAATTAATTAATGGTGTAGCTACTGATGCAATGTTTCTCATATTTTACCTAAATCAATTATCTTATCAAATATTAATGTTTTATTAAAATTAAAACTATTTTTTTTAATTAAATCAGCAAATTCCTCTTTAAATTTATATTCTAAATTAAAATAAATTAGTTTCAATAGGATTTCAATTTCTTTTCTATTTAATTTTTTAAAATTATCAATATTTTGATATATATCATTATTCAAAGAAAAAAAAGAGTGATATATATTTAATATTATTGAATAATTTTCAGAATTTAAAAAAAAATCAATTTGTATTTTTGAATTAAATACAGATTCTAATACTGATTTGGAAATGGAACTCCCAGGATAACATAATAAATTTTGTTTATTCCCATATGAAATAACTATATTGGATCTGGACTTTATTGATTTTGGTACTTCTTTTATGTTATTTGTTATTAAAAAACCGATGGTATTAGGAGATGAGTTATCGATAAATTTTGATAAAATATTCAATAAAGAATCATTTATTTTATCAACATTATATATTTTATAAAATTTATGGCAAGAAGGTCCAATTGGAGGTAGGGATAAATTATAAATAATTTCTTTTATTTTTTCTTTATTTATATTAGTCCCTACATATTCATAACTATCAAAATACAAATTTTTTGAATTTTTTTTTCCATTGCTATATTCATTATTGTCAAAATTGACTATAAAATTCATAATTTTTTCAATAATTTCTTCGTAATTAAAAAATTTATTTGCTTTTATTAAATATAAATTCAACATAATTTATTTTATAAATTCTTGTATTATATTAAATATATCAACTAACAAATCATCAATTTTTTTTGTTGCATCCACAGAAATTATTTTATATTTTTTAGAATTTAAAATATCTAAATATCCTTGATAAACATCCTGCTTGAAAATAATAGTTTCCTTGTCAAAATGATTATTATTCCTATTTGTGTTTTTATTTATTCTATCTAAACTAATATCAATTGGTATATCGAAAAAAATTGTTAAATCAGCTTCAAAATCTTCAAGTATAAAATTATTTATATTTAATATTTTTTTAGTTCCTAATTTTCTTCCATATCCTTGAAAAGCTAGAGAAGATAATAAAAAACGGTCACATATTACATTTATTCCAGATTCTAATTTTGGAATGATGAATTTTTCTAAGTGCTCATTTCTGGAAGCAGAAAATAATAATGCCTCTGTTTTATATGACATATCAGAATATTCATCAAGTAATAAATTCCTTAGGTTTGACGACAAAGCATTAAAATTGCTAGGTTCTTCAGTAAATTCAAATCTATAATTTCCCTGGTTTAATTTTTCTGATAATAGTCTTAGAATAGTAGATTTCCCTGAACCGTCAATCCCCTCAAAAACTATGAATTTTCCTCTTTTATTTATCATATTTTATTTCCCTAAAATTTAAGTATTTTTCAAGAATTCTTGGTATTTTTATAGTCCCATCAGATTGTTGGTAATTTTCTACGACAGCCACCCATAGACGATCGATAGCTAATCCAGAGCCATTTAAAGTATGGACAAACTCATTTTTCCCATCTTTGTTTTTATAACGAATTTTTGCTCTCCTCGCTTGAAAATCAGTGCAATTAGAACATGATGATATTTCTCTATATTTATTAGAAAATGGTAAAAAAACCTCAATATCATAAGTTTTAGCAGAGCTAAACCCCATATCTCCTGTACATAAAGTAATAACTCTGTAGGGCAATTCTAAACATTGAAGAATTTTTTCTGCAGTTCTTAGCATATATTCTAGCATCTTATAAGAATCATCTGGTATTGATATAATTACCATTTCAGTTTTATAAAATTGGTGTTGTCTAATTAAACCTTTTACATCTTTGCCAGCAGATCCAGCTTCCAATCTAAAATTTAGTGATGATGAAGTGACTTTATAAGGAAAATTATTAATATCTAATATTTTATTAGAAAAGAGATTAGTCAATTGAACTTCAAGAGTCGGGGATAAATAGAAATCTTTAAAATTTAATTTGAAGACATCATCAATAAGAATTGGCAACTGGGCAGTATTAATGAGTGATTTACTATTAATTATTACAGGTAACAAATACTCCTCAAACCCTTCTTCTTTTAGAATATCTAATGTAAGCATTTGTAGTGCTCTGAGCAACTCAGCACCTTTATTTTTGTAAATTGAAAACCGAGAACCAGAAATATTTGCAGCAGATTCTATATCAATAATATTCAAACTTTTTCCTATATCCCAATGACTTTTTACATCAAAATTAAATTTATAAATTTCATTAACTTTTTTAACTTCTACATTATCATTTTCATTCATACCAATTGGAACAGATTTATCAGGAATATTGGGAATTCTTAATAATAATTGATTAAATATTTCCAAATCATTACTAATTATCTTCTTTCTATTTTTAATATCTATATTAATTTTTTTTATTTCATCTTTTAATTCTAGATCCTCTTCATTATTATTTAAAATATCTGTTAATTTTTTAACAAGATGATTCTTTTTATTCATTAATTTTTCTAAATAAATATCGCTATTGCTACAGTTATTTTCTAATTTTATTAAATCTTCAATATTTAAATTATTACATCTATTTTTTAATGAATTAATGATAATTCCAATATTATTTTTGATTATTTTTCTGTTTATCATTTTTCTCTCTACTATTTATTTTTTTTTGGAATTTTATATATTCAAATAAATTCTTTTTATATTCATTATTTTTTTCATTAAAAATTGATTGAATTTTATTAATATCCTTTTCAACAAAAATTTCCCCAAAAATCCTATCTATCTTTGATTCTAAAATATTATGAGAACATTCATTACTATTTATCTCGTTATCAATTGTTACTTCATCAATATCATTTTTAATCAGTTTTTTCATATATAAACTACCTATATTATTATAAAAATAATATCATATTATATATTAAGAATTTTTTTAATTAAATTTAAAAAATGAGATTTATGATTATCTACAATCATTTGTAATTTAATACTGTCATTAATTGAAATATTATTATTGAATAATTTTATATGGAAGTAAATTTTATTATCAAATCTCTTAATTCTAATTGTATTTGACTTAAAATAATTAATAATACAATCTTCAATTTTTTTTTTCAAATCATTATTTAATATATAATTTTCTGAAATTATAAAGACAATTTCTTTTGTTTTCCAATAAGTTTTTAAGTCAAATGAATATTTTTCTTTTCTATTTTCTATACTTAATCCTAAAAATTTATCTCTGTTTTTTATTTCCTTGTCTAAATTTATGTGATTTCCAAGATTAAATGTGTATTTTCAAATAATATCAACTGCTTTTAACATAGCATTTTTTAAATTTTGGTAATCTGGAAGTATTGCAATGAAAACAGAAATAAGCATTTCTCTATCAATTATCTTGTTAATTTTAGTAAATTCTTCACATAATATGTTAAAAATTTGATTCTTGATTTTTGCAAATATTTTATTTTTATCAACTACTATTATATTTTCTAAATTTAATTCAGAAATTAAATCGATCAAATTAAATATATTTAGTTCGCTTGCTTCTATTTTGGTTATATTTGATACTTGTTTAAATGAAAAAGTGACTAAAAATGGTCTAAATTTGATAATTTCTAAATTATAATGATCTTTAAAATCAAAATAAAAACTTATTGAATTATTAGCACATATTTCTAAAATTTTATAAATAACTTTATAATTGCATGGACTAAAAATTAATAAAATGTCAGATTTATTTAATTTTCTTACAGTAGAAACTAAATTATTTTCTATTCCATTAAATTTTTTTGCAGAGGAAATTAAATAATTGCTGTCATTTGATAAAATTTCAATATTTATTGGAAAATCGGAAAATACATCAATACCAATAAAGTCAATATTTTCATCACAAAGTTTTTTAGTTATTAAATCCTTGTAATCATTATTTATATTAGAAATAAAAATATTATCAATACCAATTTTTTTTAAAATTTTCGAAGAAATTAATCCTTCACCTGATAAATTAATTAGTGAAGAAGTAGAAAGAATATTTTTATTTTTTAAAAAACTTTCATCAAAATTATCTGATGTAATAGTTACTTTAATACCTAAATTCCAGCATAAAATATTGATCATTATTATCATCCAATTACATTATTTAAGTATTATATATTTTTAATTACAAAATATTAAAATGATTTTAAATGTATGGTGTTAATATATATATGTTAATATGAAAAATAATAATTACTCAAAAAAAATTAATGACCAAGAAATTATAAGAAGGGAAAAGTTAATTCATCTTCAAAATATTAATGAGAACCCTTATAAAATTGAAAATAGCAAAGTGTCTTTTTTTATTGGTGAATTTGTTGAAAAATACACTTTCTTAAAAAAACTGCCAGATAAAATCTTTTGCTTGTCTGGAAGAGTGATGGCTCTTAGACAGACATTTGGAGTTTTGCAATCACTTAATTCAAAAATACAATTTTATTTAAATAAGAAAACATTTCCTCCAAAAAAATTTATCAAATTTAAAAAGTACATTGATATAGGTGATATTATTGAAATTAAAGGAACCCTGTTTAGAACTAATAAAGGGGAACTAACAATAAATTTAATAAATTTTAGATTGTTGTCAAAATCACTAAAACCATTACCAGAAAAATTTCATGGACTACAAGACGAAGAATTAAGATCAAGAAACCGCTATATTGATTTAATAATGAACCAACAGTCAATTAATACATTTATACTAAGAAGTAAAATAATATCATTAATCAGAAATTATTTTGATTCTAATGGTTATCTCGAAATGGAAACTCCTGTCCTAAACCCAAGATTGGGAGGAGCAAATGCATTGCCCTTCATTACGCATCATAATGCTTTGAAGAGAGATTATTATCTAAGAATAGCTACTGAACTACCACTAAAAAAATTGATTGTTGGAGGTTTTGAAAAAATTTATGAAATTGGTCGAATATTTAGAAATGAAGGAATGGATTCAACCCACAATCCAGAATTTACTTCTATAGAATGTTACACTGCATATTCATCAATGAAAGATTTATTTAAAATTGTTGAAAACTTGATAAAATTTATTGCAAAAAAGCTGAATAAAAAAAATGTTATTTTAGGTGGCAATAATATAAATTTGGTAAAAAAATTTAAAATTATCCACATGGTAGATTTTATTAAACAAGAAGCTAATGTTGATTTTTGAAATATTACTGATATTAATGAAGCTTTATCTATTTCCAAACAGCATTTAATTAATGTGCAGAAGCATCAATTTTCTGTGGGTCATATTATAAATTTGTTTTTTGAAAAATATTGTGAAAGTAAATGTATAGACCCAGTATTTGTTTGAGGACACCCTATTGAGGTTTCCCCTCTATCTAAAATTGACTTTAGTAATTTAAGGTTTACTAAAAGATTTGAACTATTTATTAATGGAAAAGAAATTACAAATGCATTTGCAGAATTAAATGATCCCATTGACCAAAAAAAAAGATTTTTGGATCAGATCAAAGAAAAAGAATTAGGGAACAATGAAGCATGTGAAATGGATGAGGATTTTATCAATGCATTAGAATACGGTTTACCTCCAACTGGTGGTTTTGGAATTGGAATAGATAGACTAGTTATGATTTTTTCGGAAAAAAATAGTATTAGAGATGTGTTGCTTTTTCCCCATATGAAAGAAAAATAATGAATAACGATTTAATTTATTTTTATAAAAGTTCCTTAAATTTAAAAAATAAAATTGTTATAATATCCATTTTTAAAGATTTACTTGTGAAATATATTTCTAAAATGTTTAATTCTATAAATATAGATATCCCATATTTATTTAAAAATTTAAGTGCATTTGACTATGATGATACATTCAAAAGAAATATTTCTTTTGATTCTCAATATATTGAAAATTATGTTAAATTTTATAATGATAATATTCTTTGGAATAATTATATTTTAAAATCCCTAGATATTTCACCAAATAGTGGTTTTTTTGGATTGAAAAAATATTTTATAAGAGATAACAATGTAAATATAAATCAACAAATAGAGACTGAACATTTAATATTGGAATATATGATTACAAAGGAAAATGCTAATGAAAAGTTCACAATTAATATTCAAAAAAAAATAAATTATATTTTAAATAAAATAGTAAATTTAATAATTTCAAAAAATTATAAAATTGTAAACAAATTTTTATTCTCAGATTCAAAAATTTTTACTACGGATTCTATCGAAAAGAAATATCCTCTTTGAAACTTTGAGGATTTCTTATCCAATTATTTTATTGAAAAATTAACCTTGTGTTTTTTATCAAATAAACTAAATAAAAAAATAAATACTAAAAACTATGATTTGGATATTATTCAAAATAATATTTCTAATTCTATTTATTATTTTTATTATAATAAAAATTCTAGGACTAAATCACTTTTGTATAAAATATCTCAGAGGCCTACAATAGATGATATAAATAACCAATTGTCGTATTTTAAAAATGATTTTGCGAAAAATATATTTATCAAAAAATTAGAGGGCAATGAATTATCATCATATATCATAGATTTAAATTTATCTGCCATTTATTCTGCAATTTTTTCTGATTTTTCTATAAACGAGTCTAGCCATTCCCCTTTAAATAATTTACTGGAAGAAGAATATTTAAATTTAAAAATTAGAATACTTTAGGAGTTATTATGTATGATCATATAGAAATAGAAAAAAAGTGGGCGAAATACTGAATTGATAATAAAACATTTAAATTTAAAAATAATTTTGAAGAAAAAAAATTTTATGTTCTTGATATGTTCCCTTACCCTTCTGGAAGTGGTCTTCATGTTGGCCACCCAAAAGGTTATACAGCAAGTGATATTGTGTCAAGATTTAAAAGATTACAGGGTTATAATGTTTTACATCCTATAGGATGAGATGCTTTTGGATTGCCTGCTGAGCAATATGCAATTCAAACCGGGAATCACCCAAAAGAATTTACTAAAAATAATATTGATAATTTTAGAAAGCAATTACAGCGTCTTGGATATGATTATGACTATGACAAAGAAGTATGTACATCTGATGAAAATTACTATAAATGAACGCAATGAATTTTTACTCAATTTTATAAAAATGATTTAGCTGAAATAAAGGATATAGATGTAAATTGATGTGAAAATTTAAAAATTGTCCTTTCTAATGAAGAAATAATCAAAAATAATGATGGAAAATTTGTATCCGAGAGAGGCGGTTTTCCTGTTATAAAAAGAAAAATGAAACAATGGGTTTTGAAAATAACAAAATTTTCTGAAACATTATTAAGTGGCTTAGATGATGTTAATTGAAATGATAATTTGAAAAACATCCAGAGAAAATGAATAGGAAAAAAAGAAGGTTCTTTAATTAAATTTTATATATCAGGAAGAAATGAATATATTCCTGTATTCACAGATAAAATTGAAACTATTTATGGAGCTAGTTTTATTGCTTTATCTCCAGAAAGTGATGTATTTAATTTTTTATTTAAAGTGCCATCTCAAAAAATAACTCAATTTATTTCGTCAATTAATAATACAAAAGATTTTGATAGAACAAAATTAAATTCTGAGAAATTTGGACTTAAAACTGATATCTATTGTGTAAACCCAATAAATTCAAAAATAATACCAGTATTTTTAGTAAATTATGTGCTACCTTATTATGGCACAGGAGCAATTATGGGAGTCCCTTCACATGACGAAAATGATAAAAATTTTTCTGAAAAATATAATATAAATAAAATTGAAGTTTTTAATCAAAATAATATAAGCATTAATTGTGATGAATTTAATGGACTTTGTAAAGATGATTTAAGGTATAAAGTAATTAAAAAATTGATGAACGAAAATAATTATGAGCCATATACTATTTATAAATTAAAAGATTGATTATTTTCCAGACAACGCTATTGAGGAGAACCATTTCCCATTTTGTATGATAAAAAAGGAAATATATCAATTGATGAAAATTTACCAATAACATTACCTGAAATTGGTGATTTTACTCCGGATAAAAATGGTAATCCTCCATTAAATAAATCCTTAGAATGAGTTAATATAACTAAAAATAATATTGAATATAGAAGAGATTTAAATACAATGCCTCAATGAGCTGGTTCTTCATGATATTATATTGCTTATATTCTTAAACAAGATGATAATTCTTATCTGGATTTAAATAGTCCTGAAGCTAAAAAATTAATAAATCATTGATTGCCTGTTGATTTATATATTGGTGGACAAGAACATGCAGTTTTACACCTATTGTATGCAAGATTCTGACATCAATTTCTTTGTAAAATAGGCATTACAGATATTAAAGAACCTTTTTTTAATGTGATAAATCAAGGGATGATTCTAGATAATAATGGGAATAAGATCTCTAAATCTGTTGGTAATGTTATATCAGTGGATGAAATTTGTAATAAATATGGTGCTGATACTTTAAGACTTTATGAAATGTTTATGGGGCCTATTGTTCAGACATCTAAATGATCTGAAAAATCTATTTCTGGAATAAGAAATTTTTTAAATAAAATATATAGAATTTATAGTGAGAAAGAATTTATTGATGATAGCCAAATATTAGAATATGAATATAATGAAATGTTATTAAATACAACTTATAATATTGAGAATATAAATTTTAATATTGCTATTACTAAAATGATGGTATTTATAAAATCTTGTTCAAGGGAAGAAAAATTGAATTTAGAATATATGGAAAATTTTCTTATTATACTATCATGCTTCTGTCCATTTATATCTCAAGAAATCTATACAAATATATTAAATAAAAAAGGTCAGTTGGCCTTAAAAAAATGACCTTTTTATGTAAAATCCAATGATGAAAAAAAAATTATGAATTTGCCTATCCAAATAAATGGTAAGGTAAAATCCATAATTAGTATTAAATTGAATGAAGATGAAGAATCTATACTTAATAAAGTATATTCTTCGGATAAAATAAAAAAATACATTTTAAATAAAGTTGTTATTAAGCATATATATGTTAAAAACAAAATTTTAAATATAATTACAAAATAATTTTTATTTTAGTAAATCAGGTGCATTAATCATTATATAATTTTTAATCTTTTTTCGAACAGCAAATATTGCATTCTTAATATCTGATATAGATGTATTAAATAAAAGTGAAATTTCTTTGCTACTCATCCCATCTATTCTGCATCTAAATATTTTAATTTTTTTGCTTCATTTTTTGGATTTTTCAAGATCATTCAAACATTCTTTTATTAATTTAAATTTTCTCTCAATATCAATATTTTTTATTGTTTCTTTTTCTAGATCAGCAGTTTTTAAATTTTTTTGAAATGAAAAATTATTATTGATATCATCATAACTAATATAATTATTAATTAATAAATTTTTCTTATTTAATTGTTTAATAATTTCATTCATAGCATATGATGTAGATTTTAGAAAAAGTCATTTACCTACATCATAAGTTCCTCTTGGATCAAAACTATTGACTGCATTAATGAATCCTATAAACAAATCTTGCACTGAATCCTCTCAATTCAAATTTGATACTGACATTCATTTTTTTCATTTTTTATAAAAACTTCCAATAATAATATGACCTATATTCTTTCATAATATATTTATATTCTCTTGATATTTTTTAGGATCATCTTGGTATTGAATAATTAAATTGACGCTTGTATTTAAAGTCATTTTTTCTCCTTTTTTTAATTATTTTTATATTTTATATAACTTAGAATAATGCCTGTTGCAACTACAACATTTAAAGAATCTATAATTCCATACATTGGTATTAATAAATTAAAATCTGAAATACTGGTAATATTTTCGCTCACTCCTTTCTCTTCATTCCCTATAATTAAACAACAATTAAAATTATAATCAATATCATAAATAGATTTTTTTGCATTAACATTACTAGAAATTATCCAAAAATTTAGTTTTTTAAGTTTATTTATAATATTTGATAGATTAGATACTTGTAATATATTGGAATTGTAAATGGTCCCTTTACTTATTTTCTCCACAATATGATTTATTGGAGATTGATTGTTTTTTTTTATAATAATACCATTAACACCAAAACAATTTGATGTTCTGATAATTGAACCAAAATTCCCGACATCATTTATACTATCTAATATCAATATTAGTTTATTTTTTATATTAGTTTTTGATATTTTTTCATATCATAAATCGAAATCAGAAGTTAAAAAATTATTTGCCTTTATAAAAGCTATAATATTTTGATTATTTAATTCATATTTATTAAGAAAAGAAGCATTTTCATGGATAATGTATGGTATATTTTTTTCTAAAGCAATATTTTTAATGTTTCTAAAAATTCCATAACTATGTATAGAAATTATTTTGTTATCATTTTTTAAATATTCTAAAATAACTTTTTTACCAATTATTATTTTGTCTTGTTTTTTAACATTAGAATTATTCATATATTTTCTCTTTTAAAAAAGTAATTTCTTATTAATTAATACTACCCTTAATTTATCAGATTCATCATAATCTTTGTTATCATATTTTTTTTTTCAATCTTTTAATAAATAAAGATTATTTTTATCATACAAATCTATAAACTTAATTCCTAATAAATCTAAAATATTAAAAACTTTATTTAATGTATCATTTAATTTCTTTCATTCATTATTTTTTATTAATGTAGAAAATAATTTAACATTATTTGAAATACTCGTTAACACTAATGGAATATTTAAATTGTCTCCTAATGCATCTATATCATCTTTGCAAAAACAAATTTTATTTTCTAAAAATTCACCATTTATAATTAAATGAGACTTAGCATTATTTATTTTTAGTTCTAACTTTTCTATATAATTTTTTGCATCATCTAATATTCCATAGTTAAAATTAAATGGTTTTGAGTAACTCGTTTGAAAAAACATTCATCTAATATCATTAGAGTTGTATTTAGATAATAAATCTTTTACCTTTATAAAATTATTGAGTGACTTAGACATTTTTAAATTATCAATAGTTAAATGACCTACATGCATTCATATTTTTGAAATATTAATTCCATTTAATGCATTTGACTGAGCATTTTCATTTTCATGATGAGGAAATTTTAAATCAATTCCACCACCATGAATACATGTTTCTTTTTCAAAAAAATTATCTATAATTGCTGCACATTCTGTATGCCAACCAGGTCTTCCCTTGCCAAATGGAGAATCTCATGTAATCCCTTCAGCTTTGTTTTTTCACAATGCAAAATCATTTTTATTTATTTTATTGTTATCTTTATTTTTTTCTCCTATTATATTATTTATAATTTCATTTCCAAAAGTAGCTCCATAATTAGAAATTTTGTTTGTATTAAAATAAATACCATCTCCCTCTATTTTGTATGCAAAATTCTTTTCTAATAATTTTTGAATATATTTAATAATTATATTAATATTATCTGAAACTTTTATAAATTTTGGTGGTGAGTAGATATTAATTTTTTTTAATATATCTAAATATAATTCAAAATAAAATTTTGAAAGCTCTAATTCATTTTTATTTTCATAAATTGATCTGTATACAATTTTATCGTCAATGTCGGTTATATTAGAAATATATTTAATATTAAAACCCTCCAAAATAAGATATTTATATAAAATATCAAAAATTATAGTTGGTCTGATATTACCAATATGGACATCATCATATACTGTTGGTCCACAGACATACATTTTTACATTATTACTATTTTTAATTTCAATTTTTTCTTTTGTTATGCTATCAAATATTTTCATATAATTCCTTAATTATTAATTCTAGTAATAGATTTATGTCTTTTATTGATTTTTTTGTTTCCAAATGGAGCAGGAAATGAAATAATCAAACTATCGTCATACACATTCAGAACTAATCCTTTCCCAAAAATACTATGTAATATGATATCACCTATTTCAAAAAATACATTTTCATCATAAAATTTATCTTTAAAATTAGCATCTTCATTCATCATTTTATTACTATAATTTATATGATTGCTGACAATATCAAGATTGATACTATTTTTTATTTCATTTAAAAATCTAGAAGGAGTTTTTAATTTACTATTCTGATAATTAATTCCACTATTGGAAGAAATAAAAAGGTTTTCTTTTGCTCTTGTCATTGCAACATATGCAATTCTTCTTTCTTCTTCAATTCCGCCTTCATTTAATGATCTAAATGATGGAAATAAGTCTTCATTAAATCCTAATATAAAGACATTTTTAAATTCTAATCCTTTTGATGAATGAACAGTGGATAATGTAATATATTTATCAAATAATATTTTTTCTTCACTATCTGTATATAATGATATTTCCTGAAGGTAATCAGAAATAGTGTTATTTGGATTATCTATTTGGTATAAGATAATCGAATTTTTTAATTCAGTTAAATTTTCTAATCTATGTTCTTGATCTATACTTTTTAAATATTCTTCATATTTAGTAACTTGAATAATATAATCAATTAAGTCAGAAATTGTCACATACTTATAATTTTTTATTAAATTTATTAAATTAATAAAATTCAAACATGCATTTCTTGACTCTCCCTTGATTTCATTAATTTTTGATAATTCTTTTGTTAATGAATAATGTATACTAACATTGTTATTTTGGGCATAAATAATTATCTTTTCATAAGTCTTTTCTGAAAATCTTCTTTTAGGGATATTATAGATTCTTGAAAGTGCTATGTCATCTTCAAAGATTATGTATCTTAAATATGCAATTATATCTTTGATTTCCTTTCTTTTATAAAATTTTAATCCGCCAAAAATAATATAGGGAATGTTTCTTCTAAAAAGAAATTGTTCTATATTTCTAGATAAAGAGTTACTCCTATAAAGTATAGCAATATCAGAATATAAGTATTTTTTTTCATTAATAAGATGTTCTATCTTATTCATAATTCATTTAGATTCTTCATCATTGCTATTTGCATTATAATATTGAACATTATTTAATTTAATATTTCTAGTAAATAATTTTTTTTCTATCCTATTTTTATTATTTTTTATTAATTCATTAGAAACATTTAATATATTTGGAGAAGAACGGTAATTTTCTTCTAATATAATCATTTTATAATTAGTGTAATAATCTTTGAAATCATCAAATATATTCTGGTGGGCCCCTCTTCATGAATAAATCATTTGATCTGGATCTCCCACAACAAAAATATTTTTGTTTTTTTGAGATAATAATTTTATTAATTCAAACTGATCCTCGTTAGTATCTTGAAATTCATCAACTAATATATATTTAAAAAATGATTTTCATTTATCATTTACCTGTTTATTATTTTTTAATAAAAATATCGTTTTTAAAATTAAATCATCAAAATCTAAATAATTATTTATGCTTAAGTGTGTTATATATAAATAATAGCATCTTGTAATTATTTCTTTTGAATCAGAGATAGACTTTTCATCAAGATAATTTATAATTTCATCATATGAATCAATTTTTAGTGATTTTATCTTCTTCACCATTTTAAAAGCATCTTTTATTGAAATAATATCTTTAGAAAAATTATTTTTAATAAAAATTTCTCTAATTATTGATAATTGATCTTCATCATCTATTAAAATAAAATTCTTTGGAATGTTAATAAAGTGAGAATCTTCTTTTAATATTTTTAAACATATGCTATGGAATGTACCAATTCATTTAAAATTTGAACTTGCAGATTTAGCCAATATTCTTCTTTTTATTTCATTAGCTGCTTTATTTGTAAAAGTAAAAGCTAAAATATTAGTCGGTGGAATTAAATATTTTGATATTAAAAAAAGAATTCTTTCGGTTAATACAAGGGTTTTTCCACTTCCAGCTCCTGCTATTATAATTGTTGGAGACTCATTAGCATTTATTCCTAATTTTTGTTTATCATTAAATTGACTCATCATATTTCTCTTCTTCTTTTTGGACTAATATATTATTCTCATCAAATATACCTGGCATATCAATATTTACATCATTAGAAATTTTTGACTTTTCCAAAATATTTTTTTTGATTACAAAAAGTGTGTCAGTACAAGATATATTATCTACCCAGGTTATTTTCCTTGACTTATATATAGTATTAATAAAAATGAAAATTAGAACAACTAATAGTGCTAGTGAAAAAGCACTATAAAAATATGCTATTATTTTAATTTGCTGCGATATATTATTATCACTTTTTTGGCCCAAATCAATTAATAAAATTGCTTTAAAAAAATTCAGACTATTTTTGTCTCCAATAAATATAAATATGATAGAAAGCAAAAAGATTAAAATTTCATAAAAAATAGATAAAAAAAATTCTCTTTTAAGAATTTTTATAAAAAATCTATTGCTTGATTTAATATTATTAAAAATTTTGACATTAAATAAATACATAAATAGGGTTTGTCCATATTTCCATTGAAAAAATACTAAATAAAAATTAGATAAAAAAATTATTCCAATTGTTGCTAATAAAAAATATCATCTGGAAAATTTCCCATTTATATTAGATAATCAATAAAATAATATCATAAATAACAAAAGTAAAAAGTAGTCAAAAACCCTTGAAAATACTCTATTTAATCAACTAGGCCTAGAAAAAGTTTTTTTAACTAAAATATAATTATTTTTCACCTAAAAAACCCTTAAGGCAGTATCTTAAAGTAGGTTTAAAATTCAAAATAAATTTGATAGAAGGATTGTTTTTTCACAAATTTAAGTATTTATTATTCTTATAAAAAGGATATAAATTCATAATAGAATTATTTGCATTTAAAATTGCATTTTTAAAAACCAAATGGTCATTTAAATAATTCAAATTAATTTGTCTTAAAAATTCATATAAAATCATTGTGGTAATTATTGCTTTATAATATTCCTTATCATCAATATCATCCATTTCGTCAATCTTATGAAATAGCTTTTCTGCATCCTTAATAATATAGTATGCACTATAAGTTGATCTTTTATCTAAATCAGAACTAATAAAAATTCCAGTTTCTAGCAGTATTTTTTTTGAAAATTTTACTGCTAAAAAAATAAATTCTAAAAACATCTTTGTGAAATTTGATAGAAATATTTCATTTTCAAGCAAGATTTTTTTTGAAATTATCATATTTCAAAATCTTATTTTTTCATATGAAAAAGCTTCTTTGAAGTTTGATTCATTACCTTTTTTTAAAGAATTAAAAAATATAATATCATAATCTCCATTTATGCCATCAATTAATTGTGAAAAATTATCTAAAAATATTAAATTATCAGTTGCAAGAATAATATAGTCATTGCTAGCTTCTCTAAAACCCAAATTATAACTATATGCATGGCTTTCAATTGGCCAAGAAAAAAATATCTTGGTCTCTGCATTTTTAAAATTAAGAGATTTAAAAAAATTAAAAGTTTCTTCACAATTATTTTGAACAATAAAAATTATTTCAACAAATTTATAATCAATATTTTTAAGATTTTTAATAATATGATCATAATTAACAAATTTGTTAATAATACTATAAATTATTGATAATTTCATATTATTCCTTTCTGATTAAATTTTCTTTTATTTAATATAAATTTATTCAGCTATAAATGGTAATAATGCAACTATTCTTGCTCTTTTAATTGCATTTGAAACTCTTCTTTGATGAGAAGTACAGTTACCGCTAATTTTTTTTGGTAAAATTTTACCATTATAATTAGTATATTTTATTAAATTATCAATATTTTTATAATCTATTACCTCAATACCTTGCGCACAAAAACGGCAGAATTTTTTTCTTTTATAAAATTTGAAATTGCTTGTCCTTTTATTTCTAAAGTCAGGTCTAGTCTTTTTTTTATCATTATTGTCTATTATTTTATTATCTTCCATCATAAATCCTTATATTAATCCTCGATATCATCTAATCAATCTAAATCAAAATCATTAATATTTTCTGGATTAGACTCATTATCTTGAAAAGCAGGTTCTTTTTTTTCTTTTAAATTTTCTTTTTTAATTTGTTCCTTAAAATCACTAATAATTTCATTATTTTGATTTTTAAAATTGATATTTTTTGAACCACCAAATGATTTAATATTATCAATTATTATCTCATGGGTGTAAATTGTATTGCCCTCATTATTTATAAAAGATTTTTTTTGTAATCTCCCATCTATAACTACAGGTGTTCCTTTTTTTAAATAAGTCCCTATAAACTTTGCTCTATTTTCTCAAGCAGTACAATTAAAAAAATAAACATCATCATTCATACCCATTGCATCATTACATGCAACTGAAACTCTACACAAAGTCGATCCTTTCTTTGTTATAATCAACTCAGGGTCAGAAGCTAATCTGCCAGCTAACATTACTTTATTCATAATTATATATCTGTTAATTTTACAGGAACATCATCCTTAAGTTTCAGAATTCTCTCTTTTTCATCATCAATTTTAGATGTAAGTTTAGAATAAATTTCTTTTCTCAAATTACTTTTTGCAATTTTTTTAGGATTCTGAGTTGCAGCATAACCATAGTCTTTTTCTAAATTAATTATAATAAATCTTATAACATTTTTATTTAAAATAATCAACCTTCTAAACTCAGCTATTATAGATGCATCATCACAATTAAAATTTAAAACATAATAATAACCTGAAGATTTTTTATTAATTAAATATGCCAATTTTTTATGACCTAGATCACTAATATCAACATTTTTTATTAAAGATAAATAATTAATTATATCCTTAATTGAGGATTTTTGCTCAGGTTCTGATAAACCTCCATCAATGATTATCATTGCTTCATATTTTGGCATAAAAATTTAATACACTCCTATTTTAATATTAACTAACTCAAAAGCAGAGTCACTTATACTTTTTTTATTATACTATAAAACATATTTTAGTTAAATTTATTTATAATTAATTATATATAATAAAAATGTTATATTAAATAAAAATAGGAATTATTATGGCTTTTTTTAGGAAAAAACCTTTTAAAAAAATTATTTTAAATAATAATAATTTAGGGCATGAATTAGATGAAGGAGATATGTGAATAAAACAACTTATTTTGTCTAATAATATAGATGAAGGTAAGTTGGAAAAAAATAAAATTATTTCAGATAAAAATTTGAAAGATGGATTAACACAAGAAGTCATAAAAAATATAGATAAGAATGTAATAAAATTAAAAAATGAATATGTTTCAAAAAAAACATCTGCTGATAATGTAGAAAAGAGTAGTAATTCTGAAAGTAATTTAATAGATAAGAAGAATGATGAACCAAAAATTTTTGATAAAAATAATAAAATATGTAATTTTGATGATGGATATAGCAATATAAATTTTTTTACTATTAATTTAGATAATTCAATTGAGTCTAATAAAATATTGAAGAACCGTGAAGTTACGAATGATTCTTTATCATACCAAATTAATGATATTCAAAATGAAATAGATAACAAAGAAAATGATTCAAATTTTTTCTTTGAAACTGTAATGAATGAAGTTGAAAATAATCATTCATCAACTAAATTAATTGACAATAAAATAAATGTTGAAAATAAGAATGATAGTCAAACTGATTTTTCATACTATAAACTTGCAAAAAATCCTGAAGATTTAGAAAAAATATCATTATATGATTTAATTGATTTTTTAAATAATATACAGCCTCAATTTTTAAATGTCATTCAAAAAGAAATTATTATTCAAATTGTTGATAAAAAAATTAATATGATAAGAGAATTAATAATTATAAAGAAAGATAGAATGGTTTTATTAGCTTCATTAAATGTAATAAATGCATTAACAGAAGGTTTAGTTTCTTTTAAACTAAAAATAATAAAATAAAGTTAGGCGGAAAATGAAAAATTACATAAAAGAAATAAAAGATATTATTAAAAATATAATTTTAAAAATATATAGTGATCATGCTGATTTAAATTTTATTGTAGAAAAAACTAAAGATATAAAATTTGGGAATTATTCTTCGAATATATCAATGGTGATAGCTGGAAAAATTAAAGAATCTCCTTTTAAAATTGGAAATATGATAATTGAAAAAATTAATTCTAAAATGTTTAAAAAAATTGAAGTGGTCAATCCAGGGTTTCTTAATTTTTATTTTTCTGATTTAGAGAATGAGAAAATTGTTAATGAAATACTAATTCTTAAAGAGAATTGTGGTCAATACTCTAATAATGGCGAGTGAATTAACATTGAATATGTATCAGCAAATCCTACTGGGTATTTACACTTAGGACATGCTAGAAATGCAGCTGTAGGCTCAACTATTTCTAATGTTTTAAAAAAATATGGCTATAATGTTGATTCTGAGTACTATGTTAATGATGCTGGAAAACAAATTGATATTTTAGGTGTGAGTGTCCTTGTTAGATATTTAGAATTATATGGAATTAATAAAATATTGGATGAATCTTTTTATCAAGGCAAGGAACCATTTATAATTGCTAGTTTTCTGAAAAAAACCTATTGCAATAAATTTATTAATACTGAATTTTATGAAACTAAAATTTTAAATGAAGAACATAGGAATATTATTAATAATTTTTCTAAATATTTTTTGCTTGAGATAATAAAAAATACCTTGAATTTATTCAATGTAAATTTTGATATTTTTTATCATGAATCTGAAATTTACATAAAAAATTTAATTCCTTTAAATTTAAAAAAGATGATTAATGATATTTATTTAAGTGATGGAGCATTATGACTGAATACACAGAAATATGGAGATGATAAAAATCGTGTAATTATTAAATCAGATTCTTCCATGACATATTTTACTCCTGATATTATTTACCACCTTATCAAACTTTCAAGAAGAAAATATGTTAAAATAATTGATATTCTTGGGGCTGATCATGGTGGTTATGAAAAAAAAATGCAAGCTGCTATTAAATCAAGTGGTAATGATGCTAATCTTTCTGTAATAACTCTTCAAATGATTAAACTGTTGAAAAATGGTTCTGCTTTCAAAATGTCAAAAAGATCTGGTGTTGGAATTACTATGATGGATCTTATTGACACCATTGGATGTAATGCTTCAAGATGATATCTTTTATCGCAAGATACAAATTCACATTTGGAAATTGATGTTGATAAATGTACTAAAAAGGATAGTACCAATAATTTCTACTATATTATTCATTTATATTCAAAATTAAATAAAATTATAAATATATATTATAATTCTGAAAATACATATGAGAAATGTGCTGAAAATATTTTATATACTGTAAAGGAAATAGAAATAATTGATCATATTTCTTTCTTTAATATTCTTATTGAAAATGTTGCAAAAATGTTTGAAATTCAAAAAATTGGCAATTACATTTATTCCCTTGCTGTATTGTCACAATCTTATCTTTCTAGAATTGATTTTAATTCAACTAAAATTATGGAAAAATATAAATTAGATCTAATTTTATCTATCAAATGAGTTTTATATTCTGGATTAAATTTATTGGGAATAAATCCTGATAAGATTGAAAATAATTAATTTTACACTTGAATATGATGATTTTTAATCTTATAATATTAATGTATAACAATTTTACATTATATTGGAGATGAAAATGCAAAACTTTACAAAAAATTTGGATAATTTAATAAAAGAATTAGAAGAAGTAAGACAAGAAATTAAAAATACTCTTAATAACTTAAATGATTAATAAAAAATAGATGCTTGCATCTATTTTTTATTTTTAAAATCATTAAAATTATGATTAATTAGCATATCAATTTCATCCCTGTATGGCGATGTTAATTTGTTCTCCCATAAATAATATGGTGTTTCAAGTATCTTAGGAACATCTTTTAACCTTTCACAATGAACTCATTTTTTTAAAATAGAAAATCCTATCTTTCCATAGCCAATATTTTCATGCCGATCTTTTTTTGAAAAAAATTCATTTTTAGAATCATTTAAATGAACCGCTTTTATAAGTTTTATGTCTAAATGCTTGGAAAAATTATCCAAAAAAATGTCAGGATTAGAAATATCATGTCCACTATCTCATAAATGGCAGGTATCTAAGCAAACTCCAATTCTTTCTTTTGATATTACTATATCTAATATATTTTTTATCTCATTAATATTTATTCCTATTTCAGAACCTTTTCCACTCATTGTTTCAATTAAAATAGAAACCTTAGAATTATTTTTCTCAAATACACGATTTATTCCATTTGCAATCTTTTCAATTGCTAATTTTCTATCTGATAATAAACAACTACCAGGGTGTAAAACAATATATTTAAAACCTAATTTTTCAGCTCTATTAAGTTCTTTTTCAAGAAAACATATGCTCATTTCGTACACATCTTCTTTTGGAGATCCTAAATTGATTATATATGGTGCATGGATAATACAATTATCAAGATTTATCCCATTTTCCTCCATCATTTTATGTGCAATTTCAACATTTTTTAAATCAATCTCTTTCCTTAAAAAATTTTGAGGGGGACCAGAAAAAATCATAAAACAATTAGCTTTATTATTTATTGTTTCATTTACACTACCAATTAAATAATTATTAGCTTTATAAGAAACATGACTTCCTATGATGACTATTTTTTGCATAATATTCCTAACAACTATCTGTATTATTATAATATATGTTAATTAGATGAGTTATTATTTCTAGTTTCTTCAAATCATAATAATTTTTTGGAATTAACAATATATTTTTTATAATAGCATCACAATTAATATTTATAAAGCTTATTATTGTTGGAAAAAATTTCTTTAATTCTAAAAATTTATTAACATTATTGTTTAAATTCTCAGGAAAAATTAAATAATAATCTTGAGCATTTCTTATAAATAAATTTTTATCTATATCAGAATTAATTTTTTTTAAATTCATAATTTTTATAGATATAAAAACATCTAAATTTTTTAGATAATTAAAAAATGAATCGCAATCTTTATTGCCTAAAATAATAATGGATGAAAATTCTGTTTTTCATTCATTAAAGATATTAAGAAAAAAATGTTTATTTATTTCTTCTTTAAAAAATAAGTAATCATAACTTACATAGTATTCTTTTAATGAAAATTTAATTGGTAATTTCCTTTTATCATCATTTTCATCCTTAAAAAAGTATTTTAATTTATTATCAATGTTTATAATAAGATTTTTATTCTTCTTTTTTGTAAGAATTTTAGAACAAAGGAGACTAAAATTTTTTTTATTTTCTGTTTGGTCACCGTTAATCAAAAATAGTTTTTTTTTCATACAATAAATTAATTATATTTTAAAATTTTGATTTAATAATATACTCTTTCAATTTCTAGGAAAAAACTGGTCAGTTTTCTTATTTTTTTGAAAAAAGGCTGTTTTGAACAATTTCCCAGAAAATTCCAATTCTTTAATTTCTTTAAGCTCAATATCAAGCAATTTTATAATTTTATTTGCTTCAAATAATTCTTCTTCAAGTAATATTGATTTAGGTTCAATAATAAATCCATTGATCTTTACATATGGGACAGATAATTCAAGAATTATTCTTAATTTACTAACAGCTCTAGAAGTAGCAATATCAAATTTCTCTCTCATCTCATTTGAAATTAATTCTGCCCTTTTGTTTATTATAGTAATATTATTTAAATCAAGCTTTTCTATTAAATTTTTCATAAACAAGCATTTTTTATAATTTGATTCCACAATAGTTATAAAACAAAGTTTATAAAATATAGCTAATAAAATACCAGGAATCCCACTACCAGAACCTATATCAATTATTTCTTTTTTACTATCTTTTTCTAAGAAATCTGAAAATATAAAAATAGATTCATAAAAATAATTTGCAAATATTTTATCATCTTCTGAAAGGCCAGTTAAATTAAATTTTTTATTTTCAAACTGCAAAAAATTCTTGTAAATTAGAATTTTTTCAAAATCTGCTTCACTTGTTCAAGGAAAAATTTTTAATATATTTTCTTTAAAATTTTTAAAATTCATACTTCTAATTCTTATCAATAAAATATTTGATATTTAAAATATCGTTCAAATTAATTCCTCCTATTTTAGAAATTTGAGCCAAGTTTTCTGGTTTTAATCTATTTAATTTATCTCGTGCCTCTAAAGAAATATTAGGTATTTTATTATAATCAACAATTTTATCTAGTCTTATGTTTGCTAATTTCTCATAATTCCTTATTATTTTTTTTTGAGAATGTATATATCCTTCATACTTAGTTATAATATCAATTTTTCTTTCCCAAATTTTATTTATTTTTTCCAATTTCAAATACTTTTTAATATTTTCATATTTGTATCCTTCTCTTTTCAATAAATCATAAAAATTAATATTAGTTTTTTTAATATCTACTTTAAATCCTTCTATTTGACTAATTAATGTTCCTTTTAATATATTTATATTTTTATTCATTTTATTAAAATTTTTTAAATATTTTTGATAGATATTATTCTTGATTAGTCCATTTTTATATCCATCATGAATCATTCTATCGTCAGCATTGTCGCTTCTAATTAAGAGTCTATATTCACATCTAGAGGTCAAAAGTCTATATGGGTCATTTATCTTTTTTGTAACAATATCATCTATTAATACACCTATGTATGAATTTGTTCGAAGAGGAATATATTCTGGGCGGTTCAAAACTCTGTTAGCAGCATTTATTCCTGCTATTATTCCTTGTGCGGCTGCTTCTTCATAGCCACTTGTACCATTAATTTGTCCCGCAAAATATAAATTATTAATTGCTTTTGATTCTAATGTGTGCTTTAATTGATTTGGATTAATTGCATCATATTCAATTGCATATGCATATTTAATTATTAATGAATTTTTTAAAGCTGGGATAGATTTAATGATTTTTTCCTGAATTGATTTAGAAAAAGATGTAGATAACCCAGCAAGATAGCATGTATCAAGAGCAAGTGATTCTGGTTCTATAAATATTTGATGCCTGTTTTTATCGCAAAAACGAATAACTTTATCCTCAATGCTGGGGCAATAACGAGGACCAGACCCCTTAATATGTCCACTATAAAGTGCTGATTTATTTATATTTTTTTTTATAATGTTATGAGTATCATTATTTGTATATATTAAATAACATTTTTCTTGCTTTTTTAATGGTAAATATTTAGAGAAAAAATTAGAAAAACAAACATTACAATTATTATCAGTGTCTAGATCTGCCTTTGAAAAATCAATTGAATCCTTCTTAATTCTTGGTGGAGTTCCAGTTTTTAATCTAATTATTTCAAAACCTAATCTTTTTAAATTTTCAGAAAGCTTAGATGTTGTTTTAAATCCGTCAGGCCCACTTTGAAATACTTGATTGCCAATAAAAATCTTTGAACTTAAAAAGGTTCCTGAAGCAATAATCACAGTCTTAGATTTATATATTTTTCCATCTATTAATAATCCCTTAACATCATTATTTTCAATAATTAATTCCTCTACAATTCCCTCAATAATATCAATATATTTATTTTTCTTAATTAAATTCAAAAAATATTGATGGTATTTAACTTTGTCAATTTGAGCACGAAGAGCTTGAACACCGGGACCTTTTGAATTATTTAATAGTTTTATTTGAATTTTGCATTCATCAGCAGCTATACCTTGAATACCGCCCAAAGCATCAATTTCTCTTGTAACAACCCCTTTTGCAGGACCACCTATTGAAGGGTTGCAGGGCATATTAGCAATTAATTTACTGTCAATAGTAATTAATCCAACTTTAAGTTCTTGATTTGCAAAAGAAAAAATAGCTTCTAAGCCAGAGTGCCCTCCACCTATTACTAAACAATCATAAATCATAATTATTCCTTATAAAAAAACAGGATAAAAATCCTGTCTGTGCATATAATTTTGTATTATTTTAAAATAAAAATTAAAATAATACAACCGATAATTATTCCTAAGAAAATAAAAAATAATGAGCCTATAAATATAATTATTGGTTTAAAAATACCATCATTTTTCATTTAATATTACCTAAACTTTATCTATTTCTAAAATTTTTCTGTTTTTGTAATATCCACATTTATTACAAACTCTATGTTGAGCAATTTTACTGCCACATCTGCTACATGAAGTTAATATTGCCACATCAAGGCCATGATGACTTCTTCTCATACCTTTTCTAGAAGGAGTAACTCTTCTTTGTTGAACAGCCATATATATCTCCTAAATAATAATGCTAAGCATAAAACTAAAATAATTATACTATATAGACTCTAATTTTTGTAATTAATTTATCAATTTTATAAAATCTTCTATTGATATTTTATTGGTATTTTTTTGACCATATTCCCGGTATGATATATATTCATTATTTACTTCATCATCGCCTAAAATAATTTGAAAGGGAATTTTATTTACTTGATAAAAATGAATTTTCTTGGATAATCTTTCATTGCTGTCATCAATTTTAAATCTTATATTATGTTTTTTAAATAGAGCAGCGATTTTATTTGCATATTTTGAATGAAATTTACTATTAATAGGTAAAATTACTACTTGTGTTTTCACAAGCCATAAGGGCAGATTCCCTTTTTTTTGTGAAAGAAGGCATGATATAAATCTTTCATATGTTCCAATTAATCCTAAATGAATAATAATTGGCCTTTTCAAAATACCTTCTTCATTTATATATTCTAATTTAAATTTTTCTGGTAGCAAAAAATCAAGCTGAATGGTAGAAATAGAGATATACTTACCATTAACAGTTTTATATTGAAAATCTATTTTTGGTCCATAAAAAGCTGCTTCTCCTTTTACTTCTAAAAAATCAAGTTTTAGAATTTTTAATACAGATCTTAATTTATTCTCTGCATTTTCTCACATCTCATCATTATCAAAATATTTATTTTTGTTATTTGAACGTAATGATAAATCAATTCTGTCAATAACTATTTCCAGTTTTTTATAGACTTCTAAAATTAATTTATATATTTTTTGAATAATTAAATCAATTTGATTCTCAGAAACAAAAATATGAGTATCAAATAATTCCATTGACCTTACTCTTTCTAGCCCAATTAATCCGCCTGATGATTCATATCTATGCAAAATTGAATCTTCACAAAAAGCTAATGGTAAATCACGGTATGATTTTTTATCATTATTAAATAATATCATATGATGAGGACAAGTCATAGGTCTTAACATATATATTTCTTCGTCTATCTTTATTGGCGAAAAATTATTTTCTTTGTATAAATCTCAATGCCCTGATGTTATATATAGCTCTTTCTTGCCCAATATTGGGGTTGAAACTAAATTAAACCCATTCTCAAGACAAATTGATTTTAGATACTGACTTATCTTATCCTTAATGAAAGCACCATTTGGAAGAAAAAGAGGCAATCCCAATCCTATTTTGTCTGAAAAACAGAAAATTGATAAATCATTTCCAATTTTTCTGTGATCTATTTGTTGCATTTCGTCAATATATTTTAAATATGATTCATATTCATTTTTATTTTCAAAAGTACAAAAAGATATCCTATAGGAATTTGGACCTATCCCCCCTAAATGCATTAATTTAAAATATTTAATACATTTATATGAAGGACAAACATCTTTTTCCAAATAAATAAAGTAATCTTTAAATTGGATTTTATTATTATTGCCAATCTCATTTAAAAAAAAAGAGGTAATTTTATCAAAATCATTAATGGAAACAGTATCACTTGTATAAAAATCAAAAGAACATTTATCATCATCATAAAGAAAATTAATGTATCTAAAATCTCGATAAATTTTGCAAAGTACTTTATCCAATAGAATAATAATTGTATTGGAAATTATTTTTCTCATAATGATTCTCTTTAATAATAATTTATAATAATTTTTTTATAGTAATTTAGTTAAATATTCAACAACTCTGATTAATTGGCAAGTATATGAATATTCATTATCATATCAAGAAAAAACTTTAAAAGATTTTTTTCCAGCAGATTCTATTTCCATTGTAAGATTTGGATCAAAAACTGATCCGTGAGTATCACCTATTACATCACATGAAACAATTAAATCTTCCTGATACAAAAAAGATTCATTTTTGTTAGCGAATTTTTTAACAGCAGCATTTATTTTTTCTACTGAGGCATTCTTTTTTAAAACAACAGTTAAATCTATAACTGACCCTGTAATTACTGGAACTCTCATTGCTAACCCATGTAATTTACCTTTTAAAGAAGGTATTACTAATCCAATTGCTTTTGCTGCACCAGTGGTAGTCGGGACAATGGAAAAGGCTGCAGCTCTTGCTCTTCTTAAATCTGAATGAGGGGCATCTTGAATCCTTTGATCAGCAGTATAACCATGGATAGTGTTCATCAAACCTCACTGAATCCCAAAGTTTTTCTCAAGAGCAGCAACCATTGGAGCAAGGGCATTTGTTGTACAAGATGCAGCTGAAATAATATTATCTTTTTTTGAAATAATATCGTGATTAACATTATAAACAATTGTTGGTACATCATTCCCAGCAGGTGCTGAAATTAAAACTTTTTTTGCACCAGCAATTAAATGGGCATTGGCTTTATCCTTTGAAGCAAATCTACCAGTACATTCAAGTACTATATCAACATTGAGTTTCTTTCAAGGTAAAAGTTCAGGTTTTGTTTCACAATAAACAGGAATAGCATTTTTATTTACTATTATATTCTTATCATCATGACTGACATCTATTAATTTATCCTGTTTTAAAAATCTTCCTTGAGAAGAGTCATATTTTAATAAATGAGCCAATGTTTTAGTATCAGTTAGATCATTAATCGCCACAATTTCAATATTCTTTAAGGAAAACATCCTTCTAAAAGATAATCTACCTATTCTACCAAAACCATTTATAGCAACCCTAGTTTTTTTTGAATTTTCCATTATTTAATCCTTTTTTTATACATTTTTTTAATAATAAAAATTATAACATATGTAAAAATAATATATGTCATTTTGTTTTACATTAATATTCTAGATATAGAAATTTTGACAAAGTTTTTAGGAGTTATAATTCCTGAAAGGACTTCACAAATGGTTTTCATAATAGGAACATTCAATTTATTTTCTTTTATTATAAAGTCTACAATAGGGTATACTGAATATCCTTCAACTGTGTTAAGATTTAGTTCTTTTATTAATTTAAATCCTTTTTTATATAATTCTCTACCAAAAGTGAAATTTCTGGATTTATTAGATGTGCATGTCAAAAAAATATCGCCAATGCCTGATAAATCTAGGATTGATTCTTTTTTCCCCCCAAAAGAATCAATAATTATGCTAATTTCCTTAATTCCAAAAGTTAAAATAGCAGAAATAGTATTTATGGATGAATGATTCTCTTTTGCTATGCCAGTTGCAATAGCCAATAAATTTTTGAGTGCTCCACAAATTTGTATCCCGATTTCATCACTAGAAATTATTATTTCAAATAAATGATTATGATTAAATAAGTTTTTAACTTTTAAACAAGAATTTTTATTTAATCCAGCTACATTTACAACTGTAGGTTTTCTTTTTATAACATCTATTGCAAAGGAAGGACCAGATAAAGTAACTAAATCAGATCCACTATTTTTCATAATTTTTCTCAATGAATTAGATCAAATATTATTTGAATCTTTGTCTAATCCCTTTACTACATTAATAAAAATTGGATTGTTATTAATTTTATTAACTACCTTAGATGTAACATTTTTAAGAACACTTGATGGAACTGAAAGAAAAATATAATTATTATCCAAAATAAAATCATCAATTTCCAAAGAAGCAGATATATTCTTAGACAGCTTTATATTTTTAAAATATTTCTTATTTTGTCTACAATTTATTTCATCTATTTCATTCTTAGAAATTCCTCACATATGTACAATATTGTTAGGATTAGTGGCTAAGGAGTTTGCAAGAGCAGTTGCCCAGGCACCTGTTCCTATGAATAAAATTTTATTCATTTCCATCTACTTTTTTAGAATCTTCTCTAATTCTTGAATTTTTACTTTTATAATAAATTAATATTGGTATATTAGAAAAACCAAATGATTCTCTAATTTTATTCTCAATGTATCTAGCATATGTAAAATGTAAAAACTTTGGGTTGTTACAAAATAAAACAAAAGCAGGAATTTGACTTTTCACCTGTGTTGCATATGTAATTTTTATAGTCCCGCCATTATATTTAGAAATATTATTAGTCATTTGCAATTTTTGAATTAAAATATTCAATGATTTTGTTGAAATTTTTTTATTTAATGTATCTCTTATTATTTTTATTTCTTCAAATATTTTATGTATTCTTTCATTATTCAATGCTGAAACAAATAAAATTGGACTCCAAGACAAAAATTTAAATTTGTTTTTAATTTTTTTAATAAATTCATTCATTGTATTTGTTCCTTTGTGCACCAAATCTCACTTATTTACAAGAATTAAAGAGGGTATATTTGACTTAAATATTAATCCTCCAATTACTTCATCCATTTCAGTGAAATCAGAGCTAGCATCTAAAACAAGAATAGCTAATTGGGATCTTTTTATAGCTTTCTGTACTCTTAAATATGAATATTTATCAATATTTTCCTTTAATTGACCTTTTCTTTTAATACCTGCAGTATCAATAATAGTAAAATATTCTTTATTATTCTTAAAATTTATATCTATGGAGTCTCTTGTTGTCCCAGCAATATTAGATACTATTACCCTTTCTTCATTTAAAATTACATTAACCAATGATGATTTTCCGACATTAGGTCTTCCAATAATACAAAACTTAAAAAAATTGTTTTCTTTAATAATAACATTATCATTAATAATAATTTCATCTAATAAATCCCCAATGCCAATTCCATGAGATGATGAAATAAAAAATGGTTTTCCTAAACCTAAAGAATAAAAATCGTTAACATTATTTATAAATGATTCTGATTTGTTCACAATTAAAACAATTTTTTTATTCTTAATTTTTTTTAATTTCTTTAAAATAAAATAATCATCATTATTTATGCCTTCCTTTGCAGATACCATAAATAATATTGTATTAGCTTCATTTATTGCATAATTTACCTGAATTTCAATTGCCTTTTTAAAGACAAAATCTTTTACCATCAATCCTCCTGTATCTATTAAGACAAAGGCCTTTGTGAGTCACATTGCTGTTCCGTAAATTCGATCTCTTGTTGCACCTGGAGCATTATCAACTATTGATAAATTTTTCTTGATTATTCTATTAAAAAAAGAGGATTTTCCAACATTTGGTTTGCCAACTATAGCAATTCTATTCATATAAGCCTCTATCACCAATATATTTGTCAATAATGCTAATTATTAGATCTATATTTTTATTGGTTGTTGATATTTCTATAGCATCTGAAGCTTTTATTAGAGGATCAATTTTTCTTTTTTTATCAATAAAATCTCTTTTTAAGACATAAATAAAAATATATATCCAATTATATTTAATTCCCAATAATTTCAGCTCTTTTTTTCTCCTAGAAACTCTTTTTATAATAGAACATTTAAAAAATAATTTTAAATCAGCATTTGGTAAAACTTTTGTTCCAATATCTCTTCCATCTATCACAACATTATTATTCTTTGATATATCTAATAATAGTTTGTTTACAAAATTTCTAACATTTATATTCTTGCTAAAAAAAGAGGCTGTTTCACTTATTTTACTATCAGATAATTTATACAATATTTTTTCTTTATTTACTATAAATTCATTGTTATAATATTCTATATTTAATTTTTTAAGTTTCTCTATTATTTGAAAATCACTATCACTTTTATTTAAATAAAGAGAAATAATTCTATAAATAATACCTGAACTTACAAACAAAAACCCGTATTTAGAAGCAATCAGTTTCGCAATAGTTGTTTTTCCAGAACCAGCTGGGCCATCTATTGCTATTGAGTAATAATTTTTCATAATATAATCCTATCTTAAAATTATTACAAGAATAATTCCAATAATAAATAATGCAAATAATATGAATAAAAAGAAAATAATTGTATATTTTTGAGGAATTTTTTTTATTAATTCAATTTTTAAAAGTTTTAAATTTATATTAGTTGCATCAGAATCACTAATTTTATTACTTACAATTTCAGTTATGTGATTTTTATTTTTTTTCAGTTCAATTTTTTGTTCTTTATGAACATCTTCTATATCAGAAATCTGTGAACTAATAATATCCAAGTTTTTGGACAATTTGTCATCTATAAATAAATTTTCAATTTTATCAATATGATCTGTGTTGGGAGAAGAAATATCTATATCTTTATTTTTAAAAATATTATCAATATTTTCAAGATTATCATTATCAATAATATTTAATAAATTTTTTAAATCTGCAGTTATTAATTCAGCAGTCCTGTCTTTTTTTGAAGGAATACAAAAAGTTAAATCTGATGAATCATCTTGATTAATTATTTGGCAATTAATTTTTTTAATCTTTTTTTCTATATTAGAAATCTTTTTGTTTCTCAAATAAATTTTTTTATCTAAAGAAGATTCAGATTTTATTTGATTACGATAGTTTTTCCATCTTATTACTCTTGAAGTACATTTAATTGATTCTTTATCCATTTTTTAACTCTTACAATAATATTAATATTTTATCCAATTAATAGCCAAGTATTAAATAAATATGTCATTACAATTTTTTAGAAAGAATAATTTTAATAAAATTAATCTATCACAATTTTTGATTTTAACTTTTGATTCAATTTCATAGATATCTTCTATAATTTTTTTTAAACCATTTTCAGAAATATGATTAAATATATTTTTAATGATGCTAGCTTCATATTTCTTTAAATTAAATTTAGCTGCCATCAAATCAAAGGAGCTTAATTTCTTATAAAAGAATAAATAAATCTTTATTTTATGAAGTTGGGTGACAAATATACTAAAAATTTGGTCTATATTCACATTTTTATTTATATAATAATTAAAGATTAAAAAAGATTTTAAGTATTTTTTTTCTAGAAAATAGAAGATAATCTTGAAAAAAGATTCTTGTAAATATACAGAGCACACTTCATTTATATGATAAACTTCTATTTCCTTATTATTAATTAAACTTAATTTACCAATTTCACTGTTAATAATATTGTAATCAAATGGAATTATTTTCGAAAGATAATTTACAATAGCAATTTTGCAATTAATTTGGTATTTTTTAAAAAAGAAACAAATAATTTTATTAATATTTTTATAATTAATTTCTTGAAAAGTAATAATTTTATCAATTTTTAATTCTGAAAGTCCAATTTCTCTATCTAAATTGACAATAAAAATATTGCCTTTATAATTGTCAATAAAATTATAAAAAAAATTCTTTTCATTTAAATTATTATTCAATTTTTGAATGTTGTAAATTACTAAATTTTTTGATCCACCAAAAAATAAAGTGCTGACAGAAAAACTAATTGACCTTTCAACATTATTAAAATCAATTTTTTCATATTTATATCTACTTATTACCATAAAATATGCAGTAGCAATATCTGGAGAATTAATTAAAATAATCATACTATTTATTTAGTAATATTTTAGATGATTTTTTTTTCTCTCTAATTTTTACTATAGCTCTAAAAATGATTGGAATTATAATAATTAAACTAAAGGATGATAATAGAATGAAAATCAATCCTCCAGATAAAAGGGTTGCGTTCACATCAATATTTCCATAATCAGTAGCTTCATCTTTGGTGTAATGAATAGCACCAGTAATTGTTAAAATCAATCCAATTATAAATAGAAAAAAGAAACCTAGTAGAATAAATATTATTTTTCATTTAAGTTTAAAATAATCAAAAAATGAACTTATATTAAAATCATTCTTTTCTTTTCTATTTTCATAATCAATACTGTCAGAAAAAGACTTTTTCATAGATTCTCCTTAAAGTTTTGATGACTCGTGCATCTCTTTAATAATATTTATACAATCATTAATAATAGTTTCTATTGTATTATCTTCAACAGATAAAGATTTTTCCCTTAACAAAATATAGTCTCCTATCAAATAAAAAAAATTATCAAATATTCCAGGATAATCTGGATTTAATTTTTTAGTGATAGATTTAATTTCTTCATAAGATGAATTTTCATTACTAATCAAATTAATTTTTTTCATTGCTTTAATGATTCTCTTGTCATATGAAACATTAATATCATGTAAGTCTGAAAGTCTTATTTTAAATTTTTGAATTAATAAAAGAGAAATAATATTTGCTTTTTCTTCATTTATTCCAGAAAACATCATTAGTCTTTGTTTTAATATATATGAACTTGGTTTAATATTTCAAATATTTGAAGCATTTGAATTAAATTCTTCTTTTATGATATCAAAAACATTTGTGATAATTTTAAGGTCATTTTCATTAAAATTAGGATTAATATTAACAAAATTTTTATATAATTCATCTTTTTTTAATTTAGCAAGATCATCATAACTAAAACTACCATATTTTTCAAAGTATAAATAAGGAAGCGATTCTAAAAAACCATCTTTACTATCTTTGTCTAATGAAAAAATCAAAATAATTGCATGAGGAAATTTATTTATATCAGCCAAAATATTTTCATGGATTATGTTCCCTGAAATCATTTCATTAACTGAATAATCCCTATACAATTTATTAAAATATCTTGTTATTTCAACTAGTTTATTCATAAATGCCTCTTTTATAAATTAATCATATATTTTATAATATTATAAAATAATAAAAATATTTATATAAATCAATAATTCAAATTAATATGATAATGATATAATTAAGCATGTAAGCACCCATAGCTCAGCTGGATAGAGCATGCGCCTTCTAAGCGCAGGGTCAGGGGTTCGAATCCCTTTGGGTGCGCCATTTATAAAAAATAAATAAAAAAATAGATTGTTGCTATTTTTTTATTTATTTTTTATTAGGCAGCAGGGATTATATTAAATCAGGTATCGTCATAATTATTTTTCTTTGATTTCATCATCTTTTTTTTCTTATCTTCAGCCTTTTTTAAATTTTTGAATTCGCCAACGAGAGACCAATCATTTTCATCTGGTGACCAAACAAATAATGAGTGCTTCTCATTTGGATCAGCATCAATAACTGCATCAGAACCCATAATATTATCTTGGTTATCCAATAAATCCTGCTGTTGATTAGGATCATAAGCTGCATTGGCATCATAAGTTGCTTGTTGTTGATTAGGATCATAAGCTGCATTGGCATCATAAGTTGCTTGTTGTTGATTAGGATCATAAGCTGCATTGGCATTATAAGTTGCTTGTTGTTGATTAGGATCATAAGCTGCATTGGCATTATAAGTTGCTTGTTGTTGATTTGAGTAATTTTGATTAAATTGTTGTCCTTGGAATTGAGGATTCGAATATAAATTACCAAAATTCCTGTTTTGAAATAAAGTTTGTTTATTAAAATTTGAAAAATTGTTACTTGTTGGGAAATTAAATGAATTTCTATTTTGGCTAAAACTCTTACCAGAAAATGGAGAAGAATAGATACCTCTATTTTGCATATTAGAGTTTGGAAAAGATGTCATTAAAGAAGAATTATTTCGAATATTAAAACTTCCTCCATTTAAACTCATATTATTATTACCAAAAGTTTGAAAAGGAGAAGCATATGCTCTTTGAGAATTTAAATTATTGCTTGCAAAAAAAGAATTATTATTTCCAAATCTTGAACCATAAAAATTAGTTTGAGGATTAGAAAATGAACTTTTAAATGCACTGTTTCCAAATGTTGGCGAAAGAGATGAATTTAAATTTCTTGTCCCAAAACCTCCACTATTAATTGTTCTGTTGGAATTAAATGACTGACCAATAGTCCCTCTGTCGAATGGTGTTTTAAAATTATTCATTTTTCACTCCTCTATGTTAATAAAAATCTATATTAAATTTTATCTTGAATTAATATAATTATATTACATTAATTAATAATGTAAATCTATATACAAAAAAATAAAAAATTTATATTATTTATTTTTAATATATTTCAAACCTTTTAGTTCTTGTCCTTCAATAAAAGCAATAGATGCCCCGCCGCCAGTAGAAATAAAACTAAAATCTGATGAATAACCTAATTGTTTTGCTGCAGTTGCTGAATCCCCGCCGCCAATAACTGTATAGCAATTCAATTTAGTCCTTGTTGAAATTACTTTACAGATTTCTCTAGTCCCTTCAGAAAAAGACTTTAATTCAAAAATACCTAATGGTCCATTCCAAAAAATGTTCTTTGAATTAGAAATAATTTCAGTAAAAATATTTATAGTCTTATACCCAATATCACATGTGTATGCATCTTTGGGCATATCATTATCAATATCATTATTTAAAATATAAGAAGGATTATCAAAATTATCAGTTATTAAAAAATCAACTGGTAAAATAATTTTATTATCATATTTTTCTAATAAATTATTAATTATTATATCCATTCCATCCTCTTTCTTAAAATAACTATTAATCTTATAATTTTTTGCCTGCAAAAATGGTACAGCCATTGCACCACCTATCAATAATTTATCAACTAAATTTGCTAAATTTTCAATAATTTTTACTTTATCTGATACCTTTGCACCTCCAAGAATAGCTACAAAAGGCTTTTCATGATTTGTTAGAAGAAATGTTAATTTTTGAATTTCTTTTTCAATTAAAAATCCAATGCAAGAATCATTAGAAAATTTAGCAATCCCTGCATTAGATGCATGTTCACGATGAGATGTTCCAAATGCATCATTAACAAAAACATCTCCAAGACTAGCTCAAAATTTTGAAAGAGTCTCATCGTTTTTAGATTCAAGTTTAGTTAAATTACCATTTTTATCTATATCATTATATCTAGTATTTTCCAATAATAATATTGAACCATAGGGAAAATTCTTATCATCTCTTACTAAATTGGTAATGGAATTATCAAAATTCATATTATTAAAATTTATTTTAATATCTGGGAGTAACTCGTGCAATTTCAACCAAATAATTCTCAATGATTTTTTTCCTGAAGAAATATCTTCTAAAGTTTTTATTCTACCTAGATGGGATAAAATAATAATTTTTGAATTATTTCTGACTAAATATTTAATAGTTTCAAGTGAGTTTTCTATCCTCGTTATATCAGTTATTTTTCCATCTTTAATAGGAACATTAAAATCTAATCTAACAACAACTTTTTTATTTTTTATATCCACATCTTTTAAAGTTTTTTTATTATAAATAATCATATTTTTCTCTTAAATTTATGTATAATAAAGTAAATATTATACTTTTTAGGAATATTATATAATAAAATTTCTTTTAATAAATATAAAATATTAATTTTTTATTATAGAGAAATTTGAAGTAAAAATAATGAATTCAGATAAAAAAAAATTATCAAAGACAATTGATTTATTCGAAAAAAAAAATATATCATATATAGTATTTTATATTATCCTTTCAGCTGTTGTAGTTTCTTTTATACAAGGATTATATATATTTATATCTCAAATATTTATGGTAAGATTTATTCCTGAAAATAAATACTTTTCTAGCTCTTCTATTTTTCCTAATCTTACTGTAGATAAAAATATTATAGAAACTATGATTCGAAATGTTATTGCACTATGTGCACCTTTTGTTATCATAGGGTATGCGCTTGCCCTTTGTTTTGGTTTAGGAACTAGTATAAATTATTCCAGAGCATTAGGATCACAAAAATATGAATATGCAAAAGATATTTATTCTTCTGGTTTTTATACTTCTATTATATCTAGTATTATTACTTCAGCTATCATTATTTTAATTGCCAATTTTATCATTCCTGCCCAAGTTGGAAATGGGAATGGATACCCAGATCCTATGGTTAGAAAAATATATCAGGAAACTGTTATTAAATTTGCAAAATCATTTGTTTTTATAGTTATTGCTGGCAATATTTTTCAGTCATTAATGCAATTAATAGGCACACTATTAAATAGTGAGGGGAGAAATATTAATGTTACTCTAATCATATTTTTTACTGTTCTATTAAGTATAGTAATAGTATATTTGCTAATAAAATTCACTTCTTTGGGTGTAAAATCTGCTGCAATAGGTAATGTAACAATGTGAGTTTCATCAATAATATTATTATATTTCTATACTTGATATCTGAGTAAAAAAAATCAAACACTACTAAATTTTTCCATATTAAAGAATTTAAAAATAAAATGATTTGTATTTTCTTTAATCATTTGTGTTGGTGCTACATCCCTTTTTAGAAATTTATCAAGTGCCTTGGTTTCTATTATAAATAATAATGAAATAATTAATGTGAGCAAAAATTTACATTTTGATAACATAAATTATATCACATCAATTAATGGAGCAACTGTACCGATTTTTAATTTGTTATCAGCAGGAATTGTTGGTGTTGTGAGAGGAGGTAGATCAATTATTAGTTACCTTTATTCAGCAAAATATTACAAAAAAGTAAAACAAGCTTTTCTGATTTCAAATATTATGACAATATCCTTAGCATTATTTTTTTATATATTCACATCGTTTTTATTTGAAAAACAACTTTTAAGTTTATTTGGTATTTTTGATGATGGCACAAAAATAATGAATAGAAATTATTATGCCGACTCTGTCAATTGTTTGAGAATTAATTCTCTTACTATTGTAAGTTTTGCTTTAAGTATTAATGGAACTTTATTTTTTCAAGCAGCTGGCTATCCGTGAAAGGCTAATTTCTTGTCTATAATGCAGGCAATTTTTATTGCAATTCCTATAATATTTATAAATTCAGCAATTTCCAAAAGTTTATATGAACAAGAATTATTAAGCCAATGAGGTTCAGCATTATATTTTTATTCATCAAGATTAATTGCCTTTACTATAGGAGGTATAGGTATATTAATATATTCTTTTATATGAATCTATAAAAAAATACCTAATGTTATTATTCTTCATTGAAGAAATTAAAAAATAAATTTTAACTATATTTCTTTTTTAATTTTATTCTTTTTATATGTCTCATGGCTTTGAGATATTTTTAAAAAATTATTTTCAATTCTAGACTCAAAATTATCAATGTATTCTTTAATTTCCTCATTTCCCAAAATGTTATTTTTATAATCTTCTTTATTTTGGATAATTTCATGTATAAAATCAACCAAAGCCGGTTTATTATTTTTATCAATTATTTTCTGATCAATTACTATATTTTCATTAAGTTGCTTATTAGCTAGGTCACTATTTATTGATATAATATTATTATTTTTTGATTCAAAATTTGGATCTTCTTTTTTATTAATATTGTGATTAATTATCAATGATAAATCATCGCTAATTGATTCTGAAAGTAATATTTCAATTTCTTTAACATCTGAATCATTTGAAATGATTTTATCAACTGTTATTTTTAATAGTTCAATATATAAATCATATATATTTTTATAATTACTAATATCTAAAAGTATGTAATTTTTAATTTCGTTTAACAAAATTAAAAATGCTTTAGTAATATTTTGATCGATTTCATTTTTAATATCATATGCCATTTCTGGATTTTCTGACATCAAAAAAAGATCGATATTTCTGACTTTTGAAATTGATATAATATTTTTTAATATGATAATAAAAATATTTTGTTCTCTGTAATAATTATTTCTTGAAAAAATAACATTTCTAATATCAGAAAGAAGAATATTATTTTTAATTTTATAAAATTCTGATTTATAGATATTTACAAACTCAATATAATGACTATAAATTATTTTTTCTTTATATAATTTAATATCATTAATTAATGTTTCAAAAATTTGAGAAAAATCGTCAAATTTATCAAAATTAAGAAAGAATAAATTCTTAAAATATAACTTATTAATATATGCTTTATCATCTTTTATTACAAAAAAAGAAGCAATAATATTATAAAATAGTGATCCATCATATTTAAATATAAAATCTATTTTTACAATTAAATCAAAAAGAGAATTAGAGTTATCTACTAATTTTCTTATAATATTTGATTGAAATTTATTAATATTGGGTAATGACATACCTATATAATATAAAAGATCATCAATATCAGATTCATTGCAATTTATAATGAACATTCTTCAAATAAAATCAAAAAATGATTTTAAAGAGTATATATCAGATCTTTTTTCTCCAAGATTATCATTGTTGGTAGTTAATTCTAATAATTTTTCAGCAATTTTTTTTTCTGATTTATCAATTAAATATTCATTATTAAAACTATCCTTAGTATAATGAATATTACCATCTTCATCCTTAATGGCATATCCCATTGAAATTTTTATTTCATCATTAATATAATTGGAAGATAAATCTCTATTATTTTCTTCATTTTCCATATTTACTTTTTTTTCTAATTCAATAATACTAGCAGGAGTTTCATTCATATATTTATTTTTAAAATCTAAAAGACTATCTATTTTATTATTATAGGAAGTTAATGAAAATAATTTTCTTTCATTAAATCTTTTTATAAATTCCTCATTTGCAATTGTATTTAAATCATTTGAAACAGAAGGACTATCACTAATTTTTGATATATCATCATTATCAATATTTAAATTTCTATCATCCTTGTCAATATTTTCTTCAATATTTAATATATTACTATTTTCATTTAGTGTAAATGGAATTTCAAAATCTGTTTTTGTAATATTTTTAATAAAAAAATAAATATTTTTATTTTTTTTAAAAACTTTTCTAATGGTTCTATTTTTGCTTTTATATTGTGGCATATCTTCAACATTGAGTTCATCACCAATATCCTCATTAACAACATAAAAATATTTAATTTTTTTATTAGACTCTGATAATTTTTTAACTTCTTGTATTCAGGCAAAATCAATTAATAATTGACTAAAACTCTTTTCTGTTTTTATAATAACAGCATCACTTTCATCTAATTTCAATTCATCTAAAGTTAAAATTCCCATTAAATTAGTAAATATTTTATCTTTTTTTTCAAATCTCTCAATCATATTATCCCCCTTTATTTAGATTTTTATACTGAGCAAATATTTTTAAAGCAGCATATGAAGTAATTCTGGCACATAAAATTCTATTTGGATGTTTATAAATATTTTTAAAAATATAAAGTTCCTGAATGACATCAGGAGTATCTACATTACTTTCTCCAGATAATAGAAGATTATGATATAAATTGATTATTTTTTCAGCATCAGATATTTTCAAATCAATAATTTTTGAAAGAAGAATTTCAGATGAAGAAATGCTAATTGCACACCCTGTTCCAATATATTTACCATCTTCTATTATTTCATCATCATTTATTTTTAAATATAACGTAATTGAATCCATACAAGAATCCGATTTTGAATGGTAATATAAATATTTACTACCAACATTTAATTCATTTGTTCTGTATTTAGGATTATCATAATAATCCATTATAATACTTCTTATATAGCTTTCTGACATATTTTGGAAATCCATTAATACTCTCCTAATCTAATTTTCGAATAATATCATTTGAAAACAATTCTTCTTTTGACAAAATCTTAAAAATATATTTATACATTGGTTTATTGGCAACCTGAACCTTTTTATTATTATAAATTATTTCTATGATTTTAACGGTTTGATTTTTGCCGATATAACTAATTGATTCTCCTGAACAGCCAACACTAATTTTGTTTTTTAAAGTAACTTCATAATAATCCTCTTTAATTTTTCTGTTTACTATAAATAAAAATATTTGCCTCACTTCATGATTATCCTCTTCATATATCATTTTTTTATATGATTTTTTATTCATAAAACACCCTGTATCAGTTTGTCTATTTTCAGATTTATTTATTTCTTTTAAATAACTACTATTTATATTATTAGTTTCAATGTATTCATTTATTAATTTTCTATAAGCTGAAACAATGGTCACTATATAATGAATTGATTTCATTCTCCCCTCAATTTTTAATGAACTAATATTTAACCCCATTATTTTATCAATATAAACAGATAAATTCATATCCTTTGCTGACATAGTAAATTTTTCCTTTATTTCAGGACAATTTATAATTTCATAATTTCATCTACATGATTGTGCACACCCACCAATATTAGCATCTCTAAAAGAAAAATTATTAGACATAGTGCATCTACCAGAATATGATATACAAACTGCACCATGTATAAAATATTCTATTTCAATTTTATTATATAATTTATTACTAATATTTTTTAAATTCTCATAATTAACTTCTCTTGCTAATACTATTCTTTTTATATTATTTCTTTTCCAAAATAAGCATGCCTTTGAATTTGTTATAGATTGCTGAGTTGATAAATGAATATCCATTTTAGGATTTATTTTATAAATTGAATCAATAATAAAGGGATCTGCACAAATAACTCCGTCAATTCCGCAATTATTAATTTCTCGAAAATAATCTGAAAAAAATTTAAGATGTGCATTATGACAAAATATATTTAAAGCAACATAAACTTTTTTATTTAAATTATGTGCATATTTAACAATTTTTCTTATTTCATCAATGCTAAAGTTTGAGGCTCTAGCCCTTAATGAATAGGATTTTGATCCAATATAAATTGCATCAGCACCAAAATTCAATGCAAAAATTCCCTTTTCATAGTCACCAGCGGGTGCTAGCAATTCTATCTTGTTTCTATTAATCATCTAATTCCCTCTTCAAATGTGGTAATTTATCTATGTCTCCTAAAAAAGACTCAGAATGAATTAACTCTGGACAATTATTTTCTAATTTTTTGTAAGCATCTTCGGGATCTATGTTTGAGTTAATTAAATCTTTAAATATATTTATTACTGAAAAAAGTCAATCTATATTTTTAAAAATAGGCTCTATAAAAATATAATCCAAATTTTGTTCAATATAGGAAGGAATTTTTTTAGAAAGATTTAAAATAAATCCTGAATACATTAAAGTTTCTCCATTTTCTTCTTTTATGTAATTTGGTATATCTCTATTATTCTCTTTAATAATATAATATTCTAATGATGGAAGTGTCTTTTGTTTTTTTTCTAAATATTCTTTAAAATTAGATACTAATGGTCATGATGAAATCATAAATAATGTTTGTCCAAATACTTGCATTTCTACTTCAGAATTATTTTTATTTTTTAAAAATTTTAAAACTTCGAAATGTGTCAATATATTTGAAATAACAAAAGAATTAATATTATTTTTTTGAAAAAATAGTATTTGTTCATAATTAGACATTATTGACTCAGGATTATAGTTTAATTTAATTTTAATATTGTTTTCTTTACATATTTGAGCAATAGCAAAATCACAAAAAGAAATCTCTTGGATATCATATTTAACAATTTTTTTAATAGACTCTTCGAGAAATTCAATTTCATTTTCCTGAAAAAAACGATTTATTGCAATACTAATTTGAGTATTACCTCTATTTAAAGTAATTATATGCAAATCATCTATATTAAAATATCCATTGAACTTAGAAGAAATACCATTTATTCCTATTCTTATTTTTTCAATTTTAGATTCTATAATCTTAAAAAAAGAATCAAAGTCTCAACAATTAGTTACTATTTTCATTATTACTACTCCTGCATACTGCTATACCATCATCGATGTTAATAATTTTTACTCTAAAATCATTTAAAGTAGATAAAAATTCTACAAATTCAGTGTTTTTTTGATGTAATTTCCTCTGATTTTTTGTAATATTAGGAACATTATGTAAATAGATATTGTCAATAATAATTATCCCTTTATTAGTTAAAGAATTCCGAAATTTATTAAAAATTAATTTTTGCTTGCTTTTTGGGCCATCAATAAATACTAAATCATATTTTTTTTTTGGAACTCAATCATATATTGATCCAAAAATATAATCAATATTTGAACAGTTATTATTTTTTGCCATTAGATAATTAAAAATGTTATTTTCAATGGTTTCTATTTTAATACTTTTATTATTGTGTGCTAAATAACATGAACTATAACCAAAACCAGTGCCTACTTCAAATATATGATATAAACAATTTTTTTTAATTATGTCATCAATATATTTAATTGTATTATCTCTAACAATTGGAATTTTATAATTCATTGATATTATTTTAAGTTTTTTAAGAGTCATTTTTTTCATTATATTTTTCTAAAATGAAACATGCAGCCATCATATCTTTCAAATTTTCTATTTTTTTTTTTTTATAATTATATTTTTTATAAAAGGCATATGCATCATTTGTAGTTCCATATTCATTTTGAAACTTAATGCTTATATTTTTTATATTCTTTTCCAATTTTTTGGCAAAATCTTTTACAATTAGTGAAATTTTATTATCTTCATTATTTACAGATAAAGGCAATCCAATAATAATTTCATCAATATTTTCTTCCACAATTATATCTAGTATTTGAGAAAATATATAATCATCATTCTTGTTTATTAGCACTTTAAAAGGACTAACAATTGACATAATTGAAATGGCTATCCCAATTCTTTTTAAACCATAGTCAATTCCTATAATTTTCATTAATTCATATTTCTCTCATTTATAACATTTATTAATTTATCAATAGATTCTATGTTTTGTGTTCCACCTTGTGCATAATTAAATCTTCCACCACCTTTACCATTAGATGCGGAATTGAATCCCTTAATTAAAGAAAAACAATCATAAGTTTTCCTATTTTTATTTTGCATGGCATAATATTTTATTCCATCATTACATATATTCAAAATAATAAAAGCCTTTAAATCATCTTCATTCACAAGTTCACTTAATGCAGTTTGTACAGCCTTTGAATCAATATTATTAATAATAATATATTCTTGATGTTCTTTGTCTTTACTAAAAGTGCTTTTAATTGATAAAATAACTTCAGAATTAACTAAAGATTTATGTTTTAACATTTCTTTTTTAAAAATTTTAGAAGATTTTTTAAGTGCTATTTCAAAATCTCTAATAAAACCAGAACCAGATTTTAAAATTTTGGGAATTTTTTGTAATTGTAATTTAAACTCATTAGATGAAATTCCATTGTTTTTCATTTCATTTAATCATTCTTGGACTTGAGCTGTGCCATTCTCTAAAATTTTTTTACTGTATAGAAAACAATTAACCTCTGTAACTATTGATTCAATTCTTCATAACCCAGACCCTTTTTGTTCAATTTTAGATATTAAAAATTTTTCTATTTCTCTAGTATTTTTAACGTGTGTACCACCACATAGTTCAATAGAAACATTTCCAATTTTAACAACTCTCAATAACCCTTTTATTTTTTTATATTTTTCTGTAAATAATCCAATTGCACCCATGTTAATAGCATCATCCAGGGAATGGAATGAAATTTCAGTATTAATTTCAGATTTAATAATAGAATTAACATATGATTCGATATTTGTGAGTTGTTCATTGGATAATTTCTCATTATGAAAAAAATCAAAAGTTAACTTCTTGGAAGATTTAAAAGAGCCTTCTTGTTTTATATTCTTATCAACAATTTTTTTCAAAGCCTGATGAAGTAAATGTTCAGCAGAATGGGCTGCAGTTATTTTATTTCTATTCAGAAAATCAATTTTTGCATTTACTAAATCAGCTACCTTAATTTCCACTCTATCCATAATTTTAACTTTATGAATTGGTTGCCCATTTGGTGCCTTAAAAACTTCAACAACTTCACATCCATTAATTGTTCCTAAATCATGATTTTGTCCTCCCCCAGTTGGATAAAAGGGAGTTTTATCAAGAATCAAAAAAAACATACCATTTGTTGCAACATTAATAGATTTATAATTCTCATCCATAATATTTATTATTGATGCCATCATTTCATTTTTATCATATATAAATTCAGATTCCATATTTAATGAAATCAGTATTTCATTTTGATTATCCATTGAATTTATGTTATTAATTCTTTTAGAAATATTTTTATGTTCATCAAAATATCTTTTAAATTTGTTAAAATCAATATTAAAATTTTTAAATTTTTCAATTTCTTGAGCATGTAAATTTAATAACAAACCAAATTCTTCAAATCGATTATTTTCTAAACTTAAAATTAATTCGCTTGGCAATCCATGGGTATCAACCAAACTAAATAAATTTTTAGGATTTAGTTTATTATCATTAATTAATTTTTTTAAAATTAAACTTGATGCATTAAGTGTGTTGAAAAATATTTTGTATTCACTTAAAAAAATATTGTATATCTTTTCAGATAAATCATATAAATTTGGATAAGCATCCCCTAATATATTAATTTGTGATTCAATAATATTTTTAATAATATTATTATCTACTTCTAGTATTTTCAATCCAATAAAAATCCTTCGAAGAAGTTTTCTTAAAATATATCCTCTATCTTTATTGGTTGGCATAACTCCATCACAGATAGCAAATATTATAGATCTTAAATGATCAACAATTATCCTAAATCAAACTGTTTTATCATTATCAATATTATTTTTAAGATAATTATAAATATATTTAGTATGGGATTCAATTATTTTTATAGTTGGAAAAAATAAATCTGTTTCAAAATTTGTAGGAACATTTTGAGAAATACAAGCTAATCTTTCCAATCCTGCCCCAGTATCAATATTTTTCCTTAAAAGTTTCTTATAATTCCCGTTACCATCATTATCGAATTCTGAAAAAACAATATTTCATAATTCTATATAACGATCATTTTCAATATCTTTCTCTAGTAATTCAAAACCTTTGTTCTCTTTATCATATTCCTCGCCTCTATCATAATATATTTCAGTACATGGGCCACATGGTCCGGAACCTAAATCTCAAAAATTTCTTCTTTTATCATTTTTTATTATATGTGATGGGTTTATTCCTAAATCAATCCATTTATTATAAGTAAAATCATCTTCTAAAAAGACTGTTATATAAAGCAGTTCCTTATCAATAAAAAAGTGCTTTATTAATAGTTCAAAAGCAAACTCTAATGCCTCGTTTTTAAAATAATTACCAATAGAAAAATTACCTAACATTTCAAATAGTGTATGATGTCTTGAAGTAATTCCTACATTTTCAATATCATTAGTTCTGATACATATTTGAGAATTAGTAAGTCTCATGTGGATAGGTGTATCAACCCCAGAAAAAAATTTTTTTAATGCTGCAACACCAGAATTTATCCACAATAATGAATTATCATTTATTGGGATAACAGATGCTGAACTAATGATTATATGCTCCTTACTTTTAAAAAAATCCAATCACGTTTTTCTAATTTCTGATGAACTCATTCATTTCATACTATTCTCCTCGTCCAATATTACTATCAAACTTTAATAATCTCTCCGCCGCCAATACAAATATCATTCTTGTATACAACTAAATATTGCCCTAATGAAATAGACTTTTGATATTCTTTTAATATTATAATAATTTTATCAGTTATGTCTAATTTAGCATCAATTAATAGCCCACAATGTCTATAACGAATAAAAATATTATCTCCAGACTTTAATTTTTTGTTTATCCAATTAAAATTATCAAGTAATATGTTTTTGTAATTATTAATCTTTATAAGATTATCATTACTACAAACATATAATATGTTTTTTTCTAAATCCTTTTTACAAACATAATATTTTTTTTTCATCCCAGACAATCCAATAGATTTTCTCTGCCCTATTGTAAAAAAATTTACTGATTTATGTTGCCCCAATACTTCATTTGATTCAATATCAATAATATCTCCCTTTTTTATTGAAATATAATTTTCTAAAAATATTTGAAATTTCCTCTTTCCTATAAAGCAGATCCCTGTAGAATCTTTCCTGTTTCAATTATGTAATCCAATCGATTTAGCTATTTTTCTAATCTCTTCTTTTCTATATTTTCCAATTGGAAAATATGCATTTTTAATTTGCTCTTGATTGAGTTGACATAAAAAATATGTCTGATCTTTCTTATAATCTTTTGAAATTAATAAATCATAGCTATTATCTAAATTTTTTTTTTTTATTGCATAATGACCAGTTGCAAAATAACTAGTATTAAAATTATCAGAAATATATTTTCGGAGAACTTCAAATTTAATGTATTTGTTACAAATAATATCTGGATTTGGTGTTAATCCACTATTAAATTTATCGATAAAATTCATAAAAACCTTATCTCAATAAGGTTTTACAAAATTTACTATGTTCAATTTTATATTTAATTTATTTGCAACTTTTTTTGCACTTTCTAAATCAATATTTGTGCTGCAAGAATTATTAGAATTTACAAATTTATCTTCATTATTAAGAAAACTATCTCAATTGATCATAAAAATTGCTTCAACATCATATCCTTCTTCTAACAATAAATATGCTGCAACTGCAGAATCTACTCCCCCAGATAGAGCTATGATTATTTTTTTTTTCATATTTATTTTATTTTTCCTACAAATTTATAAATATAAAATATTCCAGACAAAATGGAGAATAGTGTTCCCAATATTATAAAAGAATTCTGTAATATATAATATTGTCATTCTAAAGGAAAAAAAGGTGGTTTTTCATCATTATTAAATATAAAATACACTAAAATGATTCCAAAAAATAAAAAAATAGTTTTGATTTTTCCAAATATATTTGCACTTATAGAAATATTGTGTAAAACAGCATTCATTCTATATGCATCAATGATGACATCTCTAATTATTATTAAAATAGGAATAAAAAAAATTGTTTTCTGAAGTATTGCAAATGATATTAATACACTATTGATAACTATCTTGTCGGCAATAGGGTCTCATATTTTTCCAAAATCAGACACTCATGAATATTTTCTTGATAAATAGCCATCAAAAAAATCAGTTAAAGAACTAATAAAAAAAAATAGTCCAGAAATCAAAAAATATAAATGAATACTATAAGGAATTTTATTAATACTAAAATGATAAATTGAAAGATTATTATAGCTAAAAAAAAGAAAGAAAATAATTGGAAATACTAATACTATTCTAAAAATGGTAAGTAAATTTGGAATATTTGATTTTTTAAACATTAAAATTTTAATAGGGAATGAGATCTAGGGAAGGAAATCATATCCTTTATGTTTTCAAAATCAGTAATAAACATTAGTAATCTCTCAAAACCAAGACCGAAACCAGCTGACCTATAATATCCATATTTTCTAAGATTTAAATATCATTCAAGCCCTTCTTTATTAATTCTTTTTTCATCACATGCATTACAAAGTTTTTCATAATCATCTTCCCTTTGACTACCTCCAATTAATTCTCCAATTCCAGGAATTAATAAATCAAATGATGCCACTGTTTCATTATCATTATTTAATTTCATATAAAATGCTTTAATGTCTTTTGGATAATTTAAAACTATTGTTGGTTTATTAAAAACCTTTTCGCATATATATCTTTCATGTTCTGATTTTAAGTCCATACCAAAAAATATATTATTTTCATCAAAATTCACAATTCCAGAATTTTTATGATCATCTAATATTTTTATAACATCACGATATTCAATCTTTTTAAAATCCTCTGTGATAATTTTTTCTATAACATTTTTATAATCAGTAGGTAGTTTTCCTTCACTAATTAATTTATCGTTTCTAATTTTTTCAAATAAATCAATTTCTTCAACACACTTTTTAAGAATAGATTTCATAACAAATTTTACAAAAGTTTCTGCCAAAAAAATAATTTGATTTAAATCACAAAAAGCAATTTCGGGTTCTATCATTCAAAATTCTGATAAATGCCTATTAGTATGTGATTTATCTGCACGAAAAGTTGGACCAAATGTGTATACTCTTTTAAAAGCCAATGCATATGCTTCAGCATGTAATTGACCAGAAACTGTTAAAGAGGCTTTGTTTTTACCAAAAAATAATTCGTCATTTGGGGCTATAACACTAAAAGATTCTCCAGCCCCCTCAGTATCATTAGCAGTAATAATAGGGGTGCTAACTCATACAAAGTCATTTAAGTGAAAAAAATTGTGGATTGAAAAAGCAAGTTCACTTCTTAATTTCATAACAGAATAAAATTTATTAGTCCTTGCTCTTAAATGAGAATTCTCTCTAAGGTGTTCTAGACTATGTTCTTTCTTTTGAATAGGGTAAGATTCATCTGCTTGTTTTAATAATAAAATTTCTGAAGCTTGAATTTCAAATTTCTGTTGAGAATTTTCCAAAATGATTATTTTACCAGTAACTTTTATTGCAGACCCTGTTCTAAGAGATTTTGCCTCGTTAAAAAATTTAGTAAAATTTTCTTTGCAAACAACTTGCAAGGAATTCAATCTTGAACCATCATTAAATGAAATAAATAAAATTCTTCCACTATCACGATTTGTTCTAACTCAACCAATTAAAGAAATGTTCTTATTAATATCAAAATCAATATTATCTTTATTCTTCAAGTGTTCCTTCACAATTAAATTAATTTGCTTAATAGTCAGTGTTTCCATTATTATATTCCTTATTTCTATTTAATTTCTGTAGATATCACTAATGTATTTATCCCTGTATGAATTGTGATAACACTTGGCAAAAGATAACTTTTATTAATTAATTTTTTATCAAAATTAATTTTTTTCAAATTCATCCATTCCATTATATTTTTTTCTACTTCTAAAAAATCTTCATCTTTATTATTACTAATTATATTAATTTTATCTATATTATTATTAAGAAAATCTAAATCAGTGTTAACTTTTTCCATTACTGAATAGATGGCTTCCTTCAAGGAATTTTTTTTATCATATAAATCAAGCTTATTCTTAAATGTCAAAATGATTTTAACCTTAAAAAGATTTGCAAAAAAAGAAGAAATCTTACTAATTCTACCCCCTTTTTTCAAGTGAGCTATATCATTAACTATAACACAAGTATAAAATTTATTTTTTCATACATTATTTATGTAATTTGCTATTTCGACAGGTGATTCACCATTATTAGATTTATTTAAAATAATAGGAGCTAGATCATTTAAGATTTTGATTCCTAAAAAACCAGAATCAATTACTATAACCCTTTCATCGCCAATCTGTTTAGCAATTGATAAAAAAGAATTATAGGCACCAGAAATTTCCTTTGCAATGGGTATTACATAAACATATTTGTAATCCAAAAGTAATTTTTCAATTTTTTCAATTGCCTCTCCAATGGATGGTTGACTAGTGGTTAAATTTTTTCCCTCTTGTACTCAAGAATAAATGACATCGGAAGAAATATCTTTTCCATCATAATATTCAATAATATCATCATCATTTAATATGATTTTTAAAGGGATCACAAATATATCATCTAAAGTATAGCCATCATATGTTGAACTGCTATCTAACAAAATGGCTGCTTTTTTCATTTTTTTTCCTAAATTATTAACATTAAAATATTAATTATCTAATACATATGAAATAAATAAATATTTTTTTATATTATACAAAAATAAAAATATTTTTCTATAAAATTTAAATTTTTGTATTTTTTAAAAAATTAGAATATAATATTTAATAAATTTATAATAAAGGTTAGAAGTTATGGAATTAAGAAATTTAAATGACCAGAATCATGATGAAATTGTTAAATCAAAAAAAATAGTGATTTTAAAATTTGGTGCAGAATGATGTGGGGTATGTAATATGATTGATCCTGAAATCAAAGGTTTGGCTGATGATAATAAGGACATAACTATTGCAATAGGTGATATTGATGAGGATAATCTTGAAAATTTAAAAATAAAATATAATATTCAAAGTATTCCTCATATTGTATTTTACAAAGATGGCGTTTTGGTTGAACAATTTGGTGGTTACAAACCAAAATCTGTTCTTCAAGAAATTGTTAATAAATATAAATAAAAGGAAATAATTAATTATTTCCTTTTATTTATATGAATACACTAAATAGTGTTTTATAATTTAATAAAATACCTAAGGATTATTTACTATGGATCTTTGACTCAAGATATTAATTGGTTCTCTAATTGTAGTTCTTTTAATAGCAATAATATATTCAATTTTTGTTTTAAGAAAGGCATTGATTGTTATTAAGAAGATAGATATGTTAACTGAAGATTTAATATATAAATCTGATACTCTTAACCCAGCTGTTGAAACACTGGCAAAAATTTCTAATTTATCAAATCATTTAGATTCTCTTTCTGATATTAGTAAATCTGATATTGAGAATTTTAATTTAGAAAATGAGAAGATTATAAAAAAAACTAGAAATAATTTTAGTAAATTGATAAATAAAAATAACCATGATTAAAGATAATGAGATATTAATAAAAGCTCAAAATTTAAAAAATGATGATTATGAAATTAAATCGGAAAAAAAAATATATAGTATTAAGAAATATTTAAGGATTCCATAATGTCAGAAATAATAAATCCTGTTACTCATATAATTATAAAAGGAGCTAGGGAAAATAATCTTAAAAATATAAACATTGAAATTCCTAAAAATAAACTTGTTGTTGTCACTGGATTATCTGGTAGTGGCAAATCATCTTTAGTCTTTGATACAATCTTTAAAGAAGGGAAAAGAAGATATATAGAATCACTATCTACGTATGCTAGGCAATTTTTAGGTAATAATGATAAACCAAATGTTGATTCAATTGAAGGATTGTCTCCATCAATTTCTATTGATCAAAAATCTACTTCACATAATCCTAGATCTACTGTTGGAACTATTACTGAAATATATGATTATCTTAGGTTGATATATTCAAAAGTGGGGATTCCACATTGTCCTAATAAACATGGTGAAATTAAATCTATTAAAAATATTGATATATTGAATTTTATTATTTCCAATGCTGTTGGAAAAAAGGTCCAAATTTTTGCTCCCATTGCAAAAAGAGAGAAAGGTTCTTTTTCAACTAAATTAATTCAATTGAAGAATGATGGTTTTTTAAGAATTAGAATAAATAAAGAAATATTCACTTTAGACAATGAAATAATAATAGATAAAAATACTAAAAATAATATAGATTTATTAATTGATAGAATTATAGTTCATGATGATGAATTGACAAAATCAAGAATATTTGAATCAATTGAAAAGGCAATAAAAGAAGGAAATAATTTTGTAATTATTTCAATTGAAGGAGAAGAAGAAAAATTATTTTCTACAAATTTTACTTGTATGAAATGTCACTTTTCAATGCCTGAAATTGAACCTCGTTTGTTTTCATTTAATTCCCCTATTGGTTATTGTAAGACTTGTAAGGGGCTAGGCATAACATTAGAGCCTGATATAAATAAAATAATTCCAGATATGGATAAATCAATTAATGATAATGCAATTGAATATTTTAAAAATACAAAATTTTCTATGTCTCTGGATTGACAAAGATTTGAATGTTTAATAAAATATTACAATATAAATCAAAATATTAATATTAGTAATCTTAGTGATAATGAGTTAAATATTATAAAATATGGATCTGATGATCCTTTTGATTTTACTATTATTTCATCAGGAGGAACAAAATATAGTAAGCATGAAAAAATAGATGGCATATTCTCTCTTATAAAAAGGAGATACTATGAGACTAATTCAGAATTATCTAGAGATTTTTATAGTAAATACATGACTGAAATGGTGTGTAAAAAATGTTCTGGAAAAAAATTATCTGATACTGCTTTAGCAATTTTAATTGACAAAAAAAATATAACAGAATTATGTGATATGTCAATAAAAAATTTAATTCTATTTTTTCTAGAGATGAATTTACCCTTAAATAAATTAAATATAATATCTCTTGCTATTGATGAAATTAATTCGAGATTGTTTTTTTTAAAGAATATTGGATTAGAATATTTATCTCTATCAAGAAATGCTAACACTTTATCTGGAGGAGAATCTCAGAGAATAAGATTGGCTTCCCAAATAGGGTCATCTTTAACTGGGGTATTATATGTATTGGACGAACCAACAATTGGTCTTCATCAAAAAGATAATATGCATCTTATAAATACAATAAAAAATATTCGTGATTTAGGAAATACTGTTATTGTAGTAGAACATGATGAAGAAACTATGCAAAATGCTGACTGAATTATTGATATTGGACCAGAGGCTGGTGATAATGGCGGATATGTTGTGAATGAAGGAATATATGAAGATTTTATCAGAAATGAAAATTCTATAACTGCTAATTATTTATCATGCAGAAGAAAAATTTATTTACCTGAAAAAAGAAGGAGCGGAAATGGAAAATATTTGATATTGGAAAATGCAACAGGGAATAATTTAAAAAATGTAACATTAAAAATTCCTTTAGGAAAATTAATAGCTGTTACGGGAGTTTCTGGTTCAGGAAAATCCACTTTAATAAATGAGACATTAGTGAAAGCTATTGAAAAGGAAATTTTAAATCCATTTATTGAACCTCTTCCATATAAAAAAATTAATGGAGTTGAGCATATTGATAAAATTATTAAAATTTCACAAGCACCTATAGGTAGAACACCTAGATCAAATCCTGCTACATATATCTCACTTTTCGATGATATTAGAGAATTATTTGCTAGTACAATCCAATCCAAAGAAAGAGGCTTTTCAAAAGGAAGATTTTCTTTTAATATTAAAGGTGGAAGATGTGAATCTTGTTCAGGTGATGGAATTATAAAAATACAGATGCATTTTTTACCTGATGTTTATGTAAAGTGTGAAACATGTAATGGTAAAAAATATAATTTTGACACGCTCTCTATTAAATATAAAAAGAAAAATATTTATGATATTCTTGAAATGAATGTTGATTTAGCATTGCAATTTTTTAATAATATTCCACAAATTAAGAGAAAATTACAACTTTTGAAGGATGTTGGTTTGGGATATATAAAATTAGGAGAACAAGCTACTTTTTTATCCGGAGGAGAAGCACAAAGAATAAAAATTGCTAAACACTTACAAAGAAAACCAACCGGGAAGACAATTTATTTTTTAGATGAACCTACAACAGGATTACATATTGAAGATATTAATAAATTAATAAATATCTTTAATAGAATTGTAAATAATGGAGATACTGTTGTGATAATTGAACATAATTTAGATCTAATTAAAGTTTGTGATTATATTATTGATATTGGACCAAATGGTGGTGATGATGGCGGCAAAATTCTTTTTGAAGGAACACCAGAAAAAATTATTAATGCTAAGAATTCTTATACTGGAAAGTATTTAATAAAAAAAATAATTGTATAAATTTATACAATTATTTTTCAATTTTATTAACAGATACCTTTGTTTTTTTATCACCAAATTTCACATATTTTACAATGCCATATGCTTTTGCAAAAAGAGTGTGGTCCTTCCCCTGACCAACATTCTTCCCAGGATATATTTTATTACCTCTTTGTCTATATATAATTTGTCCTGCGTTAGTTAATTGCCCATCTGATAATTTCATTCCTAAATATTTAGGATTTGAATCTCGACCATTCTTCGATGATCCAACACCCTTTTTTGAAGCAAACAATTGTAAATTTATTTTATATTTCATATTTTTCATTTTTTTTCCTTTCTTTTAAATCAAAAATATTATCTTTGATAATGAATAATTTTAAAAAATTCTCTTGACTGTAATAAACACATTTTAATTGTGTTATTAAAATATTTATAACATCATTTTTGAATTTACTTTTTATTTTAAAATAAATTGAAGGAGTTTTATTATTAATTTTAGAATAAATTATTTCATTATTGGAAAATGATTTCATAAATCCCTGCAGAATTGCAGAAACGGCACTACAAATAATATCTTCTCCTTTTTCGTGAAACATAGCATGTCCATTTGCATATATTCCATCATTAAATATTTTAATAGTTATCATTATCCTGCATTAATGTCTGTAACAACTAATTTAGTATATTGTTGTCTATGCCCTTGTCTTTTCAAATATCTAGAATACCTTTTATGCTTAATAATTGTTATTTTTTTTTGCTTTCCATGTTTTTCAACACTACAACTAACAAAAGCCCCTTTTACAAAAGGGTTACCAATCTTCCCAGAAACATAATATACTTTATTAAAATTAAGAATATCTCCAATTTTAGCATCTATTTTTTCTGTATATATTACATCTCCCTTTTGAACTTTATATTGTTTAGAACCAGTTTCAAAAACTGTGATCATAATTCCTCCTTACTTAATATTTTAAAAATATATAAAAATTCAAATCTTGACATTATAAATATTTAAAATAACAATTTATTTTATCATATTTTTTAAATAAAATTATTTTTTACCATATAATAATAAAGTATAAAATTTGAAAGAATGTGAAAAATGTTTGAAAATAAAAATAATAATTATAAATCAGAAAAAAATAATGCTGAAAATTCTAATTTAAAAAAGTTTAATAACTATTATGACAAAAAAATGAATAATAAATATGATAGAATGAATCCCCGTAATAATTATAATAAAGAAAAAGGAGAAAATTATTATTTAGAAAAATCTCAGGAAATACAAAAAATCATTAATGAAAAATTAGAATCAAATCCTGAATTAAAAAATAAATTAAAATTTTTAGTAAGTGTTCTTAAAATGATGGAAACTGGTGTACATATTGGGTTGCCATCTTCTAAATCTAATCCTAAAATGAAACCATATATTTATGCAAAAAAAGGAAAAAGAAATATCATTGATTTATATACTACTTTGCTTGGACTAAATGAGTCTTTTAATTATTTAGAATCAAAATCAAAAGAAGGGAAAAAATTTCTGTTTATTGGTTCAAGAGGCACCAGGGTAAAAAATTTAATTAAAATACAAGCAAAAAGATCAAATGATTTTTATATAAACCAAAGATGGCTTGGTGGCACATTGACAAATTTTAAAACAATAAGTGAATCTACAAAAAAATTAACTGAATTAGTTATAGAAAAGAAATTTGGGAAAATTGAACAATATACCAAGAAAGAGCAAGTGCAAAAAATAAAGCAAATTGAAAAATTAAATAAATTCTTTGGTGGTATCAGAACTATGAGCAGTCTTCCAGAAGCCATAATTATTACTAATCCTGTTGAAGAGAAAAATGCAGTTTTAGAGGCAAAAAAATTGGGTATAAAAATCATTGCTATATGTAATACTGACGCAGATCCTGAATTTATTGATTATGTAATTCCTGCTAATAATTACTCAATTAGAGTTATATTTTTAATTATTACAATACTTGCTGATGCTATTGCTATGGGGCAAAATTTACCTACAGAATTTATAAATAAACCAGAAAATCATTCAAAAATTTAAATCAACATTTACTTTATATTCTTAGCAGCAATATTAATGATTCTATTTTAAGGAATAAAATGATAAAAAAAATTGTTTCAACAATTATTTCTAATAATATCAAAAGAAAATTAGAAAATTCTACAATTAAAGAGGAAAATATAAGAGATGTTTTATATGAGATTAGAATATCTCTTCTTGACGCAGATGTTAATTTATTGGTGGTAAAAAAAATTATAAATTCAATAAAAAATGCTGCAATTGGAAGAATTGTAAGTCCTGATGAAAAAATTGATGATGTTCTTTTATTGATTATAAAAGAGCAGTTGCTATTATTGTTGAATAAAAATAATAATGATATTAATTGAAGTAAAAAAAATTTGAAGATTATGTTAGTTGGATTGCAAGGATCAGGAAAAACTACAACTTGTGCTAAAATTGCTAACTTGTTAAAAAATAAATATTCTAAAAAACCGATGTTAGTAGCATTGGATATTTATCGTCCTGCTGCAATTGAGCAATTAAATACATTAGCAAAACAAACTAAAGTTTCTTTTTTTCAAAATAGTAATCAAGAACCTTCTAAGACTGCTAAAGAATCTTTAATGTTTCTTAACAACAAATGCAATGATTCTTTAATATTTGATACTGCTGGTAGACTTCAAACAAATGAGAATCTAATGATAGAGCTTCAAGATATTAAAAAAAATACAACACCAGATGAAATATTGCTTGTAATTGATGGTATGTCTGGTCAAGATGCATTAAATGTTGCTAAGGAATTTCATGAAAAATTGAATTTGACTGGAATAATAGTAACCAAATTAGATTCAGATTCTCGTGCTGGATCAATTTTATCTATCTCAGGATATTTGGATGTTCCCATAAAATTGATTGGTATGGGAGAAAAAATTAATCAATTAAATGTATTTCATCCTTCAAGAATTGCAGACCGTATATTAGGTCTTGGTGATATTATGACACTTGCTGAGAAGGCTGCTGATGTAATTGATGAGAAAGATACAAAGAAGTTTTTACAAAAGATGTTGTCTGGTAAAATGGATCTTAATGACTTGATGAAACAAATGGAACAATTTCATAAAATAGGTTCTATGAATGACATTGCTAAAATGATTCCAATGGGTATGAATATCTCTAATGAAAAAATCTTTCAGAGCGAAGAAAAAATGAAGATTTGAAAAGTTATAATATCATCAATGACATTATATGAGAGAAAAAATCCAAATATTGTTAAAAGAAGCCCAACTAGAAAAAATAGAATTATAAAAGGTTCTGGCAGAAAACCTGATGAAATAAACAAACTTATTTCAGAATGGGAAAAATCTAGAAAAAAAATGGAAGAATTAGGAAAAATGATGAAAAAAGGGCATAACCCTTTTTCTAATTTTATGAAAAATTCTATTTAATATTCGTATATATATAGCTTTTTTTTCTCTATGGGATGATATGAGTTTTTTGATATCCTTAAACCAATGTTTGTGGAGCTTGTGCCTTCATCATCTTGTCTATCAATAAATTTTTGACTAATGTTATTCAATCTTAAATTTTCTGATAATAAAAATTGGAATACTCCTTTATATTCTTTAGAAGCTTTTTCAATTACTATTTCATAAAAATCACCATTGATAATACCTATTGTAGCACCTATTGTTTTATTATTATTTTTTAATACTGATCCTTTAAAAATATTAGGATATTCAACTGATAAATCAAAAATATGTGAATAAGAATTAATTTCGTAGTTCCTATTATTTGAATTAAAAATTACAAATTTTTTTATATCCTCAATATTATCTTCAGAAATTATTGATAATTTTGCTTCATTATAGTTCTTTAAAAAATAATTTAATAAATTTCTCTTTTTTTGCATTTTTTTTCCTGGAAAACCTTTTATATATTCAGTTTTATAAATATAATTTGAAATTATTGTTCTATCATTGCTAATTTTTAAATTATATTTATCTAAGAATTCTTTATCTATCTCTTCAGAAACAAAATATTTAATTTTATTAAATCTTAATATTTCTATAAATTTAAAAATATAATCTTCTTTCAATTCTTTTGTATCATTAATTAGCATTCCATAATATTCATCTTTGGAGAGAAAATACCCTTCATATTGTGAAGTTGCTTTAATTTTAAAAAAATAATCTCCATTATTATATAAATAAGAAACTTTTATCCCATAGGATAATAATTGAAAAAGAGAAAATATTGACACTCTAGTTTGTATATCTTTCATATTATTATAAATAATGATTAAATCAAAAATATTAAGCTCATTGAAAATAAATGTTTCCATTTTTAATAAGACCTCCCAAAATATACTTTAAATTTGGTCTTATTGCCTGTATAAAAACATTTCCCATAATCATTAGATTCAATAATACATCTAGGGGTAGCCCCAGTATCTAATTTTATTTTAGATTCATCCTCTGATTTTCCTGATCAAAAAGCTAGTATAACTTTATTCATATTTATTTCTTTTTTAAATTCATCATAATTGTATATTTTCACTATTTTTGAGTCAATATTATCTTTTGCTTTTTTAAATAAATCACAATGGTATTTATCTAAAATACTTTTAATAAATTTTTTATTAATTATATCTATTGAATAATTTTGTTTCTCCTTACTGTTCCTTAATATTATTTCAATTTGGTTGTTAATAATTGATCTAGGACCTATATTAATTTGAATGGGTATTCCTTTTAATTCACCATCACATATTTTAAAACCAGGTCGATTAACAGTACTATCAATTTCAATTCTAAATCCTTTTAATTTAGTGGCTATTTTATTTGCAAAAATAATAATATTTTCATCCTTGTTACTAAAAAATGTGTTTATTCTAATTTGAATAGGTGCTATTTTCGGAGGAATAATTAAGCCATTATTATCACTATGAGTCATAATAATTGCACCCATTATTCTTGAAGAAATTCCTGCAGAAGTTTGAAAAATATACTCGTATTTGTTATTTTTATTTTGAAATTTAATATTAAAAGTTTTGCTAAAATTTGTGCCTAAAAAATGAGAAGTTCCGCATTGAAGGACTTGTCCATCTTTCATTACAGTTTCTAAAGTATAAGTTATTAAGGCTCCAGCAAATTTTTCATTCTCAGTTTTTTTACCGGTCAACACTGGTATAGCAAGATGCTCCTCAAATATTTTTTTATACAAAAATATAATTTTTTTGGTGAATAATTCTGCACTTTTTAAATCTGCAAATGCTGAATGTTGTTCTTGTCAAAAAAATTCAGAGGTTCTTAAAAATAATTTTGTATTTTTTTCAATTCTAAATACATTACACCATTGATTTAATTTCATTGGTAAATCATTATAGTTTTTTATATTTTTTAAAAAATAATTACAAAATAATATTTCAGATGTTGGTCTTAATATATAAGGATCATCAATTTTAACACCACAGATTTTTTCTATTTTAAACAATTCTGGCTTAAACCCTTGTATGTGATTTTTTTCTTTAATAAAGGAACTATAAGGTATAAATGCTGGAAAAATACAATTCTCTATGTTCTCTTTTAAAAAGAATTTATCAACTAATTTTACAACATTTGACCATATTTTATATCCATAAGGTTTTATTACCATTGTTCCCTTTACAAGGCCGTGTTCTGCAACATCAGAATTAATTATTACAGAAGTATATCACTTTGCAAAATCTTTTTCCATTAATACTATATTTTTATGTTTATCCATGTTTGTTCCTTATGTTATTAAAATAGTTACTATATACACTTTCAAAATCTAAAAGAATTTTCCTAGATTCATTAACTTCCTTACTAATTTTTTCAATTAATTTTTTCTTTGAATTTAATTTCTTGAAGTTATCTAAAAATTTAACAGGGTAAATTTCTACTAGATGATTATAAATTTCTCTATTAAAATCATGGATATATGTTTCTGATAAAACTTTATCATCTTTAATACTTCAAAAAAAAGATGTTGATTTATAACATTTTCTCCCAATTATTGTAAATGAAGCATATGAACCTGATTTTATTCCTGTATTCGTTTTTCATTCAACATTAATTGTAGGAAAATTTAATAATCTACCTAACTGTTTCCCTCTTATAACAATGCCTCTTATTTTAAATAAATTTATTTGTAACTTATTTACACTATCTAAATCACCATCAGTTAATTTTTTCCTAATCATTGTTGAACTAATATTATTTTTGGATGAAATTATTTTTACATCAAAAGAATTAGACAAAATTTTTGAATCTTGCAAATTATTACCATAATAAAAATTATCTCCAATAATAATAGTTTTTGGATTAATTTTTTCCAAAACTAAGTTATTAAAATCAATTGCAGGAATATTATTATTTTTAATATCATAAACAAAAATTTTTTGAGGATTAAAATAATCTAAATTTAATATCCTGTTAAGTATGGAATTAATGTATCATTTTTTTGAAGGATTATTTATAAATATTAATACATTAAAATTTCTTGATTTAAACATTTCTCTATGACCTATATGGATAATATCAAAATGGCCAATTATAAGATCATAAAAATAAGAATCGTTAAATGATGAATCCTTATTAATTATTTCTATTTTTTCATGGTATTGTCATAAGTCATCATAATCTGATATAGAGTTTTCAATGTCATAACCTCCTATTTTAACTCTTTTAAGATCCTGAATGTATCCATATGTATTTAAAAATTCTGAAAAATCCACAGCAAATGATCTTATATAAAAGCCTTTGCTAACATTCATAATTATTTCTACTATTTTATCTTTCTCATCATAATTTAAGCATTTTATTCATTTAATATTTACATTTCTACTAGGAGGGGTTATTTCTATATCTTTTCTTGCATACTCATATAATTTCTTTCCATTTATTTTAACACTTGAAAATATAGGAACCTTCTGCATGTATCAAGAATTATTAAAATATAATATAGCTTTATTTATATCTTCTATTGATGGAAAAATCTCTGAAGTTAATACTATCTTCCCTTCTTTATCAAAAGTATCAGTATGAAAACCAAATTTTATTTTGAATTGATAAACTTTATCCAAATATACTAGTTTACTTAAATGCTTTGTTCCCTCATCAAGTGCAATTATCATTAAACCAGTTGCTAGTGGATCAAGAGTTCCTGAATGACCTGCCTTTTTACTATTTGTTAATAATTTAACAATTTGGACAAGCTGATTAGACGTTTGATAACATTTTTTGTTAAATAATATTATCTTTATTTTCAAAATCTTTCCTTTAATTTATTTTATTAAAAATGTAGAAATTTTTTTTTCCTTTTTTTAGAATTAAAAATCTCCCACACAATAAATCACTATTTTTAATTATTATTCTACTATCATTTACTATAACACCATTTATCTTAATGCTACTATTATCAAATAATTCCCTTGCTAATCTTCTAGATTTAACAATATTATTTTCAACTATAATATCAATTAATAAAAAAGGAATATTTTTAAATGTAAAATTTGGTGCAAATTTAAAATAATTGGATATGTCATTTTTTTCTAATAAATGATATTTTTCAGTAAAAAGAATGTTAGAGATTTTCAATACTTTGTCATATTCATTTTTGCCGTGAATTTCAGTTATAACATTCTTTGCAAGCATTTTTTGTGAATATCTTTTTCGAGGTTCCATTAAATGAATTCTCATAATTTCATCAATTTCATGAATTTCAAAGCTAGATAAAAATTTCAACACATTTTCTATATCATCATCATTTTGATTTACTAAATACTGATACATATCATAAACTGATGTAACATCTTTATCTAAGTATATTGCCCCTTTTTCTGATTTGCCAAATTTAGTTCCATCAGATTTAAGTAATAAATTTATTGTAATTCCGGAACAGCAAGATTCTATGCCATTTTTTTTCCTTATCAATTCTAATCCAGAAGTAATATTACCTCATTGGTCTGATCCACCACATTGTATTCCAATATTGTAATTAGAAAATAAAAAATAAAAATCATAAGCTTGAATTAATGTGTAAGAAAATTCAGCAAAAGATATACCACTATCTAATCTAGTTCTTATTAAGTCTTTTGCAATTAAATAATTAACTGTAAATTCTTTTCCAATTTCTCTTAAAAAATCAATAAAAAAAAAGTCTTTGTAAAAAAAGTAATTATCAACAATGTACTTACTATCAATGAAATAACTAATCTGCTCTTTTATTTTATTAAAGTTATATATTAATTCATTTTTTTCAAGAAGTTTTCTTTCATTATTTTTACCAGATGGATCTCCTATTTGGCCTGTAGCACCTCCGCAAAGAGCATAAGATTTTATATTAAATTTTTCAAATATTTTTAGAACCCTGATCATAACATAATTGCCTAAATGTAATGATTTAAAAGAGGGATCAAATCCAACATAAACTGCTTTGTTATTTTTTATGCAATCATTAAATTTTTCTTCACTAGATAATTGTGATAGCATATTTCTTTTCTTTAACTCATTTAGAACACTATCCATAATTCTCCTAGTAATTTTTTTAAAATCAATAATTAATTATTTTTATATATAATATCTAAATTTTGCTGAATCATTTTATAGGCAGCATTTATATCCTCCTTTGCTATATCAATCATTAGTTCTCTATCTCTGAAATTATTATTTCTAAGTGCTAATTTATCAGCACAAAAAATTATTTTATTTAAAGTACTATTTGGTTTATTTAAAATCACATGATTGCTAATTGCCTCAGTTATATCATTATCCTTAATACAGAATAATTTTTGCATCATGTACCCTGCAACAGGTCCATGCAATATCTTTCAATTTATATATTCATATATACCTAATTTTTTTTTAGCAATTTCTTCTAAAAAAAAACTGCTAGCTTCTTTAAAAAAATCATGATAAATTCCAGCAACAAAAGCTTTTTGTGCAATTTCTAATCCATATTTTCTAGAAAATTCAACAGCTAAATTTGCAACTTGAATAGAATGATTTATTCTATATTCAGATATCCCATATAGATGCATTCTTCTAATTGCATAAATAGCATTTTTATTAATGTAATCTAGAACATCCGAATTTATTTTACCTTCTTCCATCTTTAAAATTAACTTTGATGATGATATATCATATGTTTTACCTTCAATCACTATATCTTTATCATTTTTCTTAGTAATTTTTTTTGAATTTCTTGAATAAACAATTATAACTGCATTTGCCTGAATAAAGTCATGGTTCCTTCAATTATCTAGTTCGTTATATTCATCAGAACCCATCAATATATAAAAATTATCTTCTGGATATTTTTTAATCAATAATTCCAAAGTTTTAAATGAGTAAGATGGCCCATCTATTTTTTCTTCAATGTTAGAGACAAAGAAACTATCATATGTAGACACTGCTAATTTACACATTTTTAATCTGTCTTCATATTTGCATGAAAATTGTTTTGTGCTCGGAGAATTTGCGCAAGGAATGAAAATTACCCTATCAGCATTAATTACTGATAAAGCTTTTTTAGCAATTAAAATATGGCCATTATGAATTGGGTCAAAAAACCCTCCAAATATTATTGTCTTCATATCACTAATTATAATAAAAAATAAAAATTTTATTAATAATAAAATTTTTATTTTGATTCATCAAACAATTTACGTAACCGACTAATCGATTTTTGAGTATCCTCAATATTATTAGCTATTTTTATAGTGATCTCAGAATTGCAACTTTCTTTAATCTTGCTGATTGATTTTTTTTCATTATTATAATCATACCCATAATAAGAATTATTATTTTCAAAATGTTCTTTGTTGATTTCAGAATTATCATTTATAGTTTGTCCACTCTGATTCACATTATTTACATCGAGAGGAATCTCCCTATTCTCAAATACTTCTTTGCTTTCATTAATAATATTATTTGAATCAACACTTAAATTTTCTGAAGGGAATGCTTCATCAACATTATTCAATTCACCAAATGCTTTTAAAGGATCATCATAATTTTGATCAATGATTATTTCTTCTTCAGCTGCTTTTTTAGCCTCTATTTTGGCTTTTTTAGCTTCAATTTTCTGCTGCTTTTTTAATAATTTAGCTGCTTTTTTTTCCTCTTTTAATTTTAATTTTTCCTTTTTCATTAATTCTTTGGCCGATAACATTCCATTGTTATCTTCAGAAGAAATTTTACTTTCTTCAATAGGAATCTTATTTTCTTCAAAAGTAGAATTTTGAGAACTTATATCTGCATCTGTATAACCAAAATCAGAAATATTTTTTCTTATATAATCATCATATGCAAAAATATCAGCATCTGTTAGAATATTACCTACCCCTTGTTCATCTGTATAAATTCATTGTTCTCCATTATTTTCAATAGAGTAATTTTCTTTTAGAATTTTTAAAATTATTTCATTCATTATTCAATACCTAGATATTTCCTTAAATTACATAAACATAAATATATTATAACAAAAAAATATTAATTTTCTATATATTTAAATCTTTTATTTTTTCAATTAACCCCAATATTACAATATCTACCATTGAAAAATCCAAATTGAATGATAAATATGACTTTAATTGTTTAAGCTTCAATATATATTTATGATTGCCTCCACATATTATAAAATCATTTATTCCATATCTTTTATATGCATACTCAAATATACTTAAAAAAGTCCCTTGTATCATGTGAAAATAACCTGCAGAAAGAGATTCCGTTGTATTTGTTCCAAAATCTTCATTAAAATTATTAAAACTAACATTATTTATTAATTCACAGGTGGAGCTTAAATTATTAAAAGATTTAATTATAGAAGGCATGATAATTACAGAGTCAAGTTTATTATTATAATTTAAACTTATAAATATTGCAGTCCCACAGGAAATAACTAAAGATTTATTATAAACTTTTAAAGCTTTATATGATGAAGCTAAAATATCAATTCCAATTTCATTAATATCTATTTTTGGATTGCAAATGTCTCTAAAATTATCATTTTTAATAATAATAATCCTATTATCATTATTAATAATTTTTTTTAAATTATTCAATGCTTTTGGAGCAATACTTGAAATGAAAATTTCTCTATCTTGGTATCTCATCAATATTTTAATAATTTCTTTCTTTTTTTCAATAATTTTTTTTGTAGCAAAGGCTTTTTTTTCTATTATAGTTTTGCTATTTAAATCAACATATGCAATCTTAATTAGAGAGTTTCCTATATCTATAATGTAGGATTTATCCATTAATATACCCATTTTTTATCAAAAAATCCTGAATACTATCTTCATTATTTGAACCAATAATTTCATCTGCAACACTTTTTAATTCAGATATTGAATTACCCATTGCAATTCCATATCCACAATTTTTAATCATATCTATATCATTGCCAGAATCACCAAATGCTAAGGTGTTTTCATTCTTAATATTATATTTATTTTGAATATATTTTATTGCCGAATATTTATTAATTCCTTTTGGAACTAATTCGTAATAAACACTGCTTGTTACAAAGTAATCAGATTCATCACTAATATTTTTATTTATTTCTTCACTAATTGATTTTATAATTCAAGATTCTGCTTTTATAGATATTTGAACTATTTTATCATTCAAGGTATATTTACATTCTTCTCAAATATCATATTTTGGAAAGGGAGTCCCCCCAATAAAAAATAAAGGGTCTTTAATTTCAGATTTAATATCTTCCCCAAAATAAACACGATAAATTTTTTTGCCATCTGACCATAATAATTCTCTTTTTAATTCATAAGCTTTTTTTACTAAAAATTCTATGTCTTTTATATTAATAGATTTCTTATTTATTTCATATTCATTATTTTTTATATTGTAAATAGATGCTCCACTTGCTCCAATGATATATCCATCAAAATTTAATGTTTGAGCAATTTCAAACACCTGAAAAGGTGTTCTGCCTGTTGCAATAATAGGAATGTGACCATTTATAATTAATTTATTAAATGATTTTATAGTAGAATCTAATATTTCCTTTTTATCATTTAATAGTGTTCCATCAACATCAAAAATAAAAATTGATTTTTGCTTTTTTATTTCATTTAAAATATAGCGTGATGAAACATTTTTTAACCCATCATCAGAAAGAAAATATATTACCTCGCAATCAATATTATCATTTCTGTATTGACTTGCAATGTAACTCTCTCAAACAATATCATCTGAATTTCTAATTGATCTAATAATTACATCAAAATAATATTTTTCAAAATAGTTAACAACATTTTTGGATCAGAAATCTACTTTGACATTGTCTAAAAACAAATTATCAATGGTGGTTTTTACTTTATCATATCTTTTTATCAAATTAGACTGATTCTTTTTAGGATTATTTGCTACTAAAACAACAACTTCATCAAAAATTTGAGAAGCTCTATTAATGATATTAATGTGTCCTTCATGAATTGGATCAAATGATCCCGGGAATAGTACTTTCACTTATTCTCCTTGTTTAATATTTATTTTATTAAAAAATAAGAACTTTCTTATTTTTCCTTTTTTAATTTTTCAATTTTTGATAAATCTATGCAATTCCCACTCATTATAACAAATTCATCATCTTTCCCCAGTGCACCTGGAACAATAGAAAATGTATTAGATATTCCATCTGAGGCACATTGAAATGGAAGTTTAGCAACAGAAGAAAGTGAAGCAATTGCACCTCTACTATCCCTTCCATGCATAGGATTAGCTCCGGGTGCAAATGGTTCCCCAGATTTTCTTCCATCTGGGGTATCGCCAGTTGCTTTTCCATAAACTACATTTGATGTAATAGTTAAAATTGACATTGTTGAAATAGAATCTCTATAAGTTTTATGCTTTTTAATTTCATTCATAAAGAATTTTGTAACTTCAATAGCAATTGAATCTACTCTATCATCATCATTACCATATTTTGGATAATCACCTTCAATTTTAAATTCTTTGGCAACATTATTTTCAAAAATTGGAAAAACACTAGCATGTTTAATTGCAGATAACGAATCAGCAACAACTGATAATCCTGCCATACCTGTAGCAAATCATCTATGAACATTTGTATCATACAAAGCCATTTCAGATGCTTCATAATAGTATTTATCGTGCATATAATGTATTACATTTAACGTGTTAACATATAAATTAGCTAATCAAATCATAACATCTTTAAATCTTGATCATATTTCATCATAATCTAAAGATTTGTTTTGTGCTAAAGGTTCAAATTTTGGTCCCAATCTAAATTCAGGATGAATTTCATCATAACCACCATTAATGGCATATAACAATGCTTTAGCCAAATTTGCTCTTGCACCAAAAAATTGCATTTCTTTTCCAACTTTCATTGGAGAAACACAGCAAGCTATTGCATAATCATCACCATGTGAAACTCTCATTAAATCATCATTTTCATATTGCATAGATGAAAATAAAATAGAGTATTTTGCACAAAAAAGTTTAAATTTATTTGGTAAATTTTTTGATCATAATATTGTAAGATTTGGTTCCGGGGCAGGTCCCATATTAGATAAAGTATGAATCATCCTAAAAGAAGATTTGGTAACTAATGTTCTACCATCAATACCTTGACCTCCAATTGATTCAGTTGCCCAAATAGGATCTCCAGAAAATAATTCATTGTAAGCAGGTGGACGCATAAATTTAACTATTCTTAATTTCATAACAAAATGATCAATTAATTCTTGTGCCTCTTCTTCATTCAAAATATTATTTTTTAAATCTCTTTCAATATAAATATCAAAAAATGTTGATAGTCTCCCAACAGACATAGCGGCACCGTTTTGTTCTCTAATAGCTGCTAAATAGCCAAAATAAGTTCATTGAATGCATTCAGAAGCATTCCTAGCAGGTTTAGAAATATCAAATCCGTAATTTTTAGCCATATTTTTGATTTTAATTAAAGAATTGATTTGTTCAGTTATTTCTTCAGATAATCTAATATTATCTTCATCCATAATATTAGACAAATTATTTTTATCAATTTTCTTAGATTGAATTAAATAATCGATTCCATATAATGCCACCCTTCTATAATCACCAATAATTCTCCCACGAGCATAGGAATCAGGTAATCCAGTAATAATATGTGTTTTCCGAGCTAATCTCATTTCATCATTATAAGCATCAAAAACACCTTGATTATGTGTTTTCCTATATTTTGTAAAAATTTCAATTACTTTAGGATCCCCTTTAAATCCATAAGCATTAGCTGCATTTTCAGCAGTTTTAATACCTCCATATGGGAGGTAAGCTCTTTTAAATGGTTCATCAGTTTGTAATCCAACAATTTTTTCCAAATCTTTTATTATATAACCAGCATCAAAAATATCAATTGATGAAATTCTTTTATCCATGTCAAGAACACCACCATTTTTTATTTCGGCTTCTGTTAACTCCATTATTCTAGATCATAGTTTGTTTGTTGCTTTAGTAGCAGGCTTTAAAAAAGAATCATCTCCATCATAAAAAGTATAGTTTAGCTGAATAAACTCTCTTACATTAATTTCAGACATTCAGAACCCTTTTTTGAATCCTTTTCATTCATTATAATTCTTTAACATAAAACTCCAATAATATAACATATACAATTATTATAGTCCTTTATATTTTTTAATTTAAAATTAAATGTATAATATTTTTATTATGTATAATAATATTAATTATTTTAATAAATAAATTTTTATAGGAAAAGTATGTCTAAAAGAAGAAAAAAATTGAGGGAACAAGAAAAGATTGTAAGAGATAAAAAATCACTGAAGAATAAAAAAAGAAAAGAAAAAGCGAGAAATAGAAAAGTAGTAGATGATAATTTAAAGAATAAATCATAATATGAAAGTGCTTGTAACAGGTGGCGCAGGTTACATAGGGAGCCATGCAGTTTACAAATTAATTGAAAACGGCTATGATGTTATAGTTATTGATAATTTGTCAACTGGTTATCTTGAAAATATTCATGAAAAAGCAAAATTTTATAATGGCGATATTAAAAATGCTGAATTTTTAAATACTGTTTTTAGAGTCGAAAAAAATATATCTTCTATATTACATTTTGCTGGTTCTATAATAGTAAGTGAATCTATTGAAAATCCTTCTCTTTATTTTGAAAATAATGTTTGTGCTACTAACATTTTATTATCTATTTCAAAAAAATTTAATATAAAAAATTTTATATTTTCATCAACTGCTGCAGTTTATGGTGAAATAGATAATGTTCCTATAAATGAAAGTAATAATACACATCCAATTAATCCATATGGACAATCAAAATTAGCATGTGAATTTTTAATTAAGAGTTGGGCAGAAATTAATAATGTTAATTATATCATTTTTAGATATTTTAATGTTTGTGGTGCTCATAAAAATCTAAAATTAGGAATAAAAGTCAAAAAATTAACACATTTAATACCTTCCATTGCTCAAGTTGCCTTATTACACAATAAACCTTTTGAAATATTTGGTGATACATATAATACTAAGGATGGAACATGTATTAGAGATTTTATTCATGTAGAAGATCTGATTGATGCCCATATTAAGGGGCTTGAGTGGTTGAAAGAAAATAAAAAATCATCTATTTTTAATCTTGGAAGTGGGTTTGGTTATTCTGTCAAAGAAATTTATGACTCTGCTGTAGAAGAATTAAAAATAAATATTGATTTAATAATTTCTCCAAAAAGAATTGGCGACCCTGCTAAATTATATGCATCTACTGAGCTTTCAGAAAATGTTTTAAAATGAAAACCAAAATCAAATTTGAGTGATATGATAAGGAGTGAATATAATTTTAGGAAAAAATTATTGGGAAAATAAAAAATAGTTAGAAAAATATATTTTTTTTATTTGGAGGCATTATTATTTTAAATTCAGTAATTTTTGATTCTATTTTTTTGCTAAAGAACTTGTATTTTATAAATTTTTCTATTTCCAAATAAATAAAAGGTATTAAGGTAAAAGTAAAAGAGACTAAATAAATCTGAGTAGGCATGAAGCAATTTTCATTCTTTCTATTGAATAAATAATTATAAATATTAGCTCAACTATGTTCATTATTTAATTTATAAAATAAATCTGGATCAGAGTTTTTAACAATATTTTTTATGTCAGAATGACTATATCCTTCTCCAAATATATATGATATTTTAGGAATTAAAGTAACAATACAAACAATGCTTAGCGATATAAAACAAGCTAAATATATAAATTTATTATATTTTATATGAGTAAAAAAAATTGATTTTTTGCTTGAAATTGATAATGATCTTAAAACCCCTCCTATAGATAACGTAATAAAGGCTGCAGTTGTTCCATAATAAAATTTCATCCCTATTTCTTGATTTGAAATAGCATAATATGCTCCTAATATAAAGGAAAAAACTGTGACTATCCCTGTAATAAATCCACTTATAAAAATATCTTTAATTAATCCATTATCAAAAATAGATTCATATTTACTTCTTGGTCTAATCTTCATTAAATCATCAGATGTTATTTGTGTTCCTAAGGCAATCCCAGGAATTGTGTCGATAATAATATTAGTTATTAAAATCTGAATTGTTGTTAGAGTGGTGTTAAATCCCATTCCTTTATTAAAATAATTATTTAAGTTATTAATATCTTTTTGTTCTAGTTTTATAATATTTTGAGTTAAATTTATTTCACCTCATTTTAAAAATTTTGGGTCAAAAACAAAATAAAATATTATCATTCCTAAGACAATTGATAAAATTGATGCAAGGTTAGAACTTAATAAAAACTTTGTCACTCTTCTAATATTCTCATATATTCCTCTACCACTTTTAATTGAAGCTACAATTGTTGCAAAATTATCATCTATTAGAATCATATCAGCTGCCTCTTTTGACACATCAGTACCAGTTACTCCCATTGCACAACCAACATCAGCTGCTTGGAGAGCTGGAGCATCATTAACTCCATCTCCTGTCATTGCAACCACTTGATTAATAGATTGTCAAGCCTTAATAATTCTAATTTTATTTTCTGGACTAACCCTAGCAAATATAGAATATTTACATATATTGTCTATTAAATCATTTTCGGACATCTTATCTAGATCAATTCCAGTAATAGCTAAATCACCTTTCTTATAAATCCCTAATTCTCTTCCGATGGATTTTGCCACATTAATATGATCCCCTGTTATCATTACAGGTTTAATACCTGCAGAAATACATTCAGAAATTGCTTTTCTTACTTCTTTTCTTGGAGGATCTATCATACCAATTAAGCCTAAAAATTTAAGATCTTTTTCATAAAAATTACTATCCATATCTTTCTTGATCTCGCCATGAAATTCTTTATAAGCAACTCCTATTACTCTAATAGATTTATTAGACCATTTGCTATTAATATTTTTTGCAATATCTAAATTGTGATCTCTACAATTCTTAAATAAAATATCTGGAGCACCTTTGACAATTACAATATTTTCCCCAGCTATTTTATTAATCGATGTCATCATTTTTCTATTTGAATCAAATGGAATATCTAATAATCTTTTATTATCTCTATCTCATTCATCATCATCATATCCTTTTATCAAGGCAAGTTCTACTATAGCAATTTCTGTGGGATCACCGATTACAGAATGATTATTAGATCCAACACTGTTTTCAATAACACAATCTGTACATAAAGTTGCAAATTTTATTAATTTGTGCTGGTATTTATTTAATTTATCTTTTGGAACTAACTCTGTTTTTGAATTTGGAGTTCACATTCTCACTACCTTCATTTTATTCATTGTTAATGTTCCCGTTTTGTCAGAACAAATAACAGCTGTAGATCCTAATGTTTCAACTGCATGAAGTTTTTTTATAAGCCCATTCTTTTCACTCATTCTTTTCATACCTATTGCAAGAATAATATTTATCACAGTTGATAGCCCTTCTGGAATAGCAGCAGTAGCTAAAGATATAGAGAGAATGAGAGAAGGTGGGATTGATAAAATTATATTCTTAAAATTAGCATTTTTTATATTATTAACTATTCCCTCTAATACAAATATAGAAAATAAAAATGAAAAAATAGTAATAATAATACCCACAATTCCTAAATACTTGCCTAATTTTAAAAGCTTCAATTGTAAAGGTGTTTTAATTTTATTATTATTTTTTAATAAATTAGCAATCCTGCCAATTTGTGTCCTATTACCAATATCATAAACTATTGCAGTTCCTCTGCCATTTGTGACTGTGCATCCTGAAAAAATGTAATCATGCTTATCTGCTAATGCAGAAAATTCAGAAGAATGACTGTTTGAATCTTTTTCAGATGGTAGTGATTCACCTGTTAAATTAGACTCATTACATCTTAAAAAACTTGAGGATATTAATTTAGCATCTGCTGGTATTAAATCACCTGCCTCTACAATAATAATATCGCCAATAGTTATGTTTATAGAATCAATGATATTTACAATACCATTCCTTAAAACTTTAGCTTTTTGAGATGATAGTTTATTAAGTTCTTTAACAGAAGAAATGCTTCTAAATTCTTGAATTGCACCAAACAAACTATTTAAGAAAACAATACCTATTATAATAGTTGACTGTACAAATATTATTACTTCGTTTTGACCAAGAACAAATTTATAATAAAATGCAAGAAAAAGAGCTATGATGCCAGAAAATAATAACAAAAGTGCCATTAAATCTTTTAATTGAATCATAAAAAGATAAAATATGTTTTTAGTTTTTATTTTTTTTATTTCATTAAAACCAAATTCCTTTTGCCTTAGAGTTATTTCATTACTGTCTAGACCATTTTCAGGATTTGTATTAATATATTTATTAATATTATGTTTTGTTGGAACTTTGATTATTTTTTTCATTTTTATTAAGTTATTATTCAATTAATATTATAAGTATAAAAGATAAAAAATATTAATATTCTACATCCAATAAATATAAAGCATGACTTTTTTCTTTATAAAGACTGGAACCTTTCCTAGGATTATTTAATAAATATAAGATGTTATCCTCTTTCCCAAAATTGATTTGAATTAATTTTCCTATTATCATTCTGACCATGTATTTTAGGAAACCATCAGCAGTTATTTTAATAAAAATTAAATTATTATTAGAATCAATGATCTCAAATTTTTTAATTGTCCTAATTTTACTCATTTTTTTTGTTGTTGAAAAAGATGAAAAATTATGTGTACCAACAAATTTTTCTGCTGTTTTTTTCAAAAGCTCAATATTTATCTTGGTTTTAACAAATAATTCATAATTTCTTCTAAATAAATCATAATTACCATTATTTATAACATACATATATGTTTTTGATTTTGTCATAAATCTTGCATGAAAATTTATATCAACTTCTTCTATTAATTTAATTCTAATATCATTGGGCAATTGATTATTTAAAGCTATTGTCAAGTTATTTTTTTTTATATATATATCAGTCTTGAAATTTATAACCTGTCCTAATGCATGGACATATCTATCTGTTCTACCAGATGAATTCACCTTTATTTTTTGTCTAAAAATAAACTCTAATGCATCCTCAATTTGAGATTGAATTGTTGCCTTATTCAATTGTTTTGCATATCCATAATAATTAGTTCCATCATAACTAATAATTGCTTTATAATTGTGCATTATGATGCTAATGTTAATTCTAATGGTCCAAATGGAGCAAATCAAAATGAAATATGTCCAATTGAATGCAGAAATGAAAATAAAATGGATACACCAAAAAATGTAGCAACAAAAAATAATAAAACTCAATCATACACTCTTAATTCAAAATATCTATAACAAGATCTTTCCAATCTTGGATTATAAGCTCTTGATTCCATTGCATTAGATAATTCTTCTGATCTCCTAAATGATATAACAAACATAGGAATTAACAATGAAACAAGGGCCTTCCATTTATCTACAAATTTACCTTGTTTAATATCTATACCTCTTGATGCTTGAGCTTTTAAAACTCTTTGAGATTCATCTAATAATGAAGGAATAAAACGAATTGAGAGAGTTAATATCATGGCAACTTCATTAACAGGAAATTTAATATACTTTAAGGGAGATAATAATTCATTAAAACCATATGTTAATTCTACAGGTGAAGTAGTAGATGTTAAAATATTAACAACCAAAATTGTTGTAAATATTTTTAAAGTAATATAAAAAGATAGTATCATCCCATATGATGACAATGAATATCAATTAGATTTGTAAATATAAATATATTTTTCATCAGCAGAAATGATATATTTAAAATGTTTTTCAACTAAATCATGCTCGAGTAATTTTACATTAGTTCCATCTGATATTAAATAAAATTTATTCCCTATTTTACTAATTCCTTCATAGCTATAATCAGAGCTAGGAGCTCCTCATAAATATCCAGAAACCATGGAATTTCCATCACAATTAAAGAAAAAGCCAAAGGAATTAAAATTATCTTTTTTTCATCACCAATTAGGGCTTATTATTTTAGAATTTTTTGAAAAAAATTCAACACCTGGATCTTTATATGTTATCCAATTAATCAAAAATAACATTAAAAACATTAAAATTACTGTTACTAATATTTTTAAATATGATTTTCATTTTAATTTTCCTAAAAATCAAAATACATGAACAATTAATAATGTAATTAATTGTCATGAAAAACCAAATGGAACAAATGAAACAAATATCAATAAGAAAAAAGATATTATTTTAATATTGGGATTAATTTTATTTAAAAAACTATTCCTATTTATAAATTCTGTTATCATAGTATTTACCTATATTATTTCTAAAATATAATTTGCTAATTCTTCTGATGTTCTTGGTTCACATTTATATAAATAACTATATTTATCATTCATTTTTATAAGCTTATCAATAAAATCTATCACTTTTGGTTTTTGGATTTTTGTGTTTTCATAAATCTTAGAATTTCTAAAAATATTGTATGGAGACCCAGAAAGGATTATTTTCCCATTATCAATAAAAATAACATTATCAGCACATTCTAATACTTCATCCATAGAATGGGTTATTATAATTAATGTTTTACCATTTTTCTTTTCTTCTTTTATTATTGATAACATTTCTTTAACACCTTGAGGATCTAATCCAGCTGTTGGTTCATCAAAGATAAGTATTTTTGGTTCAATTGCAAGAATTCCTGCAATCGCAATTCTTCTTTTCTGTCCTCCAGATAATCCAAAAGGAGAATTATACAAAAGTGACTCTGGCAATCCTAATTTTTTTAAATAGTACAGGGCCATTTCTTCGATAATTCTTTCCAAAGATATTATTTCAAAATAAATTTTTGAAATACACATTTTATTTTTATATTTGTATTTTATTTTTGCATTTTTTCTTTTAAATTTTACATTATTTAAATTAAAATTCTCAATAAAATCATTAAATTTAATATCATTCTTCTTCAAAAAGTGATCTATTATATTGGGATTTTTATTTATTTCATTGACTAATTTAGAAAAATTTTTTTCTTGAAATGCTTTTTTGTGTAATCCATAAGTTATTGGTCCAAACATTATTTCATTTCTAACAGTATCTTTAAATATTTGATATTCTGGATATTGAAAAACTATGCTTATAAATTTTCTTAATATTTTGATATCAGCAATCTTTTTCCTTTTTCCTTCAATTCTAAAATTTCCAACTTTTATGTCTCCCATTTTTGATTTTAATAATCCATTAAGATGCTGCACAAGAGTGGTTTTGCCAGAACCTGAATTACCAATAATATAATGAATTTTTCCTTCCTCAAAAGAATATGATAAATTATCAATTGCTTTTTTTTCAAAGGTAGTTTTTTCATTAAATATATAAGTTAAATTTTTTATGTCAATTATTATTTTATTCTGCATAACTGTTCCAATAAATCTTTTTCATGTAATGATAAATTAATATTTTTATTTTTTTCATTAATAAAATTAGACAATCCCAAAATAAAGGGGAAACTCAAAGATAATTTTTCTAATTTTTCTCTATTGGTAAAAATATCTTTGGAATTTCCTTCCTCCACCAATTTACCATTTTCAAAAATAATAATTCTATCAGCTAAAAGTATTTCTTCCATATCATGAGTAATAGAAATTATTGTTTTATTTTCTTGTTTACACAAATCAAACATTATTCTTTTTATCTCGCTTTTCCCTTTGGGGTCTAACATAGATGTGGATTCATCAAATATAATAACATTAGAATTTATTGCTAATGCAGAAGCTATGGCAACTAACTGTTTTTGTCCACCAGATAACTGCTGACAATTACATTCTAAAAATTTTTCGATATTAAGTTTCTTCGAAATATTATTTATAATCTCTTTTATCTTTAAACGATCATAATTTCTATTTTCCAACCCAAAGGCTATATCATCCTCAACAGTTAGTCCAATAAATTGACTGTCAGGATTTTGAAAGATAATACTTATGTTATCTCTCAAATATTTGATATTTTTGGAATCAACTCTAATACCGAATATATCAATTGTACCTATAGAAGGTTCTAAAAGACCCATAAGTATCTTTGAAATGGTAGATTTACCAGAACCATTATGTCCTAAAATACAAACATATTCATTTTCATAAATATTAAAATTTACACCTTTTATTATTTCGTTATTGTTATTATATGAAAAATGAATATTATCTAATTTTATAACAATTTTCTTATTCATTATCTTCCCTATTAATATCAAAAAAATCTATGTCATTTTCACTATTATCAGATAATATAATTTCAGGCAAATCAGACAAAGAACTAATTCCAAAAGTATCGTAAAATAAATCAGTCACTCCATATATAAATGGTTTCCCTTGAGAATCTGATCTTCCTAAATCAGATACAAATCCTATTTCTATAAGTTTTTTAATATTTTCAGTAGGGTCTTTCCCCCTAATTTCATAAATTCTTGTTCTAGTGCATGGTGTATTATATGCAATAATAGCAAGAATTTCTAATAAAGACTTATTTAGCGGATTTTTATGAATAACATTATCTAAATTTAATAAATCAACAATTTCAGGTTTTGTAATTAACTTATACTTGGTCCCAAATTTTTTAAGCATTAGTGCAGAATTAGGATTATCAATATATGATTGGATGATTTCATTAATAATGGAAAATAAAGTATTTTCATTGATTCTACTTTTTAAAATCAGTTCATCCAATGTCATCCCATCATTACCAGCTAAGAATAAAAGTCCTTCGATTATTTTTTTTTTATTATTTACCATTTTTATTCCTCCCCTTCTAAATTTGATTTTTCAAAAAGAATATTAATAGAAATGATATCATCTTCGTCTTGTTCTAAATTAATCAATCCATTTCTAGTTAATACTAGTATAACAAGAAAACAAACAGCAAAATACTGTTTTGATAATTTTTCATGCGGAACTGATAATAAAAGATCATTTAAACTTATTTTTGAAAATTTATAATTTTTTAATATTATTAAGACATCACTAGTTATATCTTCTATTGATAATTCTTTAATTTCTATACTAACAGCTTTCTGAATTTTCTCTCTATTATTAATATTTTTATAAACATCTTGAATTGCAATTAGAAGTTTTTCAGGAGAAATAAAATCAGGAATTCTTTCAATAGTTTTTTCTTCTTGATAGAATTTTTTTAACTCATTCTCTTTTCCTATCATTAATTTTCTTTCATTCATCTTAGTTTCAAAAAATGGAATAATATTTTTTATTTTTTTATACATTAAAATTTTTTGAATAAATTTATCTCTTTCAATATCTAATTCAATATTTTTCTTATTGGTATAAACTGGAATAATTTTTTTAGATTTTAATTCAATCATATATGTCATAATTAAAAGATTTTCAGTTATAAAATCAATAGACATATCATTAATATATTTATGCACATAATTACTAAATGCAATCGAAATATCAAGAACATCTATATCTAAAATATTTTTTTTTTTTTCGACAATTAATTGATAAAGAAAATTTATTGGTCCGTTGAAATCATCAATTTTTACTATAAATTCTCTTGCATCTGATATACTTTTATTTTTCTGCATTTATTTTTCCCGATAATACTTTTTAATTATATTTTTATTATCCAAATTATCAATCTCTTTATATTTATTATTTATTTGTAAATTAATTTTTTCCATTAAAAATTCTCTTTTGATATTAATAAAATCTTTAGGTTTAATCTGAGGCAAAAACTCAACTGTGATTTTTTTATATCTATAATTTGGTCTCTTTTCTTTTTCAAGCTGACATAAATTTGTTCCATGAATAACAACAGGTATAATTGGGACCATAGCTTTATAAGCTGGCTCAAGAACTGCAGATTTCATCTCTCCAATTAAATTATCTTTAATTCTAGTTCCTTCTGGAAAAACAATTACAGAATTTTCTAATAATTTTTTTTTTGCCTCATTGAAAACATTCAAGATGTCTCTTGGATTTAATCTATCAATAAAAATACTATCAATTAACCTTGACAATGATGAAGCATACTTCATATCCTTCACTTCGTGTTTTGCAATAAAATTAAAAAAAGGGTAACCTTTTAGTTCAAATAAAATTTTTATTAATATGATTGAATCAAAATTTGATTTATGATTTGATGCAAATAATACCGGTCTTTTTGGAATATTTTCAATTCCCTTTGCATCGATAGAAATATTAAATAATTTGATAGCATTATAAGAAGTTTTATAGGCTAACTCATACCTTTCTACTTTAGTAAAAATAAGAGGATTATTTTCATATTCTTTTACTTTATACTTTGCTGCCCTTAAATGCCTTAATATTGTTAAAGCTCGAAAAATTCATGCAATTCTATTTATAATTGTTATAACTATTTTTTTCATATTATTATTATATATAATCAAAAAAAAATATAACTACATTTATAGTTATATTTTTTTAATTGCAACAAATTGTTGAATTTTATTCAGATTTTTCAGAAGATTCAATTGATATATCATTTTGTTTTCTCAATTTTTTTAATTCTTCAGTCTTTTCTCTAATCATTCTAATTCTATTTTGTATTTCTATAAAAATTTCTTCATTTGGTTCAACTGAACTATCTCCATAAGAAAAATCTGAATCAGATGAAGAATATGAATTATTATTATCGTATGAATAATCTGTGTTTGAAGATAATGAAGTGTCTTCATTAAAATTTTTATCTGATTCATCTCCAGAACTAGAAAGTTCTGATTCTTCATCTCTATTTTCTGATTCTTCATCTCTATTTTCTGATTCTTCATCTCTATTTTCTGATTCTTCATCTCTATTTTCTGATTCTTCATCTCTATTTTCTGATTCTTCAGAATCCATGTCCAAAAGACTTTCTACTCCTTCATCAGCTGAAATATCAAAATCTTTATTTTCTAAATCATCAAAATCATTATTTTCTTTTCCTTTAAAAAAAGATTTTATTTTATTAAAAAAACCCATATTTTCCCCTTGTCCTAAGTACTAAATAAATATACATAAATATTATAATACTTTTTTTATAAAAATAAATAGATAAAAATAAATAATATTATTAAATACAATAATTTATAATAACTATTAATTATTCAAATATTTTTTAATCTTATCAATGTCATTCACTTTTTTCTTTTTAACACTAAATAATAATCCCACATTTTTTGCATATTTTGGAATTATATGCATATGGAAATGAAAAATTTTCTGCCCTGCAATCGATTCTTGATTTGAAAGATAATTAATGCCTCAATTATTTAATTTAGATTCATATATTTTTCTTGATATTTTTTTTGTTAATAAAATAAGATCTGATAAATACTCATCCTGGCATTCAGTTAAATTTATAAAGTGTTTTTTTGGGATAACTAATATATGACCGTCAGAAACAGGATTATTATCTAAAAAAGCCATAGATTTATCTGTTTCATCAATTATACTAGCATCTATATCCTTATTTGCTATTTTACAAAACAAACAATTTTCCATAATTTTTCCTATCTCATATTTTGGTATTTAATATTATTCAATAAAAATATTTTTTCTGATTCAATTAATCTTTGGATCATTTTATCAATTACTTCAGTATTTTCTCTTAAAAATTCTAATGGAAAATTCTTAATTTTATTTAAAACTTTCATTTTTCTTTTTAATGATTCTAGTAATATTAAATATTCATCATTTTCATTACAAATTTTATTTCTTAAAAGATAATTTAATTCTTTTTGGGAATAAATTATCTTATCAGTAGATATATTTAAATTTTCATTTTTAGTATTTAAAGATAAAAAATCCTCTCCATAAAGATTCTTAAATATTTTTAATCTTGATTCTTGATCATTAATATTACTATTTTTAGAAATTGAATCATATAAATTGGATAAATCACTATTTATATGATCTTCTTTTATCCTTTCAATTTTAGACTTATTTAAATTAATTTCTTCTTTTTTAAACAAAATAATTTTATTTTTGACAAAATCTCTTATATTATCAGTATTAATTTTTAAACCTTCATTATTTTTAAAAACAACATCTTTAAATAATTTATCAATATCTTTTTCTAAATTTAATTCTGGAGATGAGGGATTAATTAAAGAATTGTTTTTATATATTTTAGAAATTTTAATTAAACTATTATCAATTGTTTCATCTAAAACATTGCTTTTTAAATTAACTGGAAATAAATCAAGTGATAACTTATTTTTTTTGTTCATAATAATTTATGATATCATTTTTTCTTGTGTCTATATCTTGTTTTAATAAATAATTAAATTCTAAGGCATATTCCATTGGTAATTCATCATTAAAATTGTTGGCAAATCCCAAAATTAATAACTTTTCTGCCTCATCTTTGCTAATTCCTTTAAATAATAAATACTCGAGTTTATCAGGATTAATTGTTGAAATTGTAGCCTCGTGATCAATGTACGATGTATTATTATTCACAATTTCTCTTGGGATTGCATTAGATATTGACAATCTATCAACTAATAAACTATCGCATTGAACATATGAATGAGAATTCAAGGCAGATTTCTTAATATCCACTAATCCTCTAAAAGTATTTTTCCCATTTTTCATACTAATAGATTTTGAAATAATTCTAGATTTTGTATTATTCCCGATATGAATCATTTTAGCACCTGTATCTTGCTGAACCCCATTAGAAGCAACTGCAATTGAAATATAGTCGGATTTGGAATTATCCCCTTTTAAAATACTACATGGATATTTCATATTTATTTTCGAACCTATATTTCCATCAATTCATAGCATAGTGCCATTCTCTTCTACTCTGGCTCTTTTTGTTACAAGATTTAAAACATTTTTTGACCAATTTTGAATAGTAGTATATTTAACTAAAGAATTTTTTCCAACAAAAACTTCTACTACTGCTGCATGAATATTACCTTCTCTATTAATAGAAGCTGTGCAGCCTTCAATGTAATTTATATTTGCATTTTCTTCAGCAATAATTAATGTTCTTTCGAATTGTCCCAAACCCTTTTGATTTATTCTAAAATATGATTGCAATGGTTTATTTAAAACAACACCATCGGGTACATAGATAAATGTCCCTCCTGACCAAACAGCAGTATTTAATGCAGCATATTTATTATCAGTATAGCTAACTAATTTACCAAAATAATTTTTAACTATTTCAGGATGAGTTATCATTGCTTTTTCTATATTTGAAAAAATTACCTTTTTTTTCATTAGTTCGTCAGAAATATTCTTATATATGGTTTCAGAATCAAACTGACTAGATGACCCATCAAGAAAAACTTTCTCTGCTTCTATAATCCCGATTTTATTGAATGTATCTCTAATTTCTTTATCAACATAATCTCAATTATTTTCAACAGTCTTACTTGAAGAACTATAATATTTATAATCATCAAAGTTGATAAAATTTAAATCTGGGCCGAAATTTGGTTGTTTTAAAATAAAAAAATATTTTAGTGCCGACAGACGAATTTGAAGCATCCAGTCTGGTTCATTTTTTATTTTTGAAATTTTTCTTACAAGTTCTTCTGATAATTTGTCACCCAAAGAAATAATTATTTTACTTTTTGTATTAAAATCATATTTTTTCATATTTTACCCTTATTAAAAAAGACCTTTTAATTCATCACCTCTTCTATATTTTTTCAAAACTAAAATTAAATAATCAATATCATCTTTCTCTGTGTATACATGCATAGATATTCTTATTACATCATTAACCATAATATTTTCATAAATCAATTTTGCGCAAGAAAGACCTGATCTAACAATAATATTATTATTATTTAGATAGTGTGCAAAATCCTGACCAGATACATTTTTGTATGTAAAAATTATGATGGAACTTTTTACCTTTGGATTATGAACCGTATAATTATCTAGTTTTAGAATTTCTTTCTCTAAGTAAAATTTAAGATTATAAATCTTTTCTTCTTCTTTTTCTAAATCAATACTTTCATAATATTTAAGTGCAGAATGTCATCCATATATTCCTTCGATATTTAAAGTTCCTGGTTCAAATTTTCCAATTGAAGGCAATGTTGTATAAGAATATTTAGATATGGACGAATTCATTCCACCACCTAAAAGTGTAACTTCTAATTTCTTTAGTCCGTTATTAGATATATATAACATTCCTATCCCCGTAGGTCCTAACATTTTATGAGCAGAACAGATTAAAAAATCTATATTAGAATTTTTTATATCCATCTTCTTTGTTGGCAAATATTGAGTTGCATCAATACAAATAAGAGTATTAGGAAATAAATATTTAATTTTTTTTGATATTGCTTCTGCATCTATTTTATAACCTATAATATTAGAGCAATTAGAAAAAGCCACTAATTTAGTTTTTTTTGAAATAGAATCAATAATATCATCTTCACTTATATAAATATTTTTAGATTTAATATAACTTATGGTAGCTTTAGTTTTTTTAGTTAGCCTAATGTAGGGTAAAATATTAGATGCATGCTCTAAAGTACTTATTAATATGTCTCCCCCTTCTTGAAAATAATTTTCTAATCCTAATGCAACAATATTTGATGAGGTGGTAGCTCCAGAGGTAAAAATTATATTATCGGGTTCACATCCAATATATTTTGCAATTAATTGTTTGGTTTCAATATATTTTTTTTTAACAGAATAAGTAGCAAAAGAATCTGAATTGTGAAAATTATATGATTCACTACTTAAATATTTGATAACAGAATTAATAACTGACAATGGTTTTAATGAAGTAGATGCAGAATCTAAATATATTAAATCTTTGTTATTTTTAAATCAAGGAAAATCATCTCTAATTTTTTTCATTTAATATACCTTTAATTTGTTCCATTATATTATTTTTTTCTTTTTTTGAATCAATTTCAACAAATATTCTTTTGAAATTTGAATCAATAAACAATTTATTAATTAAATCCATCTTAAAACCTTTACACATTAAATAGAAAATTGTATCCTCATTAATGCAACCTATAGATAATGAATGATGAATATCAGCCATTAATTCTGATACTTCTAGAATTGGATATCCTACTATTGAAGAATCTTCTGATAATATTATTCCTCTAATATTTTGATCAATAGTGGAATTTCTGGACTGATGAACTTTGGATATAATTTTGACATTAATATTTGATTGTTGCAAAGAAATTCCAAAGAAATTAATGTGACTGACTGAATTTTCACCTGAATGCTGAATCTCTATATTTATATTTTTTTTAATATTCCCGTAACTTATTGAAGAAATCAATAAATAAACAGAGGCATTTCTTAAAATTGTAATTTTTATATTAATATTACTAGAATTATTAATATCACAAAAAAATAATTTAACTTTTTCATCTTTTTTTATTAAAAAATCTTTTTTAAATTCATCAATATTAATATAAATCATAGTGTTACGAAATAATTTTTTCGATTTCCCCTTTTTTAATATATATTCTCTTATTCACATCAATTTTTTCCAAAAGAGAGTAATTATGAGTAATAATCATAATAGTTTTTTTTTGTTTTTTTAAATCTAATATTAGTTTAATCAATATTTCAGTACTAGCTTTATCAAGACCAGAATCAATTTCATCTAGTAAAATTAATTCTGATTTGATTAAAAAAAGTTGAAGGAGTTCAATTTTCTTCTTTTCTCCACCAGAAAAATTTGCATTAACATCCCTATCTAAAATACTAGGATCTAATTTTAAAATTTTTAATGATGATTCTATTATTGAATAAAAATTCTTTTCTTTTTTTCTTTGATTATCATATATTGCTTTTAAAAAATCTAGCAAATTTAATCCTTCAATTTCTTGAGATATTTGAGGAATATATCAAATTCCTAGATTAGAAATTTTATAGGTTTCCATATTATTAATTTCTACAGATTTAAATAAAATTTTTCCTGAAATATTATAAAGATAATGATTCATTATTGCTTTAAAAATGGAAGATTTCCCATTGCCATTTTCTCCTAAAATAGCAATACAATCTAAATCTTCCACATCAAAATTTATATTCTTCAGAATATGCATTTGATTAACTAGAACATTTAAATTTATTATTTTTAACATCTATATTTATCTCTTAATTATTTTATTATGTTTCTTTCATTATATACTATATAAAAGATAAAAAGATAAGTTTTATCTGAAACTTATCTTTTATTTGAAAAATATTTTTTATTCATGTAGAATTGGGGTTTATTACTAATCAGATCTGGTTCTGATGTTGTATTCCTTAAATTTTCTATTAATGTTATTCTTTTGTCTAACAAATCTATTTTTTCATTATCAGTTTTTGAAATATTATTGATTTTTTCCTCTCTTAATTTTTTTAACTCATTTTCTTGAATTTCTATTATATTAATTATGTCATTAATTCTTTGATTACTTGTAATTCAAGCTTTTTGTACAATTAAAATCTCATTTCTGAAAGAGGAAAGAATTTTTTTGAGATTCTCGTCTTCCTCGTTATGATTTGGAATATCATCTGTGTTATTTTCACTTTTATTATTTTTATATACATCTATTTTTTCAGATTCTATTTCATTTGTATTTATTAAATGAAACAAAAATCTATTTATCTCGTCATTACTTATTAATTCTGATTCCGCTTTTATATTTTTCTGCTCGCAAGATTCAGAATTTAATTCATTTCTTATATCTTTATACTTCGTGTATTGATCTCTATATAGCATTTTTTTATCTCTATTTTTCTGATTTATCTTTTTGTTTTTCTATCAATTTTTTTATTATATCTTTTGTTTCATCAGATAAAGCAAATTCAGTATCACTAGAAAAATCATTGCTGTTTGATTTAATAAAATTGATTTGTTTTTCTAATTCTTTTATACGATTCATAATGGTTGAATAATCTTTCCCACCATTACTCTTTTCAGAAATTTCTTGCATTCCATCAACAATAGTTTCAAATAATTCATCAATATTAATTAATTTTTCATAATTCAAAATATTTTTATTAGATTTTTCAATATCTTTTATAACATTTAAATTATTTTTGTGCAGTATATCCTTAATATTTTTATCTGTATCAATTTGATATTTATTCAATTGTTCTTTTAATCTATTAAATTCAATATTTGCAATTTCAATTGCATATTCCTTAATAATATTTTTTGCAACATCGCTATTTAATACTTCCGAAGGATCAATTATAATATCTATTTTATCAATCGATTTTTTTATGTCCTCTTGTATTTTTAAATCATAATCACTTAGCATATTCAGATAAGTTTTGATTAATTTATCTGCCCTAATATCTAATTCTGTAATTAATTTTTTAAATTCTTCTTCCATATTTATTTTACTGTCAAGAAGTTCATTGTAATTTGCTTCCGTTTGCTTGTTAATATTATCTATTGTTGTGATTTTAGAAAAAATTTCAGTAATTTTTATATTATTTTCAGAGTTATTATTTTTAATAATATCGTCATATGTATTAATTTTTTCTTTATTTATGTTTATTTCATTAGATAATTTTTCTAAAAATCTTCTATTATCAGTAATTTCTGACTTTAAATCATTTATTGTTACAAAATAATCGTTCAATATTTCTCCATTTTTAGAAGATTTAAATAGTTCCTCAATATAAGTGATAGTTCTTTGTAATTTTTCACTCTGATGAACAATCCCATTTATCATATCAATTGAAAGTCCATCAAAGGAATTTTTGGTGTTAAGAATATCATTTTTAATAGAATCCATTTCTAATTTTATTAAATTAAAATCATTATTTATTTCTTTTCTAGTTGAATATCCATTAAGCATTTTATTGACTTCTTCAATTGCAAGTTCAGCTATAATTTTCTTGCTTTCATCTGTGGTTAATATGCCATCAATATTGAATTCTTCTGTAATTTTAATTTCAATTCTTGACTCAAGATCATCAATTAATTTATTAATGTTATTTTCCAAGTTTTTTACACCATTGTAATAAGTTTCCTCTAATGAAATTAACTTATAACTTAATTCCTTAGTCTCATCAATAAGAGGCAATAATTTTTTAGAAATAACAGAATCTATTTCTGACTCAGAGATTTCGTCTAAAGTAAATTTGTCAGTCCCCTTAATAAAATTTCTTATTCCGTCAATTAATATTTTATTTTTATTGATTTCATTTTCAGAAACAATAACTTTTAATTCTATACCATCCAATTTTTCGGTTAAACTTAATATTTCATTAATAGATTCATCAGAATATCTCTGAATCTCAGAAGAATTCTTATTAATCATTTCCATTAATTTATCTACAATACTAGAATCTATCCTGTTAGAAGATGGTGAATATTCATAATTATTTAATAATTTATTCGAAATTCTATCCCAAATTTTTGCAAACTCTTGTTTAATATTATTTGCCTCTTTATTAAAATCTGAGTTCATTTTCTTTATTTCAGCATCAATTAAATCCTTGTTTAAATTCATCATATTTTCAATTTTTATATTTGATTCTCTTAATTCTAAAATATCACTTGTGATTTCACTAATTTGATAATTATCAATATTTAAAATAATAGATTTATCATCACTATTTTCTATAATTCCTTTAACAGTGGTAGAATATTCGTTAAGTGTTTTTTCTAACTCAGAAATTTTCTTTTTGTTTGATAGCCAAGAAATTTGGAATACTGACATTTGTTCAATAAATCCAGCAAATTTTAAATCAATGTATTTAGCAATATCTTCAAGTTTTTCTACATTTAAATTTGATGACTTCAATAAGATAATTTCATTAGAAATTTTTGAAATAACTACCTTTGCTTCAATTATGTCATCTAAAATAATTTTATTAATAAAATCCATTTTAGAATATGATTCTTGATTTTCTTCTCTTGTTTTTTCGATTAATTCCATTATGGAATTATATAAAGTTCCATATTTACTGTCAAAATTATTTTCTATATCTTGCATTCGATCATATATTTCTCTTGATTTTAATTCAATGTCGTCCCTAATATCAATAATTTCATCGCTATTAGTCTTCACTTGGATTAAGTCTTGATTAAATTTATCTTTGAAATCTTCTATTTTTTCTAATAATTCTTTTTTATTTAATTCAATGTTAGTTTTTATTGTGGAATTACTTGACAGAATATTTTTCACTTCACTTATTAAATTATTAAGATCCTTATTTTCTATAAGATTATTTAAAATTTCATCAGTTCCTTCAGAAATATTTTTTAAATTATCAATTAATTTAGAAATTTTCTCTTCCATCTTAATAATGCTATTATTATTAGATTCTCATTTATTTTCCAAATATTTTGATTTATCATAGTATTTTCTGAATTCTTCTTCAATCAATTTCTTATTCTTATTGAATTCTTCTATATCTATTTTATTTTCAACAAGAATTTTAATCTTTGAGTCACAAGAATTCATAAAATCTTTAATCTCAATAAAATCTTTTTCATAATTAGAATTTATTTTTTGAAATGAATTAATTGAATCTTCGCATTTAGAACGAAGTGAATCAATAATTTCCATTATATTTTGATATAAAGAATCATTATTCTTAAAGAAGGTTTTTTCATTTGCTTCAATTTTTTTATATAATTCTTCAGATATAGATGAAATAGATTTATTAATATCTTCTATTTCCTTTCCATTTTGGATGCTTTTTTGAAACTCTATATCATATTTATCTTTAATTGATTGGATGCTTTGATCTATTTTTTCTCTATTTAATTCAATTTTTGTTTCTATATTTTTGTTTTTTTCTACCAATTGATTAATTTGATCAATCATATCTTTAATATTTTTATTATCCAAAATATTATCCAAAATTTCCTCTGTACTAGATGCAATATCAGTTATTTGTTTAGAATGATTTAAAATATTATTTTCAATATTCCCAATTTTTTTATTATTCTCACTTCATACCATATGAAGTGTTTGCATCTCTTCTTTATATAAATTAATTTTTTCTTCAATATTATTTTTAAAAACTTCGAGATTAAATGTTTCTATCTGGTATTTTTTAAAGGTGTCCATTTCTAAATCAATTTTTTTAATAATTTCATTAAATCAAAGAATTTTTTTATCACTTTTCTTTATATCTTGTTTCAAATTATTTACAGAATCTTTATAATAGTCCTTAATATCATTGATTACATCCATTATATTTTTAAATAATAATTCATTTTTATGATCTAAATTTAATTCCAAATCAGATATCTTATTCAAGCTAATTTCATTAAATGAATTTATTTTATCATCAATTTTATCCAGAGAATCTAAATTTAAACTTTTAATTCTTTGTACTTCAATATGTATTTCCTCTTTTATTTTAATTAATTCATTATTATATTGAGAATTATTTTCTATGATTTTTCTTTCAATTTTCTTATTTTCAATAGCCAATTTTTTTATTTCATTTATAATGTATTTATTTTCACTATCGTTTGATATATATTCAATTAATTCCTCAACTGAAACAGCAAGATCCCTAAGAGAAGCTGTTCTAATATATAATTTTTTTTCTAATGAAACCATTTTTAAATTATTATTATACAATTCATTTTGGTTATTTTGAATTCTGCTATTAAGATCATTATATTTATTCAAAACTAATCTCTCAATATTTTTAATTTCTTGACTATTAATTTTGTTATGTTTCAAAACATCAACTTCTTTTAATAATAAATTCACATTACTAATTGAATTATCCATATTATTTCTTATTTCTTTATTTATTGATTTGATCTTATTAATAGAACTATAAACATCATTTTTAACCTCACCTATAACATTCATAATTGCTGAATACAATTGTGTATTTTTATTATTAAAATCTTTTTTATTTTCATTTATTTTTTCAATAACATCACTATGCAAACCATCTATATTATTCTTTATTATAGACATATCATTGCTATATTCATTTAATTTGTCCATAATGTTATTATTATCATTTTGTATATTATCTATATTTTTATTTATTTTTTCAATTTCAACATTATTTAATACATTGTCTAAAATACTCTCTGTATTTTCAGTTATATTTTTAATATTTTTTGCTTGTTCTATAACATTTTTTTGCAAATTTTGAATTTTATTAGAATTCCGTAATCAAATATTTTGTTGTTTTTCCATCTCACTTTCTATAGTGTTTAATTTATTTCTAAGTTCAAATTCTAAATCATTTATTTTAGTATCATCAGAAAGAGTTTTATTAATAATTTTTACTTCATCATTAACAATGGATAATAGCATTTTAGTTTCTGCTAATTCTTTTTTAAAAATATTTTTAACTATTTCATATTTATTTATTTCATCATTTCTATAATTATTAATATGATCAATCATTGCAAGAATTTCTATAAGCATTGTATTTCGCTTTTCATCAGAAACTATTTCATATTCTCTAATCATAACTTCAAATTTTTCATTTTCTTTAATGATCATTTCTTTAATTTCTTGATTTTCTTTTATGACATCATCTTGAAAATTAATAATTTTCTTTTCTAGTGATTCCATATATTCTTGCATCTCAAATTGTTTTTCATCAACTAAAATTTTTATATTTTCAATCTCGCTAATATTAAATTTTAAATTATTTTCAATAATTTTATTTTCATCATTCAATTTATTTATTTCATCAATTAATAATTTATAATTTTTGTTTTCTAAAATATTATCTAAAATAATTGCAGTAGAGTCTGCCAATTCCTTAATATTGATAGCTTCATTAAAAATCCTTCGTTCTAAAATATTTATTTTTTGACTATTTTTAATTCAATTCTCACTAAAATTATCAAGAATATTGCTATGTTCATCAATTTTATTTAAAATTTCGCCCTTGAATTTTGGTAAATTAAATATTTCTAATTCTTTCCCCAATAAATCTGATTTATTACCAATTAATAGTATTTTATCCTTTGTCTCGTCTATTTTATGATTTATTTCGAATAAATGATCTCTTATTAAATCTGAGTTTTTTATTGAAATATTTTTAATATCGTTAATTATTTCCATAATATATGTATACAAAGTTTCATTATTGGAAGAAGAAATCTGAGATGTTTCTTTAATTCTTTCTTCCAATGATATATGAATATTTGATACAAATTCTTTAATAGAATTAATATCATTTTGGTTTGACATAATTTCATCTTTAAATTTATTATTTTCAATATTTATTTTGTTTATCTCATCATTAAGATTTTTATCATTAATTATTTTTGATAATATCTCATCAGTCGATTCAGATAATACATCAATATTTGTAGCCTGTTCTAGTATTCTGTTTTCAATCATTAGGATCTTTAAATTATTACTATTTCATTTATTATTTAATTCATTTATATTTCCATATAAACTTTTAAATTCTTTCTCTAAAATCTTGGTATTTGATAGCAAATCATCAATTTTAAAATTAGAGTCTTTCAATAAAAATAATTCGTCATTAATAGTATTAATATTGTTACCTAAATCATTTAATTTTGATGTAAATATGTTTTCATAGACCTTAAATTCATTATTATTATCTTTATAGTCACTTCTTATATCATCTATCAGACCCATAAATTTTGTGTAAATATCTTCACTTTTATTTATTAATTCTTGATTTAATTCATCAATTCTTAAATCTACTCTTTCAATTTCTGTTAAAGATAAATTTTTCATATCATTAAATTCTGAATAAAAATTGTTTTTTAATTTAAATATTTCATCATTTAGCAAATTATTATTATTATCAATATTCTTTTCTATTTCTTTATTTTTATTAACTAGCTCGTTAATATTCTCTGATAACATATCTATATTTTTATTATTATTTATTATTTCTAATAAATCTTCATCTACTCGTGATAAATTATCTATAAATTTACTATGATTAAAAGCAGTTCTTTGAATTTCAATTATTTTATTATTGTTTTCAGATCACTCTTTTTTTAACCCATGAATTTCTGCATTAAAAATCTCAATAGAAGAAACCATATCATTTATAATAATATCTAATTTTGATGTTTCTAAAGATGAAAATTCTTTAATTTTTTCAACATCATCAACCAAAGATTTAATTATTATTTGTGAATTTAATAGTTCTTCTGATAGTGATTTATTTATTAGTTCAAATAATTTGAATGATTTTTTATGATTATTATTAGAATCTTCTATTAGTAAAGTCATAGAACTAATCATTTCGATATATTTATTATTAAACTCTGATTCTAAATTTACTATTTTTTGTTCATTTTCTTCCAATGTAATTTTAATATCTTCAAGATAATCTGAATTTAATTTTATATTATCTTTAATTAAATTAATATCTTTATTTATCTCTAAATCATTCTGATTTATAAATTCTCTCAATTCTTCAACACTATTTTTAATAGAAAAAGTAATATCAATTAATTCATTTTTATTATAGTTTATCCTCTCTTCAACATTGTTTATATTTAATTTTATATTTCTATAATTATCAGTTATATTAACAACTAAATTATTAATTTCATCAATAGATTCATAAGTTGTTATATTAGAATCTTTAATAAGGTTTATAGCTCTATATAATTGAGAATCATATTCAAACAATTTAGAATCTAAATTGTTTTGTTTTTGAGAAAGAGAATCAATATCATTTGTATATAGGATAAATTTTTCTTCAAATGAAGATATAATTGCATTAATATTATCTATTCTGCCACACTCATATTTTAATGTTTCAATATTTTCTTTAATGTCATTTATTACTTTTGAAACTAAAACAATTTCATTTTTGATCATTAATGAAGAAGATAAATTATTCTCTTCAATAATCTTCATCATTGAAATATAAATTTCATTAATTTGACTCTTTACTTCTTCTTCTGTATTGTTTATCATATTTCCGAATTTATCATCTTGATTTGAAATTTTTAATTCAATAAAACTATGAACATTTTCTACAGCTTTTTTAGTTACTTCTTCGCTTAAATTAATCTTCTTTATTAATTCGGAATTCTCTTCTTTTAAAAAATTTACAATTGAACTATTTTTTATAATATATTGAGAAATATCATCTAAAATTGAGTAAACCTCATCTTTGTCCTTTTCCATCTCAATAGAAATACTATTAATGAATTGATAACTCTTATCTAATTGGGAATCAATTTTCTTAATTTTTAATTGATTTTTTTCAAAATCATTTTTAAAATTTTCCAATTCATGATTATGTAAATTTACAAATTTATTTATAAATTCAAATTGATTATTAACAGAAGCATCATTAATTAAAATATTTTCATTGATTTTATTAATTTCTTCTCTGTTGTTAATAATTATTTCAGAAATATCCAAGATACTTTTTTTATTGCTTTTTGAAATCTGATTAATATCATTAATCATTTGAATAACTTCATGTAAAGTATCAGAAATTTTATTTTCAATTTCTTTTCTTAGCTCTTCTATAGAAGAAGAAAATTCCTCTCTTAGCTCCTCAGTGATTTTAAAAATTTCTTGATTTATTCTTTCTTTTTCAGTTGATAATAAATTAACTATTTCATTATTTTCATTTCTTAATATTTTAATTTCATTAGTTAATTCGCCATCAATACCAAATTTAGAGTTGTGTAATCCAATAACCTCATCAAAAGCTTCTAATGTTGAAAGTGAAAGATTTGAAATTTCTCTGCTATGTTTTAAAATTAAATCCTCAATCTCTTTTATTTTTAAATTATTAGATTTTCATTTTTCCCCATATTCTTTAATTATTAATTCAAAATTATTTTTTGAATTATTAATTTTATTCTTCATTTCAATTATTTCTTCTTGAGAAAGAATATTTAAAAGTTCTAAATTATTAGTTTTATTTTGTATCTCTTGAGAAATTTCTGCAAATTTTATTACTTCATTATTAACATCTCTAAATGCTTTACTAAATTCCTTAAACGCTTGATTTGATCTAATTTTTTCCTCAAATATAATATCTAAGATGGCATTTTTTAATTCAATAATTTTTAAATTATTCTCCTCATTTAATTCATTTACTATTAATTTAAATTCATCAGATGATAATTCCATTTTTCCTTGAATATCATGAACAAATTTTTCATAGTTACTAGTAGCAGTGATCTTAAAATCTTCCAATGAAATATTCAATTTTTCAACAGTATTAAATATCTCTAAATTTAAATCTTCATTGAGATTTCCTATTCTTTTATTTATATCTTTATTTTCTAGCTTAATTGTTTCAATGTTTTTATATAAATTATCTTTCGAAGTGCTCAAAAATAATTGGTTATCTGCTATTACTTCAATTGCATCACTTGTCACATTCGATAGTTTAAGAATTTCAGAGGATTGGGATAATAAATCATTCTCAAATTTAATAATCTTATGTAGATTATTACTAATTTCTTCTTTAGACAGTTTTATATCTACATCTATTGAAGCAATCTTATTCAATAAATGTTGTTTAATTGAATTAAATTTTTCTTCAGTTATATTACCAATTTGATCATGAATTAAATCAGATTTTTTATCAATTTCATCTATCAACATTCTTGTCATCAATAAATCTTCTTCTAAATTTTTTATACTTTCTCTGAACTCATTAAGATTCATTTTTGTATCATTTTTTTCATCTTCAATTATTGTTAATATAGCATCATATAATGATTTTATTTTATTGTTGTAGTCATTAATTAATTCATCAATTCTAAAATCTATATCAATACTCATATTATTGATTTTTTCAATTATATTCTCAGAATTATTTGATAAATCAATTTCTAATTTATTCACAATATTATCAATCTCATTTTTGAAGAAAATTATATTTTCTTTAATTGCTTTTTCTAAATCTATATTTTTATTTTTTAATAATCCAATATCCTTATTGAAATTTGTTTTAAAAATAATTGAATCCTGTTCTTTTTGCAATATTTCGGAAGCTAAGTCAAAAGTATTAAGAGAAAGGTCCGAAATAAGTTTGGAATGATTCGTTACTTTTCCTTGAAGTTTAAAAATATTTTTGCTATTTTCTATTCATTCATTCTTAAGAGATTTTAAAGTTTTTTCATGATTATCTTTAGAAGTCAACATATCTTTTTTTATTTTATTTATGTAACTATAAATGCTAGATTTTTCTTCAGTCATTTTTTCATTTAATATCTCAATTATTTTATTTGCTAATTTATCTCCAACTATTGTTTCTTCAATCAATTTAGAAAATTTTTCAAAAGAATTTTTATTGTCAATTCTTTCAGATTCAATAATGTTTATTAAAGTATCATATATACTTTCTATTTGAACATTAAAGTCTCCATAATTAGATTCCATTTTTTTATTAAGTTCATTTGAATTTATTTCAATTTTACTTATTAATTCATTTGCAGAATCATCAATAATATTTTTCATAATATTAATAGTATTGTTTATATCATTTTCAATCTTATTATTCAAAATAATAATTCTATTGTTGATTTCATCAAATAATTTATCATCTATTTTACTAATTTCATTTTTTATTAATTCATCATTTGAAAAGAGTTCATTTATTTTTTCTACAGCAATTTCAAACCCATTATGAGAAGCAGCAGCTAAATCTCCCATTTGAATAGCCTGATTTTTTGCAAAATCTTCAATTGTTTCAACCTTTCTTGCTTGAGATAAAATTGTTTTCTTTATACCATTAATTTCTGAGCAAGATTTATTTATTTCATGATTAAATTTTTCAATAATATAGGTTATATTATTAATTTGGTTTTCGTTTATATCTGTTATAGATTTTATTTGTTCTAATTCCTCAATTTTATTATTTAAAATATTAATTGATAATGTTAATTTATCAAAATAAACTAAAATATCATTGAATTTATTACTAAATTTATTAGATAAATTATCAATTGTTTCAAGAATAATATCATTTCAAGTTTCAAATTTATTATTAAAATCCTGATCTAAAGAATCTGCTACTTTGTTTACAAAATTATTCATATCAATTTTTGCATTTTCTACAGCAGTTTCTAATTTATTAGTTATTTCAGATAAATTTTTATCAGCATCACTAGATAATTTTGATATCTCTTTTTTAATAAAATCAAAATTGTTTTCTTCTAATTCTTTTATTTTACTAATTATAATTTCACTATTGAATTCTATTTCAGAAATTCTATCTACACTTGCCTCAAGAGCATCATAAGTAGCTTTACTTAATTCTTTTAATTCCCTTGATTGAGAATTTGATAAATTAGATACTAATTCAAGTCTTTTTGATTCTTCATTTAGCGACTTTATAATGTTGTCAGATTTGTCATTCAAATGTAAACTGTATTCTTTTAAAGAATCAATATCATATTTAATATTTATATATTCTTGCTCTTTTTCATGCGAATCATTCATAAATAATTCTATTTTAGATAATTTTGTATTAAAATCATCAATTTTTAATTTAATCCCTTGGAATTCATTTTTTCTATCATTCAATTGTTTTGCAAAAATAATCCTTAGGTCATCTAAAGTTTTGATTGTTGTGTCATATAACAAGCCAATTTTTTGGTCGATTTGACCTTCAAATTGATCTAATTTAGCATCTGAATAACTGTAAATTTCATCCTTAGTGTTATCAATTGCAGTTTGAAGGGCACTATTTAATGTTTCCAGGTGATTATTTGTTTCATTTGATAAATTAGTAATATCTCTTTCTAATTTATTTACTAAATTTTTATCAAATTCTTGAATTTCCTTTCGAATAATTTCATCTGTTAAACTCAATTCAGCAATTCTTTCAGTTGCCACACTCATACCCTCAAGTGTTGCTTGGCTCAATTGTTTTAATTCTTGTGATTGAGAGTTAGCTAATCTAGAAATTAAATCTACTCTGTTTGATTCAAATAATAATGCTTGATTAATTTTTGCAGATTTGTCTTCTAAATTTTTACTAAATGCTTTCAATGATTCAAT
>JBOFJE010000013.1:0-5562 GCA_051650525.1 Mycoplasmoidaceae bacterium
TATTATAGTAGAAACTAATAAAGAAGAATTAATTGAAAAAATTATTAATGTTATTAATAACTCTAATTATTATAGTTGAATTGCTTGATGTCAATATTCTATTAAAATTCCTAACCAAGAATTATATGTTAAAAAAAGATAAATAAAATTAACTATCTATCTCTTTTTATTAAAAAACTAATTACAATATAAATATAACACAGAATATTATTAATATCAATAATTTTTTTTAAAATTTTTAAAATAAAAAATTTAATTTATCACAAAGGATATAAAAATGAATAAAATAATATTACCTATTAAACCACAGTATGCAAATAAAATTCTTAATAATTCCAAAAAATATGAATTTAGAAAATCTAAACCATTAAGAAAGATCAACAAAATTATTATTTATGCTTCAAATCCAATAAAAGCTATTATTGGAGAAGTTGAAGTTATTGACATTATTGAGATGGAACCACAAGCATTATGAGAGCAAACTAAGCACTCAGCTGGTATTAGTTATGATAAATATAAAATTTATTTTAAAAACTCAAAAAAGGCCTATGCTTATTGTCTTGGAGAAAGTTTATTATATAAAAAACCAAAAACTTTATTGAGTTTTAATATTAATTTTGTTCCACAATCCTTTATATATAATTAAAAAAATATTCTAATCTTCACAAAAATTATATTTTTTTAAGATTATTTTTATTAATTCTTTTAACTTATTAAATTTATCATCTTCTAAATTTTGCCATTTAAAATTATATTTATGCATATCATTTTTAAAATCATTAATTTCAATCTTTAATAAAGCATCCATTCCATCTTTTAATTCAGATGAAATATTTAAATTTTTTCGAATTCCTATTTTTTCTTTTATAACAAAAAATAGTCAATTACTAAGTAATTTTTCACCATCTTTAATATCATTTTTATCAATTTTGATTTTGCCATCTTTCAAAATCAATGATTCTATTTGTTTTGTATAAATTTGATTTACAAATTCTTCAATTACTCCTTCTTCATTGGCAATGAAGAAGTTGATAACATATTTTCATTTTTCATCAATGTCATCTCTCTGTAGTTGATTAAAATATTTTTGGAATTGATCTTTTGTAATACAATATCCTTTTTCTTTTAATTTTTCAAAAATTCCTTTTTTTCCAAATATCATACATCAAATTTTAACATTTTGTTTTTCAGTAGGATTCTCTTTTCTTTTCATATATTTCATTTCAACTAAAAAATCAAATTGCTTCCTAGCTGTTTTATCTTTATAACTTTGAATAAATCCATTTATTCATAAATATAATAATAATTTTTTATTAAATAATTCTTTTCAGTTTTCAAGATCTTTATCTTTTTCATTATTTTTAATTGAATAATTTCTTATTTCATCAATTTTCTTTGCAATATCATCAATTTCTTTATATCCAAAATCAGCAATGCAAGTTGACCCAAGAGTTGCTGTTTTATTATTATCTTTATTTTTTATAACATATATATTTTTAATTTTGCGACCACAAATACATTTCCCTTCTAATTCTTCTTTTATATATAAATTTTCAAATTCTCATTCATCATTAAATTGATTAATAAAATCAATTTCCTTCATATTTTTATCAGTAGATAATTTAATTAATTCTTTTATTAATTTCTTTTTAGGATTTTTTTTCGGTTCATTCTCTCATATGCTTTTTTTAAAATTTAATTTATTATTATTTTTCATCTAACACTCCATAATATTATTTTAATAACAAAAATAAAGAAATTTAGTTTTCTTTATTTTTTATGTATAATATATATAACCTTAAAAAAACTAATTATAAAAAAACAAAATTTGATATGAATATGTAGATATTCATATCTTTTTTTTATGCTTTTTAAGGTTAAAAAAAGCCTTAAAGGCATAAAATAAGGACAAAAAATATGAAACAAAATAAATTTTATGAATTAAATGAAACTGCTGCAAAACTATATCAAAAAAACTTGATATTAAAGGAAAACCAAAAGGTTTTAGATTATTTGTATTCAAGAGGATTGACTGAAAAAGAAATCATTGAATTTGGAATTGGATTTTCACCATTTAATAAAACATTTTTAGCTAATAATATGATAAATATTGGTGAAAAATATTCAGATTTGATGGAATCTAATTTAATAAATCTAGATAAAAACAATGAATACTATGATTTTTTTAGAAATAGAATAATGTTCCCAATTAAGAACAGTAATGGTAATATTGTTGGTTTTAGTGGAAGAGCAATGAGTCAAAAAGAATTAAAAGCAAAAGTGGGATTAATAATTGATAATGCTAGAAATTATCAAATCAAAATTAATAAATTTGTCACATTTCAAAAACAAGCTTTTTTAATTTTATTTCTAAATCTGAAAAAAAATCAAAAATACATTTAAATAATAAATTTAGTAGAAATTTATTAAGTAATAATTTAGCAATTGCATATCCATTTTCAAGAAGTTTTTTTAATGATGATAAAGGCTGCTATTTGGGAAAAACATTTGATAACCAACCAATTTTTGTTGATTATCACAAAAAAGATAGAACAAGAAATTCTCATTCATCAATAATTTTTGGAATGAATGGTGGTGGAAAAACTTCTTTTGTTTCTAAATTAATTATTAATCAATCAGCTAATTTAAATACTAAAATTTTTATTATTGACCCAAAAAAAGATTATTATCATTTGGTTAAAAATTTAGGTGGCATCTATGTTGACACAAGTGGATTGGAAAAAAATTCCATTACATTTAATCCCTTTCAAATTTTTAATAACCACTGTGATTTTGATGTTTTAAAAGAACATTTTAGATTTTTAAAGGATTTTTTTGATATTTTATTTCCCAATATTAATCCAAGTCAAAATAGTTTAATTGAATCCACAATTGAAAAATTATATGAATATAAAAATATTAATTTTAAATTTGATTTAAAATTAATAAAAAATAAAAGGATTAAATATGAGATTTATTACAAGACTAAAATATTTTACTCCAAAAAGTAAAGAGTATAATTATTATGTAAATGGTGAATATAAAAAATATATTCAAAGAGAATTAATATATTTTAAACAGCCAAAATATGATAATTTTAAAGATTATTTAACTAGAATTGGAGCTTTTGATATAAAAAAATTGATTCATTCCTTTGCAGATGATTCACCAATTCCAAATGCTCAATTATATTTAATATTAAAGTATATAAATGCTCAAATTATCAACAATAAAAATGATAATGATAAAATATTAATCACTGATGGAAATGATGCTAATTTTAGCTGAATTGATATCTTTATTGATGAAGGCCATATTTTAACTACATCTCAAAACAGAACTCCTTTAAGATTTTTATTTAAACAATTCAAAATGATCGGAGGATATAGTGGTGGAATTCATTTTATTAATCAAAATATTCAAGGATTATTGGGAAATAATGATACAAAAGAATTTACTACTGGAATGATTGACAATGCTCAATATTTAACTATTTTTAAATTAAAACCAAATGATATTAAAAATCTTGATGAATTATTAATAAATAGTAATGATAAAATTCAAAATTCAGTGATATCTAACCCACTTGTGGAAAATAATAAAACTGATATTAATTTAAAAGAAAATCAAAAGAAACAAGAATTTTATCAAAATTTAAAACTTGAAACAGAATCAAGAATTAAAAATATTAGATTAAATACCAATAAAATTAAACTTTTAAATGATAAATTTAAAAAAAATTTATTAAAAAGTTAGTATAAAAAAATAAGGGTTATTCCTTATTTTTTTATACTATATTGATGTCAAAATGGTATAATATAAATATATAAAGGATATAAAAATGAAAGAGTTTTTAGTTAAAAAACAAGCAAAAAAACTATATAAAAAACCATTGAGTTTTTTAACTCTTTTTGCTGTTGCTATTATGCCATTGATTGGTAATTTTTATAATTCTAATATTAATAAAATTATAACAAATCCGCAATTAAAAAATCCTGATCCACCAATTGATAATTATCAAAAACATATTAATATCCCTTTTTCATTGCCCAAAAATTTATATGATTTTTCAAATGAAGGGAATGACAGATATATATTAAAAAATGTTCAATTCCAAGTTCCAACTTTTTTTTCGAAAACAACTAATAAACTAGATTATATTGAGCGTGACTGAAATATAAAAATGACAGAAGATCAGTGAAAAAATAATTTAGGAATGCATAAAGATTGAATTAGTATTATTAATGGTGATGATAGAGATAAATACCTTGATACATCGCAATTTAATTTTAGTAATACATTCACTAATTGAGAACAAAATAAAGAAGAATATTATAAAAATTACATTTCTACGGGTGATACTTATGATAGAATGAACTATGATATTGCTCGATTTGATAATGATTGAAAAAATCCACCAACATTATATGATAAGAATGGAGTTGGTTATAATGCTTTATATGATGGTTGACCACAACACGACTGAATAGATAAAAATCTTGCTGAACCACAATTGAAAAATTTAATTCCTCCATTTTCTCCTTTGGATTTTTATGGTAAAAATTATGATGATTCTTTTTTTGGTGATGCCTATATGGGAGATCTTAGTCGTGTATTTACTTTTAATCCACAAACTAATAGATTTTATATTGATCAAGAAGCTGTTAAATGATTGGAATTTAATTCATATAGTCATTATTATACTGATTGACTTAGAAAAAACAATCCATACAATATGAACCAAAATGAATTAAATTGTATGGATATGTTGGTTGATGATGTTGGAAATAATTCAAAAGAATATCAACTTTATAAACACTTTTTAAATCAAGTAGGATTGAATTTTAATAATTATTTAGAAAAAGTAAAATTAAGCTATTGAAAATCTAATAACTTTAATGGATTTCAAACATTTAATCAGTATTTATATGATAATTCTTTTTTTGGTTGAGATTTTGACAATAGAACATTAAAATATGGACAATCATTTGAAATTTTAAAATATGGATTAGATCCTAATATTGGTGATTATGATTGAGCTGAAGTTAATCAAGTGATTGATAGAGTTTTAGATAGAAATATAAAAATGGAAATAATGTCAACTAATATTGATGATGATGGAAATAAAACTCGAATTGAATCAACATATAATATTAAAGATTTAATAGGATCAGATATTTATTTTAAAGATGTTATTGAAAAACATAATCACATAACACTTGATGAGGTGTATGGAAGCAATAAAAATCCAAATTTGAGTGATGTAAATATTTTAGATAACAATATTGGAACTGAATTTATTAATTCAACAAACATTACACCATCTACACCTATAACACCTTGAACACCAACTAATCCATCTACACCAATAGTTGTTCATAAAAATAACAGTTTTATTATATGAATATTATTGTCTACATTAGTAATTGCTTCAATAATTCTATTCATTGTTATAGCTATCAAAAACAGAAAGAAAATAAAAATTTAAAAACTGATAAATAATATATTTAATTGATATATTATTTTTAATTATAAAAAGGGAATACAATGGAAATTATTAAT
>JBOFJE010000014.1:0-65002 GCA_051650525.1 Mycoplasmoidaceae bacterium
TGTTCCCTTAAATCTTTATTTTTATCAATTACAAAATTATGGATAAAATCTCATTTTTTTTCTTTTAAAAAATCACTTTTTTCTTCTCCAGATTGTAATGTGTATATGAAGCCCTGAAAATATTTTTTTAATTCAAACAAAATGAAATTTAAATCTGTTAAACCATTATAAATATCTGGAGTTGCAAGATAAAAACAAATTTGTTTCCCACCTGTTTTTTTTAATCAAAATTTAAAAATTCATTTATTTAATTTTTTCATTTTCAAAAAATAACTATAATTGTTTTTAATATCACTAGATAATTTTCCTTTTATAATTCCTACATTATCAACATATCTAATTCCAAAAATTGAATGAATCTTATTGTAAAAAAGCTCTTGACTATCAGCAAGAGGAGTAATTAAATCATTGAATGAAAAACTTATTTCTTTATTTGATGTTAAAATATCATTTATTTTGTTTTCAAAATCTAAATTTGGAACTATTCATAAAATCTTCATATTATTTTTGACACTTATTACAAAAGTAAGTTCCTCTCCCGTTGACTTTTATTTTTTTTATTAGTGTTTTGCAATTAACACATGGCTGATTTTTTTTCATGTGAACTTTTAAAAATTTTTGAAACATGCCACCAGCATCTTTTTTGTATAAATAAGAAAAAATAGTTGTTCCTTTGTTTTCCACAGCTTTTTGTAAAATAATTGTGGAATTGATAGCAATATTTTGATAATCATTTTCTTTTAAATCTTTTGCTTTTTTTAGTGGATGAATACCAGATGCAAATAAAATTTCATCAGCATATATATTCCCAATTCCAGATACTTTTGTTTGGTCTAACAAAACAGTTTTTATATGCTTGTTAGAATTTTGAAATTGCTTCTTTAAAAAAGACCAATTAAAATTTTTGTTAAGTGGGTCTATTGCAATCTTTACTAATTCTTTTGATGATAAATAGTTATCCTCATTGTATAAGTGAAAGGTTCCAAATCTTCTTGTATCATTGTAACAAAATAACTTATTGTGAAAAATTAATTTTAATAATGTGTGTTTCCCATTTTGACAATTTAAATCATTTATAATAAAAATTTTTCCTTCCATCCTTAAATGTATTAGAATAACTTTTTTATTAGATAAGTGAAATATTAAATATTTACCAATTCTCTCAATTGAAATAATTTTAGTATTTATAACGTTTCTTATAAAATCATCTAGTTCCACATTTTTAATTATTTTTGGGAGAAAAATTTTGACATCAAGAATTTCTAAATTAAAAATATCTTCATCATTCAGGGAATTAATGAGTGTCTGTACCTCTGGTAGTTCTGGCATTATGGTAAGTACCTTTCAAGCGATTTAATTTGATTTTTCTCAAAAAAATCTATTAATATTTCATACTTAAAATCTTTTTTTTTAAATTTTTTAAAATCAAAATTATCAAAATAATCTTTTACAATAGCAATAATTTTTTTAGATTCAAAGGCCTGTTCTTTATATTTTAGTAATTTTTCTTTGGTGCTATTCAATCTAATTAATTCAATATTTTCATAAACTCCTTCAATAGATTTAAATTCATTCAATAAATTTATAGCTCCTTTTTGACCAATTCCCTTAATGCCAATAATATTATCAGATTTATCTCCAGCTATTGCCTTATAATCAATTATTTGACAAGGTTTTAAGCCATAGTATTGATCAGAAAAATTATTAATATCAAATCTTTTAAATTCTCCCCCATTTAATATCATAGAAACATTTGTATTGACATCAACTAATTGGAGTAAATCATGATCTGAGGAAAAAATTTCACAAATAATATCATGATCAGCTAATAATTTAGCTGCTGAACCAACTATGTCATCTGCTTCATAGCCAGGAATGCAAAATACATTGAACCCAATAAGTGAACAAAATTTATGAATAAGAGCAATTTGTTCAACCAATTCTACTGGTGTAGATTTTCGGTTGCTCTTATAGTCTTGAGATAATTCATTTCTAAAATTTCCTCCCTTTGGATCAAATGCAATAACGTAATATTCATACTCTTCTTTTTTTATAATATTAAATATCATTTGAGCAGTTGTTTTTAAAGCATTCCTTGGTGGTAAATTACGTTCTTTATAATATGCCAATTGTTTAAAGGTTGCATAAAATGCTCTGAACATAAGGGAATTACCATCAATAATTAGTGCTTTACTTTTCATCTTCATTGTTATTGATTTCAATTAAATTAATTAATTGAATCCATCTTTCTCCTTTTTTAATTTTTGCAATTAAAATACTACCATTTTTAATTAATGATTCAATTTTATTGCAATTAAAACAGTAAACCTTTTCTGTTTTGCTATTATCAACAATATCAACAATTATCATTTCTTTTCCATTTTTTGCAATTTTTTTTTGAAAATTGGAAATCTTTATAATTACATTATTATAGCCTATTTCTAAATTATTTAATTTTACTAAATTAATATTAGATATCTTCTTACTAATTTTTGAAAAAATATCATCATTTAAAGAATCATCAAAAAAACTATAACCAATTAAATTAAATTGTTCTTTACTAAAGTAAATATCATTTTCTTTAGTAATTTTATCATTTATAATTTCTCTTGGTTGAAATAAAAGAGTCATATCTTCTTTAAGACTTGCTCTTAAATCATAAAAGCTTTTCAAATTATTTAAACAATACAATCGATTATTAAATTCATCAAAGCATCCGGATTTAATTAATATTTGAAATGTTGATATACCAATGCCATTGTTTCCTAGGGAACAAATTGCATGTTCAAAGCTTATAAATTTTTCATATCTACTTCTAACATTTATAATTTTTTTGCAAATTTCTGCGCCAATTCCTTTGATAGATGAAAAGCCAAAATAAATTTGTGACTTGTTGATTATAAAATTTCGACTTGATAAATTGATATTTGGTTGATTAATGATTATTCCAGATGTTTTTATTTCATTGCAATAAGCGCTTATCTTTTCTTGAGAACCTTCAAAAGAAGATAAAGTAACACTATAAAATTCAATTGGGTAATAAATTTTAAAATACATCATCCAATAACTAATTAAAGCATATGAAATAGAATGTGAATGATTAAATCCATAAAGTGCAAATTTTTCAATATAGGCAAAAATATTAATGGCGTCTTTCTCACTATAATTATTTGATATGGCTCCCTCAATAAATTTTATTTTTAATGATTTTACAGTTTTTTCATATTTTTTTGAAATTGCATTTCTAAAGATGTCTGCTTCTGAAGCTGAAAAATTTGCAACTACTTGAACTATTTGAATAACTTGTTCTTGATAAATAATAATTCCATTGGTACTCTCGAGAACTTCTTTTAATCTCTCATCTACATAGGTGATTTTTTCCTTTCCCTCTCTTCTGTTAATAAATGATTTTATATTGTTTTGTGGTCCTGGTCTGTAAAGAGCTGATACTATTGAAATATCTTCAATGTTTCTTGGCTTTATTTTCATCAATGTGCTTCTCATACCAGGAGATTCTAATTGAAAAATCCCGAGTGTTCTTCCATCAGAAATAGCTTTATAAACATTTAAATTATTAAGAGGAATCATTCTTAAATCAATATCAATTTTAGTAAATGATTTAATAATTTTCATAACTTTCTTAATGATAGTCAAATTAGATAATCCTAATAAATCTAATTTTATTAATCCCAATTCTTCCAAATAATCCATGGAAATTTGAGTTACATTAATCCCACTAGAGTCTTGTTGAATAGGAATAATATCAGTTAATATATCATTTGATAATATTACTCCAGCAGCATGTTTCCCTGTTTGTCTTGGTATTCCAATTAACTTACTACTAATTTCAATTCAAAATGGATACTCATTATATATATCTTTCATTTCTTTTTTAGAATTAATGCCTTCTAATAATTTTAAGTCATATTCATTTGAAAGCATTTTTGTTAAGCGATTAGCGATTCTTAAATCAATTCCAAATACTCTACCAACATCTCTAAGAGCCATTTTTGCTTTTATCCGTTGAAATGTTATTATTTGTGCTACTTTATCATGTCCATACTTTTCAAAAAGATATTCAATTAATTCATCTCTTCTAGAATCCATAATATCAATATCGATATCAGGCATTGTTAGTCGATTAGGATTTAAAAATCTTTCAAATACTAAATGATATTTAATAGGGTCAACTAATGTTATTTTTAATCCATAAGAGATTAATGATCCTGCAGCCGACCCTCTTCCAGGACCAATCAAAATTCCCCTGTTTTCAGCTTCAGTTACAATATCATGAACTATTAAAAAATAATCATTATATCCTTTTTCATGGATAACGTTTAATTCATAATTTAATCTAATATCATATTCCTTTGGCAAAAAATTAACATTCAAAATTTTTAAAAGATTATCTTTGCAAATACTTAAAATTAAAGATTTTTTATTTTCTTCAGAATCATTATTGAATTTTAAAAAAGATGTATTTTTAAGGCTGAGATATAAATTATTCTCAGAAAAGAGAGAAACAGTTCTATTAATAATTTCTTGAGAATATTTATTAGTAAATTCAGACATTTCTAACAATTTATATTTAGAGTTAGATTTTAAGTCGGAAAAACTCATTTTTTTTTCATTTTTTATGGCATCCATGACTTGAATTATTTTATATTCATCATCAAATTTGTAATTGCATTGATTTATAGAATAAAAGTCCTGATAATTTTCATAAACATGATCTTTATTTATAAGAAAATCTATTTTTTCTTTAGAAAAAAATAATATATCTTGAGAATATTTATTAATATCAAAATCAATATTTTGCAAATAAAAACTCGAGATATTAATAATGTTTTGGTACCCAAAATTTGTTTTGGGAAAAATCAATATTTCTTTTTTTTGGTAAATAAGCTCTAAACCTATAATTGGGATGATGTTATTTTTGTGAGCTTCTTTAATAAATTCTATTGAACCATATAAATTATTATCTGCTAAAAAAACATGAGTCTGTTTATTTTCAAGAGCATGACTTATGATTTGGGGGATAGTTAAGTTAGATTTTAAAAGACTATAATGTGACTTTGTGTTTATATTAGCAATTTTCATACATATCTTTATTGTATATTAATCAAAAATTAATTTTAATAATAAAATTAAAATAAAATAATAAAAAAACGGATTGAATATAATAGAGAAAAATCAAACATTTTTTGTATTTTTCGATTTGCAAATAATTTTTTATATTCAGATAATTTCAAAGAAATAACCAAAACATGAGACTTTCTAGAAACCATAAATTTATAAATAGTTGATCTTGGAAATCCTTTAACATAAAATATGCTTTTAGGATATAAATCTGGATTATTCTTGTGCAGATTGCCAAAATTTTTAGAGTGGTATTCCCCATTATTTTCATATCCAAAGGCTATTGATTCAAATTTATAATTAAAAATTCCTATGTGGATTTTTTTAATATTAGATTCATTAATAAAATTAATGATATCGCTTTCCAATTTTGAAGCTATATTATAATCGAAATTATAATTGAACCAAGGAAAATTGAAAAAAGCTGCATCTTGAGAATTGCTTTCCTTTTGGGGAGGAGGAGAATTAACTAAATTATCATTTTCATTACTTTCTTGTTCATAATTTTCAAGGTCATCATGATAACTACCATCATTAAAATCTTCATGCCCATTTCCAGGGTTTTCTGGCAGTGGATTATCTAAATTATTATATCCATCTTGTTGATTATTATAAGAGTCATCTTCACTTTGGTAATTACTATAATCTTGACTATTATTTACATCATAGTCTTGTGAATAATTTTCTGGATTACTATTTGCATTACTTGAATTATGATGAAATTGACTATTATATCTATAATTTTTAACATTTTGAAGGTATAATTCTCTTCTAATTCTGCTTAATTTATAGTCAATATCAGTGGCAAATTCTAAAATATCTTGGTATCTTGCCAAATCTTCAAAATTATTGTCGATTACATCACTTTGGTCATTGTCATCAAAATCTAAATTGTCGCTATCTAAATAATTATCTGAAAATAAATCCCCAGATGAAAAATTCTGTCATCTAGATGAATCATCACTTGAAGAATAATCAAAATCGTTGCTTAAATCATCATCAAATAGAACATTATTTAAATAAGGGTTAAATCCAGTATTAATAATAGATTCATTATTAAAATCAGTAATTTGACTATAATCAATATCAGAATCAGAATCAGAAAAAAATAATTTTTTATCAACTGGTTTAAATTCCATCTAGAAACTCCATTATTATTTTCTTTTGTATAATATTATTTTATCATTATATTTTTATTCAAAAACTCGAAATTTATTGTGCTAAACTTGGTTTTGTTTTGGCAGAAGATCTTAATTCCTTAATAACTATAATATTTATTGGTTTTAAGTTTAAAATTGAATCATTTTCATATATTTTTTTTAGTTTCTGACATATATCATTAACTTGATAGTCTTCAATATTATCAGAAGTTATCACTCTAATTTCTTTCCCTGAACGAATAGCATAAGCACTTTTAACCCCTGGAATATTTAATGCCTGAGATTCTAAATTAAATATAATTTTATTAAATTCTTCTTTTGAAAAATTTCTCGCTCCTGGTCTTGAAGAAGATATAATATCAACTACTTTTGCAATTGCAGAATATATATTATTAATTGGCTCATTTTCATGGTGGGATACAATTGAGTTAATCAAAAAATTATCAAAATTGTGTTCGATTGCAAGCTTCTTACCAATATCAACATGATCATTGTTAAATTCATAATCTTGAGATTTTCCAATATCATGAACAAATGCTGAAGCCATAGCTTTTTTCTGATTCAAACCTAATTGCTTAGCAATTGCACCAGCTAATTTTGCACATTCTATAGAATGAATTAATATATTTTGTGAATAAGAAGAACGAAAATGTAGTCGGCCAATATTTAAATAAATAGATTTGGGAATATATTCTTCAATTTTTAGAATATTTTCAACTGTTTCTTTTCCTTTATCCTGCAAAAATTTATTTAAATTATCTTTTTCTTCTTGATAATATTTTTCAATTCTTGATGGTTCAATTGCTCGAGATTTTATTAACCTATTTATAAGTCTTAGAGCTAACTCTCTTTTTATTGGATTAAAACAAGAAATATCAATTTTTGTATTGTTGTCATCACTACTAAAAATTAAATTTGCATTAGACACTTTTTCAATAGTTTTTATATTTCGACCATCTTTACCAATTAATTTACCTTTTAATTTGGGATCATCAATAGTGAATGAATAAACTGCATTCTTTCTTACAATATCTGAAGAAATTTGTTCCATTGCTTGAACTAAAATTTCTGAAGCCTCTTCAATAATTTCCTTCTTTGACTTACATTTTAATTCCTCAATTTTTTTTTCATTTTCTTTTTCTAAATCTTTTTTAATACTTTTCAAGTATAAATTAGTAGCTTCATCTTTAGATAAATTGGCAATAGACTTAATTTTTATTCTATAATGTTTAATTGCTATTTTAATTAAAAAATTTTTTAACATTAATATTTCCCTGCATAACTATATGAAATAGCATTATTATTTTAATAAATAACTAGATACTTATTATACCCACTTTTACAAAAAATAGCACCAATAACATAAAAAAATAAAATAATAAATAATATTATATATATTATATATATGAAAAATAAAAATTTGGTTTTTGAATATTTTAATAAAATTAAGTTTTCTAATAAAGAATATGAAGAATTTAATAAATATTTTATTTTCTTCTTTTTATTCCTTTATATTTTATTTCCTATCATTACTTCTTTAATAATTTTTATTATTAATAAAATAAATCACTCTACTAATCCATCAGAGTTGAATATTGTTAATGGAATAATCCAGATGATTACTATATTTTCAGTTTTGATTTTAAGTTACAACAATTTTAAATTATTTTTGAAAAAAGGATTATGGATTTTGTTGATTTATCCAATTTTTATTTTCATTACAGGTTTTATAAATTTACCTGTTGATCAGATTAATAAAGAAAAGATAAACATTAGAGAAATATTCTATTTAGTTTTATCTCTTGTGTTTTTTTCTCTTTTATTCCTTTTTTATTTTAGGAAAAATTTAAAACAAGAAAAATATAATTTGATTAATAGTTTTAAAAAAGAAAATATATTGGTATTATCTATTATAGTAATAATGAGTACTATCTTTTCTAGTTCCATAAATTATGGATTAGTTAAATTATCTAATTTATGAGTTTCAGATTCAAATAATAATGACAATATTCTAAAATATTTGAATAGTAATCCAGTTCAAGTAATCGGGATTACTTTTCAATTAATAATTATTGCACCTATTGCAGAAGAACTAATATTTAGAAAATCTCTTAGTGAAATAGTTAATAATAAATGATGAATGATTCCTCTATCAACCATTTGCTTTGCATTTCATCATATTCAAAATACAAACCAATGAGAATTCATTCTACCATATTTGCCTTTAGGTTTTATCAATAGTTTTTTGTATTTTTCTTTAAAAAATACAACCCCAATTATTATAGTGCATATTTTAACTAATCTGATTGCTATAGTATTAATTTCAATTTTAAGGAAATAAAATGATTGAGAAAAAAAATATTGCTTATAGTACAGTAAAAGAAATTAATCTGGATCATTTAGTGATTGAATTTGGTAATAAATTAGAAAAATGCTGAAAAGAAGAAATATCAGATTATCCTGTAGAATTAAGTAGAATGTTTACCATTAATAGAAAATATAAATTCACTTTCATTTATGTGGATAATAAAATTTATGTTTCCTATAAATTAGGCAGACCAAAATTATTAAAAAAGAAAATATGCCCTTCTCCAACGTTAAGTGGTTTTAAAAATATATCAAATAATATGCACAGTCATCTAAAACTATATAAAATAAAAAAAGTTAATTAATTATTATCTTATTTTATTTTATCATTTACTTTTTTAACAACTTCATGAATGGCAAATCCTGAACCGACAATTGCAGAAATTGAAAGAATTGATGTAAATATAACAATAAATAATTGTTTTTTAGTCATTAAATAAAATTTTTTTTTATTTATTTTCATATGCATATCTATACAATGTCTTAATCATAACAGCTTGGCCACGATTATCGACATCAGCTGTTGCTGCAATATCTAAATGAATATAATTTAAATCTTCAGTAAACTCTTTTAAAAAAGCTGCTGCTCTTGATGAACCAGCCCGACGGTCATTACAAGAATTCTTAATATCAGCAATTGGTGATTTTAACATATTTAAAAAATCCCTATGAAATGGTAATCTTCAAACGTTTTCCCCTGCATAATCAGCAGCTTTTTTGAAAGTCAGTCAGTCATTTTCATTAGTTGCTCAAACACCTGTAAATGTTTCTCCCAATGCAAAAATCATCGCACCAGTTAAAGTTGCTATGTCAACAATTTTTGAAACTTTTAAGTCTCTAATAGCAAAGGTGATTGCATCAGCAAGAACAAGTCGGCCCTCAGCATCAGTGTTATCTATTTCAACTGTCATTCCATTATATGATTTTAAAATGTCATCAGGTCTAATCCCTTTTTCATTAATAGCATTATCAGTTAAAGCAGCAATTGCTACAACATTTACATCAGCATTATTTTTAACTAAAGCATATAAAGTTGACATCACAATAGCAGCTCCTGACATATCAAATTTCATTCATCTCATAGCGCTGCCAGTTTTAAGATTTGAACCACCCATATCAAAAGTAATCCCTTTTCCAATATAAGCAATTAAATCTTTACTTTTTTTAGATCCAAGATATTTAATTGATATTAGTCTAGGTTCTTCACAACTTGCTTTATTAACTCCTAGTAATAGTCCCATGCCTTTGCTTTCTAATTTTTCTTTGTTAAATACATTTATTTCAACTTTTTTTTCAAAATTTGCAAAAAGTTCTTTAACTTTTTTTTCAAAGATTATCGGTGTCATTTCACGACTTGGAGTATCTTGTAAAATTCTACAGAATTCTTGAGCTTCTAATATTGGTAAAATTTGATCTATCAAATTTTTGCATTCTGATTTATAAATTAAATTATGTTCTTTTTCAACAATATTTTTAGTTTTTAAATTATATGGCTCTTTTTCAAAAAATTTAACTCATCATAATAAAATCTCAATTATTTCTGTTTTTAATATATTTTTATTTGAAAATTGCAAAAAAGAATCCAAATTAATATTTATAGCATTCTTATTAGTTTTAAAAAAAGATCTTAAAGCTAAAGAAAAATCAGTCATCATAGACACTTCTAATCTCTTTGGCATTATAAAATAAATTGATTTATCTTTTTTAAGAATTTCAAAATAATTTTTATTCTTATCATTTTTCTTGCTGTCAACAGTTATTGCATGTAATGTTTCTAGTAAATTTTTTTTATTTATTAACATTTATAAAGTCCTATTTTAATAAAATTATATATATTATAATGCTATTTTTTCTTATTTTTATCAATAATTGGTAAAGATTCATTTAAATTATTTTTCTTATGGTAATCATAATCTTTTATATTTAATAAATATCTACATGAAGGAAACCCAGTGCAAGCTATAAAGTAACTTCCTTTTTTATTTTTTCTTTTAACTAAATTATGACCAGATACTGGACATAAATCTTCTAATATATCTAATTTTCTTAGTGATTCTAGATATTTACAACTCGGAAAATTGGAACACCCAATAAATTTTTCTTTTGATTTTTTACTATGTTTATAAACTAATTCATGGTTACATTCAGGACATAATTTACCTATTTTTTCATCCTGTTTTTTTTCCATATTTAATTTAGCATAATTAATTTTTTCATTGAAATAGGGAGAAAAATTTGATAATCATTCTGTTCAAATTTCTTCACCTAATGCTATCTTATCAAGATGTGCTTCCATTTGCTTTGTAAAATCTTTATTAATTTCATCTGCAAAAAATAAATCTAATTGATTTATTAAAATTACTCCTATATCAGTTATATTAAAAGCTTTATTTTCAATAATTGCATATCCCCTTTCAATTACAATATTTGCCATTGTATTATAGGTTGAAGGCCTACCAACATCAGCTTCTTCAAGAGCTTTAATCAGGGAAGCTTGGTTGTATTTTGGTGGCGGGGATGTTTTTCTTTGAACAACAGAATGATTCTTAACTTCATGAAGAGAACCAATTTTGAATTGATCTAAATTAATTGATAAATTTAATTTACTGTCTTCGTCATTAAATATTTTTTGATACCCATCAAATATACATTCTCTTGATGTAACATTAAAAATGTTGTTATTGTTAGAAAATGAAATCTTTACACTATTAAACCTTGCATCACTCATTAAATAAGAGATTGCTCTTTTTCAAATTAAATCATACAATTTCCATTGTGCTTCAGGAATATCATTTTTTATTTTTGATGGTTCCAAAAAAATATTCACAGGTCTAATGGCTTCATGAGCATCTTGAGATGAAGATTTAATTTTTATTATTTTTTTTTCTCCAACATATTCTTTACCATATTTCTCAAAAATAAATTTTTGTGAATCAATAATAAAATCGTCAGATAATCGGTTACTATCTGTTCTAGGATAACTAATTAAAGCAATGTGAGCTCCATTAATTTCTATTCCTTCATATAATTTTTGAGCAATTGATGTTACTTGCTTAGATGAAAAAGAAAGTATATTAATTGCATCTTGATGTAATGTTGAAGTTTTATAAGGTTCTCTAGGAGTTTTTTTACTTAAAATTTTTTCACCAATTTTGGAAACTTCATAATAATTATTCAAGGAATTAAAAACATTAGTAGCATCAACAAAATTAGAAAAATTAAATCCAGCTCTTTTTATAGATGAATCACTTTTAATTTCACTAAATTTGGGTGATAATTGACTTAAATTTAAGATTAAATCAGATTTTAAAATAACATCAATGTTATATCACTCTTTAGGAATAAATTCATCTATCTCTTTTTGTCGATCTGCAATAAATTTTAGTGCCACAGACTGAACTCTTCCTGCTGATTCTGCCTTAATTTTATTTTGTACCAATTGTGATAATTTAAAACCAATTAAACGATCAATAATTCTTCTTGCAAATTGTGATTTTACTCAAAATTCATTAATAGGTCTCTTATTTTCAAATGAATAATCAATTGCTTTTTTACTAATTTCATTAAATGAAATTCTACTGCTTTTTTGTTTTTCAGAATCTCCTAGGATTTGAAAAACATGTCAAGCAATTGCTTCTCCTTCTCGGTCAGGGTCGGTTGCAAGGTAAATTTCATCACATTCTTTACTTTCTTTTTTAATATTTTCAATAATCTTTTTTTTATCTTCTCCATTTATTGTTCATTTAGGTTCAAATGTTTTATATTCAAATCCTAATCCAAATTTAGATAAATCTCTTATATGTCCAATTGTTGCAATAATCTTGTAATCATTACCTAAATAATTTGCCAAAGTTTTTATTTTATTTGGTGACTCAATAATTAAAAGTTTTTTTGACATATACATCCTAAAAAAAAATTGGTTTGAATTAATCTCACTTATTCTAAATCAATTTTATATAAATAACTGATATTTTACATAATTATTTTAATTTTTTAAGAAAACAAAATCGTGATTGTGTGAAAATTGTTTTATATTATATTTTTTTATTACTTTTTTTGGACAATTCTTATAATTGTAAATTATTGCTGCTTCAATTTTTGCTATTTCCAAAATTAAATCAATATTGGGAATATTTTCCTGATAATTGATTATTAGATTGTTAGAAAGTCCGATTGCAATCCTTTCAAAAGGTTGAAAACTATTTTGTCTAAAATAGTTTTCTGAATAATATTCGGATAGTATTAATATGTTTTTATTATTTAATTTCTGTATTTGCATAGAATCTGTATTAATTCCATTAGATGATACTAATATCAATTTATAATTTAAATTTAATAGTAATTTTATCTGATTCAAATTATAGTCCTGCAAATTAATTATTAAACTATAATCATTTTTGTCAATATTCAAAGATAATGAATCGATATTATTTAAAAATCCAACAAGATTTAATTTTTTTAATTTTAGTAAATTAATATCTCCCAATGCAAAAAATCCAAATGGTGGCTTATATATTTGTTTTAATGCATCAGGATAATTATTATCAATCATTGAAATAAAATTAACTCTAACCATATTTTTTGCTTCCATAATTTTTTCAATTGGGATCATTTCCTTGTTTTTTAATGCTTTAAAAATTTTTATTCAAGAACTTTTATATTTTAATATTAAATATAATAATATTTCATTCATTTTTACCCCTTAATAATATAAAAAGGGACTGAAAAAAAAAGATTAAATCTTTTATATTGATTTAATCTTTTTAATCAATGTACTAACTGAATCAAGATCCATTTTTTCTCTTTTATCAATTTCTTCAAGTGAACCATAACCAATATTATTCCTAAAATAAGCAAAAGAATACAACTGAATGTTAAAGATTTTTTTCCGAGAAAAAATTTCAGAAATATCTCTAAACAATGTTCCAGTATGAAATATTCTTTCATAAAAAATAATATATTTATATTTTTTTAACATCTTAACAACATCTTCTTCATTAAATTTAGTAATAAATATTGCATTGATAATATCAACATCTTTTTTAAAAATATCAAAAATTTTGTTTACATAATTACCATAAGTTATAATGACAATCTCACTTTCAATTTGATTTTTAAAAATTCATTCTCCAAATTTAAACTGAATTTCCTCTTTTGATCTATCTAAAGAGTAATTTCCATATCTTATAAAAAAGGGGTTAAATTGATTTTCAATTCCCATTTTAATTAATATTTTCATTTCCTGGTCATTAGATGGTGAAGTTATAATTGTATTTGGAATTGATTTAAGCATCCCAACATCATAAATACCATGATGTGTATCACCATCAAATGAGGCTATGTCTGCTCTTTCGATCAAAAATAATACTGGTAGATTAATTCTTGCAATATCATGATGAATTTGATCATATGTTCTTTGTAAAAAAGTTGAATAAATAGGAATAATAACTTTTTTGTTATTTAATGCCATACCTGATGCTTTTGTGATAGCATGCTCTTCATTAATACCAACATCTTGATATTGGTTGGGAAAATCTTTCTCAATTGCTTCACATTTGCATGGAATTGTCATAGCAGAGTTAATAATAAAAATATTCTTATTATTTAAGATATGTTTTTTAAGTTCATCTGCCATTAAATTAGAATAATCATATTTATTATTATCTCCAAAAAAACAGGAGTGATTATTGTTATTATTTTCTAAATAGCCATTGGATTTTACTGTTTTAACATGTAAAATTACTGGTCCATATTGGCTATAAAATTTTGCTTTTTGATATGCTAATCTAATTCTTTTAATATTGTGACCATCGATTTTTCCAACATACATGAAGCCTAAAGATTGAAAAATATTTTTGCCAAATAATATGCTTTCTACTTTATTATAGAATTTTAAACTTTTATAAAACAATTTTCTAGACCATCTTCACCTTCTTGTTGATCATTCAAATGTTCTTTCGAAAAAAAAGAAAAGGGGATAATTTTTAATTCTACTCATTGCATGATATAAAAAACCAACAGATTTTGAAATTGCTTGATCATTATCATTGACAATAATAACCATCTTATTTTTTTTAAAAGCTATATCATTTAAAGCTTCAAGAGCAAGACCATTATTAATTGATGCATCACCAATAATTGGAATACATTGGTTACTGCCAGTTTCATTATAACCTTGGCAAATTGATAAACTTGTAGAAGAATGACCCGTTGATAAAAAATCGTATGCTGATTCATTATGACAAGGGTATCCTGATATTCCTCCTTCAAGTCTAATTTTATCAATGGATCCAAATCTTCCCGTTAACATTTTATGTACATAACATTGATGTCCTGTATCATAAAATAATTTAGTATCCTGATGATTTATCTCTAATAGTAGTGCAATTGTTAATTCAATAATTCCTAAATTACTACCTAAATGAATCCAATGTGATTTTGCCAATTCAATCAATTTGTCATGAATTTCTTGGCTTATTTTTAAAATTTCTTTTTTATTTAATTTTTTTAAATCATCTGGATTTTTAATTTTTGATAGCAAATCAAAATTAATTATTTTTTCCATAGTTGAGAAAGTCCATCCTTTATGTAATTTAAAATTGCTTTAACATTAGTATAATCAATTCTTGTAGGTCCAATAATTGAAATTTGATTAGTAGTGTCTCCCATTTGGATTGAAGTAGATGCTATCATAATATTTTCATCACCAAATTGATCTCCAAAAATTACCTTAGTTGTCCCACCTAATTGAGATTGCTCATAAGCAATTTGTTGTCATATTGTTGTTTTTTCTAAAATTTTAATAACTTTCTTTAAAATAATAAAATCACGAAATTCAGGCTGTGATAATAATTCTGAATGACCTTTAACATTCATTTTAAAAATAGGATGATTTGAAAAAACCTTGACTAATATATCTCTCATAGTTTTTTCATAATTTTTTACTTTTGAAGAAATTATCGGCTTTAATTTCTCTATTTTTTCATATAATTCTTTCATTTTAGTATCAATTAAATAATCACTGAATATACGAACGCAAACTGATAAATCAATTAATTCTAACTGATCATCAAATTCAATTAAATTTTTATGAACACCACCAGTTGATGTTATTAAAATCACGATTGCAGTTCTTTCATCTGTTTGAATTAAATTAATACCTTTTAATAATTCATTTTCATTAATTTCAGTAATAACTAAAGGTAAGTTCAAGGTTTCACTAATTAATGTTGTACTTTCTTCAATTATCTTATCAATGGAAATATTTCTTTGAAGGAAAATTGATTTCAATTTATTTAAAAGATCAATATCAATATTATCTTCATGAATTGATGATTCATAAAGTTTATATGCATTTATTGAAGGAATTCTCCCAGATGAATTATGAACTTTCTCTAAATAACCAGCTTTTTCCAAAATTACCATTTCATTTCTAATTGTAGCTGCAGAAAGATTTTTCATATATTTATTTAAGATAGTTTTAGAACCAACTGGAAGGTGAGTTTCTATATATTCATCAATTATATAAAAAAGTAATTCATTTTGCCGATTAGATATTTTCATATGATCTCCTTTTACTAAAATAATATAATGACCTCTCTTTAATTATTATATAAATAAAAAAAATTATGTCCTAAAAGAACATAATTTATTTATATATAAAAACTAATTTTATCTTTTTGTAAATTGAGGACTTCTTCTAGCACCATAAAAACCATATTTTTTTCGTTCTTTAACACGAGCATCTCTTGTCATAGCTTTATTTGCTTTTAAAATTGGCTTTAATTCAGGATTAGACTCAACTAAAGCCCTAGCAATTGCTAATTTAATTGCACCAGCTTGACCAGTATATCCCCCACCATTAACTTTAGCCCTAACATCATATGCATTTAATGTTTCTGTTAAAATTAATGGCATAATCATTGCTTGAATCACAAGAGAATTTGGAAAATAATCTTCAGGTTTTTTGCCATTAATAATAATTTTACCAGTTCCTGGAGTCATAATAATTCTGGCAACAGAAGATTTTCTTCTTCCTAAACCTTTATATTCTTTTAACATGTTAATTCCCTACTTTCGAACTTCTTGATTAATAAAATTCTTTTGTCTCACGTTTAAATTATCTTCAATTTCAGTTTTAAAAACATGACATCTATTCATCATTTTTGATGATAAATAATTTTTTGGAAGCATATTTAGAATAGCATTTTTAATTAATTCATCCGAATATTTATTAATCATTTCTTTATATGATCTTTTTCTCAGACCACCTAAATATGTTGAATGATTATATACATATTCATTATCTTCTTTATTTCCAAGAACTTTAATAAATGCAGCATTATAAATTACAACATGATCGCCATTATCAACATTTGGGCTATAATTTTTTTTATATTTACCTCTTAATCTATTAGCAGCTTCTACTGAAAGACGGCCTAAAACTTGATCTTTAGCATCAATTAAAAATCAATTTCGTTCTTTATTACTAATTTTTTTTGGTACAGTACTTTTTTGCATTTTATTTCCTAAATATAAATATTATTATTATAAATCATAATTTTTTTATTTAAATGATTTTTTAAAAAATCACTAATATTCTAACTCAAACATTTTTTGACCTTCTTCAATTATTTCTGAAGATTCTTTTCTACCAGTACCACAAGGCACAAGGTTCCCAAAAATAACATTCGATTTTAAATCTTTTAAATGGTCGATTTGCCCTTTAATTGAAGCATCTGTTAAAATCTTTTTTGTATCCTGAAATGAAGCAGCTGATAGAAAAGAGTCAGATTTCATTGGAGCTTCATCCAATCCATAAATTGTATTAACACAAGTTGCTAAACGCGGTTTTTTCCCTGATTTTATTAATTTTTCATTAACCAATCTAAAATTATTAATATTAACAATTTCCCCAACAAAGAAATGAGTATCTCCTGGATCAAACACTTGCACCTTATTTGTTAATTGACGAATTATAATTTCGACATATTTATCAGCAATCTCAATCCCTTGCAAACGGTACACTTTTTGGATTTCTTTTAATAAGTAATTTCTTACTTTTTCAATTCCAGCAATTTTTAAAAGGGAACGAATGTTGATAGAACCTTCAGTAATTTTTTGTCCAAGAATTACATTATCTCCAACTTTTACCTTCAATTGATTATTAATACTTACTCGATAAAATCTTTCTTTATCTTTTTTATTAGAAACAGTAACGATTATTTCTTCACCATCTTCAACAATTGACATAACCTCACCATCAATTTCAGCAATTGTTGCTCTTTCTCATTCTTTTGGAGGAATCATGTCAAATAATTGTTTAATTCTTTCAAAACCTTGAGTAATATTTGTTCCACCAGAAACACCACCAGTATGGAATGTTCTCATAGTCAATTGAGTTGTTGGTTCTCCGATTGATTGAGCTGCAATAATACCTATTGCAGAGTTTTTTTCAATCATTTCATTTGTTGTTAAGTCAGTTCCAAAACATTTTTGGCAAATACCAAACATTGCTCTACATTTTAATACAGAACGAACTTCAACTTCTTTAATTCCTTCTTCAACAATTTTCTTTGCAATATTATCACTAATTAATTCATTTGCAGAAATAATTAATTCCCCAGTCTTAGGACTAAAAATATCATTTAAAGGAAATCGGTTAATTAATCTTTCAGTTAACGATTCAATCAATGAATTTTGCTTTTGATCAATAATGTCTTTTACATTAATTCCATATTTTGATCCACAATCTTCAATAGTAACAATGACATCTTGGGTAGCATCTACTAATTTTCTTGTCATATAACCAGATTTTGAAGTTTTCATTGCAGTATCTGTCATACCTTTTCTAGCTCCATAAGAAGAGTTAAAGTATTCAATAATTGATAATCCTTCAATAAATGAATGTTTAATCGGGATTTCAATAATATCTTTAATAACTTTTGACTTTAATTTTTGGTCATAATTATATGATTTTGACATTAGTCCTCTCATACCTGCTAGTTGGGAAAAGTTTGAAGTATTTCCACGAGCACCAGATTCTGACATAATAACAATCCCATTATTTTGATATGATTCATTTTTTATTAATTGAACAATATCATTAGAAACATTCTTTGAAACTGCTGTTCATGTAGAAACAACTCGTTTATATCTTTCATCCTCAGTTAATAAACCTTTATTAAACTGATGTTTTAATTCCTGGATTTTTTGATCTGCAACTTTGAAATATTTTTGTTTTCCATCATAGAAAGGAACATCAAATGCAGAAATAGTTGTAGCAGAAAGCATCGAATATTTAAAACCAATATCCTTGATTTTATCCATAGTTTTTGGAACAGTTTGAATTGGAAAATTTTTATATAAAATATCAACAATATGCGATAAAACTTTTTTATCAAAAGGCTTGTATAATTCTTTTTTTGCAATATAACCCCTCACATCTTCTCCTGGAGGAATGATATCTTCAACTGGAATTTGATCTAAATTTTTAGGATCATTTATATATTTCATTTTTGGAGGTAAAATTTCATTTAAAATAACTTTCCCAACTGTAGTGACAAGTGTCCCTTCTCGCGGAAATTTTTTTTCAGGATTAAAAGCTTTTGTTGAAATCCCAATAATTGTATGAGTGTGAACTTTTTCTAGTTCATAAAAATTTTTCAATTCTTCTATGCTATTAAAAATTATTCCTTCACCAATTTTATTTCTTACTTCTTTTGTCAAATAATAGTTTCCTAAAACCATATCCTGAGTTGGAGCAATAATTGGTTTACCATCTTTAGGACCAAGAATATGTCAAGATGCTAATAAAATTCATCTGGCTTCATTAACTGCTTCCTTAGAAATTGGAACATGAACAGCCATCTGGTCACCATCAAAATCAGCATTAAAGGCGGTTGTTACAAGTGGATGCAAACGGATTGCTTTCCCTTCAATCATCTTAGGTTCAAATGCTTGAATTCCCATTCTATGCAATGTTGGTGCTCGATTTAAAATTACAGGTCGAGTTTTAATTACTTCTTCAACAATTGGTCAAATCACATCATCTTGTCTTAACAACATTGCTTCAGCATTTTTAATATTACTTGCATAAGGATCTTGAAGAGCTCCAGAAGGAGTTTTTCTTTTTTTAATTAATTCAGCAATAATAAAAGGCTTAAAAAGCTTAAGTAACATAACAACTGGAATACCAACTTGATATAATTTTAATTCAGGACCCACAACTATAACAGAACGTCCAGAATAATCAACTCTTTTTCCTAATAAATTCTGTCTAAATAAACCTTGTTTACCTTTTAAGTGGTCTGAAAAAGATTTTAATGCTCTTCGATCTTTTCCAACAATTGGCTTTTTCTTTGATGAATTATCAAATAAAGCATCAACTGCTTCTTGAAGCATTCTTTTCTCATTATTTAAAATAATAGAAGGAGCTTTTAGGGAAATTACTTTCTTTAATCTCTCATTCCTAATAATTATTTTTCGATAAAAGGTATTAATGTCACTTGTAGTAAATTTACCACCTTCTAGCTGAATAATTGGTCTTGTATCAGGAGGAGTAACCACAATATTCTTTAAAATTAATCACTTAGGATCATTATTTGAATCTTTAATTCATTTTATAACTTCTAAACGTCTTACAGATTTTTTGATATTAGCAACATTATTAGCATCAACTTCTCTAACTTTTTGTTTAATTGCTATGTATTCTGCTTCAATGTCAATATTTTCTAACAATTCATGAATTGCTTCAGCACCAATTCCAAATCTAACACCAGTTAATCTTTGAATAAATTTAAATACCTCATCAATTGAAAAAGGTAAATTTGAATTTTTAATGCTTTCATAATAATCATTGGCTCTTCGATAATCTAATGAATCCTTAACAACAACCTTTTTAATGTTTGTTAATATTCTTCTAATTTTTCCCCTTGAAGATTTAGCTGAATTCTTATTAGTTGTTAAATCAACCACTTCTTTGAATTTAAAAATTTTATTATTAATTTTGTGATCACCAATATCTAAAACAATGTAATTAACAAAATATATCACTTGTTCAATTTCTTTGTAAGAAATATCAAGTAATAAAGAAATTTTTGAAGGAAATGGCAATTCTTTTGTCATCCAAATATGAGCAACAGGAGCTGCTAATGCAATATGACCAAGTCTTTCTCTTCTAACAATTGATTCAGTTATATCAACTCCACAAGTTTCACACTTTCGTCCTCGATATTTAACTTTTTTATACTTTCCACAAGCACATTCAAAATCCTTAATTGGACCAAAAATTGCTTCATCAAACAAACCACTTTTTTCAGGTTTTAATGACTTATAATTTATAGTTTCAGGTTTTGTAATTTCCCCATTAGATCATTCAAGAACTTTTTCTGGAGAAGCAATCCCTATTCTAATACTATTAATTTTATAATTTTTACTTTTTATCATTTTGCCCTCTTATTTTCCGAGTTCTTTTGTAAAAGAATTAGAAATATTAATAAATTCTTCTTTGTATTCTTCATTTTCTTCTTCATCATCATTACTGAAAGTTGAATTTGCAATGTATTGGTTTATATCTTCAACTTTACCATTCTCATTAGTAATCTCTAAACTTAAACCAAGACCTTGTAATTTCTTTGTTAATAATTTAAATGACTCAGGAAGCCCATAACCTGGAAGAGGTTTCCCTTTAATAATAGCACTATAAGTTTTATTTCTACCTTTAACATCATCAGATTTTATTGTTAAAATCTCTCTTAAATTATGTGCAGCACCATAGGCTTCCAAGGCTCACACTTCCATTTCACCAAACCTTTGGCCTCCATTTTGAGATTTTCCACCAAGAGGTTGTTGAGTTATCTTCGAATAAGAACCCACAGCACGAGCATGAATCTTATCATCAACCATATGATCAAGTTTTAAAATATACATCACACCAACAGCAATTGGACCATCATATGCTTTCCCAGTAATACCATCAATTAAAGTAAATTTACCATCTTTGCCTTCACCTTCTGGAGAACTATATGGACAAATACCAGCTTCTTTCATGATTTCATCTAAGTCTTTCCGATTTACACCTTCAAATACTGGAGTTGCAACTTTTAGATTTAAATCATCACGAATAATTCCTGTTCTTGAAATTATAATTGACAATTGTAATTCTCCAAAACTACTCTTGGCTTTTTCTAAAGTTTTAATATTCATTTCTTTTAATAAATCAAGAACATTATTTTTTAATTTTTCACCGATAAAAGGATTCATTCCATATCATTGTTCAAATTCTTTGCCAGAAGCATTATTTAAAGATAATTCTAATAATTTATGAATGCTGACATTTCTCATTGCTAATCCTAAATGGATTTCAAGGATTTGACCAATATTCATTCTTGATGGAACACCAAGTGGATTTAGTAAAACATCAACTGGAGTTCCATCTTTTAAGTGAGGCATGTCTTCTATTGGGACAATATTTGAAACAATCCCTTTATTTCCATGACGACCAGCAACTTTATCACCAACCTGCATTTTTCTTTTTTTAACAATATAAATTTTTATTTGTTCAATTGTGTCATTTGCTAATTCATAATTATCTTGTTTTTTCATTCTCTTTATCATGGCAACTGTTCCTTCTTCGCCATGAGAAACTTTTAGAGAAGTTTCTTTATAATTTTTAGTTTTTTCACCAAAAATTGCTTGCAATAATTTTTCTTCATGAGATAAGTCAACTTTACCCTTTGGAGAAATTTTACCTACAAGAACATCACCTTCTTTAACCTCTGCTCCAACCATAATAACACCATCTGCATCAAGAAAACGCTTAGCATGTTCTGAAACATTAGGAACATCTCTAGTAATTTCTTCATCCCCATTTTTTGTCCTAACACATTCAACAATGTGTTCAATAATATGAATTGAAGTGTATGTATCTTCGTTCACTAATCGAGAGGAAATGACAATAGCATCCTCATAATTATATCCTCTTCAAGTAGTGAAGGCAACAAGAACATTTTGGCCAAGAGCAAGTTCGCCATTATGCATTGCTGGTCCATCAGCAATTAAATCACCTTTATTTAATATTTGTCCGACTTCAACTTTAGGAATTTGGTTATTACATGTATTTTGATTGGTTTTTCAAAATTTTGTAAATGGAATTTTAGATATTTTGCCATCAATCTTTAATTCAACAGATTTTCCATCTATTTTTTTAACAATAGCTTCTTTATCTTCATCATATAATAATGCCATTCCAGAATCACAAGCAATTTTATATTCATTTCCTGTTCCAACAATTGGAGCATATGATTTAATTAATGGAGTTGCTTGTCTTTGCATATTAGCACCCATAAGGGCTCTATTAGCATCATCATTTTCAATAAAAGGAATACAGCTTGCTGCAATAGAAACAATTTGTTTAGGTGAAATATCAATATAATCAACTTGTTCTGGAGAAAAAAATTCTTGTAGAGTTCGGAAACGACATAAAACTTGTTTACCTAATAATTTATTATTTTTAATATTATCAGTTGAATAAGCAATTATATATTCTTCTTCTCTCAGTGCAGTTAATCAACTAACTTCATCAGTAATTTTGCCATTTTTTACTTTTCAATAAGGAGATAATAATAATCCCTTTTCATCAATTTTTGCAAAAGTAGTTAAAGACATAATTAAACCAATGTTCATACCCTCAGGTGTTTCAATTGGACAAATTTTACCATATTGAGAAAAATGAACATCTCTAATATCAAGATTTGGATCTTCCCTTGAAATTCCTCCAGGTCCCATTGCTGATATCCTTCTTTTATTTGTTAATTCAGAAAGAGGATTTTGTTGATCTATAAATTGAGTAAGTTGGTGAGAATTAAAAAATTCCTTAATTGCAATTTGAAATGATTTAGCATTTATTAATGATTTTACAGTCAAAGGTTTTTTATTTTCTTCATTGGAACTATTTGCGCCATCTGCATTTGTTAATTTTTCATTAATAAATCTTTCCAATCGCAAGATTCCAACATTATATTTTTGTCTCAATAATTCATGAATTAATTTAATTCTTTTATTACCTAAATGTTCAATATCATCATATGAGCCTAATCCATAATAAATATTTATTACATAAGAACAGATAGAAACTATATCAGAAATAGTTAAAGTCTCAATTTGACTAACATTATCAACACCAATTATAGATAAAATTTCGTTTAGCTTCTCATTATCAGCATAAACGTCAATTTTTTCATATGAAAACTTAGTGGGTATATCTTCAGAATTTGAATAATTTTGCAAATGATCTTCATAATATATATTTAAATTATCATTGTTAATATATTTTTTAATAGTGTCCAATTCTTCTTTGTGGATAGTTGTTCCAATTTTTAAAATAATATTGCCCTTCTTATCATATAAATTTTGAGCCAATACTCTTTGATACAGACGTTCAGATAATCGTAATTTTCTAATCATTTTATATCTACCAGCAGCAGTTAAATCAAAAAATTTTCAATTTAAAAAATGTTTGCATAAAATTGTTTGATAAGAAATGTTAACATTTTTGCAAGCTCTTAATTGTGTATCTTGTTGTCTTGTGGAAATTCCAAGTTCATCAACTAAATATTTTGCAGCTCTCTCATGAATCAATTTATTCAAGATTGTTTCTTTTTCTTCAATGTTTTTTGAAGAAGGATCAATCTCGATTTTTTGATTAATTACTTGCAATTGATAAATTATTTTTTTCAAATATTGTTCAACTGTTGGGGCACGATCATTGCTCATGACACTCTCATTAACAGATTTAAGATTGCTCACAACTCATTCATCAAGTTCAATTTTTTCAATTGTGAAACGATCACGTGAAAGAGAATCTATAATAAATTTATCCTCTCCAAAGATTGTTTTTATAGATTGATTGCTCAATCCTAATGCTTTAAAAAATTCAGTAATATTAACAGTACAAGTAGAATCTCCATGAGCATTTCTAAAAGTTATATTTAATTGATTCTTATTTTTTGAAATAAAAATAATAAACATTGTCCCTTTGCCTGGTAAAACTTCACAAATATAACCATCTTGAACTTTTTTACGAGAGTTATTTAATTTAATTTGAGCCTTTGGAAACATATATGGCCCTGGTGATCTAACAATTTGAGAAATAATGATTTTTTCCACACCATTTACAATAAATGTCCCTCTTTTTGTCATAATAGGGATTGAGCAAAAAAATAACCCGTTCATTTCATTTTTTTTCTTTTTAGAAATTGTTTTGATTTCACCAGTTTCCAAATCATCTAATTCAAAATCAACAAATAAGGAAGAACTATAAGTTTTTCCTTCTTCTCTACATTCTTGTTCAGATCTCTTTGGCTTTTCGTACTGAAATTTATTATATCGTAAAACATACCTACCACCTGCTGATGTAATGGGAAAATATGACTTAAAACATATATCTAGTTCTCGATTCAAGAATTTTTCAAAAGAATTTTTTTGAATATCTAATAAATTCGGAGCCTCCTTAAAATCACGACTTATCTTTGAATAGTCTCTTCTTAAAACTTTGTTGGAAAATAAATTTTCTTTATAGTTTTTTTGTACCACTTATAAACTCCAGATTGTTAAAAACACAATTTTATTACAATTTTACAACAAAAATTAATAAAATGAAAAAATATTTTCTATATAATTAAAATATTAAATGATGCTTTAAATATAAATTTTTTTTATTTTGAAAATATGATAGGAATAATTATGGAAAATAATCTTAATTGATTCCCTGGTCATATGCAAAAGACCACAAGACTTTTACAAGAAATGATTAAACAAATTGATCTTATTATACAAATAGTAGATGCTAGAGCCCCTAATATTTCCTCTAATGATAATTTTCTTAAGGAAATAAACACAAATAAACCAATTTTGAAAATTGCTTTAAAAGATGATTTTTTAGATGATGAAAATAAAATTGAAAATGATGACATTTTATTTACTTCTATTTTAAATAAAAAATTTAAAAAGATAGTGATAAGTAAAATTAGAAATATAATGGACAAAAAAATAGAGCAACAAAAATTAAAAGGTTTTGTTAATCCAAAAATTTATATTATTGTTGTTGGGTTACCAAATGTTGGAAAGTCTACGTTTATTAATAAATTAGCAAATAAATCTCAACTGATAACATCTAATGTTCCTGGAATAACTAGAAAAAAAATATGGCTTAATGTAAATGATTGAATTGATATGCTAGATACACCTGGTGTTTTATATAAAAAAATAAAAACCTTTGAAAATTTATCTATTCTAGCATTAATTAAAACTATTAAATGAGACATATTAGAAACAAGGAAATATGAAATAATCGAATGAGGATACAATTTTTATAAATATAATTATCCTTTATTTTGAAATCAATATTATGGGATATTTTCAAACAATTTTGAAGAATTTATTAATCAATTTTGTGAATTAAAAAAATTTTATCTTAAAAAAGGAGTATTTAATTACTCTCAGGCAATTGAAAAATTATATTTAGATTTTACAGAAAATAAAATATGTAAAGTAAATTATGAAAAAAAATAATCTAATTATTTAGATTATTTACATAGTTTTGATTTTTTCAGAATTTGATCCAAATCCCCTAATTTTTTGTGATGAGAAAGTTGGTGAAGAAGAAATTCTTTTTGCCAAATCCAATTTATTTTTATCTTTATTATAAAAAGTATTCTTCTTTAAAAATTCTTCTTTTCTTGCTTCCAATCTTTCTGAAATAATTTTATTTTTATTTACTCCAGATGAATTAAATGATTTATATTTCTGAGAAATTAAGAAAGAATTTTTTGCATTTTTTGTATCAAATGATTTTCTAGAATTATTTCTTCTTGAATCAGTTAATCTTTTTTTCAAATCTCCTAATTGATTTTTTTGATCATTGGCATCATATAAAGATGCTTTTTTAATTTTTTTAGTTGAATTTATTGAACTATCAATAAATTCAGAAAATGTAGTTGTTGCTTTAATAACTGAAAATAGTTCACTATTATTTTCTGAATAATTAGCATCTTTAGATAAATTATTTATTTTTTTAATTTCGCTAGCTGCAAAAGACTTAGAAATTTCTTCTATAGTATTCCCACTATATATTTGAGAAGGATCATTACTTGGTGGATTATTTTCATTAATATCAATCATATCTGAATTTTCATTTACAGATATATCTTCATTAACCTGATTATTTTCAGTCTGTTGTTCAATATTTTCAGCATTGACTTGACTTGAATCAATTTGGTTTTGATTGTTGATTTCTAAATTTTGATTTTCTTGTTGTTCATTAACTGATATATTAGATTGTGGTTGTTCATTTAAACTTTTAGTATATTCGTCTAATGAAAGAAAAGGTGATTTTGTTTTTTTACATTCTTTACGATATATTTTTCAAGCTTTTTTAATTTCTTTTAGAGAATAATTTTGAGCTTCTAAAACATTTTGATTATTGTCTTCATTTTGACTAACATTTGCACTTTGCTGTTGGTTTAAACTTTCAGTATATTCATCTAATGAAAGAAAAGGTGATTTTGTTTTTTTACATTCTTTACGGTAAATTTTTCAAGCTTTTTTAATTTCTTTTAGAGAATAATTTTGAGCTGGTAAAGCCTCTCCATTCTCAGAAAGATTATTCTCTCCTGCATCAATAACATCACTATTAAGTGAATTAGTTGCTTGCTCCTCTACATTTGTATCAATTTGACTCGTTTCTAAATTCTGAGTTTCTTGATCTTTGACAACAACCTCTTGCTGTTGATTTGGATCATGGGCTACATTTGTATCAATTTGATTCGTTTCTAAATTCTGATTTTCTTGATCTTTGACAACAACCTCTTGCTGTTGATTTGGATCATGGGCTACATTAGCATCATAAGTTACTTGTTGTTGATTTGGATCATAAGCTGCATTGGCATCATATGATTCTTGTTCTTGAGGCAGCATAGAAATATATTCATCTAAAGTAACAGTGGGGGCCTTTACTTTTTTACATTCTTTATTATAAATTTTTCATGCTTTTTTAACTTCTTTTTTATCCATATATTCTCCAAGCTAATTATCCACATTTCAATATTATAATAGCACAGAGAAAAATTTTTTCAAATTGAATTAAAATCTAAAATTTTTATAATCAATATATATGCCTGTATTATTATTGATAAAATCACTTAGTAAATTAATTAATTTTAATTTAATATCATTTTCATATTTAGAAATTAAAATAAATTCTTCTTTAAAAGAGTAATAAATTATTTTATTAAATTCTTTTGGCGTGGGAGTTTTATCATTAAAATATTGAAAACAATTTTTACACAAAAATCCACATTTTTCAAATGAAAAATGATATATATTCTTTTGTTTGCACATAATACAACGATCGTGTATTATTTTTAATCCTTCATAATTTATAATTTTTATTAAACAATATATAAAACTTGTATGAATATCAAAACTTAATGTTGTTTCAATAATCTGTTTATAATTCTCAAAATTAAAATATTCATATTGTTTTTTAAAAATAAAATTATTTAAATAAGATATAGTTGGATTTTGAGATTGAAAAAATGAAAGCATTTTAATTCCGTTAATTTTTTTTAAACGTGATAATTTATTTAAACTTCTTGACTGAAAATACTCAATTTCTGTTAATGATCCAAATAAAAGAAAACGCCCATTTTTTGAAAGTGTTTTTTGACTTCCTTTAGAAAATAATTTCAATATTTTATTATTATTTAGTAAAAAAAATAAAATGTGATCATAATCATCATATTCAATAATTTCTAAAAGATATCCAAAATTTATCTTTTCTGACACTATTTTTTATAACCTAAATCAATTATATAATTATTATTATTTCTTCAATCTTTTTTAACTTTTACATATAATTCAAGATAAATTTTACAATCAAAAATTTCAAGTAGTTCAATTCTTGCATTTGTTCCAATTTCTTTTATTTTTTTCCCATTATTGCCAATAATAATTGGTTTTTGTGCTTCTTTTTCTACAATAATATCAGCTTGAATATTTAATAATTTTTTTACATCATTATACTGAATTTTATTTATAAAAATTGCAGTTGAATAAGGAAGTTCTTGTCTAAATGATTTAATTACAACTTCTCTTAATACTTCTTTTACAATAAAACTATCAGATAATTCTAGTTCTTCTTCAGATGGCAAAATTAAACCCTCATATTTTTCCAATTGATTTTTTATTTTAGGAATCAAAGAATCAATATTTTTATTTTCAATGTTCGAAATAATATGAAATTCTGGATCATTAAAATAATTATTAATATAATTTTTTACGTTTTCAATTTGTTCTAAATTTGCAATATCCATTTTTGTAATTACAAAAATTATTTTTTTAATCTTTCAAGAATTAAGTTGTTTTATAATATTTTCATCTTCTTCATCAATATCTCTTGTAGGATCTAATAAAAACAATGCAGAATCAGCAATTTTTAATGATTTCTTTACTTCAGAATTTAAGAACATGTCTAATTTATTTCTAGGATTGTGAAATCCAGGAGTGTCAATTAAAATAATATAACTATCTTCATCCTGATAAATGCCTTTTATTTGATTCCTTGTTGTTTGAGGTTTATAAGAAGTAATTGCTAATTTTCTTTTCAAAACTGTATTAATAAATGTAGATTTACCTACATTTGGCTTACCAACAATTACAACATAGCCTTGATAGATTTTTTTAAGATTTTCCATTTGCTAAACTTTCAATCTTTGGAATGAATATTATCAGTCCGGTAACAACAGCACTAATAGAAAATAATAGGGTAGCAGCAGCAGATATATCTTTTATCTTTTTAGTGTTTTTATTATATTTAAATGAAACCATGTCACAAATATTTTCAATTGCTGTATTTATAATTTCTAATGTAGTAGTCAAGCCAATCACAATTACAATTATAGCTCAGTCAGATACATGCATTTCTTTATGTAAAATACCTGCAATTATTAAAGTTATTCCTCCAATAATAAATTGAATTATCAAAGATGGTTCCTCCTTGATTGCAGTATAAAGTCCTTTAACTGCATAAATAAATTTTTTTACAAACGAACTTTTAACTCTTCTTTCCATATTTATCCTTATTTAATTTTAATAAATTAACTTTTAACATAACTAATTTTTGTTTTTCAAACATAATTTTTTCATCACTAATTTTTTCATGATCATATCCCAACATGTGTAATATTCCATGAATCAATAAAAAACATAATTCTCTTTGCAAATCATGATTTAAATTTTTTGCCTGCAGTTCTGCCATTTCATAGGAAATAAAAATTTCTCCTAAAAGATTTGTTTTAATATCTTTATTTTCTCAAAAACAAAAACTTAGTACATCTGTGTATTCATCTATCTTACGATAAAGTGAATTAATTTTTTTTATATCTTCATTGCTAATAATACTAACTTCAAAAAAAACATTTTTATTAATTGATTCTAATTTACCAATTAATTTAGTAATTTGCTCAAATTTTTTAATAATATTTTTATCAATTTTATATTTAGATGATAATTTAAATTTCATAATAAAAATTATAGTTTAAAAAATTGTATTTATTAAAAAAATAATAAAAAAGCAAAATTTCGGAAATTTAGGATATAATAAATTGATTAAATGATTCCTTTCTTTAATTTTTAGGAGTATGATTATATGCAAAATATAAGAATATGTATTTTAGTGGCTGATAAATTAGATGAAATGGAAGTTATTGTTCCATTTCATATTTGAAAAAAAGCACAATTTATTGTTGAATTGATTTCTATTGAGAAGAAAAATACTATTGTTTTAGAAAATGGTTTAAAAATATCATGCCATTCTTCTGTTGATAACACTAACCTGAGCCAATATAATGCAATTTACTTGCCAGGCGGAATAGGTTATTTAAAATATGTTCATCCAAAAACTAATCCAAAATTAAAAAATTCTCTTGTTAAGGATTTTAAAAATAAGAAAAATAAGTGAATTCTAGCTAATTCTTCAGCTTCATTAATTTTAGCTGAATGAAATTTACATGAAGGATGTCATATGACATCATCTGAATCTCATAAAGAAAAAATAAATGATTGTTACATTCATGAACCAATTGTTTCTAGTGGTAATTTGATTACTAGCAATGGTCCTGGTTCAGCTATAGATTTTGCACTAAAGGTTATTGATATCATTTCACATGCAGAAATTAGCAATGATGTTTGTCAAGAAATATTATATAAAAGAAAAAATGAAATAATAGCTGATAAAAATTAAAAAATAACCGCAAGGTTATTTTTTTATATATCTTTTCTTATATTTTTTAATTCTTCATCAAAAATAATAATCGATTCATTTTTAAAATTGTATTTTTCACTTATATTTTTAACTATGTGCTCATAATCATTTATTGATTTAACCAAATCATCTTGAAGAATGATCTTAATTCCATAGTGGATACCAAAGAAAGTTTTAAAATCAGCAATATCAGTAATTACAAATATCATAGCTGCTAAATGAATATTAGATAAAGCTCTCATTTTTTCACAATTATTTCCAAAATAAAAAACAGCATCATGAGTGAAATCAGAGTTTTTGATGGATTTTTTTGGACAGATTTCTTTTGCAACATCTTCTACAACTTTACCAAAACTTTTTTTAGAAAAAGGAGTTTTTTTAAAGTAAACTGAATGAGCTCTTTCATAATCAAAAATTTGTTCAGATGTTATATTTATTTTTGACATAACTTCAACTGCATTTATTGGATTAACTCCATTGGCAGTTTCTCCAGATAACATTGTAGCATCTGCACCACGATCCACAGCAAAGAAAACATCAGTAACTTCTGCTCTTGTTGGTTGCATTTTAACTTCAAGTGAATCTAGCATTTGAGTTGCAACTATACATGGTCTACCATAAAATCGGCAAGCTTTAATAATATATTTCTCTCAATAAGGGATTTCATGGTATGGTATTTCTAATCCAAGATCACCTCTTGCAACCATAATTCCATCAGAGACACAAATAATATCATCAATATTTTTAATAGCTGTTTTAGTTTCTATCTTAGAAATAATTTGAATATTCGATGGCCCATATTTATCAATTTCTTGTCTTATTTCTGCAACATTTTTAACAGAATTCACAAAAGAAGCAGCAATATAATCAAATTTATTATCAACAGCAAATTTAACATCAGCAGCATCTTTTTTACTCATAAATTTTAATGAGTAGTCTGAATCAGGTAAATTAATTCTTTTATTTGATTTTAGAACATGAGCATTTTCTGCAACTGTTTTTATTAAATGCTTATCGTGAATAATATCTTTTACAGTTAAAACTAATTTGCCATCATCAACAAAAATTTTAGAATCAATTTTAATATCATTTTCCATAAAATAATTCTCTGATGATGCATAAACAGAAATATCTGATTTAGTACATTTTAATTTTTGATCATTTGTATGAATATTTATTTTATCTCCAATTTTAATTGAAGCAGAATCTTTTTCAAATTCGCCAATTCTAATCTCTGGACCTTTTGTATCAAGTATCAAAGAAATTACAAGATTATTTTCTTCTAAAACTTCTTTTATTAATTTTAATCTAATAGATTGTTCTTCATAATTCCCATGAGAAAAATTAAATCTAAAAGCATCTACCCCTGCTTCAATTAGCTTTTTCAAATTCTCTTTTGCTATTAAAAGTGCTTCTTTATTTTTTGGATCTTTATAATCCTTTTCTGTAAAAATATAACCAGTTACAGAAGGTCCTAATGTAGCAATAATTTTTGTTCTTTTTAAATGTGGCATAATTTTTCTCCTTGCATCATTTTATAAATTATTAAAATTAATATATTTACTTATTAGATTTATTCTTTTTCTTTTCTTTAAATTTACTGCTTTCTCTAAATTAGTTTCAATGATGTCATTTCCTTTAAAACCAATTGCATAATGGAATCTATTATCATTTAATAATTCAATAGCCTTAGTTGTCAATAAAGTTGCATTAATTAAATCAACAGCAGATGGTTTTGGTGCTCTTTGTGCATATCCAATCACATTGCATCTAATTTTTTCCCCACAAATTTTACTAGCAATTATTGATGTTTCTTCTAAATTTGGAACACCATTTTTACCATATATATATTCTGCTACAATAATAATAATTGAACTATTTGAATTATTAACACGAATTTTTTTAATAATATGACCAATCTCTTCTGGAGATTTAAAATTTTCACTTGTAATTACATAATCAGCTTCAGTTGCTATCCCTGCAAAAATTGCAAGATCTGGACAATGACGACCCATTACTTCAATAATAGAAACAAAATGATGAGATTCCATAGTACTCTTAATTGCTTCAATAGCAGTGACAATATATTCAAGAGAAGAACAATAACCTAAGCTAATATCACTTGATGCAGTATCGTTATCAATAGTTCCTGGAATAACATTTACTTTAACACCTTTAAGCATTAATTTGTATGCCCCCATGAAGCTGCCATCCCCACCACAAACTATCAAACCATCAATCTGGTGATTTTTTAATTGTTCTGCAGCTTCTAATTGTTTTTTATCTTCTTTCAATTCTGGAAATCTAGAAGTATGAATTTTTGTGCCAGCTAAATTATACCAATTTTTAACTTCTTGAAAATTAGTTGGAATAATTTTGCCCTCTACAAGTCCTTTAAATCCATCATAGATTAAAAATGCTTTAATACCATAATGTTCACATGTTCTTACAAAAGTAGTGATAACTTTATTCATGCTAGATGAATCGCCACCAGATGTTAATATTGCAAAATTTTTCATATTCGCCATGATTCTTACTCCTAAATACTAATATAATAGTGATAAATACTTTGCTTACCTTCTATTATTTTACATTTCATATTTAATTTTTCATTAACATACTTTTCTATTATCAAAATTTGATTCATGGTTGCATCTTTACCATAAATAATATTGACAGTTCCACCTCTTTTTCAAGATGATAATTTTTTAATTAATTTTTTAACAGTATCAATTAAATCTGAACTTGAATAAATTATATCCTTGTTAATAATGGCTATATAATTATCTTTATAAACAGTTATGCCATTAGTTTTTAAAGATTTAACCGATATTGAAATAGCTCCAGTTCTTGATGAATCAATTGATTTTTCCATCAGTTTTTTATTTTTTAATAAATTTAATTCATTATTATAAACAAATAAAGCAGCTAACACTTGCAAGGGATTCTTTGCCTTAATCAAAACAATATTATAACGATCAGCCTGCAATTTTAACACTTGCTCTGCTGGTAATGTAAAATTAACATCATCAATGATAATAAGAATGTTTTTTGTTTGCAAACTATGAATCTTATTAGTAAAATCAATAATAGAAGGATTGCCAGTAACTTCTGTGTTAATAAAATCAGAAATTCCAAATTCTTTTCGAAAAAATTTACCAATTTTTTTAGAAGGGGCTGTTACTAAAATCTTAATTTTATTAGATAATTTATTTTTATTAAAAATTTGATCAATAGTTTCCTCTGGATGATTATCTAAATACTGTTGTGTCATATTATCAACTTTAATTTTTAAAAATTCACCATATTTCTGGCCAATTTCCAAAAATTTATAAGGTCAAAAAGTGTGGAGATGAACCTTAATTAAATTCCCATCCAATATCTTTACTAATGAATCACCAATTAACAATAATTCTTTTTCAAACATTTCAGAATTAAATTTTAATTTCTCAGTTTGATCAGCATAAAGTTTATAATTTATTTGGCAAATAAATTCACAGCAATAACCAAACCCTTCTTCATTTATTTCCTGTCTTTGAACATTATCAATATATTTAATTTTTTTTGTAGCACCCGAAACATTTGTTTTTGTGCTCTTATTAATTGAATCTCCGAGATTATTAATTTGTTTTTCAGTAAAATTATTAAATGTATTTGACATTCCTTCAAAAAAAAGCATTAGTCCATATGCCCCAGAATCAACCAATTCAGCTTCTTTTAATTGAGGAAGCATATCTGGTGTTTTTTCAAGAGTTTCATTACCAACAAGTAATATTTCATCAAATAATTCGCCAATATTATCAAATTTATTGCCATTAGTATCTAATCATTCAGATATAACTCTAATGATAGTTAAAATAGTTCCCTCAATTGGATTTACAACAGAAGAATATGCAGATTCTTTTGCTTTTTGAAAACATAACACTAAATCGCTTAAAGATATTTCATTTTTTTCTGGTTCTGCAATGATTGGTGAAAAGAATCCTCTAAATATTTGAGTAAAAATAACTCCAGAATTACCTCTTGCATTCATTAATAATGTTCTGGAGAAAAATTTTGCAAATTCATTTAAAGATGTATATTCTCTTGATTTTAATTGTTTGTAAGTATTTTTCGATGTTAGTAACATATTTGTACCTGTGTCACCATCTGGAACAGGAAAAATGTTTAATTCATTAATGTATTCAAAATTTTCTTCAATTTTTTTTGAACCATTTTCAAACATCTTTAAAAATATCTCAGTATTTATTTTATTCATTTTTACTTCCAATGATTATAAATTTACAATATTAAGTTGAAGAGCTAATTTACGATTATCAGTATTATCAATTAATTTATATTTTAATTGTTTACTTATTGTGACTGCTAGTTGATAAATATTAAAATTCTTATCAAGCTCTACATTAATAATAATTAAATTTTTTTGCATTATAATGTCATCAATGCTAGGAAATTTTTTAATTCCCATTGTTGACTTTAGTTCCTGAATGATAATGTCAAAGAAAATTTCTTTTTTAAACATATTTACTCTCTTTCACCATTTAAAAAATTATAGCCTAATTATCTCAATAATTCCCGATTTAGATTTTTAAAAGTCAAAATTTTAAAGATAGAACCTTTTTTTAATTAAATTTGAACTGTAAATAAAAAATAATTAATCAATATATTTGCATTTTTTTAAATTAAAGTGGCAAATATTTTAATATATATCTAGTAAATTGATTATCTTCGTAATCAATTTGGAAAAAAAGAGAATTTAGCAAAAAAAATTGATCTTCGTTTACTTTTAAAATAGTAAATTGAAAAATAGGAATCTTAGCAGTCTTAAAATAGTAATCAATCAATTCAATAATGCCATGATAATTTTGATTAAAATATTTCTTGTCATAATAATTAAAATTGCAATTGATACTTCTATCTGATTGATTAATTTCACATTTTAATATTGAAGCAATAACTAAGTCATTGCCAATATAATAATTAAGTTCAAAATTATCATCAACTTTTATATTTGTTTTTAAAATTTTGCTAATTTTACAATAATTATATTTATCAATTAATTTAATAGAAAAATCATCAATTATTTTTTTAAATTTCATATTAATTACATATATCAAAAATAAAAATATAGTTGCCTATATTTTTGTTATTTAATAATCTTTGTAACTGTCCCGGCTCCAACAGTTCTTCCACCTTCTCTAATAGAGAATTTAGAACCTAATTCACAGGCTATTGGACTAATTAATTCAACATTTATTTTCGTGTTATCACCAGGAGTTATCATTTCAACACCATCTGCTAAAATAATTGATCCAGTAACATCAGTTGTTCTAAAATAAAATTGTGGTCTATAACCTTTGAAAAATGGAGTGTGTCTTCCACCTTCTTCTTTTTTCAAACAATATATTTCAGCTTCAAAATGAGTATGTGGAGTAATTGATTTAGGTTTAGCTAATACTTGTCCTCTTTCAACGCTATCACGTTCAACACCTCTTAAAAGAATCCCAGCATTATCACCAGCATGAACTTCATCAAGCGTTTTTCTAAACATTTCCATACCAGTAACTATTGCTTTTCTAGTTGGTTTGATACCTATTATTTCAATTTCATCATTTAGTTTTAATGTTCCTCTTTCAACTCTTCCAGTTACAACTGTCCCTCTGCCAGAAATAGTCATAACATCTTCAATAGCTAATAAAAATGGTTTATCCATTTCTCTTACAGGAGTTGGAATATAACTATCAACAGCATCCATTAATTCTTGAATTTTTGCTTCATAATTAGAATCACCTTCTAATGCTTTTAAAGCTGAACCCCTAATTATTGGAGTTCCATCTCCATCAAAACCATAAGAAGAAAGTAAATCTCTAACTTCCATTTCAACTAAATCTTGCATTTCTGGATCTGACATCATGTCACATTTATTTAAAAATACAACCAATTTTGGAACACCAACTTGTCTTGCAAGTAAAATATGCTCTCTAGTTTGGGGCATTGGTCCATCAGTTGCAGCAACAACTAAAATACCACCATCCATTTGAGCAGCACCTGTAATCATGTTTTTAACATAATCAGCATGCCCTGGACAATCAACATGAGCATAGTGTCTTTTATCAGTTTCATACTCAACATGAGCTGTATTTATAGTAATGCCTCTTTCTTTTTCTTCAGGAGCAGCATCAATAGAAGCATAGTCTCTAGCTTTTGCCTTCCCTGATTTTGATAAATAAGTACAAATAGCAGCTGTTAATGTTGTTTTACCATGGTCAATATGTCCTATTGTTCCAATATTAACATGCTCTTTTGAACGGTCAAATATTTCTTTTGCCATAATATTCCTCTCTTTTTAGTTTTTGTGATTGATAATAAATCAATAATTATTATATTATAATTATAAAAATTTTACAATTTATTTAATTTTTTTTTCTAGAAGATACTATATCTTCAGTAATTGATCTTGGAGCTTTTTCATAATGACTAAATTGCATTGAATAAGTTGCCCGGCCTTGAGTGTTAGAACGTAAATCAGTAGCATAGCCAAACATTTCTTTCAAAGGCACTTTTGCTTTAATGATCTCTTCATTTCCACGTTGATCTTGTCCCTCAATATTTCCTCTTCTTGAAGAAATATCTCCCATAACATTTCCTAAATATTCACTAGGGGCATTTACTTCTACATTCATAATTGGTTCTAATAAAACAGAGCCACATTTTTTTGCAGCTTCCTTCAAACATAGACTTGCAGCAATTTTATAAGCCATTTCAGATGAGTCAACATCATGGTAAGAACCATCATATAATGTTGCTTTTATATCGATCATTAAGTAACCAGCAAGAGGTCCTGAAGCCATTGCTTCTTCTAGGCCAGCTTTAATTGGTTTTATATATTCTCTTGGAACACGACCACCAACTATTTTATCAATAAATTCAAAGCCCTTCCCAGGATTAGGTTCAAATTTAATCATAACATGACCATATTGACCACGACCACCAGATTGCTTAATATACTTCCCTTCTGCTTCAGCACTAATCGTAAATGTTTCTCTAAAAGAAACTTGTGGCGCTCCTACATTAATATCAACTGAGAATTCTCTTTTCAATCTATCAACAATAATTTCAAGGTGTAATTCACCCATACCTGCAATAATCGTTTGTCCAGTTTCAGTATCTGTAAAAGTCCTAAAAGTAGGATCCTCTTCAGATAATTTTGATAAGGAAATTGCCATTTTTTCTTGATCACCTTTTGATTTAGGTTCAACAGCCAAAGAAATAACAGGTTCTGCAAATGTCATTGATTCTAAAATAATTTCATTCTTTTCAGATGTAAGTGTATCACCTGTTGTAGTATCTTTTAATCCAATAACAGCACAAATATCACCTGCTCTAATTTCATTAATCTCATCTCTATTGTTAGAATGCATTTTAACTAAACGAGAGACTCTTTCTTTTTTCTGTTTTGTTGCATTCATCACATATGAGCCTTTTTCCAGTTTTCCAGAATAAACTCTAATAAAAGTAAGTCTTCCAACAAATGGATCTGTTGCAACTTTAAAAGCTAAAGCAGCAAAAGGTTCGTTTTCATCATTGTGTCTAAAAATTTCTTGTTCAGTTTTAACATCTATTCCTTTAATTGCAGGAACATCAATTGGAGATGGTAAATAATTAATCACCGCATCTAATAAAGGTTTAACTCCCTTATTTTTAAATGCTGAACCACAAAGAACTGGATAAAAAGCTGATTTAATAACACCAATTCTTATACAATCCATAATTTCTTCATTAGATATTTCATTTCCTTCAAGAAATTTATGTAATAAATCTTCCTTGAATTCAACAACATTTTCAATTAACATTGCCCTATATTTTTCTGCAGTAGATATTAATTCAGATGGGATATCTAAAATTTTATAATCCTCATTTTTTTCACCGTCAAAAATTAAGGCTTTCATTTTAATTAAATCAATAACCCCTCTAAACTGAGATTCAGAACCGATAGGGTATTGAATAGCAGAAACATTTGCAGCAAGACGATTTTTCAATGATTCTAAACACATCTCAAAATTTGCTCCAGTTTTATCCATTTTATTTACAAAAACTATTCTTGGAACGCTATACTTTGAAGCTTGTCTTCAAACAGTTTCAGTCTGTGGTTCAACCCCATTTTGAGCATCTAAAACAGCAATTGCTCCATCTAAAACTCTTAATGATCTTTCAACTTCAACAGTAAAATCAACGTGGCCAGGAGTATCAATTAAATTTAATTCATAATCCTGCCCATTATATTTTCAAGTTACATAAGTAGCAGCCGATGTAATAGTTATTCCACGTTCTTGCTCTTGTGCCATTCAATCCATAGTTGCAGCACCATCATGAACTTCACCTATTTTATGAGATTTACCTGAATGATATAAAACTCTTTCAGATGTTGTAGTTTTCCCAGCATCAATATGAGCCATAATGCCAAAATTTCGATAATATCTTAAATCATGTTTTTTAGTCATATTATTACCTATTTAAAATCTCAAATGAGCGAATGCTTTATTCGCTTCTGCCATTTTATGAGTATCATCTCTCTTTTTAACAGAAAGGCCAATTCCTTTATTTGCATCAATAATTTCATTAGCAAGTCTTTCAACCATTGTTTTTTCACTTCTATTTCTAGAATATAAAATTAATCATCTCAATGCTAAAGTAATTCTTCTTTCTTTACTAACTGGTGTAGGAACTTGATAATTAGAACCAGCAATTCTTCGAACACGAAGTTCAATTTGGGGAATCACATTCTCTAATGCTTTTCGATAAACACTTATCCCAGTTTCTCCAGTTTTTTTTTCAATTAAATCAAATGAACTATATAAAATATTTTGTGCAATTGATTTTTTGCCATCTAACATAATTACATTAATTGCTTTAGTAACTAGTCTTGAATTATAGACTGGGTCTGGCATAATTGTTCTTTTTGTAGCTTGTTTTTTTCTCATACATTCTTCCTATACATTAATTTTTAGGTTTTTTAGAACCATAACTTGATCTTTGTTGTTTTCTTTTGGCAACTCCAACTGTGTCTAAAACACCTCTAACAATATGATATCTAACACCAGGTAAGTCTTTTACACGCCCACCTCTAATTAATACAACACTATGTTCTTGTAAATTATGTCCTTCTCCTGGAATATATGCAAGAACTTCATTCCCATTAGTTAATCTTACTTTTGCATATTTTCTCATAGCTGAATTAGGTTTTTTTGGAGTCATAGTCCCAACTCTTGTACAAACACCTCTTTTAAAAGGGGAAGGATTAAAATTATTTTCCTTCTTAAGTGAATTATATGAATAAAGTAAAGCAGGTGACTTAGTTTTTTTTACCTTTTTCTTTTTATCATTTCTAATTAACTGTGAAATTGTTGGCATTTATTCTCCTACCACTATACTGTGTGTATCATAAAAATATGGAACACTCAACAAATATATTAACATAAAAAAAATAAATAAACTCTTTTTTTAGTAACAAAGCATATTATTTTATTTATTAGTGTAGATATGATTAATAAATTTTCAAATAAAGGTATGTATATAGAACATATAATAAACAATTCTGCAAAATATTATGATGAACAAAAAATTTGCTTGATTAAAAAAAAGCAACTTCCTTTTGTTTTTTCAAATCAAGAAAAATCAAGTGGTTATATTTTAAAATCTACTACAGACTATTATGGCTTATACAAAGGTATTTATTTTGATTTTGAAGTAAAGCAAACTGAAAAAAATTATTTTTATATAAATAATATAAAACCTCATCAACTTAACCATTTAAAGGAAGTGAATTTTTATGGCAGTCTTAGTTTTTTAATATTGTATTTTTTTACAGAGGATGTAATATTTATTATTAAATACATAGATCTTGAAAAATTAATGAAAAAAACTAAAAAAATAGAAATTGAATATGCCTACAAATATTTTTATCAAGCACATATTATTTTCCCTGGAATTATTGATTTTGAAAAAATAATAAAAAAAATAAAAGTATAACTTTTATTTTTTGTAAACTAAATAATAATAATAATCTTAATCATGAGCATTAATGCCATTAATTAATTCCTCATCAATAGCATCGTATTTACTAGATCTATTAGTAATAGAATTATGAATTGTATTTTTTACATATAATTGTCTCAATAAAATTAATCCATAGTAAGAGATCATGATTGTAATAATTGAACCAAATATTGAAACTAATGTTGCAACAAGACAAATCCCTATCTCTCAATATAATGAAGGAGAAATAAAAGCAAATTGAAAAATTGAAATGGCAATAATTATAAAAGTAATTGCCCATCAATAATATTTTAAATTTCTAGCATTAAAGTTTATGAATAATTTAATGCTTTCTATGTTAAATATTTTTTTCCTTGAAAATCTAGAATTAGAAACTGAAATATATCCAGTTGACATTAATAAAGAAATTGCAGCTATAAATGCAAATATAGACAAAGAATCAATATCAACATAAAAAAATAATAAAAGTATAAATCCTATTCCAAAGAAAGTCCCAATTAATGTTGAAATTAAAATTGGAATACCACCATAAAAACTAAATCTTATAATTCCATAAATTCCAGAAAAACAAATTGCAACAAAAATTGCTAATAAATCATTGTGAAGAATTTCCTTTGGCACAACAGTTGTTGTGAAAAATTTAGAGACACTTGTTCCTGTATCATCATTACCGTGAATATAAATTATTTTTCCATTACTAAAAACAGAAGAATTAAAGAATCCAACTCCCAAAATAATCCCCAAAGTAACAATAGAAAACAATAAAATAGATGTAATAATTATTAAAAATATCTTTCAATTGAATTGAATTTTAATTCCAATTTTTTGGAGAGAATGTCCATAGGTATCTTTTTGATAACCATTTAGTGATTTAGTTTTATTAAAGGGATTATTTAGCAATTTAGATAAAGATAATTTTTTTAAACCAGATCAAAAATAAAGTCTTTGGTTGCTGTTTTTAATATCTGAAATAAAAGCATAAAAATTTGAAATGAAAAAGACTGAAACAGAAATAAAAGATATTAAGGAGCCAACAATTATTGTTAATCCAAAATCTTTTACAGAAAATGTTCCCAGGAAAATTAATCCAACACCAATTAAAATACTTGATACATGCAAATCAATAATCGAAATAAAGGTTTTCTTTAATGCCCCCATACCAGCTTCAAATGAAGTTTTTTTATCAAGAAAACGTTTCCTACAACGCTCTAAAATTAATATTATTGAAGAAATTGATAAAATAATGACAAAAGTTAAACCAAGAAATAATCCAAATGAAAAATTAATAGTTAAAATGGAAAGTAAACCGGCTGAACAGAAAATTGTTGTAACTAATGATAAAAAAGCAAATAAACCTGGAATACGATATAACAAGGAAACAATTATTCCAACTAATAATATAGTGACAAGGATCACAATTAACATTGAATTTAGTGCACTCAAGCCACCAATCTTATTTTTAATAATTATGCTATTATAAATAGATGTACCTTGGTTATAAAATGCATTTGCGCTGCTATTATCTATTTGAGTAATATCAGTATTACTAAAATCTGGAGAAGTTTTTGACAAGTCTCCTAAAGAATTTATTTGATTTAGTGATAAACCCATTGCCTTGTGAATATTTCCTAATGTTTTCGATAAATTGCTGATTCTTGAACCACCAAAATTAATTTTATCTAAATCATCTTTTGGAAGTGAAAAATTTAAAGAATCAATGTTGCCAGGATCAGAATTTTTATCATTTAAAGTATAAGAGTCTGGAAAGTAAGAGCTATAATTGTCAATACTTATATCATCAACAATACAATCTTCTACAGCTTTCTGAGAATCTTTATTAAAGATTGAATATTCAACAACTGAAGTAGAATTATCATTCTGACTTTTTGTAGCAATCTGTACATATTTTTTATTATCATCAACATAATAGCCAGAAGCCATATAGACTACATCTTTCTTTGTTAAGATCGGTGGAGATTGTAAATTTCCAATTTTAGAAAATGTTTCATCAGTTCAATCACTAATAGCTTTAAAATTCTTTCTAAAATTATTATATGTTGTATCCATATATGCAGAAAGCGTTGAATCTATATCTTTTATATTATCTCTAGATATTTTTTTTATTAATTCATATGTTGATTTAGAAATTAACTTTTTTGGATAATTGTTAATATCTATATTATTCCCATATTCATTAATTGTATCTGCAATAAATTGATCTTTATTAGACTTTCCCCATCAATATTCTAATAAATTACTATAATTCATTTCTTGAATTTTTGTGTTTAAATCATTAAATATATAAAATTTTCTTAGGTTAATAATATCTTTATCTTTATCATTATTTTTTCTTATATGATAAGAATCAGAAAAATCTTTTATATTTATATTATGATTCAAATTAAAAACAATATGATCTGTTTTTCCCGCATCATTTAATGATTTTTTATTTCCTTTTTTAATAGTGGCTGTTTTTGGATTTAATCCATATGAACTAAGAATTGGAGAAAAAGATTTAGCTCCATTTTGGTCTAAATACTCAGGGAAGAAATGACTATAAGAGCTGTTATCAGTGGGATTTGTTGGAATAATTTCCAAAAAATTATTTTTGTAGTTACCAAATAATAATGAAGCATCAGAAGGTGAAAATTTTAATTTTGGGTCTGCTGGAGATGTATTATTTAATTTTTTGACATCTAAAAGACTTACTCTAATAATTCCATATGGATTATCATTCTGGAATGGTTGCTGTAATGAATATTGCATATTTTGATATCTTGTATCATGATTCAAAAAGTACTTCTCTAAACTATTAGAAGATTGTTTTAATCTATCTAATGCTTCAGTTTCTGAAATATTTTCTAATGACTTCCCAAAAACATTAGTATCATTTAAATTTTGAGTTTTGTTCTCAGACAATTGAACTTTATATTCAATATTATAAGAATCACCAAAACGGTCCAAATTTCCTTTTCAATTATATGCTGAGTAACCACCCAAAGAAATTGCACTAAATCCTAAAATAAATAAAAAAATAAAAGTTATGAATTTAAATATTCTCTTAATTTTTATAGAACGTAAATTTAGTTTTTTTTGAAAATCATTTTGCTTATTCTTTATCATATACTTTAAATTATAATAGTTATTTGATTTTTTTAAAATAAATATTCCTATTATCTATTCATATTATTTTTTTTCAATTCATTAATTATTTTAATAACATCAATAATCTTTTTTTCATTTTCACTAATCATATTTTTTTTTTCAATTAATTCTTGTTCATAATTAAATTGATTAAAGCTTTTTTCTCATTCCATTTTTTCAAAAAAATCATGATATTCAGCTATTAATGTCCTATTGATGTAAATCAATATTTCTCTGATTTGGGAATAACCAGATTCTTCAATACGTAAAATATTTCAGCTATCTATAGTTCTAGCAAAATTATTAATTTCATCAATAATTGATTCATTTTTTTTAGAATTAATAATATATTTAATAATATCTTCTTTTGTAAAATTATTATCTTTGTTAGATAATAAAAAATATTTTATCACATCAAATAAATTTTTATACTTCTGATCACAAAAAAATAATTTATTAATATGATCCATAAAAAATTTAGCGATCTTAAAATTTATTGACATAAGTAATAATAGTGATCTTTCTATCTCAGCAATTTTATTTGATATAGGGCTAGACTCATTGTAATTAATTTCATGTTTAGTTTTAAAATTTGAATTAGAAAATGAATTATTATTGTTCTTGTTTTGAGAAGCAAAGGAATTTAATTTATTAATTATATCATTAATATTAAACCCTGTTTTTTTTGAAATGATGTCAGCATAATTATTAAAATCAGAATCAGAGTATTTCCCAACAAATTCAATAATTTTCTTTGTCTCTTTTATTTTTTTTGCATATGTTAAATTTTGATTAAATGTATATTCAATATAATATTCAATAAAAGTTATATATTTATTTAAAATAATATTAAACTCAGTTTTATTAATCTTATTGGCAAGTTCTGCTAAATCTTTAAATTTATCATCATATTTTTCTAAAACCATAATGCTATCAAAAATTTCAATACATTTAAGCCCAGATTTTATATTTGATAAAATTCCTGCATTATCATTATCCATTGCCAGTATTATAGTATTAATTTTATATTTTTTTAAAAGTTGAAAATGAAAATTTGTTAATGAAGTTCCCATGATGGCAACAATGTTTTTTATCCCCATTTTATGAGATAAAATTACATCAAAATAGCCTTCTGTAATATATATTTCTTCAACATTATTTTTAATGACATTGTGAAAATTATAAAAGGATTTTTCTTTCTTAAAAAAATTGGAAGTGGGGGAATTTATATATTTTATTGAATCATCATTAACTGTTCTTCCAGAAAATGCAATTATATTCCCAAACTGATTTTTAATTGGAAAAATAATTCTATTCCTAAAAAAATCACAATACTCATCTTGTGAGTCAAGGGAAATTAAATTAGCCATTAAAAGTTTATCAAGTGGCCATATGTATTTAGGATCTATATTTTTGTCAAGAGTATTATTTCTATTTGACATAATATCAGTTAAGAAAGTTTTCTTGGGGGAACTATAGCCAATTCCAAATTCAATAATTTCTTCTTCTGTTATGCCTCTTAGAGATAAATAATTTTTGATTTTTTTATTCTTATCCTGCAATAAATTATTTTGAAAAATTTCTGCAGCCTGTTTATTCATTTCATAAAAATCCAATTCTTCCTTACTTATATCTATTTTTTTTTCTAATGATGATATATATTCAGATCCAATATCATATTCCTTTGATAATTTAATTAATGCATTATTAAAAGGAATACCCTCCTTTTTCATTACAAATGTGATTAGATCACCAGACTCTTTACAAGAAAAACAAGTAAAAATTTTTTTATCATTATTTACAACTAATGAGGGACTTTTATCATCATGAAATGGACAAATAGCATAAAAATTTTTTCCTTTTTTTTTCAGATTTAAATACTTACTAATAACATCGGATATAAAAATTGAATTTTTTAAAATATTGACTAGATTATCTTTCATAACTATTTCATAATAGATTCAATATTATTGATATTTTTAAATAATCTCTTAACAGAAACCCTTTTTTGTTTCATAGAATCTCTTTCCCTAATTGTAACTGTATTTTTTATTGAACTGTCGAAATCAATAGTTATACAATATTTAGTTCCTATTTCATCCTGTCTTCTATATCTTTTCCCAATTGAACCACTAACATCAAAAATTGCTGAAATATTTAAATCTAAAATAGAATTGTATAAACTTTTTGCTTCTTTGGAAAGTTTGCTAGTTAGTGGTAATATAGCAAATTTATAAGGAGCTAAATTATAAGGTAATTTTAAAATAATTCTTTTATTATCCTTATTAATATTTTCTTCAAAATATGAATTAATTAAAACTGCATACATTAATCTTTCAACACCAACAGATGGTTCTATAACAGAAGGAATATATCGCTCATTAGTAATTGGATCTAAATAATGGAGTTTTTTTTGTGAAAAATTTTCATGTACACTTAAATCAAATTTACCTCTATTAACCAATCCTCATAATTCACTATCACCATGTGGAAAATTAAAAAAGAAATCAATAGTTTTTTTAGAATAGTGAGCCAGTTCTTCTTTTGGATAATCAACTTGTTTAATCTTTGATTTATCTAATTTAATTACATTTATTAAAAAATTTTCAATTGAAGATAAATAAGAATTAAAATATTCTTCTTCATCATTTTCATGACAAAAAAATTCTATTTCCATTTGTTCAAATTCTCTTGTTCTAAAAATAAAATTACCTGGAGTAATTTCATTCCGAAAAGCTTTTCCAATTTGAGCAACTCCAAAAGGAACTTTCGTTCTAGTTGTTCGTAAAATATTTTGGAAATTAATGAAAATTCCCTGAGCAGTTTCGGGGCGTAAATATAAAATATTTTTTTTTTCTTGAACAACTCCTTTATATGTTTCAAATAATAAATTAAAATTCCTAATGTTTGTTCAATTACATTTTTGACAATAAGGACAGCCTAAATTAAATTCATTAATAATATTTTCTAAATCTTCATGTGATGTTTTTTCATTAATATTACATTCTTTATTATTTAACAAATAAAAATTTTCAATTAGTTTATCTGCTCTAACCCTATTTTTACATTCTTTGCAATCTATTAATGGGTCTACAAAATTATCAATATGCCCAGATGCTTTCCAAACACTACTATTTAATAAAATATTAGAGTCTAGCCCAAACATATTGTGATGCTTAGTAACAAAATAATCTCACCACACTCTTTTAAGATTATTCTTTAATAAAACACCTAGTGGTCCTAAATCTCAACTATTTGCTAAACCACCATAAATTTCACTAGATTGATAAATAAAGCCAGTAGATATAAGATGATTCATTAAAATATTTTGATTCATTTTATTGCTCATATTCTTCCTAGTATATTTATATTTAAAATTTTTTAGTATTTTTTTCTTTTAGAATTTTTTGAATTACTAAATTATCTTGATCTGGTAAATTCTTAGAATTTTTAATCTTGCTTTCTAATTTTTCAACACTAAACCCAGAATAAAAATTATATAATTCTTCATCACTAACATTTTTTAAAATTTCATCGAAATGAATTTTCTTTGTAATATTTTTTTGTCTTATAATTTTTTTGTCATTAATCTTATTCACATTATTTCCTATTAAAATTATATTAACTATATTCTAAATTAAAATTATTTAAAATTCATTTTTATTTTTAATAGATTTTTCCAATGTCTCTTCATCGATATAATCTATTGATGAATTAATTGGCATTCCAACAGCTGGTCGGTATATCTTAATACTAGGAAATTTTTTCTTTAAATTATTCTTTAAAAAATAAGCAGTTAATTCTCCAGAAATATTAAAATCTAATAAAATAAGAATCTCGAGAATTTCATTTTTTTCAATTATGTTATATAACTTTTCAAGAATTTCTTCTTCACTTGAAACAAATTTTTTTGTATTTGGTTTAATATTAAATTCTAATATAAAATATTTTCCATCATATATATTTATTTTCTCAATTTTAAATAAATTATTAAAATCACTAATTATACATAATTTAGTTGAGTCACGAGTTTTATCAAGACAAATATTACACAATAAATCATTTTCAACAATAGCATTGCATAATTGACATTTATTGATTTTAGAAAGAGAAGAACTAATTGAATCTAGCATATTTCTAATTTCATTTTTATCACTACTTATCAAAAATAAAGAAATTTTTTCAGCCATTTTTGCTGAAATTGAGGGTAGTTTTCTAAATTGTTCAATTAAAAATAAATAATTTTCTGGTTTATTCATTAAGATAATCCAGGTATTTTTGGCATTAATTCCTCTCTCTTTGCAGAAATCTTAGCAATTGAATCATTAATAGCATTTCTTAAAACATCTTCTAGTGTTTCAGCATCATCAGGATCAATAAGATCTTTATTAATTAATATTTTTTTTATTTCTAATTTCCCAGAAATACTAATTTTAATTAATCCAGACTGATATTCAAAATCAAAATTTTGTAAATCAAATTCATCTTTCTTTTTGCTAAAATCTTTTTGCATTTTTTGTGCTTGTTTCATTAATTGTTGAATATTCATATTAATTTTCTCCTTTAATTTCATCTTTAAAAATATCTAAAGCTATTTCTTTTATTGATGGGGTTTTCTTTATTATAACTTCTAATTCTTCAAGTTGATAATCATCATATCTTACACCAGAAGATTTTAATTCAACAAATTTATTTCTTAATTTACTGAGATCTTGATAAATTCCAATGATGTAATAAATTTTATCAAATTTTTCGTTTATAAATTGTAAAAATTCTTTTTCTTTATTTATTCTATTCAAATTTTTAGCTTTTAACTCATTTGAAAATAACAAGACAATGGCATTGTTAGAAGCTAATAAAACTTTTTTTGCATCACAAATAAATTCAGAAATTGGTTTTTCTTTATACCGATTAGATTTAATCTTTTCTAATATAGAACTAATTTTTTCTATTTGCTCTTTTTTATTATTAAATGCAATCTGAAAAAAAATATTTACCTCTATATCATATTCTTGTGTCTCATCAACACTTAGTTCCTTTTCTAAAGAACAATATTTATCTTTATCATCATCATTTAATTCAATATCTATTAATTCATAAAATGGTGTTTGAATAAATTCATTCTTTTTTATTCCTGAAAAATCATTTTGCAATTCATCAATACTGTTAACAATGGGAATATTATTATTTTGCTTATCCAATTTATTATCTAAACTATTTATGTTTGTGTTTGCATGAATGATTTTATCATTTACTTTTTTTGTTTGATTATCTTCTAATTTATCCTCAAAAAGACTAACGCACTTTCAAATATTAACTTCAAAAAAAAATTTTTCATCAAAATTATTTTTAATCTCACTATAACCATATTCTAAAATAGCAACCATTTTATACAAAATGTCACTGCTTATATTAATATTTTCCACATTTTTTTCATCTAAAATTTTCAATAATGAAGCTGTTCTAGTTTTATTATAGATAATTTTATCTACAAGAATTTCTAAAATTTCTTTTTGTAAATTTAAAAAATTAACACCTTTTTTCTCTAAATCATTAAATGTAGAAATTAAAAAATCAAAGTTTTTTAAACTAATATTAACAATAATATCAATTTTAATATCAATGCTTGCAAGACCAAATATTTTCAAAATGTTATCAACTGAGATATCCTCATTTTCTAAGTTGAAATTAACAACTTGGTCTAACATACTAATTGCATCTCTCATTGATCCATTAGCTATTTTTACTAATAATTTAACAGAGTCTTGATCTATTTCATAATTTTCTCTTTTAATAATATCATTCATCAATTTCAAAATTTCTTCAAATGAAAGTTTATTAAAATCAAATCTTTGACTTCTTGAAATAATATTTAAAGGTATTTTAGAAACATCAGTTGTAGCAAAAATAAAAATGATATGCTTTGGTGGTTCTTCTAAAGTTTTCAAAAGTGCATTTCATGCATTACTTGTAAGCATATGTGCTTCATCAATAATAAAAATTTTCTTGATTAAGTTTTGCGGTAAATAATAAACACTATTTATAATTTCCCGCATATCTTCTACACCATTATTGGATGCTGCATCTATTTCAATAATGTCACCAGTTATAGAATTATTAATTAAATTACAATTATCACAATTATTACAACAATCTCCATCAATATTTTTTAGACAATTGACCATTCTTGCAAAAATTCTTGCAATTGATGTTTTGCCAATTCCATAAGACCCAGAAAAAATGTAAGAATGAAAAATTCTATTTTTCTTAATAGTATTTTTTAATATTGTTTTGATAATATCTTGACCAACAATTTCTGCTAAATTTGATGGTCGGTATTTTCGGTATAAAGAAATATTTTTCATAGTTAATTCAGTTCAAAAAGACGTCTACCAGCATCTCCAAGACCTGGTACAATATAACCCTTTTTATTCAATTTTTCATCAAGCGATGCTGTAAAAATTTTAACATCATTATGTGTCTTTAATAAACTATCCACACCTATTGGAGATGCAATAATAGAAACAAAATAAATTGCTTTTGGATTAAATTCTCTTTTAATACTTTCAATTGCAGAAATTGCAGTTATTCCAGATGCCAGCATTGGATCCAAAATAATCAATATTGAACCATTGGCAGATTGAGGAATATTTAAATAATATTGAGATAAAGATTTTTTGTTCTCTGCTCTTGATAAGCCAATATGGCCAATTTGAGCATCTGACAATAATGACAAAATACCATCAACCATTCCAAGTCCTGCTCTTAAAATTGGAACAATAATAATTTTATCAATTAACTCAACTCCATCTGTTTTGCAAATTGGGGTTTCAATTTCACATTCCTTAGTTTTAAAATCCTTGCTAATTTCATAAGTCATTAATTGAGTAATTTCAAACAAAAGTGTTCTAAAACAACGATTATCACATTTAATATTCCGCATTTTTGTCAATTTAGCTTTTATTAATGGATGATTTATAATATTTATCATTTGATATTTTCTCCTATTTAATAAAATAATCTATTGTTTTTTTAACAAAAACTGATGGTCCCCCATCAAAAACATAGTTGACATTTTCCTTTACAAATTCATGAGCACATTCACGAGTAACAGAATATTTAGTTTCTTTAAACATTGATAAATCATTCCCTGAATCCCCAATTACAACTAACTCATCACTCTTAATTTTATATCATTCTTTAATTTTTTTTACTGCCTTGCCTTTACTAATATTTTTAGAGTGGACTTCAATAAAATTATCTCCAGAAATAACATATTCAAATTCATTTGAATATAATTTTAATCAATTAATAATATCTTTGCCATCACCAATTGGATAATTAAATGAAAAACAAACCTTATAAATATTTTTTATATTATCAAAATTATCAATGATTTCATAATTTAAGATATCTTTATTATTTTCATATTTATGAATTCTATTCATAACTTTATCAAAAGATTTAGAATTAACCCTCATAATTTTTACATTATCATGATCACAAGAAAAAATGGCTGTAATATTGTTATCAGTTTTTTCAAGTAACTTCTCATAAATATTAAAAACAATTGGTAATTGGTTTTCAGAAATAAACCATTCTTCCATAAGAACACCATCACTATAGTTGTAAATTTGAGAACCATTCATGCCAATAATATAAAAAGGATTTAATGGCTCAATCTTATATTTTTTAATAATAGAAATAACATCTTTATAATGTCTTCCTGTCGCAATTGAAAAATAAATTCCTAAATCTTTCAGTTTATTAATAGCTAAAATGGTGTCTCCAGAAATATAATGTAAATTTTCCTCATTATGAGAAATTAATGTTCCATCAACATCAGATATAAATAATTTAATATTCATTTAATTGCCCTCTTGTGAATTTGTATAATGTTTGATAGCATGTGCAACAAAAACAGAAGCACCGCCTTCAAAACACTTTTTAGCTGCTTTTTTTACATATTCTTTTGCATTACATCTAGTTGCAGAATGAGGAACCTTTGAAAACATTGCTAAATCATTACCAGAGTCGCCCAAAACTAAAATTTGGGAATAATCAATTTTAAAAAAATCTTTTAAAAAATCAATTCCAACACCTTTATCAATATTATTTGGTGAAATTTCAATTGAATGATCTCCACTAATAATATAGTTTAATTGGTTAGAAAAATCTTTTAGCTTATTTAATTCTTTTTGATCATTGCTTAATTTATTTTTATATAAAAAAGATATTTTATGAATTTTGCCAGCATCAAGAAAATCCTCAATGATTTCAATTTTAAGATATTTATCCTTCTTCTCAAATCTTTTAAATCTCTTATAAACTTTTATATAATTCTCATTTTCTCTTTTAATAATTTTAAATGTTCCATTATCACATGCTAAAACAGTGATAATATCATTTCTATCATTTAATATTAGATTTTGATATAAATCATAAATTAAATTTATTTCATATTGTTTAAAAAAGATATCTTTTATGATTATATTTTTAGTTGCATTATAAATTTGAGCCCCATTCAAACCAATTATAATTAGTGGTTCAAGTGTTTTTATTCCAGCTTTTTTAATAATATGATAAGCATCTTCACAATATCTTCCTGTGGATATTGAAAAATGAATCTTCTTTTCCATTAAATTATTAATTTCAGTAATTGTATTTTTTGAAATTGAATATTCTAAAAAATCACTTTCTGTTTCATTAAATACTAATAATGTTCCATCAGCATCTGATACTACTAATTTTAATTCCATACTTTTATTCACTTTTTATTTAATTATATTAAGAATTTTAGAAAAAAAATAAAAAACACTCTTGTTTGTGTTTTTTATTAAATAGCTACTTTAACACCAGGTCCCATTGTTGATGAAATTGAAATATTTTGAATATAAATACCTTTAACAGTTGAAGGTTTTTTTGATTTTAAAAAAGTAACTAATGCATTAATATTATCAATTATTTTTTGATCATCAGAATCCATTTTACCCACAAGCATATGAATATTCCCATAAGAATCAGTTCGGTAATGAGAAACACCTTTTTGAAAATTTTCAACTGTCTTTTTAACATTATTAGTTACATTCCCAATCTTAGGATTAGGCATCAATCCTTTTGGTCCTAAAATTTTTCCCAATTTTGATAATTGAGGCATCATTTTTGGAGTTGTAATAATTAAATCAAAATCTAATCATCCATTTGAAATTTCGCTAATTAAGTCAGAACCGCCAACTTTTAATAATTTAAATTCACTCAATTCTTTTGCAGATAACTCATCATCAATAACAATTATTCTTTGTTTTTTACCAAAATAATGTGGTAATGCAATTGTTCCTCTTAATTGTTGTTCAGCTTTTGAAGTATCTAGATTTAACTTAATTGCAATATCAATTGAAGCATTAAACTTTGCTGTTTTAGAATTTTTCACAATTTCTACTGCTTCAAGGATTGAAAATACTTTATTTTTATCATGAGTATAAATTGTTTTTTTATTTTTCATTAACTTTTTCATCCCTTCTTGGAGTCAAACTAATTCCTTCAATATTAATTCCCATTTGCTTCGCAGTTCCTGCAACTAATCTTAAAGCAGCTTCTTCATCATAAGCATTCATATCTACCATTTTATATCTAGCTATTTCCAATGCTTTTTCTTTAGAAATTGTTCCAACTTTGTCCTTAAGTTGATTTTTAGCAGCTGTTTTAATGTTTGCTGCCTTTTTTAATAAAACTGCAGTTGGTGTAGTTTTAATTGTAAAAGTAAAGGTTTTATCCTTATGTGCATTAATTACACATGGAATAATTTCTCCATTTTTATCTTTAGTTAATTCATTAAATTGTTTTGTAAAATTAGCCATATTTATTCCAACAGAAGCAAGTGCAGGACCAGGTTTTGCCTGACCTCCAATTAATTCTATTTTTGCCACTCTTACAACCTTTTGGTCTCTTTTTGCCACAAGCAACACTCCTTATTTCTTTTTAGAATTGTTCTTTACGTGGTTTAAACAAAATAAAATTTTTCCCACATGCAAACAAGTATATTTAATATACTAAAATATTATATTATAATTTTTAAAAATAATCTATAACTATTTCTATTTCCTGAAAAAAATAAATAATTAATTATCTTTTTATATTAACTTAGTTAATTTATTATTTTTTATTAAAGAATTGAATAAAGATTAACACAATAAAATATATTAATGTATAGATTGTTGAAGCAAAAATAATTGAGTCAAATCGATCTAAAACACCGCCATGTTCCCCAAGAATTTTAGAATAATCTTTAATTGAATGAACTCTTTTAATATAACTATAAAAAATATCACCAGCAGATGCAACAAGAGATAAAACAACTGCAAGAATGAAAACAGAAATAAAAACAACTAAATTTTTTGTGACTAGATTTTGAATCACAATGGAAGCAAAACCTGGAATTTGTTGACTAGAATACATTCCAAAAACAATTGAATCGAGAATTTTTTGTTGATTATTAAGTAAGGGATCATTTTTTGTTGATATATCAATTCAATATAAAAAACCAGATAGTGCCATTGCCATTATAATACTTGCAAAAAATCCAATTAAAAAGCCTTCAACTGTTTTATTAGGTGATATATTTGGAGATAATTGTCTTTTACCAAAAAACATTCCCCCAATATAGGCAAAAGTATCAGAGAATACAACTATGACAAAAATAAATAAAAGCATTCCAAACCCTTGATTTATTGTTATATAAAATAAAGAAATAAATCCAGCATTGGTAAAAAATGTTAATAAAAAAAATGTAAATATATCCCGAAAGTTATTAATCTTGAATTTTCATAATAAAAAAAATGTTGTTAAAAATCAAATTAAAAAAGAAAAAATCATCGAACAGAAAATAATAACGCTCAAGTGTTGATTTGGGTGAAAGTTATTGATTGTAACCTTGATTATTAATGAAATAGAAGATATTAAAAATGATAATAAAAAAAATATATTAAGTATGTAAAAAGATTTTTTATTTTTTCTAGAATAAATTTTTATAAAATCCTTTATGCTGCTATCAATCTTATTGAGGTAATTAATTGAAATAATTTCTTCAAAGAAAATTTTGTTAATTTCGTAATAGGAAATTAATAGAAATGGGATAAATAGAAAAAGGGTAAGAATTGAAAAAAGTAAAGACAAATATTTTGGAACATCACTATGTGATTTTCTGCTTAAAATATCAGTAGTTGATAAAAGAGAGTAAATTAAAAGTAAAAGTCAAAAAGCAATTAATCCAATAGAAATAATAGTTCTATTTCTTAATTTCTTTTTTTGTTCCTGTGATATACTTTGAATTTTAAATTTATTTAACATTCCCAAATCTTCTTTCTCTGCTTAAATATTCTTTTAAATTTTTTTGAAAAACTAATAATTTATAATCTGGCCATAAAGTTGGTTCAAATATAATTTCAGAATATAATAATAAATTCATACAATAATTAGAAATTCTTTTTTCTCCACTTGTTCTAACTAAAAGATCAATACTTGGAATATTTTTTGTGATCATTTTTTGATTAATATAATAATCTTCTAATTCTTTTGAAAAACTATAATTAAAAAATAAATAAACATTCAATTTAGTACACATTTTCGTTTTTTCTTGAACATTTAAAAATAAATTAATAATTTCTTTAGATAAATTTTCTTTGAACCCAACTCAATGAAAGCAAATGGAATTTTCAATTAATGAATTTATGTACTTGTCATCATAATTTATTATTATTTGGTTCATTAAATAATTTACTTCTTTTTTAGGGCGAGAAAAATTATCAGTGGAAAAAGCAAAAAAAGAAATATTTTTAATTCCTAATTTAATAAATTTTTTTAAAAGAGGTAATATTCTTTTAGCTCCATGATGATGACCATATGTTCTTATTTTATTTTGAGAAACAGCCCATCTTCCATTACCATCCATTATGAAAGAAACATGATTAGGTAATTTTTTCATAGATTTAAATATTCATTACACTTTTAATTTTAGAATCTTGAATTGTTTCAATTTTACTGACATAATCCTTTGTTAATTTATCTAATTGATTTTTATAAATCCTTAAATTATCTTCAGTCAATTCATCATCTTTTTTAATTTCAGATAGAATATGATGTCGAATATCTCTAATAAAAATTCTTCCTTGGTCAATAATTTTTTTCACTTTTTTAGATGCATCAATTCTAGTTTCTTCCGTTGGTGCTTGAAAACCTATTCTGATTGAATCAACATCCATTTGAACACTACCATTAAGATTTAATTTATTAATTGAAGTTAAAATGCTTTTTGTTGTTGATTTATCATAAGGTTTTATTAATAAATGAAAAGCATCAGGATTTGAAATATTTGCAATCTCTATTAATTGGTATGAAACCCCATAACTTTCTACTTGAATATTTTCTATAATTTTAGAAGAAACACGACCAACTCTAATTTTTTCAAGTTCTTCATGTAACCAATTTATTTTTTTATCATATGATGTTTTAAATTCATCTTCGTAAATTTTTCATTCCATATTTATTACTCCTATTCTCAGCTAATTATTGATTTTCTATTTACATTATTTAAAGCATTAATAAAACAGTTGTCAGCATCTATATTAAAGATTATGCCATCGATTTTATTTTGCAAGCAAATGTTAGAAGCTGTTAAATCAATTGCATTTAAATTTTGACAAATCATTTCCTTATATGTAATTTTATCAATAAATTTTGCATCCTTAAAAACATTAGGATCTTTATTATAAAGTCCATCAACTCCATTTTTACCAAATAAAATTGTTGAAATATCAAGCTGAGCTGCTCTAACTGCAGCACATGTATCAGTGGTAAAAAATGGTAGTCCTGTGCCTGCAACAAATATTGCTACTTCTCCTTGCTTAAAAGAATTATTAATATCTGTTAAATCATCTGGTTTAGAAATCTTTTCAATGTTAATTGGAGAAAAAAGATTTGAAACTATTCCATGATTATTAAAATAATATTTTAAAAATAAACCATTAATAACAGTTGCCATCATGCCGATCGAATCTCCCTGTGCTTGTTTTAAATTAAAGTTTTTAGATATTTTGCCTCTAAAAACATTACCACCGCCTAAAACAATTGCAACATTATAAGTTTTAATCAAAATTTTAATTTGTTTTAATAAATTATCTAATTTTTTATTGCAAATAATATTTTCACTATTTCCTAATCATTCTCCACTTATTTTTAAAAGAATTCCTTTTTTCATTTTAATACCTTAAATTATTTTGCTCTCATTTGAGCAGCAACTTCTGCTGCAAAATTAGATTCATTCTTTTCTATTCCTTCACCTAATTCAAATCTTTTCATATAAATTAATTTAGCTTCGCCATGATTTAAAATATATTTCTTAACACTAATTGATGGCTCTTTAACAAAAGCTTGATCTTCTAGACAATATTCAGCTAGTAATTTTGATAATCTACCTTCAACAGTTTTTTCAACATGTTTTTGTTCAACTTTTTTTCCAGATTTATTAGCTTTTTCTTGAAAATCCTCATTTGTTTTTTTCAATATTTTTGCCTTTTGTTCATCTAATCAATTTTTATCAACAGAACTTGAGTTTAAGAACTTTGGGTTTAATGCGCCAAGATGCATTGCAATATCATTGGCAATGACTTGATTTGATTTTCCTTTAATAGCAATAATTGAAGCAAATTTTCCATTATAATGCGAATATGAACCAATATAAATATCATTTTCTTTCTCATAATTAATCATTTCAGCTCTTCTAAAAGAGATTTTTTCACCAATTTTTGCTGTTAATTCAATACATGCTTCTTTAATACTTCTGCCATCTTTTAATAGCAGTTTTTCAACTGCATCCTTGTCTGTAACATTTGATTTAAAGATAGTTTTCTCAATTTCTTGGACTAATTTTATAAAATCTTGATTCTTAGCAACAAAATCTGTTTGAGAATTTACTTCAATGATTAGTGCCTTCTTCCCATCATTCATTGCACAAGTTAACCCTTCAACAGCGATTGATCCAGATTTCTTTTCAGCTTTTACAGCTCCTTTTTCCCTTAATCAAATAATTGATTTTTCAATATTATTACCACATGCTTCTAATGCCTTTTGACAATCTGCAAAACCAGCTTGTGTTCTTTCTCTCAATTCTTTAACTAATTTAACATTTGTATTTTCCATTATAACCTCACTATATAACCTATATTATAAACTATTGCTTTATTCTACTAAAAAATGATTAATATTTATCAATAATGATTATTTTTAAATTTAAGAAAATAAAATAAAAAACATAATTATGATAATCAACTACAAACTTCTAGATTATAAATGATATTAGATATGAATAAAAATTATAAAATGTTATTTTATAATATATTTATAAAACAAATAGGATGAATATGGCTTTTGAAATAAAATTTAAGAATGATAAAATAAAACTTGAGAATGATAAAGGTGCAATTATTATTGGTCCTAATGGATCTGGTAAATCTAAAATAATTAATACTATTTATGAAAATGCTAAGGATGAAACCATTTCTATAATTACTGAGAATAAAGATCAAAAAGATGATGGAGAAAAATATAAAATTATAAAGATAGATGCTTCATCTTTTTTAAAAAAAAATTTTGAAACTAAAAATAGCAACTTTAACCAATACTTAGAAGGTATTCGTGATAAATGTAAGAATGACTTCAATGAATATTACCAAGAAATAGACAAAGAAACTATAGAAAAATGTAATGAACAGTTAAAAGAAAATGAAGAAAATTCTAATTATAAATGAAAAATTTTTCAAATATGTCATGAGTGTGAAAAATATGAACATAATCCAACTATTAAAACTATTGTAAAATTTGGTGGAAGAGAATACAATTTAGAATCATGTTCAACAGGTTTGAAAACATTAATTAGTTTACTTATTAATGGAATTGAAAATGGAGAAAAAAATTTGTATCTTTTTGATGAAATTGATGCATTTCTACACCCTGAATGAATTTCCTTAATTTCTAAAATGATTGATAAAGTTTTAGAAAAAGAAAATAAAATTATCTTAGTCACTCATAATCCATTATTTTTAACTAAATTAATTAAAAACAATTTAGAAATGATTTCTATTATTAGATGAAATGAAGATAAAGATTATGGAAGTATATATACATTGAATTGAAAAGAGATAATAGAAAAGCAGATGGAAAATAGTAAACTTAAAGCAGAACTACTAGATAAAGCTTCAAATGAAAAATCTCGAGAAGAAAAATATAATAAAAATTATATAAAAGAATATATTATTAATACTTTAAGTGCTGATATTTGCAGATTATTTTTTGATAAAAAATTATTATTTGTTGAAGGATTTACAGAACAAGTATATTTTAATTATAAAGACTATAATTATAGTGTTATTCAAACTGGAGGGTTCCATCAATTTCCTTTAATGAATTTTATAGTAAAAGAGATTAAGAAAGTATACAAAGATATTAATGATAAATACATTATGGATAAAGATAAAAATGAATATAATGAAGAAGTCTTTAAATTATTAAATAAAAAAGCACACCGACTTGATGGCCAATTTGAAGAATTATATTTAGGCACAGAAGGTAAAGATGTTAAAAAATCTAGAGAAAAAACAGAAAAAATATTAAATTTTGTTTCATTAAAAAATAAAAAAGAAAAAAATAAAAATCAACTAAAAAAATTAGAAAAATTCTTGGGAGTTAGTGATGGAAAGTAAAACTAATAAATTAGATTTAAATATTAAAAATATTTTAGAAAATTGAGAAATTTGACATGCAATAAGGGAAATAATAGTAAATGCTATCGATGAGCACAAAATAAGAAATATATCAGATTTTCCTATTATTAATTTTCATAACGGCATTATTGAAATAATTGATAAAGGAAACGGAATTAAAAAAGAACATTTTATTCAAAATGAAAATAAAGAAAAAACAGAAAGGAATGATTTGATTGGAAAATTTGGGATTGGATTAAAGGATGCAATAGCAACATTTAATAGAAAAAATGTCAAATTAAGAATTCTTTCAAATAATTTTGAATATTCTCCAATAATGATGCAAAAATTTGGAGCAGAAGAAGGAATAAAGACTATTCATATAGAGTGTTTAGAAAATAAATATCTACCTGCGGGAACAAAATTTATTATTGAAAATATAAATTATTATGATTTAGAAAAAGCTAAAAATCAATTTTTAATATTTTCAAATAAAGAATTTATTATTGAAAATGAATATGGGGAAATATATAAAAAATTGGAAAATGAAAAATCGTCAATTTATATCAATGGAATGAAAATATCCGAAGATGAAGAATTTTTATATTCATACAACATAACAAAAAAATCTAGAAAAATAGATAATGGTATGAATAGAGAGAGAAATAATCTAGGAAGAGATATTTATAGAGAATCTATTATTAATATATTAAAAAGAAGTAATAATGAAATTTTTAAAAAAATTTTAGAAAAAAAATCTGGTGAATACCAGTTTATTGATGTGAAATATGAAATTTTTAAAAGATTTAATATGATAATAATAACTGAAGATTTTATGAAAAAAGAACCTCGCTGTGTACAATATATAGCATCAGAACGTAGAGAAGTTATTTCTGTTACAAAAAGTGAATATGATCAATTAAGAAAAAGAGGGATTGAAAATGCAGAATCATTTTTAAAAAATTTTATAAATAATTATGAGTCTAAAAAAATTAATTTAGAACAATTGGAAATTGAAGAACGAGATATTTTCGAAGATGGGATTCGTTTGATTAAATTCTTTAAATTAAATAAAAATGATTATGAAATTAAATTAATTGAAGATCATCCAAATGCATTAGGGATTACAGATAATGAAGAAAAAATAATTCAGATAACAAAAAAAGCTTTGGAAAATAAAAGAAAATTTTATGGAACATTATTGCATGAACTGGCTCATTCTTATAAAGGGAGTTCTGATTGCACAATAGAATTTGAAAATGATTTAACTGATTTATTAGGTGAAATTTTTTTGTTATTGGAAAATAAATATTTGCACTAATCTAAAAATATAAATGTCATTTTAAACTTTTTAATAATTTCTATTGAATCATTCATTGTCTAGCATTATTGTAAGGAAATAATTATTCCCAATGTAAGGTTTCAATTAGTTAAAACCTTATTATTTTTTGCATATTTTATTAATTTTTTATAAGAAATGAATAAAAACTGTTGAATATTCTAGTTCACTTATATTAAAATAGCTTTCTTTGTAACTTCTTTATTCTAATATTTATAAAGATTGCTGTGTATCTCATTTATACAAAAAAAATACAATAGCATCAAATATATCATCACATAATTTATGTCTTTTTTCTAAATCAAATTCCTCTTCATATTCTTTTATAATTTCTTTAAATTTTTCATTATTTTGATTAGCAGATCCTCTATGAGAAAATAATGATTGTCAATCTGTTTTGAACTTACCATTTATAAACTTGATATAATCTGAGTCTGAGATCTCTATTTTATCTTTAAAATAAAAATCAAGCTCATTTTTAAAAGCACTTATAATTGATTCTTTTTTTTTCAAAGATTCTAAAGTATGATTATTTCTGAAAACAATATATTCTGAAATGTGAATTTTACTATCATCATTGTTATTTTTCACAATATAATTTTCAGCAAAAGATAGTGAAATTTTGTTTCCATTTTCTTTTTTTTCTATTTTGTTAGTACTTAAGTAATTTTCTATAAGACCATCTAATTTTCTTATGATAATAATATTATGAGTAACACTATGAACGTGGCCATAAACCCCATCACTTTCATTTTTTTCTAAAATATAATTTTCTAAAATACTGTTTAGTTGATGCTTTAAAGTTAGAAAGATTTCTATAATTTCATTCAAACTTAATTTTAGTAATTGCTTATTTGATAAAGGCAATCCATTTATACTTAAAAAAAAATTAAAAAAATCACATATTGGAAAATACATTTCATCTCCATAATAAGAATTACTAGGATCCAAAATAATGAATTTTTCTTCTGAATTTAGTGTATTTATTATCTGCATCTTGATTTCATCTTCACTAAAAATTTTTTCTTTTATAAGATTTCTATTTCAAATACTCATACATTAATTATATATCTTCCTTGCCAGTTTACTAATATTTTAGAATAAATAATAGTTAACTTTATTTATTTAATATTTTTTTTATAATATATCTTCAAGATTTATTAAATTTATCAATTTCAAAATTTTCGTTAAAAATTTTAATTGAATTCTTGCTCATATCATTCAGCAATTTAGGATTTTTAAGTAATTCTTTAATTCCATTTGCAACTTCAACAGGAGTTGCGTTTTTATCAAAAACTAATCCGTTATATTTATCTTTTACTAATGTAGTAGCATGAGGAAATGTGTCTCTGATTATAATAGGAAGACCCATTGATAATGCCTCAACTATAGCAAATCCAAATCCTTCATAATTAGATGTCATAATATATAATGAACTTTTAGAAAGTATATTGTATTTTAAATTTTCTTCAGTAACCTTATCATGAACAATTGTATTTTGAAATAAATGTTTATCATTTCCTTCGCCGTAAACATTAATAGGATTATCTAAATTTTTAGATACTTCATCCATAAATTTTAGATTTTTTTGTCCGTTTTCATACCGTAAAATGGATACAACATTACCTTTAGGATTATAATTGTATTCTATATCATATTTCTTAATACAACAAAGACAAAAAAATACATTTTGCCAATTAGAAAATTTTTTATATTCTTCAAATATAATTTTATCTTTTTCACTGTATAAAATTATATTTGAATAATTTATTCAAGACAATGATATCTTTAAAATTTTATTCAATTGTATTCAAATAAATTTCTTTGGATTTCTCAAAAAAAATAATTTAGATTTTTTGTTTATAAAAAGTTCAGGGGGGTTATGTTGTACAAAAAAAACTTTTTTATCTTTTCTAAGTTCTCTAAAATTAAGTAAAGTATTATCAATAATAAAATCATAATTTTTTTTCTTATAAAATTTACTAAATGCTATTTTTTTATATATTATGTTAAGAACAAATTCCTTTAATAATATTTTTTTTAAACAGCAAAAATTATTGATTTCACTATACACTATATTTACATTAGGATATTGTTCTTTATATTTATTTTTATATTCACTAGAAACAACTTCAGTAATATATATATCTATTTTGAAATTTTCTAAACTTAATAAATTTATTAAATTATCAATATATTTCTCAATGCCACCTATATCTGGCAATATTCTCTGAGCTATTATTAAAGCTTTTTTGATCACCATTTTATAATCCTTTACAATATTTAAATTGCATAAATATTATATATTCATAATAATTTATCATTATTATTTGTTTAAAATTTGTTTTATTATATGTTCTCAAGATTTATTAAAATTAGAAATTTCAAAATTCTCTTCAAAAATTTTAATTGAATTCTTGCTCATATCATTCAGCAATTTAGGATTTTTAAGTAATTCTTTAATTCCATTTGCAACTTCAACAGGAGTTGCATTTTTATCAAAAACTAATCCGTTATATTTATCTTTTACTAATGTAGTAGCATGAGGAAATGTGTCTCTGATTATAATAGGAAGACCCATTGATAATGCCTCAACTATAGCAAATCCAAATCCTTCAAAATTCGAAGTCATAATATATAATGAACTTTTAGAAAGTATATTGTATTTTAAATTTTCTTCAGTAATCTTATCATGAACAATTGTATTTTGAAATAAATCCTTATCATCTCCTTCGCCATAAACATTAATAGGATTATCTAGATTTTTGGATACTTCATCCATAAATGTTAAATTTTTTTGTTCATTTTCATACCTTAAAATAGATATAATATTACCTCTTGAATTGTAATTGTATTCAATATCATATTTTCTGATGCAGCAAAGGCAAAAAAATACATTTTGTCAATTAGAAAATTTTCTATGTTTTTCAAATATTATTTTATCTTTTTCACTATATAAAATTATGTTTGTATAATATATTCAAGATAATGATGTCTTTAAAATTTTATCCCGTAATACAAGAATAAATTTTTTAGGATTTATTAAAAAAAATAATTTTATTTTTTTTTTTATAAAAATTTCAGGGGAATTATGTTGTACATAATAAACTTTTTTGTCTTTTCTAAGTTCTCTAAAATTAAAAAAAGTATTATCAATAATAAGATCATAATTTTTTTTCTTGTAAAATTTGCCAAATGCAATTTTTTTATTTATTATATTAAAAAAATTTTTAAAAAATACATTATTTAAAAAATGAAAATTATTATTTTTAATATATTTAGCATATATTATATTTACATTTGGATATTTTTTTTTGTATTCTTTTTCATATTTGCTAGAAACAATTTCAGTAATATATATATTTATTTTCAAATTTTCCAAGCTAAATAAATTTATTAAATTATCAATATACTTTTCAATACCCCCTATATCTGGTAACATTCTTTGAGCTATTATTAAAACTTTTTTTATTCCCATTCTATAATCCTTAAAACAGCTAAACAGCAAAAATATATATAATATTTCTGCACAACCTATTACAATATTATAATTGTTAATCAAATATTTTTATAATTATAAAAATAAAAAAGAGTTATTTAATATTTATATTTACTTATATAATAAATAATATTAAAAGGATTATTATGAAATTAAAAATAATTTCAATTGTTGGTACAAGACCAGAAATCATCAGATTAAGTGTTATTTTTAAATTATTTGATA
>JBOFJE010000015.1:0-3910 GCA_051650525.1 Mycoplasmoidaceae bacterium
ATCAATTAAAAATTTTAATGTCATCTATTTTAAGGGGTAAATCAGCATTTAAAAAGCAAATGTTTTTTTGTTTTAATGACTACTGCTTAACTTGATTAGTTAATGAATATATAGAACAATATATACCATCTAATGAAGAAAATAAAGAATTATTATTGCAAGATAAAAAAATTTACTATGAAGATTTAGCATATGGTGCAACTGAAACTTTGATTAATGGGGAAATGAAACAGGTATCATTAGGTATTAAATGTATGAGAGTAAGTTATTATGTAAATGAATTTTTGGATGATAATGAATATGCACTCTATGAAAGTGAAAGAAATAGTAATATTGAGAGTTGATATTGTTTAAGACTTGGATTGAGACAATATTCTTTATCATATACTGGATATGTTTTAAAATCAATATTACATAAATATCAACAAATTGATATGAAATATGTGGAAAAACTTTGCACTAAGGATAATCATCATTTTCAAATTAAATATGTTTTAGGACTTGATTGGGGAACAGGTGCTAATGGGGATGGAACTGCTTTATATGGTGGTATTTTAGTTTTAAATGATAATGATAGATGTGAGTTTATGGTTGATTTATTTTGTTTTGAAATTAAAAAAAGAACACTATCAAAAGAAGATTATGCAACATTTAAACAAAATGAATTAATAATTGAAAAATTAAAGAATTTTTTAGAAAAATATCCTGTTTTTATGTTAAAATCTTGGAGTTTAGTATGAGATACTAATAATAGTATCCCAGGACAATGATTTGCAACTGAAATTACAAAATTAAATATTGATATATCTTCTTCTGAAAGTGCAAGTTTTAAAAATTCTGAATGTTGTAATCTTCAAGCAAGAACAATATTTGCAGAAAGAACAATTAATGCAGGGAAACAATACTATACAGAATATGCAAGGGGATTAGTTGCTGAATATGCAAGTTGAGAATATTCAGGGTCTGCAAAGAAACAAAGAGAAACAATTAAAACCAGCAACAAATTGGAATTAACAGATGCAAAGGAATATGCATTAGGAAGAAGAATTGTATTATTTAATGACAACATTTGGAATTTATCTGATATAATTAACTTAATTGAAAGGATGTAAAATGAGTAATGAGTTTAATACTGGTTCATACCAAGAAGAAATGGGTGAAGAGTTAGCAGAACAGCAGAAAATTAATCCTGCATATCAAAATGAAAGTTCTTATACAGAATGAGAATTATATACTTTTGATAATATAAATAATTCAAATAAAGATGCTGTTATAAAATTAAATACTAAAACATTTATAAAAATATCAAAAATAGGGTATATTAAGTTATTGGATGATAGACAAGCAACTGCTATAAATACACAAGAAGATGTAATAACAAACACATCTATATCTATTTATAAAACATTTAATAAATCTTATATTTTTAATCCTTTGTTTAATAAAGATATAAATATTTTTGATAATAATATTTATATAATTTGCAAAAAAACTGATGCTCCTATAAGAGATATTGGTATGTTTACCTTACTATCAAAAATAGAATATTTATATGAAGATAATATCTTTTCAATTAGAGAAAGTATCCCACTTAAAGATTGATTTAGAATTTTTAAGAATTGTGATGCTGATGTTTTGGTTGATTGACAACAAGGTATGGAGCAAACAACAATTTCTAAAATTGAATTATTAAATAAAAATCAAAGAGTTTTATTATCTGAATTTCTTGTAAAAGGTAAAATATTTGCATATGGGAATGTTCTGCATTCTAATCAATATACTAATATTCCATTAGAATTTGAAAGTGATGATAATGTATTCCCATTATGGATTAAACCTATTAATACCACTAATACTTTAAGGTTTTATTTCCCTTGATTTGATTTTAAAAATTTTATAAGTCCTTTTAAATTTATTCCCTTTGTTGATAAACCTGAAAGTATTTATTTTAAACTATGTAGCAATAATAGTGATATATTAATACCAGATAATTATTATAAAATATTTTTATATAATTTAGCAACTATTTCTGCTAATAATTTAAATTTTATGTCAAATGGTGGATTATCCCCTGAATTTCTTTCTACAAAACAAATTAGAAACATTAATGATTATTTATATGCTATGAGAGCAAATACTGATGCAATAAATGTTTTTTCTGATTTTTATTTAGATGCATCAAAAACAGGTGGATTTTGGGATATTAACAATAAAATCCCTGTTTTGGATGTTAATTCTGAATATTATTACTCATTAATGTATTTGTTTAAAATGTGCTCTTATTATTGTTATTCTAAACTTGTTTATGGTGGTGGACTTTCAGAAAGTGGAGTGGTGCTACAACCATTTTACTTTGATAATTTTTTAAATCCTGTTGATTATTATAATACATTTAAGACAGCAATAGATAAGAATGGAAATTTAAATGTTGTAGATATAAATTTACCATCATCTGATAGTGGAAATCCTTTGAGTAATTTAGATTATAAAGTTAAATTGAATTCCAGTTATTTTAATTTTAATGTTGTAGATAATGATTTAGTTATTAAATTAAAAAACAAGGTTATAAAAAATAATAAAATTATTAAAGGTAATGATAAGGTATATAATTGAAATGAATTACCAGTATTAGTTCAAAATATAAACTTAATTGATGATAGTAAGCAATCATTAGAAACTAATGAATTAAATTATTTAGTATTTTTGGGTTTAGGTGATATAAATAATGGTGTGAATGATATTTGAAAATATTTATTATCAGATACAGCAAAGAATATAAATGTAGATTGTTTTTTAGATTTATCTGAAACAAAACAAGATATTAGTGATGAAAATCATTTTAAGGAAATAAGTTTACAAATATTAAAGTTAAAAGGTTTTGATACAACAAATATTGATATCACTCAAATATCAAAAATCACTGAAACAATTTATCCATTTTACAAATATAATTTTAGTTCTATAAAAGAAAGTTTATCAAAAGTTAATGATATTACAATTGCAACAAGAGCAGAAAGACAAGGAGAAGCACCAAGACCTGGGGTTAGATTTGGAATTCCTTGGGGGAGCACAATTCCTGCTGGTGCAAATAAACCTTTTCCAGTTGGGAATTACTCTAATTCCATTCCTACTGATGAATATTTTGCTTGATATTTAGCAAATTGAGATGAAAATTATCAAATTTTTGATTATATTAAATCAAATTTATATACTTATGAATGAGTTATTACTTTTCAACAAAAAGGAACAGGTAAAGTTATACCAACTTTTGATAAAGTAATGGATTTATTGGAATTAGATACATTTATTAATGCTGCTTTAAATCCTGGGAGTTCTGAAACCAATAAATTTAGTTTTGTTTTACAAGAAGAATTTAAGAATTTAGGTATTGCAATCACAGATATTAATGAAATAAATATTATTGCATTAGGATATAGTTTGAATAATGAAATTAGAATTACATATTTAAAAAATGATGGTTCTAATGTTGTAAAATCATTATTTTTTAATTTAAATGATAAAGATAATTTAAAAAATACTATGACAAATATACAAATCATTTAAAAGGGGGAATTTATGAAAAAACTTGTAGAACCAAGATTAGTAGAAATAAAACCAGAAGAAGAGTTAAAAATAGCAAAATCTATATCAGTAAAATTATTAAATGATAAAGAAAGTTTTGCAGAAATTAAACAAGCATTAGATTATTTAGCAAAAATTTAAATTTCTTGGTTTTGGTTTGGAGTTGCTGGGTTTTTTGTTGAAGATGTAGTTTCATTATTAGTTGAAAATAATATTTTATCAACATCTGGGATATCTAATTCTAAATCTAATTCTCATTTTTTATCAAGTCCAAAATTAAATTCTTTATCTAATAATTTAAAAGCATATTCAAGGGATTGTTTTACTT
>JBOFJE010000016.1:0-6273 GCA_051650525.1 Mycoplasmoidaceae bacterium
TAAAAAGAATATTTAAACTTGAAGAGATTATTTCATTAATAGCTAAATAGAAAAGGAGACTACTACATCTAACGATATAGAAATCTCCTATTATTTAGCTATTTTTTATTTTTTGTAATCTACCAGCTGAGTAGTTACCTTAAACAGTTGTCGGGTGACCCGACAACTGAAATAACAATATAAAAAATGTATGTATAACTAAATTAAAATGTTACACATACATTTTTTTATTTAACGATTTAATAAAGTTTTTATGAAAGTTTGAATCTTTAGGTAATCTTCATCTGAAAGGAGCTCATTTATCCTAAAAAAAGTAGTATGTCCTCTTTTTTTAAATTCAAAGAGATTATTTTTTTCAGTTTTTATATTTTGAAGTTCTTTTAAAATTATTTTTAATTCATTTAAGGGTTTATTAGTATAAGTTTTAATGATTGCTTGAGCAATAGATTTGTCTTCACGAATTAGAAGAATTTCTAGTATTTTATTTAAAATATCGGCTTTCATTGGTCCTGCTGCTTGTAAAATAAATTTTTTTATGAAAGGATCAAAGTCTAAAGCTTTTTTTATTGCATGAAATTGTGATTTACTGATATTAAATTTTCAAAAATAGTAGCTTTATTTTTAAAGGATATAGTTTTATTTTGTTTAAAAATTTCTTTTAGTGCTAATGACCTACGAAAACCATTTATGATGATATAATTATTATCTATTTTTTGTAGGTATATTGGATTTAAAAGACCGACTGTATTGATTGATTTGACAAGTTCTAAGAATGTATCCTCTTCTTTTAATGTAGTGTAATCATCAAGACGATTATAAAAAGTTGTGTTTGAAAATATAATGTTCTCAATTAAATTTAATGTTACATCTTCAGATTCAAAGTTATTAAACATATTTAAATTCCCCCCATATTTTATTGAACATTAGAGAAATTATATACATATCTTGAATTAAAAGTCAAATTTGTTTTAAAAAATTTATTGTCGATTTATAAAATCGTTTGATATAATAAATACAACCTAAATTTATAAGAAAATAAATAGAAGAAGCTTAATTTTTATAATTAGGCTTTTTTCATTTATTATATTTTTTAAATAAATTACTGAAGGAGAATTTGACATGAGATTTTTACTTGAACTAAAATTATGGCTTTCTATATTTTTAAGTTTTTTAATTCTTATATTTTTCGCTACACAATCAGGATTTATTGACCAAAGAAAAGAAATAAAAATAGAAAAAACTATACTTACTGCTGAAGAGTTTCAAGCTAAAAAAGAATTTGAACGAAAACAAGTAGAAGAAAAAAATAAAAGAGAACGCTACTTATTATACTTACTATATTATGGATTATAACAAAAATAGCTAAATAATAAGAGATTCCGATACAAATAAGTTAAGAGTCCCTTTTTTATTTAGCTATTAATTTTTATAAAAACTCTTATTCGATTATTAAATATTCTTTAACTTCCAAAGTTCTATCATTATCTTGTGCTAAACCATTTGTAGCTTTTCCTCTATCAATTCCCCTAATTTTAATTTTAATCTCTGGATAAGAGGTATTTTTAATAGACATTAAATCTTTCATATATTGGTTTAGAATTTCTATATTACCATATAACCAATACACTTGCTCTGTTTTCTTATCTGTAAATATCTCAACTTCATGTCCATAAGTATATTTTCCAATATACTCTTTAGTATTTAAATGATTACATCCTACAAAAATTAATGTTAATAATGATACACAAATAATTTTTATCATTTTAATATTCTTCATTTAAATCAACTCCTTATTTTAAATTAAATCCACAATATTTTTTCAAACATCATAGTTTGTAAATATTTTAGAGTTGTAAAACAGTTACTATGTAAGGCCATAAACTCTTTTTTACAAAATCGATCTGAATTTTTGCACAGTTCGACAACCTCTGTAGATTTTAATTCATTCATATTCTACCACCATTTTTTCTTTTTAAAGAAGTATGCCATACTCCCAACTATTGAGAAAAGAACTCCAAGTAATAAAAAGTATCCATATTTCCATTGTAATTCAGGTATAGTTTCAAAGTTCATTCCATAAAGACCTACTAAAAAACTTAAAGGTATAAAAATTGTTGATATCATAGTTAAAACCTTCATAATTTCATTCATTCCAGTACGTATAGTTGTATGATATAGTTGAATTAACTCATTTCCTTTAATAAAAAGATTTTCTACAGTGTCATAAACAATAGTTATATGATCCTCTAAATCAACTAAGAAAATTCCAACGTCTTCACCAAAGAATTCTTTTACTTCATTACTTTTTAGATTACTAACTTAGTTAGTTTAATGGATAAACACATTTTCTCAATCTTCCAATATTTTTTCAATTCTATTTTTTATTTTATCAAAAATAGAATTTGGAGATTCTTGAAATGTTATTAAAAGATTATCAAATAAAAGTAAAGATATCTGTTCATATTTAAAAATATCATTACTTTCTGGAGATATAAGTTTAAAGTTTAAATCTTGTTTTAAATTATTAGTTTCAATATTGACTTCATCTTCATTATAGCTAAACTGTTCAAGAACTATAACATCTTGTAGCTTATAGTTACCTGTATAAATTAAACTACCTGGTTGTAATCCTATTTTTGAGTTCATATTTTATTTTTTATACAAATTAAAAATTAATGATAAAAATACCAGAGATTAACTCTGGTATTATTTTAAATTACCCATTTAATTTACTACTCTCTTCTTTTTCAATTCTTTCAATCTCTAACCCCAGTATTAATAATTCAAGTAATTCATCAACTGTTTTCTCATTTAATTTTTCGATAAGAGTCGTTTTTGACATATGAACCACCTCTTTAAATATTATAACTAATTATTTTATAGAAAAAATCCAATTTTGGAATTCTCATTCTTGTTAATATACATTTTTAAGATTTTATCTTGTGAATATTACCTTTTAAAAAATTTTGATAAATAATTTTATTTTTTCTTTTTAAATTAACTAAAAAGTTTTGGTCAACATTTTCAATTTTTACTAGATGCTCAATTAGCTTATTTTCAACTTCTTCAGATATCATATTCACATTTTTATATTCAAAAAAATCATTAATTTGCTTAGGATTATCTAGGGGATGATGGAGTTGGGTACTCTTTTCAACAAGATCTTCATTTGAATTTGTTAAAATTACTTTTTTTAAATATTCTAATTTTGTAAAATCTTTATTAATTTTATGATATGCATAATTTAATCCAGATATTAGTTGGTCTTGGGATATGTGGTTTAACAGTAGTTGTACACTTTCACTATTTAAAACTTTAGATTTTTGAATGTAAATATTTTTTTTAGCTTTCTCTATAGCTAAAATTAATTCATCTGTTGTTTTTATTATTTTCTTTGAAATTATAAAGGTGTATCCTGTTAATGCTGTCCTTCCTCGACCTACTCTATGAGAGTATTCTTTTTTTATTTCAATATTAATATCAGTATGATCATTTATCTCTTTAATTATTGGTATGAGTACTCTTCTATCTAAATCACTACTTTTCATTTTTTTACCTATTTTTAACTCCACATCTAGATTACTTAAAAAAAATTCTCTTTTATACTGATTTGCTTTACATAGAATATAAAACATCACTGAATATTTACTTGTTAAGTTTTCTAAATTTTTTAATTTATATTTACAAAAGTTATTTTGAAATTCACTTATTAATGGAAAAAATCTATGAGAATACTCAACAGTTATTGTTTTAGTTTTATTATTAAAATAAAGCATAGAAAATATACTATATCTGTACTCCTCTTCATTATCATTAATTACTAAAACTCTTTTTTGTAATTTTTTTATGATTTTATTGAAATTACTATAACTTTGATCTCCCATATTTATAAATTTTTTTATCTTTAAATGAGGATATTCATATAAAATTTTATCTTTTTTCACATCACTCATCAATGCTAAAAATAGCTTTAACTCTCTTAACTCAAAATCCTCAAGCTTTCCTTGAGCAATACTATTATGGTGAGCGATCTCTTTATCTCTCATCTCATCTCCCTCTTTATAAACTTTAATTCTAATCTCAAAACTAGATTTTATAACATTTAAAATATAACTTACTCTCAAGTAAATCCACAAATTTAATTATATAAAAACCGTTTTTTTGTCGCATTTAATTATATAAAAACCGTTTTTTTGTCGCATTTAATTATATGAAAACCGTTTTTTTGTCGCATTTAATTATATGAAAACCGTTTTTTTGTCGCATTTAATTATATGAAAACCGTTTTTTTGTCATATTTAATTATATGAAATACCTTATTTTTCAATATGGTTGATGGGGTCTTAATAAGATATATAATAAGATATATAATAAGATCTTATTAATTAGTATAATTTAAACCTCTAATTTTTTTATTGTAGATTCATAAAATTAAGTGCTATCATAAAAAGTATCAAATATAATAAGGGGGAGTATTTAAATAAATGTTAAATTTTAAACAAATATTAATTCTAATTAAGAAAATAAGATGGTTTAAAAAAAAAGAATCCCCTTATAAAATTTTAGAAGAATATAATATAAATCCAGAGATAAAACAACACATGATAAGAGTTAGTAATTATACAGAAATTTTAGCTGATTTAATGTGCTTAAATAAATTGGAAATAGAAGAAATAAAAAAAGGTGCATTACTTCATGATATAGGGAAACAAGATATTCCAGAAGAACTTTTAAATAAATTTACAAAATTAGATGAAGATGAATTTAAAGAAATAAAAAAACATACTCAATTTGGATTAAAAATATTAAATAACAAAAAATATACAAAAACTCGAATTGAAAACGTAATTTTACTACATCATGAGAAATGGAATGGAAATGGTTATCCTTTTGGTATAAAAGGGAAATTAATACCAATAGAAGCTAGGATAGTTTCTGTTACAGATTGTTATGATGCTTTAACAAGTGAAAGAGCATATAAAGAAAGATTTTCACATGAGAAAGCTATGGAGATACTAATTAGCCAAAGTGGAAAGAGCTTTGATCCAGATATTGTATCTATGTTTGAATTATTTCAAAATAAATTTGAAAAAAAATTAAAAGAATACAGATGAAAAGAAAAATTGAAATATTAAAAAAAATCAATGAAACACCAGGTATAACTTTATCTAAACTTTGTGAATATTTAGCTTTAACAAAAGGAAATATATCTCTTCATTTAAAAAAGATGGAGAAAGAGAATCTAATAAAAAAATATAAAACAAAAGATGATAAAAAAATTTTTAAACATCATCCAACAAAAAAAGGAAAAGATCTTTATTTAAATATAAAATTAGAAAATATAAAAAACTACAAAAGAAATAATTAAGATTTCTTTTGTAGTTTAATATTTTTAAACTCTTTTAGCTTTATATTATATATAGTTTTTAAAGCATAACTAAAAGAATTTATATTTTTAAAATTATATTCTTTTATAAGACAAGATAGATTTGTATCTAAATAAAAAAAATCATTAGTAATTGAATCAATTTTAAGTTTTAAAATTAGTTTATTCAGTGTTGTTTTAAAATTTAAATAAACCAATTCATTTAGTTTACTTTCTTTAACTAAATAACTCTCTTGAAGAATTTCTACAATTTTATTTGAAGAAAATTTAATGTTTTTTTTTATATAAAAAATTAAATTTTGAAAATCAATTTCAAAAAAATTAGAGATAAAATCTGCCTCATCTGAAATAATACCACCTTGTTTTAGAAGAGAAAATAATAATTCGTAAAAAAACAGTATATTTATAGAGATAAAATCAGTAGTTATTATTTTTTTAAAATCATTTAAAGAGTTAGAAAAATAAAATTTAACTGAATGATTAAGAGGTAAATCAATAAAAAATTTTCTAAAAAAACTATCTTCTAAATGAATTACTATAAGTTTTAAATCAGGTGAACAGATTTTATAATCTTGTAACAAGCTGTTCGAAGTTAAAATTAAAACTTCTTCTTTGTTAAGCAAGATATATTTCTCATAAAATTTATAAAATATTTTTCCACTAAGAAGAATATGAAGACTTACTTTAGATTGAGTATAATAGGAAAATATAAAATTCTCACTAATAATTTGTTCTATATAATAAACCGAAAAAAATTTATTAGAAAAAATAGTCTTTTGAGATTTTTTTTCTTTAAGTAAATGAATTTTACAAATTTGAAAAAGATTTAATTTATTTTTTAAAAACCAAGTTTTAATCTCACCAGAGAAATTAAACTCATTTAAAAT
>JBOFJE010000017.1:0-2818 GCA_051650525.1 Mycoplasmoidaceae bacterium
TTTTTTACTTTCTGGTTTTTTACTTTCTTGGTTTTCAGATGAAAATGATGATTTTGGTTTAATTTCTTGGAAAATAATATCAATAAATTTTACTTTTCTACCACTTTTTTGTTGTGATTTATTTGTATTTGTAAAAAATAGTTTTAAATCAGAAGATGGAATATTTTGTCCTTGAATAGTAATTAATGGTAAAGATGAAATTGTTTTTGTTCCAATTGTGTATTTAATTTCTAATTGTTGGTCTGTTTTTTCATATTTTCCATTTTCACTATATCCAACATCATTACCATTTGCATCAACTGGTCTTATCATTATTTCTTGTAGAACTTTGTTTGTGCTAATTTGCAATAATTGTAGTTTGAAAGTTCTTTCTGGGTTTATAACTGCTGCATCTAATTCAGTTTGAAGAGATATATCTGATATTTGAATTGTTGTGTTTGTTCCTGGTGTAATAGTCATTCCTGCTGTTGGTAAAAATAAATTATATCTTGTTGTTATTATTCTTGCAGTATCCATTACATAAGCACTTTCATATCACTGAAAACAATTTACAGAACTACCTAAAACAATATCACTTGGTATTATTCCTGTTATAGGACCTATTTTCATACTAACAATATTAGTTGGATTTGTAATATAATATGCAACTCCAAAATCATCCATTAACCTTGGATATTTTATTATTTGCACTCCATTAATTTCAGGTATTGAAACAGGACCAAATATGTCTGATGGTGATGCTATTGTTTTATTTTCTACTCTTCTTTCTAAAATTTTCATTATTGCAGTATCCATATAAATATATAAATCATTTAATCCAAAAGTAGTAAGATTTCAAAGTTTTTGCAACTTTGTGGTTTCATCATATATTTTGTCAAATAATGTTTCTGCTTGTTGATTTTTATCTGTTATTGCAAAAATTGCTTGCATATCTGCAATATTGTTTGATTGGTTTGCTCCTATGATTGCTTTAAACATAACTAATATTGAAAATCTTATTAAAGAAAAAGTAATATTAAATAAATTTTGTGCTATTAAATAGTATTGGTTTGGAGTTGCTGTTGCAAAATCAATTTCTCAATTATATTGTTCTGTTGTTAAACTAAAAGGTCCATCAATAGTAATTTGTTTTGCATCTTGTTCTGGTGTATTTGACACTCTTTCTGCTATTGTTGTTATATCAGATAGGTTTTGAATTTGATAGTTTGGTAATGTTTCTATTTTAAATCAAACTTGATTATTTACAACATTCAGAATTTTTACTTTACCTAAAAGAACATTTAATATATTCATATTAACAATTTTTTGAAAAAGTTCTATATATGTAGGTAATAATGCAAGTCCTTTTCCATCAGCAGTTTTGTAAAAGTTCATTCTAAATGATGCTAAATCTGTTCCTGCAATTGAATTTGATTTTAAAGTTGCTTGTAGTTGGGGACTTAATTGTGAATAAGAGAATGATTTTCCTGCTTTTGACTGGATTTTTGTTCCACTTAATTCTTTATTATAGTTTTCTTTGAAAAGTTTTGCATTAGTTGACATATTTGGTCCTTTGGTTTTAATTGTAATGTTTTTGTTATCTTTTAAGGAGAGAAAAAGAAATTAGAACATTTTAACTAATTAATTTAATTATAACATAAAAAAAAATAATGTAAAATTTATACCATATATTCTTCTGCTTGGAAAGTAATGTTATCTGTTGTATCTCCTGGTTTCCCAGCAGTTTGGTTTTTTAAATTTTGAATTTCTTCTTGTAATTTTTTTATTATTTCTTTTGTTTGATTTTCATCATCTTTGTTATTTGTTCCATTTGGTTTTGGTGGATTAGTTTCTTCTGGTTTTGGTGGATTAGTTTCTTCTGGTTTTGGTGGATTAGTTTCTTCTGGGTTTTTTGTTGAAGATGTGGTGTTTATTTCTTTTAGAGATTGCTTAATTGTGTCAGTGATTGATTTTCCCAATTCTTTTTTAATTAAATCTAACTCTGCTTTAAATTGTGCTTTGGTAATTGGTGTGTCATTATCTGCATTTCCACTATCATCTGCTTGAAATAATTCTATAATTTTGTCTTTAATTGATTTTCCCATATTTGTTCCTTTGGTTTTAAATTAAGTATACAATAATTTTTTATTAATGCATACTTTTGATGTTTTTTATATTCAATAATATTTTAACATCTTCAATATTATAACAAATAAAATAATAATGTAAAATTTATTATATTATGTATATAAAACATACAATATTTTTATTAAAAAAAATATTGTATGTATATTATACAAACAAAAAGGAAAATTGTTTTATTTTTAAATATGATATAATGTTTGAAATGATTTGTTTTAAGGAGAAAAAATGAATAACAGAACAAAAGAAATAATAAAAAAAGAGTTTGAAGATTATACAAATAAATTAAAACAGAATGATATGTATGATGGTGAAACATTAACAAATGAAGAAATGCAAAAAAGATTTAATGAAAAAAAAGTAGAGTTAGCATTAGGTATGAGTGGTTCTTTGTCTGATTGTGATGTGGAATATTATATGAAAAATTTAGACACACAATTTAAAAGGTCAATCTCAACAAGAAATAACTATTTAGATGGATTGTTAGGGTTTGGTGGACTTTCAGAAGGGTCATTAGTTGGTTTATTAGGTTCTCCTGGAAATGGAAAGTCAACATTTACATTAAATTTAGTTTTTGATATGTTTAAAAGCACACATTCAACAGAATTAGCAGTTTGGTTTGCATTAGAAGAAAAAGAGTTTTTTATTAGGAATAAAATAATTTCATCTAAATTAGGTGTTCCAATTAAAGAATTAA
>JBOFJE010000018.1:0-3541 GCA_051650525.1 Mycoplasmoidaceae bacterium
AAATATTCTATTACTAATGTATTTTTATATTTAATTTTATTATTGTTTTCTATTTTTATTTCATCCTATTGAATTTCTTTTTTTAGATGAATTTTTGATATGTTATATTTTTTTGACAACTCTTCTATTTTTTTATCTATTATGTTCATCATATAGTTACATCCTCCTGAAACACCTTGTTATAAAGAATTCTTAATTTTTCAAATTCATTATTTATTGAAGTATTCCACCTTGCATTAAGGTATTCATCTGATTTATATTGAATATTCTTTAAATCGGTTGGTAAAATATCTCCAAAATATTTATATAGTAAATCAACCATTTTATAATACCATAATAAATTTTCTTGCTTTTCTATTTCTTTTAAATATTCTATACCATTATTGGTGATTTGATAAACTTTTGGTTGACTTCCTAAAATCTTCAAAAGTTTTAACGATTTTAAAAGTGAAATATGTGTATCTAACTCTTCGTATGCTCCATATTTGAATTTTCTCATCTCTACTATTTTTGATTTAAAAAGAGGATCTTTTAACATAAAATCAACTTCTTTTTTTAAATCTTCTTTTTTTATATTTAATTCTTCCTCTAAAAATGAACTTAATAAAAAGCATATTAAATGATCCATATTTCGCATAAAAAATTCTAGTTTTTGAAGTTTGAGTTCAGATTTAAATAAAGTATCTTTAGAAAATCTATTTATTATTAATAAAATTCGAAAACATCTAATTTGCATTTCTTCGCTCATTTTTTATTTAAATTCTCCTTCTACAAATCTTTTTTTTGCTATTTCTATAACATCCTTTAAATCATCCAGTGCTGTCTCTGATATTTTTGTTACTTTTAATTTTCCATTTAATACTTTAGGAGTATATTCTTTGTATAATTCTCCTATTCCTATATTTAAAAATTTTGTTACTCCTACAGCATCATAGCCTAAAAAATCTAACTCAACTACATCTCCTTTATCTAAGCTATTTTTTATATCTCTTTTCAAATCTTTTCCAGCCTTTTCCCAATCTGAGTCTCTTTCTTTTATATAATCTGTTATCTTTATAATCATTTTTTTCCTCCTGACTTCATACAATTAGTTATAAAAAATAAGTTTTCTTCAACTGTATTTATATATTTATAATTTTCTTCTAAATCTTTAAATCGCATTTTTTCAGCTCTTTCAACTGCTAAATTACTTTCAAATTTTGGATTTTTGATAATCATTTTTTGACTTAATTTAGCTATAGAAATTGGAGACAGTATATCAAATTTATTAAACAAAACTTCGTCATAAATATCATCTTCTTTATTCATAGTTGTAAAAAAAGCTATATTATTTTTATATTTAATATCTAATTTATTTTCTTGGTTAGTAAAAATTTTTTCTTCTATTCCAAAATCTTTTGTTGAAGAATATATGATTGCATCTATATTTTCTTTTTTATTAACTACTATTGCTAATAATTGTGGTAATACATATTCTTCACTAAATTTTTCATAATTTTGGTATCTCCTTTGAAATGAACAGCAATTTATTATATTTAATTTTCTAATTAGATTTTTTAAATTGCTAAGATTTAACTCTACTTCTATTAAATTATCTGGATACAAGTATGTATTTAAGAAATTATAGAATCCTGCTGTTGTAAAATTTAATGCTTTTATTTTAATATTATCTCTTAGTGAAAATGTTGTTAAATATATATCCTTTACATCTTCTAGTGGAATTTCACTAGATAATTCTTTTATTACTGTATGAACATTGTATCCTAAATATAAAAGTGGTCTGCCACTTAAACTATACCTTTGATTTGATATAAAATGTCTTTTATTGAAAGGTATGTGATACAACTCTTTTTCTGTTAACTGTTCTTTACTTCTTCTTCCTCTAAAAAATAAGTACTCTTGCAATATTGCTGTATCTTCCATAAAAATTTCATCGTATAACTTCTCAAACTTTTCTATCGATTTTTGAGTTTTTCCATTGACATAATCCATATATATTTCTTTTAATAAATTTGTATCATTTATAATTAATTCTATTATTTCATCTTTTGATTTTCTTAACTCTTCTAATATTTCACTATTATTTTCTGTTCCATGTTCTGAACATATATTTTCGTCTAAGCTTTCACAAAATGAATTTCTAAAAAATTCTAAATATCTTTCAAGAGTTTTTTCAAAAGTTTGTTCAAGCATATGTGAAATTCTCATCAGTTCTTTTTGTTTAATTGGTTCAAAAAAACAAAGTATACATTTCATAAGTTTCTCCTTAAAATAATTCTTCTTTATATTCGTCTATTATCTCATTTTTATTTTCAACAAAATTCTTTTGATATTTTTCATTAGCAAAATCTATTTTTAAAATAACTGCTGTTCCTTCTAAAGGATTTTTTAAATATGATGTAATGCTCTTATTATATTCTTTTCCATAATTTTTTTTATAAAATTCTTTATCTGAAACTATTATAAAACTTCCAATAGTTTTCTCCATAAATTGTGTTAGTTTTGCTAACCCTAATCCTCCAGTTTGACAATCACTTTTAGTTGTATTTCCTTTTCCTAAAGTCCACTCTATAATTTTTTTTCTATTTTCTCTTTTTCTAAATTCTTTAGCTATTTCTGGCTTATTCTTTTCTACTTTCTCCACGATCGTTTCTCCAAAGTTAACAAAACTAAAAAATAAAATATTTTTGTTTTTTACAAATTGTCCACATAAATATACTTTATTTGAACTTGTATGATCTTGAACATTTATAAATAATTCTCTTAATACTTTTTTTAATTCATTTAAAAAAACTTCGTTTATAAAGCTTCCAACTTCTTTTTTTATTTTTTTTATTAAATAATCATTTATATAATTTTCAAATCCATTTAAATTATTTGTATCTATACAAATATATATTATTGTGTCATCTTTTTTTTTATTATTTTTAGAAATTCCAAAAGTTTCTGAAAAATGATTATTTTTAAAAACTTTCTCAATTTTCTCTGAATAATTAAATATACCTACGGAACATTTTTTTTGTTTTAAAGTTGGTAAGATAATTCCGCCTAAAATACCACATTGATCTGAAGAAAAAAAAACTGTTTCTTTAAAACTTAATAAAATATTTTCTTTATCCTTTTTGATTTCTTGAGCTAAATTTAATAAAAAGTTAAAACTATCTATTGAGTGATCTATAACTTCTGGAACATTTATTACTTTAGTTTGTTTAAACTCCCTTTTATATAAAGAATTGTCAAATTTTTTAAATCCAAGGGTCTCCAATAAATTTATATTTTTTTTATTTTTAGAGATAAATAAATTTTTCTCTAAATAATCTGTTATCAAAATTAATTTTCCGAATTTTGTTCCTGTTAATTCAATTGTAGAAACCTCTGTTATTAAAATATCTTTTTCTTCTAATTTATAATTCGATAATAATTCTGAAGCTTCTTTTATATTTTTAACGATTTTCATTTCAATATTTCCACCTTATAATTTCCTATTTATTTAATATCTTCATTTATAAATTTTTCTTTCTCTTTTTCATTTAATCACTTA